>DASZQB010000034.1:0-174113 GCA_035550135.1 Verrucomicrobiales bacterium
GTGAGAAAGAGAGGGTGCATTGGCATGGAGAAGGCGTAACCGGCCAAGTGGGTTCAGGGCTGGGGGGGCGGGGAAATTGCCTGCGGGTGATTCCTGTAAAAGAGCCCGCGGATAGTAAGAACTGCGGTGATTACGGGAAAAAAAGTCAAATAGAATTTAGACCGGCTTCCGGCAGGGAAGCAGAACCGGCGATTGAACCGGGAAAGGCGGGAAGGAAGAGGTTCCGGAGGCGGCAAATGCGGGGATTTGTGCCGCGGAAGAGGGTGAGGAGAGGTAAAGACTTCCGTGCGAAAATGCGAAATGTTCCGGTGTATCGTTACCATCCGGATGGTAATGATAGGGGGTTGAAGCGCTTCCTGAACGAAGAAATTATTCGCGCCGATTGTTACACGGCCGGGCGCGGGGCGTCAGCGCTTCAATGACTTGAAGACTTCCTTGTGACGGATTCTGTATTTTAGAATGCTGTCTTCGTAGGTGCGGGGTAATCGATCCCTTTTTTGATTGAGCGCATCCAGAGCGGTAGAGTCCGGTGGAGGTGTGAGGGCGATAGCATTGCGCATTAGATCAGACAGTTCCGTTTCACCGACTTCTTTCAATGCGTCGACGCCCTCCTTAAGTAACAGTTGAGAGAAACGTTCACAGATTTTATCGAGTGGCGCTAACCGAAGTCCGATGGCTGCATATTCCGCGATGCAGGCATTCCTTGCCTCCCGGGGCAGACCTGGTCGCAGGTCGTCAGTCCCATCGAAAAAAGTGTCGCACCTGATTTCGGGGAGGCCATGCCACCTTGCCAACCCCCAAAAGGAACCAATGCTTATTTCTCTGTCCTTGCTTGTCAGCCCTTCCTCCAGTGTCTTCAGGTCGTCCGGATGGGAGTGATCTCCGAGCAGTGCAAGGACGATCCGGGAGATTTCTCCAGCGGCTCCCGGATGAGCATTATCGAGTTCCTCCCGCGCAGCGAGCCACTCAAGGAGCATCGGTCTCGGCACTTTCACATGCTGCCCGAAAAGCGCCGTCATCAACGCGACGGTTCGGGAGCTTTGCCTGAGGTCGCTGCTTGATGGCCGGGAAACCATTCTGACTGCATCCTCCGGCGCAGTGATGGCAAGGAGCTGGAATACTGTCGGCGGGAAAACATCGCTGCTTTTTTCGGACTGTGCCCACGCGGCGACGGCAGACGCCAGTTCCGGGGAAATGACAGTTGCATAGACCTCCTGAGAGATCGCAAACGTAACTGACCCGGTGAGGTAGTTCCGGTCTTTCGAATTGAGAGCTTTGATGACGATGGGAATGACTTCGCGGGATCCGGTGGCGGCCAAGGCCTGCATAAGGTACTGAGACCTGTCTTTGTCTGCATCCACCGGCCAAAGCGAGATGAGAGCCTGCAGCGCGGCAGAGTCGGGCGCGGCGTTGAGCAGGTAGCCAATAAATGCGAGGGAGTCGTCGCGAATCTGCTGAGTCGTGCCGACGGGCCTGTGACTTTTTGGATTCCGGAGCAAAGGTGCGAGAGCAGGGGTTACGCGGCTTGCATTGGCCAGCATAACCGGTTTGAGTACGGAACATGAGTCAAGCGTCGATCCCTGCAACAGACCCGCCATTTCTTCGCCGGTGAGATTTTCACAGAGCGTTTCATACATCTCCCGTAAACTGCGGGCGCTAGCGGCTTTTTGCCGGATGGCGGTCGATTTGGCGACCTGAACGGCGGCATCCGGTTGCGTCATCCGGTCCGCGTCGAATTTGGTCCATGACTTAAGCGCGGCGCGAAAATGCTCCGTACCATCAAAATCGGAAAGCGGAAGCAGTTCGGCCCCGAACAGGTTGGCCGTTTTGCCGTTCTTTTCAGTGGTGCCCGACACCAGATCCCAGTGTCGATTGAGCCAGACAAATCGATAGGTGTTCTCCTGTTGACCGGGAGAATACACGCTATCGAATCTGCCGATCACCCGGGTCTTCACGATCCCGAAGAACTTGTCGGAAGCGGGTTCCGTTTCCACTTTCATCACGCGTTCGCCGAGGAGGGCCATCTGTTTTGTAAGGACGGGGTCTTCCCGGTTTAGGCTGCGGAAAAGGTTTTCGCGGCCGGCCCAAAGGAAGTGCCGCTGGAAGTCATTGGCGAGACGCTCCAGTGCAGCTTTTGCCGCTTCGGCGGAACTCGCCGGCGCTTGTTTTTGTTCCTCCGCACGGATCGATTGACAGAAGCCGGTTACAGGGGCGCAAGCCATCAGACAGACCGACAGGTTGAGGGCAGCGAGTAATACTCGGAAGAAGATGGGTTTGGGAGCATGCGACGCCGCAGCGTCTCTTTTTGAAAACATGGGTTATTCTAAAACTTATGGGACTTAACGTCAACGGAAGCAGAGCGTTTTTGGATAGGAATTGAGGGAAGGCGAGGCGGACATCGATTCGTCATACACGACTGAAAGAACCCGAGTTACCCGCCGTTCCACCGTTTGGTGCCGCAAACCTTTTTAACTGCGGGACGCCTCACGATTTGCTCATCCCCGATGTGGTCCATTTCCCCTGGTCCGGTGCGACTGCATTTCCTCAATTCCGGAAGTAGCTTTTTTTTGATTCGCCGTATTTTGGCGCTGGACTTTTCTGAATTTTGATGAAATATCATAATAGTAAGCATTTCTAAACCTTCAACCCACTCTAAATTATGCGCCTTCCACTCTGTCTAACATTGCCAGCCGCGCTGGGGAGCCTTGCGCTTGCCCTGCATGCTCAAAATCCTCTCCAGGCTCCTCCCGCTCCGGGCGGCAATGGACCGGCCACTATCCCGGCTCCGCCCGGGGCTCCGGCAGAGGCTCCTCCCGCGCCGGATTTTCCGAAGCCTGACGAAGTGCTGAAGGGTTTTGAGCGCGTGGTGAGCACGGCGGATGGACGCAAGTCTTTCTACACTCTCTGGAGCCGCGGCAAAGACCAGCAGCTCTATGCAGAACTGCCCGCGCAATACGCCAACCAGCGCCACTACCTCGCCCTAACGGTGGCGAGCGGCGACAACTACGCCGGCCTGCAGGCGGGCGACATGTATTTCTACTGGCGGTCCTACGGCAAACGGATTGCCATGGTGACTCCGGAACTCGACATCCGCTCGACCGGCGACAAGTCGAGCCAGGACAGCATCAAGCGTCTCTTCACGGACCGCGTGATCCTCGATGTTCCCGTGGTGACGATGATCCCGAATGGGGGGCCTGTGATCGATCTCGACGAGATCGTGCTGCAGCATGCGGAGAAGTTCTTTGGCGCGGAAGCGATGGGGATGAACAAGGCGATCTACAAAATCCGGACGGCCAAGGCGTTCGCCAATAACGTGGAAATCGCCGTGGAGGTGCCGGTGGCCAAAGGAAAGCTGCGCACGTTCCACTACAGCTTCAGCCTCATCCCGGAAAACACGGGTTATCAGCCGCGCATGGCCGATGAGCGAGTGGGTTTCTTCACCACGACTTATACGGACTTTGGCAAGTTCACGCCGGAGGACACTCAGGTGCGTTTTATTAATCGCTGGTTCCTCGAAAAAGCGGATCCGAGTCTGAAGCTGAGCCCGCCGAAGAATCCTATCATTTTCTATGTGGAGCACACGACGCCCATTCGTTATCGCCGCTGGGTGAAGCAAGGGGTGGAGATGTGGAACAAGGCATTCGAGCGCATCGGACTCGTGAATGCGATCCAGGTTTACTTCCAGGACGCCACCACCGGCGAGCACATGGAGAAGGACCCGGAGGACGTGAACTACAATTTCATCCGCTGGCTGTCCAACGGCGTGGGCACGGCGATCGGGCCCAGCCGCACGCATCCGCTCACGGGCCAGATTCTCGATGCGGACATCGTCCTAACGGATGGGTGGATTCGTCACTGGTGGAAGCAGTACAACGACATCATCCCGCAGATCGCCATGGAAGGCGCATCGCCGGAGACGTTTGCCTGGCTGCATAACAATCCGAACTGGGACCCGCGCGTGCGTCTCGCGGCTCCGGGACGGCGGGCGGAAGTGCTCGATCAAATCAAGCGTTCGCCCATGCCTGCACTCGGCGGTCACCCGCTGGCGGCGGCCATGGCCAGTGGACCGCTCGCAGGCAAAAATGAATACGACGGCCTCACACGCAGTGTGCAATTCAACGGCTTCTGCCAGGCGGCAGACTGGATGAGCCAGGGCCTCGCTCTCATGGATATGGCGATGGCCACGGAATCCATCACCGCCGCTCCCGGCGAGCAAATGGTGGACGGCATTCCGGAGAGCTTCATCGGGCCTCTGCTGTCTGATCTCACCGTGCATGAAGTGGGGCACACGCTTGGTCTTCGTCACAACTTCAAAGGCTCCACCATCTATTCGTACAGCGAGATCAACGGAGACGGCGTGAAGGGCAAGAAGGCCTTCACCGGAAGTGTGATGGATTATATTCCGATCAACATCGTCGCGAAGAAAGGCACGCCGCAGGGCGACTACGGGATGATCCAGGTCGGGCCTTATGATGAGTGGGCAATCGAGTATGGCTACACGTTCGAGAAGGACCTGAAGCCGATCCTTGCGAAGAACACACAGCCTGAGCTCACCTACGGCACGGATGAAGATACCGGCGGTCCCGACCCGCGCGCCCGCCGCTATGACTTTGCCAAGGACCCGATCGCGTTTGCCGAGAACCAGATGAGCCTTGTGCGCGAGCACCGCGGCAAGCTGCTCGACAAGTTCGTCAAGGACGGCGACTCGTGGGCCAAGGCCCGGCGCGGTTATCAACTCACCCTGCAAACCCAGGTGCAGTCCGTGATGATGATGGCGAACTGGCTCGGAGGCAGTCTCGTGAACCGCAACCGCAAGGGTGATCCCAACGCGACTGTTCCGGTGGAGCCGGTGCCCGCGGCCCAGCAACGGGACGCCATCAAATTCGTCCTCGCCAACACGTTCCCGGACGATGCCTACGGCCTCAGCCCGAACCTTCTCAAATACCTAACGGTGGATAAATGGTTCGATCTCGAATCTCATTTCGACGAGCCGAACTGGCCGGTGCACGACCGGGTGCTGGGAATTCAGGCCAGCGCCATGACGGCGATGCTCAATCCGGTGACACTGAGCCGCGTGTTCGACAATGAGTTCCGCACGCCCTCCGATCAGGACGCCCTAACGCTTCCTGAGGTACTCAACACGGTGCGGGGGGCCGCGTGGACGGAACTGGATAACGTGGATGCCGCGAAGAAATACAGCGACCGTCAGCCGCTGGTCAGCAGCCTGCGCCGGAATCTCCAGCGCGAGCACGTGGACCGCCTGATGGATCTGGCGAACAACAAGCTCGGCGGCGCTCCCGCGGCCAAGCCGATCAGCGATCTCGCCGCCACTCAACTGACCGAACTGCGCGACAAGCTGAAGGCCGCCTCCGGCAACGGGAACCTTGATAACTACACCCGCGCTCACTTCAGCGAAAATGCGGCACGCATTACCAAGGCGCTCGAAGCGCGGTATGTGATCGTGAAGTGAAACGTCAGGGAATCTGACATCATCCTGTGCGCAGACGCCGGCCTAAAAGCCGGCGTCTGTTTTTTTTGGCCCGGATGCTCACCGTCCGGGGAAAGAATGTGCCGTCGGAGTGATTTGCCTATTTGCCAGGCGCGGTCCCGGGTAACGCGCAGTGGTGCTGGCTGCCCGACCGGGTGGGTGTCACGCGCTTTCAGCGCTCTCATCGCCGGTGGGTGGGGGCCTTACCTGGGGCTGCGCTCCTTCGTCGCTGCGCCCCGGGCTGGTTTGCCCCGCGCTTTCAGCGCTGCCTGTCAGGATCGTGCTTAGCGTGAGGCAATACCACCCCGTCAGATCGCCGTGGAATGGCGATCTATTCATAACGGGCGGGTCCGTTGCCGCGGCCGGCAAGGAGGCCAGCGTGACCGGGGCCCGGATTTTTTTGTCCGGAATGTGAGAAACGAGGGTTGGCCTGGGCTCGCCTGTTATCCTCACAGATTTTCAGTCGCGCCGGAGAGCGGAAGCAGATGCGACCTGTGCCGGAGGCCACTCGCTTTCGCTGCATCGATGGGAGGCGAAAGCGACTGGGCTTCGCCACAGATCGCTCTCCGTACCATTGTTGTGCCGTGCCAACGCTGGGGCAGGCCGCATGCGTTCTGCCCGGACTGTTAGAAATGCGGTTAGACCCGTTCGATGACGCCGCGCAGGAGCTTCCAGAAGTTTGCGACGGAAGAAATGCTGACATGCTCCTCCGGGGTATGCACGCCCCACATATTGGGGCCGAAGGAGATCATTTGCATTTGAGGATAGACGTTTCCTATCAGTCCGCACTCCAGCCCGGCATGCATGGCGGTGATCTTGAGCGGCACCCCGGCCACCTCCTGATGCGTCCCCTTCACCAAACGCACGACGTCACTTTCCGGCACGGGCTGCCAGCCGGGGTAGTCGTTGAGTTCTTCACAACTGAACCCATGACGGGTGAATACGGCTTCAATTTGCTTTGCGACTTCGTGTTTCGAAGCATCGACGGAACTGCGAGAGAGGAGGGCGATCTCCACAGTGTCACCGGCGGTGGAGACGATGGCAAGATTCGTCGAGGTTTCGACCAGTCCGGGCACCTCCTTGCTCATGGCCAGCTTGCCGTTGGGCAATTCGTTCAGGACCGCGAGGACGGCCCGGGCATCGGCGGCGCTCATTACGGTGTCTGGTGCGGCGGAGGGATCGAGGGTAATTGTTAGTCCTGCATCCACTTTGCCTAAAGCGGCGCGTTCCTCAGACTGCAAATGACCGGCCATTTCCCGCAGGCGCGCTTCGTCCGCGACGTCGCAAAAGAACACGGCGGTGGCTTCGCGCGGAATGGCGTTACGTTTGTTTCCGCCCTGCACGGAGGCCAGTTCGAGGGTGGCGCTCTCCATCAGTTTTGTCAGGGCCCGGGCCATGATTTTATTTGAATTGCCGCGACCCTCACCGATGTTCAATCCCGAATGTCCACCGGCGAGTCCGCGCACTTTGAGGGCCAAACAAACCTGGCCTGGGGACGCGGGAATGAGTGTTAGTTTTCGCGAGCCCTGACTGTCTCTTGCGCCGGCGCAGGAAATGGTGGCTTCGCCCTCCTCTTCCGAATCCAGGTTCAGCAAATACTTCGCCCGCAGCCAGTCCGGCTTCAAATTGCGCGCACCACTCATACCGGCCTCTTCGTCGACGGTCACGATGACCTCCAGGGGACCGTGCTCCAGCGTTTGGTCCGCCAGCACAGCCAGTGCGGAACACACTCCGATTCCGTTATCGGCCCCGAGCGTGGTGCCGGTCGCCCTAACAAAATCTCCGTCGATGCGCAGCGCGATGGGCTCACGCGAAAAATCGTGAGCGCAATCCGCATTTTTTTCCCATACCATATCGATGTGCGCCTGCATGGCGGTCACCGGCCTGTCCTCCCGGCCAGGGGTCGCCGCTTTGCGCAGCAACACGTTTCCAAAGAACGGACGGTCCGGTGATCCGATGGGCTGTGTTTCCACCTCACAGCCGAGCGCGCGGCCCGTTTCGACGAGCCATTCCATGGCCTTATCTTCATGTTTGGACTCGCGGGGGATTTGGGAGAGCTGTCCGAAGAATTTCCAGAGTTGCGCCGGTTCAAGATGGTCCACGGGTGTTTGCATGGGGGCGGATAACACATGACGCCGCGGTCGCGCAACCGCAGGCGGTTTCACTATTGCTCTGAACCGGCCTTGCCCGGGGTGATTTCCTCGCCCAAATAATTCTGACTACTCTGTTTTCATGGCTTCCCCGCATCCGTTCCTCGACGACTCATTTCTCATCCGGTGGTCCACGCTCACTCCGGACCACGTGGTGCCGGACATCACAAAGGCACTGGAGGAAACGACGGAGCGGCTCGATGCCGTGTGCCGCACGGACCGGGGACGAATGACATTTGAGAGCACGTTCCTCGCATTCGAGGATGCCCTGACGCCTTTGAATGAAGCGTGGGGAAAAGTCGGGCATCTCGACAGCGTGTGCAATTCCCCGGCGCTCCGCACGGCTTACAACGAGATGCTGCCGAAGGTTTCCGAATTCTTTGCGAGGTTGTATTTGAACGAGTCGCTTTGGGATCTTTTCAAGACCTTCAGCGGCACACCGGACGCGGCAAAGCTAACCGGCGTGCAGCGACGCTACTTTGAAGAAACGATGGCCGACTTCCGCGCCAGCGGAGCGGATCTGCCGGAGGGCAAAAAAAAGCGGCTTGAAGAACTGGAGGCGGAACTCGCCCAGGTGACGCAGAAGTATTCTGAGAATGTTTTGGATTCGACCAACGCATGGGAGTTGATCATCGATGATGAATCAAAACTGGCCGGGCTGCCGGAAACGGCACGGGCTGCGGCCCGTGCGGAGGCGAAGGCGAAAGGGATCGGCACACCCGAAACGCCCGCGTGGCGCTTCACGCTGAAGGCGCCGAGTTTTCTGCCGGTGATGGAGTACCTCGACGATGAAGAGGTGCGCCGCAAGGTGTGGGAGGGCAGCGTGGCGGTGGGGCACAGCGGTGAGTGGGACAACACTCCGCTGATCAAACGCGCTCTGGCGCTGCGTCAGGAAAAAGCGGAGCTGCTGGGCAAAACGAATTTCGCTGATTTGGTGCTGGAGCGGCGCATGGCGCAAAACGGAGCCAAGGCGCTGGCCTTCGTCGAGGACATGCACGACCGCGTAGCCGCCGCTTTCTCCAGGCAGACACGCGAGTTGCAGGAATACAAAGCGGAGGCGCTGAATGAGCGCAGCGGTCCGCTGGAGCCGTGGGAAACTGCCTATTGGTCTGAGAAGCGGCGGAAGGCGATGTATGATTTTGACGAGGAGGAACTGCGCCCGTATTTTCCGATCGATGGAGTCATCGGCGGCATGTTCCGCCTTTGTGAAAAACTCTTTGGCATTGAAATCCGCGAGCGTGTCACCGCGTTTGTCGAACCCGGCGGAGAGTGTCCGCCGGATGCGGTGGAAGTGTGGCACCCGGAAGTGAAGTTTTACGAAATCCGGAATGGAAAGGGTGTGCATCTCGGTTCCTTCTACGCTGACTGGCATCCACGCGATCCCAAGCGCGGCGGGGCGTGGATGCACTATCTGAAGACGGGACGGCCACCAGGGGGAGAGCTGGACCGGGAACCGCATCTGGGGCTCATCTGCGGGAACCTAACACCATCGGTGGATGGCAAGCCGGCGCTTCTCTCCCACAACGAAGTGGAAACGATCTTCCATGAATTCGGCCATCTGCTGCACCACCTGCTGGGACAGGTGGAGATCAAGTCGCTCAATGGCGTGAACGTGGCGTGGGACTTTGTGGAACTGCCCTCACAGATCATGGAGAACTTCTGCTGGGAGCGGAAGAGTCTCGACTTTTTTGCCCGCCATTACGAGACCGGCAAACCAATACCGCCGAAGCTCTTCAAGAAGATGATCGCCGCGAAGAATTATCTTTCGGCGGTCAGTACGATGCGACAGCTTGCATTCGGGAAGATGGATCTGGAACTGCACATTAACCATGCGAACAATGGCGACGAGGACCTTGATGGGCTGATCGATGGAATTCTGAAGGGTTACCTGATGCCGCTGAAGACGAAACCGCCGGCGATCGTGCGCCGCTTTTCGCATGTCTTCGGCGGTCCGGTGGGATACGCCGCGGGTTATTACAGCTACCTCTGGGCGGAAGTGCTCGACGCGGATTGTTTCAGCCGCTTCCTTCGCGAGGGCGTGCTCAATTCCAAAACAGGACAGAGTTTCCGTGACTGCATTCTCGCCAAAGGAAACAGCGAGCCGCCGGAGAAATTGTTCCGGGATTTTATGGGACGTGATCCGGATTTGAATGCGCTGCTGGTGAGGAATGGGTTGGCGTGAGAAAACTTCAAAATTCAAACTTCAAACTTCAGAGAAACCTCAATCATCAAGCTCCAAAGCTGGCGTGCGACGTTTGAAGTTTGGATCTTGAAGTTCCTTTGAAGTTTGATGTTTGAATTTTGAAGTTTAGATCCGCTTCCGTCCCTTGTAGCCGATGACGAACATGATTGTCAGAAGGCCGGCGGCGATGCCGAGCACGCCCCAGAAGCGGGGCCAGTCCACGAGATTGCCGTGGCGGCAGAATTCATACCACCATGCGATGATCGTGTAGCCGACGAGGTTGCCCACACCGCTGTTCATCAGTGAAAGGAGGGCCTGACTTTGTGAGCGGATGCGCGAGTCCACGCGCTGCTCGAGATAAATTTGACACGTGAGGTAATAGAGTACGAAGAGGGGTCCGTGGAGGCACACGCTGGCGACGATGGGAGGATATTTGTCCAGCGCCAGCAGGGCGAAGCGCAGCACGCCGATGAACAGCGCTGCAGTGAGCACCCATTTGATGCGAAAGCGCAGCAGCACCGCAGCGAGTCCGAAGGTGGCAACGCCTTCGAAGAACTGAGCGACTCCCATGGTGAGGGCAGGCTTGGCGTCGCCCGCTACTTTGAGGTGACGCACGGTGTAGAGGTAAAAGGTGGAGAGCAGGGCGGAGAAGAGCGCAGAGGTGAAAAAGATCAGCCGATGATCCGGATGCCGGAGCAGAATCATCGCATCCCAGCCGAAATAATCGCGGAGCCGCCGCGGTGTGCGATCCTCCGGAGGACGTGTGGGACGAAGCGTGAGGCAGAAGATGGACTCCGCGAGAAAAATGCCGCCGCCGACATAACCGGCGGCGGGAGACTGCGGCGCGAGCATGATGCCCACCACCATGGAAGCGACCATCCACCCGATGGTGGCCCACACGCGGATGGGGCCAAACTGCCGGCGGGCATCACTGAGCCGGCTCATGACGACGCTGGTGACGAGCGAAAAACCAGGCGCGTTGCTCAAGGCGTAAGCCATCATGAGACTGAGGAAGACGTTGGTGCCCCAGCCGAATTGCACGGCGCAATGGACAAGGATCAGCAGCGTGCCGGAGAGGAAGGTCAACGTCGCCAGCAGACGCTCCGGAGAGAATTTCCGATCCGCAAGGGTTCCGACGATCATGGGCGAAATGAAGGCCGCCACGCTGCCCGTTCCCACAGCGAGCACGGCGAACGCGCCCAGCCCGTGGGCATCGAGCACATTGGGGAAGGGCACAGCGTAAGCAGCCATGGCACCCGCGTGGAGAAAGAACAGCACGCACAGGGCAAAGCGGCCATGGATGGCGTGCTTATGAGAGAGGTCCGCTTTTGGAGGAGCGTACGGATTGGAAGGGTCTTGCCGGCCCTCTGCTTCCGGGGTCTTCTGATCTGTCGGCGGAATGTGGGACAAGTTTTAGTGAAGTGTGCGGCAGTCTATTTCGTCTTCCAGCGGGCCGGATCAACACGGTAAAACAAGCGCATAGCCTCATACAGTGCCGGGTGCTGCCGCTGAAGCAGCGCGGGCACCGCCAGAAACATTTCCGTGGCGACGGCAAAAACGTCAATGGCCTCGCCCTGCGCGGCTTTTTCCAAAAGGCCAGGATTGGCCTCGACGAACTCCGCCGTGCGCACTCTGGCCCACGGAGCGATGAGCAGAACATCAGGCAGGGCGGATTTGCCGGCGGTTTCCCATCCGAGCTGCGACGCAATGGGAATCAGGGTGCTTTTGTCCCGGTCACGCGGATCAATGGCGCGGCGGTTCGCTTCGTCCCACAGCAGGATGATGGTGCTGGAGCGCGGTTCAGGGACGGTATCCTTGTGATCGTAAACATACACCGTCAGAACGCGCGGGTAGTTGTTGTCATTGCCGATATTGAGCAGGAGCAGACAGGCGTTGCCAGCGATGGGCACCTGGTGCGAGTAGGTGACTTCCTCAATGGAGCCACCGGGACGGAACAGCTTGGCATCGACGAACTGGACCACCTTGTCCTGATATTCGGCGCGCAGCTCCAACGGGAGCTTTTCGTAGAAAGGCACGTCCTGATGGAGGTACTTCAGCCAGGGGCGGGGAAGAGCATAAAATCGAAGCCGCCATTTTCCCGCCGCTTTCCGCATCCGTATCACCACCCACCAGCCAACCAGAAGGATGATGAAACCGTAGAAAAGATAGATGTAGGAGAGGGAGGCGAAACAGATTCGCATGGAGGGGAGGAGGGCTGAAAGAAGCCCGATTAGTAAAGACTCCCCTCCCGGAGTAAACAGGGCGTTTTGGCTGTGTTCAGGGCGTAACCGCGGCCTTCACCCGGAGATATTGGCGCGGATTCTCCGCCAGGGAAAAGATGGATCGCTCAACGACCCGCTCCATGCCCTCCGGCAGAGGAGTGACACTGACATTGGTGAGCCGGGGGATGCCATCCGTGGGACTGTTTTCATCCCACCAGAACTCAAGATCTGAACTGTGCTGCGGCAGCACGCTGAGGCCCGCCATGCCGGTGCGCCGGGTAAATTGAATGGCGGGATAGGTAACGCCGGATTCGGTGTGCGTGGTGACGACGGGCAATCCGGAGAGGTCGCTTTTGTTTGGATGGAGACCGAGAGCGCATTCCATGACATTGAGGAGTCCATCATTGTCGGGGTCGGAGCCGGGGTCCGCAATGGTGCCCGGATTCCGAACAAAATAACGCGCCTTCCACTCTGCGTAGCTGGCACAACGGGGATCGACCTCGATGTCCCACGGTTCACTGCCGAGCGAGGCCAGCACTTCATGCGGCCCGCTGCCATCCATATCCCCGCGGCTGACTCCCTGGTCGCCAACGGTGTTGGGGAAGCCGTTAGTGCCCGTGTCCACCCAGTAAACTTTGCCTGCCGGTATATCCAGCGTCATTCCGTGCGGGGTATCCAAATTGGAATAGAGCGTCTGAACCGCCGGGCTGGTGGCGGCGTTCACCGGAAGAGCGCTCAGCGGACAGCGCATGATTTTTCCGGCGTTCCGGTTCACCCAGTAGAGCATCTGCGCGCCCGTATCCACGCAGACGGCGCGGGTTTCGAGATTGCCGGTGACGATGGTCTCACGCTCCGTTCCGTCAAGATTCATGCGGAAGACGTTGCCGGTGTTGGCGCTTACGCCATCAAAGTCGCCCCAGTAGATTTTGCCGGCGGTTAGATCGAGGTCCAGATAGTAGGGCTGGTAGGTAGTATCCGTGACAATGTTGACGGGATTGGAGCCGTCGAGATTGATGCGGCGGACGCGGGCGTTTTGCTGGTCGCAGAAATAAAGATGTCCTGCGGTGAGATTGAGACGCAAGTCCGCGGGGAAACTCGAGCCGAGGGAGAGCACGGCGGTGCGGCCCGTGCCGTTGAGGTTGAGTTTGTAGATGATGTCCGCGCCGTTGTCCGCGTAGTAGATGAGATTGTTAGTAAGGTCGAGGGCCAGGCCTCTAACGTTCGATCCGGCATTGCTCAGGACGGTGCTGCGCCCGGCTCCGTCGTAGGAGGACCGTTCCAACAGTCCGGCTCCGCGGTTTGACCAGTAGATTCCCCCAGCCTGCGCGGCGATGGCATGGGCCAGGAACAGCACGGCAAAGGCGGGCGTTTTCATGGGTATTTGGAGGGGAAGGGCAGGGCGGCCCGTGCGGGCTGATCCGCAAAGGAACGGGTAAAGGTTGCAGTAAAATCGCGTAAAAGGTCAATGAGATTCTCCCCGTCATGACGTCCCGGTGCCCGCGCTTCCCTCACCTTGCAGAAAATAAAAACGCCTCTACGGTCCGCGCCGTCGTGACTTCCGTGCTCGACAGACCAGTGCTCGTCCTAAACCGGCTTTGGCAGCCGGTCAACACCTGCACTGTGCGGCGCGCCGTGACCCTGATGGTTCTCGGTCACGCGCACGTCGTGTCGGTGGATGAAGAGCAGAATTTCGCGACCCATGATATTCGCTCCTGGCGGGAGGTTTCCAGCCGGACACTCAACGGTCACGCGGCCACGTCTCCGGATGTGCTGCGCACGGTCTCAGCGGCGTTCATGCTGCCGCAGATCATCGTGGTGACGCTTTACGACCGCATGCCGAAAAAGGATGTGAAACTGACGCGGCAGAACATCTTCATCCGCGACAAGCACATCTGCCAATATTGCGGCCGGATCTTCGAGGTCCGTGATTTGAATCTGGATCACGTGATTCCGCGGGACAAGGGCGGCCGGACAACCTGGGAGAATCTGGTAACCTCCTGCGTTCGCTGCAATACGCGGAAGAGCAACAAGCTGCCGTCGGAAGCCCGCATGTTTCCGCTGCAGGAGCCGCGTCCGCCGCGCTGGCGTCCGTTCTTCAGCGCCGTGCGGGGAATGAAGACCTGCGAGAGCTGGAGGTATTTTCTGGATTTGGAACAGGCGAACTGAGCGGGAGTATGAGGCGCGCTCTGTTTTGTTTGCTGGCGATGCTTTGTTTAGCTGCCGCGGAGGAGCGACCGATGAACTTCATCGTCCTGCTCGTCGATGATATGGGGGCCACGGACCTCGGATGCACGGGCAGCACGTTTTACAAAACGCCTAACATCGATCAACTGGCCAGGGACGGCGCGATGTTCACACAAGCCTACAGCGCCTGTACGGTTTGCTCGCCGACGCGGGCGGCGCTGCTTACCGGCAAGGCACCGGCGCGTCTTCACATCACGGACTGGATCGCGGGCCATGGAAGGCCGTTTGCGAAACTGCGGCCTCCCGAGTGGTGCCAGGAACTGCCGGAGGAGGAAACCACACTCGCCGAGCTGTTGAAATCCAAAGGTTACGCGACGGGCTCGTTTGGAAAGTGGCATCTCGGCAAACAACCGCCCGCCAGCCACGGCTTCGATGTCAATGCGGGCGGCACGTCCCGGGGGCAGCCCTACACATGGTTCCCACCCTATCAAAATCCGGCATTGCCCGATGGACCTCCTGGCGAGTTCCTCACTGAACGGCTGACCGCGGAAGTTGAGAAGTTCATGACGGAACGGAAAGACCGGCCGTTCTTCGTTTATTTCCCTCACTTCGCAGTGCACACGCCGCTTGGAGGCAAGAAGGAGGTGATCGAAAAATACAAGGCAGCAGCCCGGAACGATGCGCCGCAGAGGAATCCGGTGTACGCCTCAATGGTTGAGAGCGTGGACGACAGTGTGGGGCGGCTGCGGACGAAAGTCAGGGAGCTGGGACTTGAGGACCGCACCGTATTCATTTTTATGTCGGATAACGGCGGACTGATCAATAACCCGGAGAAGCCGATCACCACCAATCTCGGACTGCGTGACGGAAAGGGCTCCGCTTATGAAGGAGGCGTGCGTGTGCCTCTCCTCGTGCGATGGCCGGGAGTGACAGCGCCGGGCATGCGCTGTCCTATACCGGTCATCAGCATGGACATCAATGCCACGATTGCAGCGGCGGCCGGCGCGACGCCGCCCGCGGATGGCAGGGATTTCCGTCCGCTGATTACCACCAATGGTTTCAAAGAAGTCCGGCCTCTTTTCTGGCACTATCCGCACTATCATCCCGGCGGAGCGACGCCTTACAGCGCGATTCTCCACGGGCGGTGGCGGCTGGTTCGCTTTTACGAGGATGCCCGCACTGAGTTGTATGATGTGTTGAACGACCGCGAGGAGAGGAAGAATGTTGCGGCGGAGTTCCCGGGCGAAGTCCGCGATCTGACCTCCCGCCTCGACGCCTGGCTCAAGGAAACGGGTGCTCAGATGCCGGTGCCGAATCCGGCGTACGACAAGGCCAAGGATGCGGATCCGAAATTGCGCTGGAATTGATGGCCGGGGAACAGGCTACGGGCGGTATTTGTCGTGCAATCCTTCGCCTGCTGACAGCTTTTCGATCGTCTTTTCCACGCGGCGCTGCACGGTGGCCTCCTGTTTGGCCTCTGCGATCCATTCACAGTATTCCCGCCGGTGTGACGGCGGCATGGCATCGAAGGCGCCGCGGGCTTTCGGATTCCTGGAAAGAGCGGCGGCAAGCACTTTTGGAACGGCGGCTTCAGGGCGTTTTTGCGGTTTAGGCTTGGGCTTGGCGGGATCTTTATCCAGGGCCACGGCGGCGGTGACCCATGTGCGGATTACCTTGTCGTCGATTTGATCAAGAGAGGTGAATTTCGCGGAGCGCATGGCGCTGCGGCCCTGGCCGTGAGTGAGGAGACCGGTGGTGTCATTGAGTTCCGCACCGCGCCAGAACACCAGGGTGACGTGCTTTTGGAAAGCCGCAAAGGAGCACACGAGGCCACGACCGATGAAGGTGGGAGAACTCCAGCGGATGCCCTCCTCAAGCTGCGGCGCGGCTTTGCGGATGATCTTGTAAATGCGCTCGATCATCGGACGGGCGAAGTCCGAAAGCTGTTCCATCCACGCGGCGACTGTTTCCGGTTCGGCAGGCATTGCAATAAATCCAGGGCTGCGGGGACCAACGCGGAATGATGGCGTCAGTTTGGATCGCGGCAAGCCATTCGCTTCAGGAATTTCCGGATTTCCTCACGTGATTGCGCGTTCGTTTTGCGCGGTCGGCGAATCCAACGGCGTCATGATGAAGCATCACTCCGTGCCTTACCTGACATGAACACCTCTCTTTTCTTTCGTCGTTTCGGCTGCCGCGTGCTCGGCGGATGCATTTTGATTTTGCCGCTGTCCGCCGGCAAGGCACAGGAGAAATACAAGGAACCGGATTTCCCGGTGCCGCCTGAAGCGGTGGCGAAGGAGGGCGTGACTGCGGGGAAGATCGAGCGCTTTCAATGGAAGAGCACTGGTGTGTATCCGGGAACGATTCGAAACGTGTCAATCTACGTGCCGGCGCAATACAAGCCGGACGGGTCGGCGGCGCTCATGGTTTTTCAGGATGGTCACTCGTATGTGAATCCGAAGGGTGAGTTCAAGACCACGATCATCTTCGATAATCTGATCGCCGCCGGACAAATGCCGGTGACTGTGGGTGTCTTTATCGATCCAGGAGTGTTTGCGGATTCGCTGCCGGAGGAGACGAACTGGCAGGTGCTCAACAAGATGAAGAGCAACCGTTCGGTGGAGTATGACACTCCGAACGGGGACTACGCGAAGTTTCTTGAGAAGGAGATTTTGCCGGAAGTGACGAAACGTTATTCTTTTTCGGCGGAGCCTGACAAGCACGCCACCTGTGGAATCAGCAGCGGCGGCATCTGCGCCTTCACGGCGGCGTGGGAACGGCCCGATCTATTCCGCAAAGTGCTCAGCCATGTGGGCAGCTTCACCAACATTCGCGGAGGTTATCACTATCCGTTTTTGCTCCGCAAGACGCCGCCGAAGCCACTGCGTGTGTTTCTCCAGGACGGGGCACACGATCTTAACAACATCCACGGCAACTGGGTGCTGGCCAATCAAATGATGGCGGACTCGCTGGCGTTCGCGAAGTACGACTCAAAATTCGTCACTGATGAACGCGGGGCGCACAGCGGCAAACACGGCGGCAGCATTTTGCCGGATTCGCTGCGCTGGCTGTGGCGGAATCCCTGAGGGCTATCGCCCGCCGAAGATCGCGCTGCCGACGCGCACGATAGTGGCGCCCTCTTCAATCGCTTGAGGGAAATCGCCGCTCATGCCCATGCTGAGTTCCGGAAGCAGTGCGCCGGTGGCAGCGCGGAGGTGATCGCGCAATTCACGAAGGGCGGCGAAGTGAGGGCGGGAATCTTCGGGTTCGTCTGAAAAGTTAGGGATGGTCATGAGGCCGCGGATGTCGATGCCCGGGAGAGCGAGCAGTGACGGGAGCGCGGCAGCGACACTGGAGGCATCGAAACCGAACTTCGCAGTATCGCCGGCGACGTTGACCTGGAGGAGGATGCCTGGGCGCAGCCGCAACTCTGTTGCGATACGACTGATGTCTTTTGCGAGGTCGATGCTGTCCACGCTGTGGAACATTTCACAAAGCGGCAGCACTTTTCTGATTTTGTTAGACTGGAGATGCCCGATGAAATGCCAGCGGGCGGGCGGAAGTTGAGGGATTTTGCTGATGGCCTCCTGCGCGCGGCTTTCACCGAAGAGCGTTTGTCCCGCATCCATCGCTTCGCGGATGACTTCGGCCGGAAATGTTTTGCTCACGGCGCAGAGTTGCACGCTTTCCGGATCGCGCCCGCAGCGCGTCGCCGCTTCGGCAATCTGCCGCCTGATCTCCGCGAGTCGTTCGGCAACGGTGCTCATGTGACGGGGAATGAGAAGAATCCGTCTGCGGTGCGGCTCGTGGAAGCGGCGAGCGCTTCGAGGCTGACACTGCGCAAAGCGGCGATGCGCTCTGCGGTGTGGCGAACATAAGCCGGCTCATTGCGCTGCCCCCGGTGCGGCACAGGAGCAATGTAGGGGCTGTCGGTTTCCACCATGAAACTTCCGTCAGGGACGGCGGCAGCGCAGGCGGCGACTTCAGGGGCTTTCGGATAAGTGACAATACCGGTGAAACTGACCAGGTGTCCCGCGGCGACCATGGGTGCGGCTTCCTCCCACGGAAGAATCCAGCAGTGGAAAACGGCCCGCAGCTTCCCGTGGAATGGAGTCACGAGGTTCACAATATCGCGCCAGCAGTCCATGCCGGAGCGGTCGCGCTGATGGACGACGACGTTTTTCTTCACTTCTGCTGCGAGCTCCAACTGAGCGCGGAAGAACTGCTGCTGCCTTGCCTGATAATCGGCAAGGTTCCAGCCGTCAGGCGGGTTGTGATAATAATCGAGCCCCATTTCGCCAAGGCCAACGCAGCGCGGATGACGTGACAATGTGCGGAGTTGCTCCAGCCAGTCGGGCTCTGTGACCTCCGTCACATAACAGGGATGCACGCCCACCGTGGCCCACACATTTGGAAACTGCTCCGCTATTTCGAGGCAGGCGCGACTGGTGGGAAGATCGCAGCCAATGGCCACGATGCGGGATACTCCTGCGGCACGGGCACGTTCCAGCACGGCAGGGAGTTCATGCCGCAATGATTTCGATTCGAGGTGCGCATGGGAGTCGGTCAACATTGTCAGGAAAAAATGACCGTGCGGTTGTTAAAGCTGAGGACCTTTCGCTGCACATGCCAGCGCACAGCGCGAGCGAGGACCACCTTCTCAAGGTCCCTGCCCTGCCGGATGAGATCGCTCACGGTGTCCTTGTGCGAGACACGGATGACGTCCTGCTCGATGATAGGGCCTTCGTCCAGATCGGCGGTGACGTAATGGCTGGTGGCACCGATAATCTTCACGCCGCGCGCATGAGCGCTGTGATAAGGTCTGGCACCAGGAAATGCCGGAAGGAAGCTGTGGTGAATGTTAATGATCCGGTGGGGCCATGCGGCGGAAAATTCGTTGCTCAGAATCTGCATGTAGCGCGCAAGGACGATGGTATCGACGCCGTGCTCCTCCATGAGAGCGCGCTGTTTCGCCTCCGCGGCGGTCTTGTTATCAGGGGTCACTTTGATGAGGTGAAACGGAATGCCAAAGCGTTCGGCGGCGGGGCGCAGGGTATCATGATTGGAGACAATGACGGGGATGTCCGCATCGAGTTCGCCCGCATCGTGACGGCTAAGGAGGTCGTAGAGGCAATGGGCTTCTTTACTAACAAAAAGAGCGAGACGGTGCCGCTGGTCGGTGAAATGCAGGCTCCATGTCATTTGCCGCGGCTCGGCGAGAGCGCGGATGAACACCGGCAGATCAGAACGCGGGATGACGAATTTTTCCAGGTCCCACTCCGCGCGCATGAAAAAGATACCGTCCACGCTGTCCACATGCTGGTCGAACTGAATGATGTTTCCCCGGTTTTCAGAAATGAAGGAAGCGACGGCGCGCACCAGACCCGGCTGGTCCGGACAGTGCATGAGAAGAATGGCGTTAGGCATGAGGCAATCAGGGCGACAACTTTCCGTCCGCCATGTGCAGGGGGCGTTTCATCAGCGCGGCGAGTTTGGGATCGTGAGTCACCACCACCAGAGCGGTGTGGAGTTCGGCGTTGAGTTCGAGGAGGAGGTCCATGAGCGCTCTGCCGGTGGCGGCATCAAGCGCTCCGGTGGGCTCGTCGGCAAGAAGCAAACCGGGTTGGCGAATCAGCGCGCGCACCACCGCGACGCGCTGCTGCTCGCCACCGGAAAGCTGCGAAGGTTTTTTGTCAGTGTGCGCACTGAGGCCCACGCGGTCGAGGAGTTTGCGCGCGCGTTCGGCAGCGGCCTTGCGGTCCGTTTTGCCGGCCCCGGCGAGCGTGGGCACCAGCACATTTTCCAGGGCGGTGAGGTGCGGCAGGAGGTGATGAAGCTGAAAGATGAAGCCGATGCGGTCCGCGCGCAGACGGCTAAGCGCCGCTTCGTCCATGTCGCCGACGTTGTCGCCAAAAAGCGTCACGGTGCCCGAATCCGGCCGGTCGAGCGTGCCCAGGATGTGCAGCAGCGTGCTCTTCCCGCAGCCACTGGGACCGGTGATGGCCAGCGTTTCCCCGGCCTTGATCTGCAAATTTACTCCGCGCAGAACCTCCTGCACCGGAGCATTCCGGCCAGCCTGATAGGATTTGGAAACCTGATGCAGCAGAGCGATTTGAGACATAGGGGGGGAGAAGGGGACTAATGGCAGTCTGCGGGCGGGGATTCAACCTTTCGGTTCGCCCGAATGAAAATTGCAGAATCCGCCGCGAAGTGCTTGCACGTCCGCGCGTTTACGGGTGTCATTACCGCAGACGCTGCAGACCATAACGGTTTTCTACAGCCCGCGCTCCATGTCTGCACAATACAATCCCTACGAATCGCCCCAAGCTCCAATTTCTGCCCCGGCAGCCGGACCCGCTTCTCTTGCCACGCGATCCCAGCGATTTGCGTCAGCATTCATCGATAACCTCGTCCTCGTGCCGATCTATTTCCTTCAGCAGGAGTACCTGTACCCGAAAGTAACAGCGGAACAGGAGCACGAAATGTTTGTGAAACACGGTATTCTAGGCGGGATGAAGGAATTGGCACCGCCGCCCGGACTCGCGCTTCTTGGAATTGTGATCGTCTTTGCCGTCTTTTTGGCGGTGAATTTCGCGTTCCTCAAGAACGGTCAAACCCTTGGCAAGAAGGTGATGAAATTACAGGTTCAAAACCGGAATGGCGATTCTCTGCCGCCCGTTCAGGATCTCATACTTAAGCGTTACGCCTTTTTATACGCCGTTCCGTCCCTGCTGGCCATTATTCACCCCGCTTTCGCTCTCGTTTGGCTGCTGGACGCGCTGCTGATTTTCCGCACGGGCCGCAACACGTTGCACGACGACCTTGCGAAGACGAAAGTTGTGAAGCTGGGAATTTGATCGGGGTTGGGCATTCGCCGCCGATTCGTCAGACGCCTTTCACCGCATCAACCAGCGGCTTGACGAAATCCGTCAGCTTCGCGGCAAGCTCAGGAGCCTTCCCGTGTTGTTCAACAATGCGGACGATGGCGCTGCCGACAACCACGCCGTCCGCCGCCTCCGCGACGGCGCGGGCCTGGTCCGGGGTGGAGATGCCGAAACCGACGCAGACCGGCGTGGTCGCGCCGCCGGCTTTGATTTCCGCCACCTGGCTGCCGATGTTGGTGGCGAGGGTTTGCTGAGCGCCGGTGACGCCCTCACGGCTGATGTAGTAGATGAAGCCCTGGCTGTCCTTTGCGAGGGTGCGCATGCGCTCTGCGGGAGTGGTGGGTGCGATGAGCCGGATGCGGTTGAGGCCCGGTGCGGCGGCGAGTTCTTCATTGAGGCCATCCTCGTCAGGGGGAAGATCGAGGAGCAGCACGCCGTCGGCGCCTGCTTTGAGTGCGTCCGCGTGAAAGGCGTTGAAGCCGTAGGCATAGACGGGGTTGAGATAGGTGAAGAGCACGAGGGGGATCTGCGACTCTTTCCGGATGGCTCGCACGAGTTCCATCACCCCAGCGGTGGTGGCACCGGCTTCCAGCGCGCGGCCCGCGGCCATCTGATTCACGATACCATCCGCCAGGGGATCGGAGAATGGCAGGCCCAGTTCGATGATATCCGCACCGCACTGCGCCAGCACCCGCACGATCTCCAGCGTTCGCTCCAGCGTGGGGTCGCCGGCGCAAATGTAGGCCACGAAGGCTTTTTTGCCGGACGCACGAAGGCGGGAGAAGGTCTCGTCGATACGGTTTGTCATGGAAAGGGATAGGTTCCCATAACGGCGATTCCCGGAGGGGCAAGGTGGAATGCCGCCGCGGGGAAACGGGATTGAAATGTATGCTGCATAAGTCCGTAACGTCTCCGGCATCGCGCCTTCACCATGAGAATGTCCGCCGGATTTGCTGCGCGCCTTTGCGCACTTCCCCTGTTCTTTGGAATTCCGGGAAGAGCGGCTGCGGCAGGCTGGCCGGACGGGAACTGGCCCACCGCTGATCCGGCCGGGCTCGAGATCGATGAGTCGCAGCTCCATGCGGCGCGGGACTATGCGCTGACAGGGGGCGGTTCCGGCTGCATCATTTTTGAAGGGACGCAGATTCTGTCGTGGGGAGATCAGGCCGCGCTCTATGACCTCAAGTCCTCGTCAAAAGCCATCGGCGTTACTGCGCTGGGCCTCGCCCTGAAGGACGGCAAGGTCAAACTTGATGACCCGGCGGTGAAATTCCATCCGGCTTTCGGCGTGCCTCCGGATGCCAACGCGCAAACCGGCTGGCTCGAAAAGATCACTCTGCGCCATCTCGCCGCGCAAACAGCGGGTTTTGAAAAGCCGGGCGGTTACACCGATTTGCTCTTCGTTCCGGGAACGAAATGGCACTACAGCAACGGCGGCCCGAACTGGCTCGCCGAGTGCCTCACCCTAACGTACGGGCGCGATCTCAACGAAGTGCTCTTTGAGCGCGTTTTTACACCGATCGGCATTGCCGCCAAAGACCTTTCGTGGAGGAAGAATGCCTATCGGCCCGACCTCATTAACGGCATCAAACGCCGCGAATTCGGCTCCGGCTTCAGCGCGAATGTGCAGGCGATGTCCCGCATCGGTTATCTTTACCTGCGCGACGGCTGGTGGAAGGGCGAGCAAATCCTGACACACAATTTCATCGAAGCGGTGCGGCAGCCGTCGCCGGCCTTTGCGGATTTGCCGGCTCACGACAAAACCCACGGCGAAGCCGCGGCACACTATGGCCTGCTCTGGTGGAACAATGCGGACGGCACGCTCGCGGATGTTCCGCGGGATGCTTATTGGTCATGGGGTCTCTACGACAGCCTCATTGTGGTCATGCCCAACCTGGACCTCGTCATTGCGCGTGCCGGAAAATCGTGGGATCGCGCTGCCAACGCTGCGCATTACGATCCGCTCAAACCGTT
The DNA here is from genome assembly GCA_035550135.1 of Verrucomicrobiales bacterium. Classification (GTDB taxonomy): domain Bacteria; phylum Verrucomicrobiota; class Verrucomicrobiia; order Verrucomicrobiales; family V1-33; genus V1-33. Next base: position 23,088 of record DASZQB010000034.1, read on the forward strand.
CCTTGGCCCCATCTCCCGTGCCGTAGCCGGCGCAAGAAAGAAGGCTGCCGCGCCTCCCGCCTCTCCCAGTCCCGTCATCAAACGCATCGTTTGGGCACCGGCGAATACCATTATTCGCAAAGCGGCAGGCAGCGACAACTGGCCGATGACGTGGGCGGACGACAATGCGCTCTACGCCGCCTATGGCGATGGCAACGGTTTCGAGCCATTCCTTCCTGAAAAGCTCAGCACGGGATTTGCAAAAATCACCGGCGAGCCATTGAACCCCGGGGGCATCAATATCCGCTCCCCTTCCGGTGAAGCCAAAGGAGACGGCAGGAACGGCCGCAAATGCAGCGGCATGCTGATGGTGGATGGTGTGCTCTATCAACTCGCCCGGAACACCGGCAATGCCCGGCTGGGCTGGTCCGCGGATCATGCCGCCACCTGGACGTGGGCGGACTGGAAGTTCACTGCCGGATTCGGATGTCCCGGTTTTTTGAATTTTGGCAAGAACTACAGCGGTGCGCGGGATGATTACGTTTATCTCTATTCGCACGATGCGGACAACGCCTATGACCGAGCCGACCGCATGGTGATGGCCCGCGTCCCGCGGACCCGGCTTCGTGAGCAGAATGCCTTCGAATTTTTTGTCAGGACAGATGCGGATGGCGTGCCGGTATGGAGCCGCGACATCACGCAGCGCGGCGCTGTTTTCAGCAATCCGGGGAAATGTTATCGCTCAAGCATGAGTTATGACGCCGGCCTGAAACGATATCTCTGGTGCATGACGGGCCCGGGCGCCGACACGCGTTTTTCCGGCGGATTCACCCTATACGATGCGCCCGAACCGTGGGGTCCGTGGACGGTCGCTTTTCACTCGGACGCCTGGGATACCGGTCCCGGTGAGATGATGCATCTTCCAACGAAATGGATGAGTGCCGATGGCCGCACGGTTCATCTTGTCTTTTCCGGGAACGACGCCTTTTCTGTCCGCCAGGGAACGATTGAGCTCCACGGCGACAAATAAGGCGGGATCAGCGGCGCAGCAGGAACTCTTTGGAATTCAGCAGGCCCCACATGATATCCTCAAGGGCTGCGCGGCGCCCGGACTCGTCTTCAAGGGCCGGGACGAGCTTCGCAGACTCCGCCTCCGTTGGGGCACGGCTGAGGGTTCGCCAGAACAGGTCATCGACCATTTCCTGCGGCGGCTTTTTTTCTTCGATCAGGTCGCCAAGGCGGTTGTCGCCTTTTCGAAGCAGTTTGTCCACACCCGGACCGCTTGTCAGGGTAAAGACCTGGGAGAGCGAACTGGCGTTGGAACGTTCGCATTCGCAGGCGGTGTTGCGGGGCGGTTTGCCGAATTCCTTGAGAAAGAGTTCCGCCGCCGAAGGCCTGCGCGATTTGATGATGAAGCGGGCGCCGGTGATTTGTCCTGCGCGGCGGACTTCAGGAAACTTGTCCATCTGCACCGGCTCGCCGAGCGCCGTATGGATGGCATCGAGCAGCGGCTCTGCGGGCAGACGGCGCACCAGCGCGTGGCTGAAATTGATGTCGTCCTCCGCATTGGTTTCATTGGGAATGGCGGAAAGCTGGTAAGTCTGCGAGGCACAGATGAGCCGCAGCATCGGCTTCAGCCGGAATCCATCCTGAATGAAGCGCTCCGCCAGGGCATCCATCAGTGCCGGAATGGACGGCGGATTGGTTAGGCGAAAATCATCCACGGGGTCCACGAGGCCCTTGCCCATGAGGTGCGCCCAGATGCGGTTCACCTGCACTTTGGCAAAAAGCGGATGGTCCTTTGAGGTCATCCAGCGGGCAAGCTCGCCAAAACGCTCCGGCCCGGTGCTGATGGTCGGAGCACCGTTCCCAATCAATCCTGGCACCGGTTCCTTTTTGGTGCGCGGATCGCGCAGTTCGCGTTTATCGACGAAATTGATCACCTGCTCACCAACAAACTCCATCCTGTCGTTCTCATCAGTGCGCCGGTTGTCGAGAATGGTGTATTCCATCCCGTCAAAGACGGCGGCGAAGCGGTAATAATCGTCCTGCGTCCAGCGTTCGAACGGATGATTGTGGCATTTGGCGCAGGCCAGCCGCGTGCCGAGGAAGATCTGGGCCGTGGTTTCCGAGCGCAGCGTGGGCTCACGCAGCGCGCGGTAGTAATTCGCGGCCGGATTTTGATAGGTGCTGCCCTGGGACGTAATGATTTCCCGGCTGAATTCATCCATCGGTTTGTCCGCCGCAAGGCTGTCGCGAATCCAGCGGTGCATTGCGGTCGTGCCGGTGGCATCGAGGACGCGCTCCTCCATGCGGAAGAGGTCGGCCCACTTGATGGCCCACCATTCGGTGTATTCCGGACGCTTCAGAAGCGTGTCCACGAGCCGGGAACGTTTGTCAGGACGGCTGTCCCTGACAAAAGCCTCCGCCTCCTCCCGCGCGGGCGCCTGACCGATGATGTCAAAAAACACACGGCGCAGATAGGTGGTGTCATCACACACCTGCGACGGCAGAATGCGCATACGTTTCAGCTTGGCGAAGACGTGCGTGTCCACGAAGTTCCGCTCCGGCGGTGCAGCCCACTGAAACCCGGGGCGTTGCGCCAGAAACGCGAGGGACACCGGCGTCTGCAGATTTTCAAAGCGCACCATCACGGTCGTTTCACCGGAGCGCTTTGCTTTGATGAGTCCTCCGCGATCCGCGTCCGCGAGCAGATTGGCGGGCTCGTAGATCGCCCACTTGGTAACATCCCTTGTGCTGCCGTCGGAGAAGGCCGCCGTCACGGTGAGTTGCACGGAGCGCTGAGGCTCTTCAAAGACTGCATCGGAAGGGGAAGCCGTCAGTTTCGTCAGGGAGGGTGTTTTGTCAGGATCTTTCGGAGCACCCGCGGCGATCCATGCGCGCAACATCCGGTATTCCTCAGAATCCCGGGAAAACCGCCGGCCGCCCTCGTGATCGACGAGTTTGGCAGGCTTCTTCAGCAGAAAGCTGGCGTCGGGATCGTCCACGTTGAGCCGCTTCGACTTGCGGTTTTGGGTGAGGGTCGCGAAGTCGAGATCCGGACTCTCTCCGCGAAGGGACAGCTTTAGATTTCCCTTCCCGTTCGCGCTGCCGTGGCACGCTCCCCGGTTGCAGCCCATCTGGTTGAGGAGCGGCATGATTTCGTGCCGGAAGCCGGGCGTTTCCTCTGCACGCGCCGCCACCGTCAGCAGGATGGCAAGGAACGGGAATACGGGTTTGGGAAACACGGCCATAACGTCAGCCCGGCTAAACGCCATTCCCCCGCGGGCGCTTTCATCCCGCAGCTTGCGCAGCCGCGGAGCACCCCTCATGATGCGGCAATGCCCTCCGAACATGCTATTCTGCTCAGCACGCTCATCGTTGTCTTCGTATCGCTCCCGATCGCGATGCTGATCCGCTCATTTTTCCCGCAACCGGACCGCAGGGTTGAGGAAGAGCGAGCGGCGGTCCGAATGGCCGCGGAGGCCGTGCCCGCGCAGGTGCTGGTCCCCCCGCCGCTGCCTCCTTCATGGATGACTCCGGCAGGCCCGGTGGTGTCCCCCGATCCGTGGGCGCCGCCTCAATCCAACCTTGACTTACCGTTGACGCCGTCTCCGCAGGTCCAGAAGGAATGGACCAAAACCGATGCATGGTTTGCTTTTTTTCTTGCGGTCATTGTGTCCCTTCTGCTGTTTCCCGTGGGGGGTGACCTGAAGGATACGCCTGGCGGCAAAGGTGAGAACTTTCAACTCTCCTCCACGCTGTTCATCATCTCGCTGGCCATGCAGGCCATTTTCGTGGGGCTGGTGGTGGCCTGGCTGCGCGTGCACCGGAAGTTCAACGTTACGGCTCTGTTCGGCCTGAAGCAAATGAGTCTGCCGAAAGCCGCCGTAACCGCTCTCAAGTGGATCGTTCCCGCCTTTTTCGCTCTGAGCGTTCTGGCTTATTATACCGTGCCGCTGCTCCAGCAGTGGACAGGCCTTGAACTGAAACGTCAAATCCTTGTGGAGTCTGCGCCGCAGGTCACGGACGTTCTCGGCTGCACGCTCATGTTCGCCGCCCTGTGCATCGGTGCGCCGGTCATGGAGGAACTCATCTTTCGCGGCATGCTTTTCAGCGTCGCGGCAAAGTTTATTCATCCCATTTACGCCAATGTGGCCACTTCGCTTCTCTTCGGCGTGATTCACAACAATCTTCTCGCCTTCATCCCGCTCACGTTTCTGGGAATGCTTTTCGCGTGGGTCTATCAGCGCACGCGCTGTCTCACTGTTCCGATCCTGATGCACTCCATGTTCAACGGCCTGCAGTTTCTTATTTTGCTCTATGGCCCGAAGGATCTCCAGTGAGCCCGTCTCGCGCACCGGGGAAGACCGGCTCGTGTCTCTGCTCACCCGCGGCCTGCCTCAATCGGCCCGCACCCTAACCGGTCCTGGCGATGATTGCGCCGTGCTCCGGGGTCCTGACAAATCCTGGCTGACGCTTTTCAAAACGGATTGTCTTATTCAAGACGTTCACTTCACCGGCGACACCGATGCGGCCAGCGTCGGCTGGAAAGCGCTGTGCCGTGTCATCAGCGACATAGCCGCCATGGGCGGTCAACCGCAGGAAGCTCTCATCACCATCGCGCTTCCCCGCGGCATCCTAACGTCATGGGTGCAGCGCCTTTATACAGGCATCAAAAAGGCAGCGCGCCGCTGGGGATGCGGCATTGCCGGCGGGGAAACCTCCTCCGTTCCGGATGGCGCGCCGGTCATGATTTCCGTGGCCATGCTCGGAAGGGTGGAGTCCAAATGCCTGACGCGGCGCAGCGGCGGAAAGGCCGGGGACCTCATCTGTGTCACCGGGCGCCTCGGAGGTTCGCGGGCAGGCCGGCATCTTGATTTCATTCCGCGCCTCGCCGAAGCCCGCTGGCTGGTGCGGCATGCGCGTCCTTCCGCCATGATGGATCTTAGCGATGGCCTAGCGAAAGACCTCCCGCGCCTTGCGGATGCCAGCGGGAAGGGCTTCGCGCTCGATCGCGACGCTGTCCCTTTGCATCGCGGCTGCTCGCCCGCACAGGGCCTCGGTGATGGCGAAGACTACGAACTGCTCTTCACGCTTTCTCCGCGGCGGTTCGCGCGGCTGAAAGAAAACTGGCCCTTTCCCCGGGTGCCCGTCACTGCCATCGGCACGTTGCTTTCCAGCACACGCAACCGGCATCCGCTCACTGGAGGATGGGAACACTTCGTTTGAAAATGCCGCCGCGCCGCATCCTCGCCACGCGGGGCGGGGCCATGGGGGACTTCATTGTCACGCTGCCCTCTTTGTCAGCCTTGCGTAAAGCGTTTCCGGAGGCTCACCTGGCTCTCCTTGCCCATCCCGCGCATGCAGCGCTGGCGGCAGCGGATGGACTGTGCGATGAAAGCCGTTCGCTGGAGAGCGCCGGTCTTGCTCCCTTCTTTTCGCCCCAGGGAAAGCCCGGCGACGACTGGCGAACATGGATGGGATCATTCGATCTGGTCGTCTCGTGGCTGGCCGATGAAGATGGAATGTTTCAGAAAAATGCCCGTGCATCGGGTGCAGGTGAATTCCTTCAGGGCCCGTGGAAGTTCGAGGGCAGCCAGCCCGTCGCGTTGCAACTGGCAGAGGCCCTAACACCCCTTGGAATTGAGATCGAATCCCCGAATTATCCATTCCGCTTCTGCCACCGTTCTCAGAAAGATGTCCTCGCCATCCACCCTGGCAGCGGCAGTGTACGCAAGAACTGGCCTGCTTCTCAGTGGCGGACACTGTTGGCGGAATGGCATCGACTTCACCCGCAGAGCGGAATGCTCATTATTACCGGCGAAGCCGAATCGGAGGAAGCCGTCGCGCTCCCGGCACAGCTTCGTGCCGCCGGCATTCCCTGCGAACATTCCCATGGACTCTCCCTTACCGGTCTCTGCCATCTGCTCGCCGGCAGCCGCCTTTACCTGGGCCACGATACGGGGATTTCCCACCTTGCCGCAGCCTGTGGCGTGCCCTGCCGGCTGATCTTCGGACCCGCGTCACCCGCTATCTGGATTCCACCGGCACCAAACGTGGAAGTGTTCCGCACCACCAACCTCAGCGATCTTGCCCCGGCGGAATTTCTTGCGTGGTTGAGAAGCACCAGCGGGCCGTCGTAGCCCATACTTGCCTGTCGACAAACCCTTCGCCGTGCGGAGGATATGCTGTGGCTGAAGAAACCGCCAGTGTCCCGCGCCCTGCCGGCGAACCGCCGCCGCTCATTTTTGAGTGGAAGCGTCCCCGCGGGGTAAAGCGCCGCCTTGCCGCATGGCTTATCGTGGCAGCGGCAGGGCATGCGGCTCTGTTCTATCTCTTTCGGGTCGCGCCTCCGGTGGTTTCTCTGAAACCGCCTCCCCGGCAGGCGGTGCTCTATCTTCCGCCTTCGGATGCGTCGGTGGGATCTCTCCTCAGCGCGCTCGACGACCGGTATCCCGGCGCTCTGGTTCGTTCGGAGGATTACACCCTCAAAGCGGATATGGAGGCCCTCGCAAAAATCACGCCTCCCTTCGTGCCGTCGTGGGCCGCGCACCGTCCAGCGCTAAAGCCATATCCTCAGCCCTTTGTCCCGCAGGAACTTCCGGGCCTCATTCAGCCCGGGGAACCTTTCCTGCCCGAGCCCCATCCTGAATTGTTTGCGCCTCCTCCGGTTGCGGAAAAGGCCGCGCCGGTTCCCTCGGTCATCATCGATGAATCGCCCGGATCGCGCACGATCGTTCAGCAGCCGGTATGGCCGGCAAAAATGATCGATGAGACGTGGCCGGGCTCCGGAAGCGTCCCGTTCAAGCTCGGACTGACACGCGCCGGACGGCCGGAATATTGCATGCCTCTTTCCCCGGCCACCGACGTGAATCTCGACGCCTTGCGCAAGGTTCTGCTGGACATGCGATTCAACTCCGTGACCGGCGGGCCGGAGTGGCAGTGGATCGCCGTCGAAGTTCGCTGGTGATGCCCTCCGGTTGCATCCGCGCGCCGGGCAGTCTATGCGCCCAGGAATGGAGGAGGAAGATATCGTCATCAACGTTCAGGAACGCCTTGTCGCGGCGATGCAGGAGGATGATGCCGCGGCCGCTCAGGCGTTGATGCCGGACATCCACCCGGCGGAACTCGCTGCCGCCTACGAAGGACTGCCCGGGGAAAAACGGGCTGCGCTGCTGCCGCTCATCCCGGCGGAAAAACTGCCGCCATTCCTTCATCAGCTTCCGGTGGCCGATGCGGTCGAAATCCTCGGCACAATGCAGGACGCGCCGCTCGCAGCTGTCCTTGAGGAAATCTCCGACGACATCCTCGTGGACCTTCTTCAGGAAATGCCGTCCACCCAGCGGGGGCACACTTTTCACCTGCTCTCAGAAGCCCGCCACCGCGCCGCCCGCGAACTGCTGCGTTACCCTGACGACACCGCCGGCGGGCGGATGACCACCGCCTTCGCCACGGTGCGGGAGGACATGACCGTTCGCCAGGCGATCGAAGCACTGCGGAAGCTTCAGGATGAAGCCGAAATGCTGTCCCGCATCTACGTCCTCGACAACGAGGGCCTCATCCTCGGCAAGGTCCGCCTGCGCGATCTCACTTTCGCACCCCAGGAACAGCTCATCGCCGACCTCAATGACGGCGACACGCGGGCCGTCCTCGCCACCGCCGACCAGGAAAAAGCGGTGCGCGTCATGGTCAAATACGACATGCTCGCCCTCCCCGTGGTGGACGACGATGGCCGCCTTCTCGGTGTCATCACTCACGATGACGCTCTCGACATTCAGGAGGAGGAAAGCACCGAGGACCTCGAGCGTCAGAGCGGTATTGCCGGTGATGTTCCTGATGAGTCCTATCTCAATACGCCCGTCTTTCGCCAGGTGCGCCGCCGTATCGGATGGATTCTCTCCCTCGGGTTCATCGGCCTCATTTCCGGCTGCGTCATTTATTCCTATCAAAATCAGCTCAACGCCGTTTTCGCCCTAACTATTTACATGCCGATGATCGTCGCGGCGGGCGGCAACACGGGAGGACAGGCGGCGACCATGGTGATCCGCGCCATGTCGCTTGGGGAATTCAGCCCTGCGGCCATCCTTCGTGTCGCATGGAAGGAACTGCGCATCGGCCTCATGCTGGGCACCATCCTCTCGCTCGCGATGGTCACGCAGATTTACCTGCTGCGTCCCGATTTCATGCAATTGAAAGGGGAGGTCGTTATTGAATTTGCCGCGACTGTCGGCCTCGCCCTGCTCACCCAAATCACCGCGAGCACGCTCATCGGCGCGGTGCTCCCGATCGGTGCCCGGGCGCTAAAACTCGACCCCGCCGTGATCGCGAGCCCCGCCATTACGACGATCGTCGATGCCACCGGCCTCCTCATTTACCTCAATCTCGCGAGGCATATCCTGCACCTGGGCTGATGACTCTCACTTTGCGCCCGGATCGCCTCTGCGCTTTTGGAAGGGGACGCTGTCGGAAATGGCGAGGATGAGAGACTGGAAGGAGTTGTTCTCTTTAGCCATGCGGGAAAGAATGGTGTCAATGGCGGGGCGGTCGTAGGGTTCGGTGCCGCGGCCCAGAGCGTAGGTGAGCATCTTTTTGACGATGTTGCGGAGGTAGGCGTCTTTGCGGTCAGCGAGGAGGACGCTGACGAGTTCAGGGGCGTTGCTGAATTTCTGGCCGCTGGTCAGGACGCCGGTGGAGTCGATGGGAAAGTTGCCGTCTTTGTCGCGCCATTTGCCGATGGCGTTGAAGTTCTCGAGACCGAAGCCCATAGGATCGATCAGGGCGTGGCAGTTGGCGCAGCCGGCTTTGGAGCGGTGGGCTTCGAGGCGGGCGCGGACGGAGACGGTTTGTTCGATGTGCGCGCCTTCGGAGAGAGCGGGAACGTTAGGCGGTGGAGGCGGAGCGGTGACGCCGAGGATATTTTCGAGCAGCCATTTGCCGCGTTTCACAGGGGACGTGCGGATGGAATCGCTGGTGACGGTAAGAACGCTGGCGTGAGTGAGGAGACCGTGGCGGTTCGTTTTCGGGTCCGGTTTTACCTGGCGGAAGTCACTGCCGGTGACGCCGTCAATGCCGTAGAATTTGGCGAGCGTTTCGTTCACGAACGTGTAGTCGGCACTGAGGAATTCGGTGACCGGTTTGTTCTCCTGCATAATGTGCCAGAAGAATTCCTCGGTCTCGCGTCGCATGGCATCGCGAAGGGCTGGCGTATATTCGGGGAAGCGCTCTTTGTCAGGGGCGGCGACGTTGAGGGTGCGGAGCTCGAGCCACTGGCCGCCGAAGTTTTCAGGCAGGGCGCGGGCTTTGGGATCTTTGAGCATGCGGCGCACCTGAGCCGGCAGATTGGCGCGCAATTGAGTGCGAAAAGCGAGGGAGAGGAGTTCGTCGTCCGGGAGGCTGCTCCAAAGCCAGTAACTGAGGCGAGAGGCGAGAGCGAACTCATCGATGTCCACCACCTTCTGCGGGTTTCCGGCCTCCGGCTGCCACTCGATGCGGAAGAGAAAGTACGGCGAAACCATCACTGCCTTCATGGCAAAGCGCAGACTGTCGCGCCAGTTTTCGCCTTCTTTTTGAGCGGCCTTGAAAATGGTTAGGAGGCGATCCACCTCCGCGGGAATGGCGGTGCGGCGGAAGGCGCGATTGGCAAAGTTTTGCAGAATGGCGCGAGCCCCGGCTTCGTTCTCACCCTTCTGCAGGCCCGCGGCGAAGATGCGCTGCGCGGCATCGTTCAACGGCTTCGGAACGGACTTCACAGGGCCATCCACTTCAACACCGCCGAGATAAAGGAAACGGTCGCGCTTTTTGGGATCTGATGCGTTAGGATCGTGAAACTCATTGAGGAAGGAAACGCCGAGCGTGTGGGCGCCACGCGTGAAAGTGACGCGTTCTTCGATGATCTGCGGCTTGTCGCGATCCGCGGCGGTGACGTCGGCTTTGCGCTGCTCTTTGCCATCAAGGCGGAACTGGATTTTGACCGGCTCGTTCCCCGCCTGCTGCCCCCATGCTTTGATGCGCACCATGTATTCGCCTTCGACGGGAGCGAGGTATTCCATGGTGGCCTCGCCCGTGCCAAAGGCCATAAGGCGCGTGTCTTTTTCATCCGGCAGGCCGGCGCCGCGCATTTCGCGGTGCGAGAAGTTTGTCTTCACAGGAGGCGGCGGGCCGGGCGGGACGGCTTCGAGAAGGACGCGGTCCGCGGCAATGAGGTAGCGCTCCATGAGAATGGGCGGCAGGGCGAGGACGTCGCCAATGTTGTCAAAGCCATAGCCGGTATCGTCTTCGGGAAATTCGCTGGCGGGCTGAGTGTTGACGCCGAGGAGATCGCGGATGGTATTGTTGTACTCGACACGATTGAGACGGCGGATGGTCACGCGGCCCGGATCGGGATTCGCGGGGTCCACGGGATTAAGGAGGTTATCGAGCCAGTGGACGAGCATCTCGCGCTCGCTTTTGGCGGGCTGTTTCTTTTTTTCCGGCGGCGGCATGGTCCACTGCTCAACGTGAAACAGGACGCCGGACCAGAGCTTGCGGTTTTTGGCGATGGCGGCTTCGCTCGTATCGGTGTCGAGGGTGACCTCCCCCTTGTTTGCGCCATCGCCATGGCAGTCGAAACAATACTTCTCCAGCAGGGGCTGGATATCCTTTGTGAAAGTGGGTGCAGGGGTCTGCTGCGCCAATGCGGAGGAGACGAAAAGGAAAGGGATGGAGAAAAGACGGGAAAAGGGAACGGTCATTCACTGAACCATACGCCTGCGCCACAGGGGTGTTTCACTTGCGGTAAGCGGCGCCGGGTAATCGCCGGGCATTAAGGTTTCCGGAATAGCGTATACTTTCCAGTGGAGGACGACATGGGGAGCATTATGTGTCCGGTGCGTGCCGGTTCGTCCCGGTGCGGGTTTCATTAATTACCGACCTAACGACCCCGATGATGCCCGACGATCCCGACTCTGCTCCGGAACGCCCGGAAACTGTTCCCGAACCGCCGCCTCTCGCGCCCGCGGATCAGCGCGCTGTGGAAGTGGCTGTGGCGGGGGCTGCGGGATTTTTGCTGGGGAGAGTGCTCTTCGGCAATGCGGGGGGCATGGCGGCGGGACTGCTCGCGGCGGGAGCCGGATTGTTGATGAAGCACCTGTCGCATGGAAAGAATGGGGAATCGGCCTCCCCTGCCCTTGAGCCGGAGCCGTCGGCTCCTCCGCCTGCGGAATCCCCGGGAGTGCATGAAGATTTCGACGTGGCCGGCGTCCGAGAGGTCTTTGAAGGAACCGCTTTTGCCGCCGGGTCAGCCACGGGAGGAACCGCTTCTTTTTCGGACAGCGACGCAGGGGTATTCGCAGAGGAACCCGCCTGGTTTGAGCCCCCGGAAAAAGAAGCTGCGGTCCCGTCCGTGGAATCCATGGGCGCAGTTCCCGCGGCTGACCTGGAGCGGATTTCCTTTGACGATAACCCGGAACCGGTGCGGGTAGAACTTCTGCCGGTGGTCCCGCCGGTGGAGGAAACACCGGAAAAGGAGGTTTTGCCCGAAGAGAACATCCTGCGGCCCTATACGAACGGGCAAGTGCCGCCTGTCCCGGTGATGGAGACTGCGGCAACCGGTGCGGTTCCCGAACTGCCCGCCGAGTTTACCGCTCTGAGGGAAGAGGAGGAACCCGGACCGCGCGAGGAATTCCTGATCATTCCCGATGAGCCCTCCTCCTACCCGCCCCCTTTGCAGCCGGTTGTCGCGGAACTGAACCGGTTGCTGGAAAGGAGCATTCCGCCTGAGCCTCCGGCAAGGGAGTCTTTAACTGCCGGGGTGCCGGTCGCGGAACGGTCAGTGCCGGGCCCGCCGGCAGTTGAACCCTGGGCCATCGAACCACCGGTCCCGGAGCAGCCAGCCCAGCCCTTCCCCGCACATGAGGCTCTACCGGAACCCGCGGCGGAGTTCCACATCCCGGAACTGCCACCCCTGGCACCTCCGGTGATGGAGGCTCCCTCCCCTGAACCGGTGCCCGTGGAACCTCCTGCCGTGGAGCCCTGGGCCATGGAAATTCCGGTCCGGGAAGTGCCTGAGCCGGTTGCGCCTCCTGCGCCCATGGCGATGCCGGAATTGCCGCCCATGGCACCGGTGGCGAGTGCACCACTTCCCGAGCTGACGCCTGCACCCGCGCCGGTCATGCCCGCGACGGCGGAAAAAGCTGAGATTCCGTCCAATCCGGAGGAGATCTGGCGTCAGGCTGCGGTGGAACTGGCGGCGATGCGAAATGCTCCTCCAGCGCCTTCGGAGGAAGAATCTCCATGGGCTGCGATGCTGGCACAGGCCCCGGCTCCGGCCCCTCCGCGGCCACCCGCGGGTCTCAGCACGCCGCCACCGCTGTCTCCGCCCAATGCGACGCCCGCCGGGCCCGAGGAAATACCGCCATGGCTTCGTGACATTGCTTACGGTGAGGCTCAGGAGACACCTGCGAACCCGGACCCGCAACGGGCCTTTCTTGCTTCCGGGGGACTGACCATGCCGGTGCCTCTTCCGCCGGTTCCGGCCCCGCAGAAGCCCCCTTCCGAAGCCGTTTTTGCTCCCGCAAACCCGGGCGTTACCCGGCCTGTTCCGGCGGTTCCTTCCGATGCATTGCTGGATCTCGACGCGCCGGTGCCGGCCATACCTCCGATTCCAGTCGCTCCGGTGCCCATCACTTCTGCGACATCCCCGGCAGGGGAGGCCATGCCTTCCCAACTTCCCCGAGCGCCGGTCGCGGCAGGCATGGGACCGGCGGCCGCCGCAGATGAGGAAAAACTGTTCGTGCCGCGGGTGCGTTCCCGCCGCAGTGAACCGGCCCCGCGCCGGAGGAGTGTGGTGACGCCCTTTCGGGTGGCGGTGCTGGCGCTAATCGCGGCCGCCGCACTGGCGATGGCCTTCAAACCGCAACTGACAGCCCTGTGGGAGCAGAAAATTCTGGGACGGCCTGCAAAGAACGCCCAAACTGTTCCACCCAAACCCGTCCCTGCAGCGAAAAATGAGACCGGCGTGGCGACGGATGTGAAAATCACGGATGAAGATCCGCTCCAGCCGGAGTCAGTGCCTCCGCCGCCAGCGCCTGAGGCGGCACCGGGAAAACCTGAGGGAGGATCTCCGAAAAGCAATTCCACGCCGGTAAAGCCGGAAGCGCCCGCCCCCCCGCCGCCGCCAACGGAACCGCCTGCGGCCCCTCCACCCTCCGCTGCGGCGGCTGACCCCCAAAACCCTGCGCCGGGAGAAACGGAAGCCCGCGCCCTGATATCCCGCCTGCTTCAGGCAAAAACAGCCGCGGAGGTAAAACCCTATATCCTGAATGTGGAACGCGTGGGGCCTGCGGTCGATGCCTCGTTTGAGGCAGGCAAAACCACAGCCACGGTCAGTCATGAAGCGACGCTTACCGGCGCTGAAAAATCCGGAGGGCTGGGCCGGATGGTGTGGAGTTTCAAGGTGACCACGGATAAGGTGCCCAGCGGCTTTCCTGTCGCTGTCGAAGACACGCCCGGGGGTTTGCGCGTGGATTGGGAATTTCTCACCCAGTGCCGCGACGAGAGGCTCAGGGGCTTTCTGGATGACCCGTCCGCAGCACCCGCCGACTTTTACGTTTCCCTTGTGCGGACGCACCCCTTTCCGGATATGCTGCCGGAGCAGGACCTCCAGAATTTCATCCCGTTTACGGTCGCGTCCCCGTCAGTGGGTTCGGCGCGCACGAATGTCTTTATCCGAAAGGGAACGCTCCTCGGCACGAAGGCTGACGGCCTTTACAAGTGGGGGATTGAATACGCTCCGATCGTGACACTCACCCACAAGGATGGTCATGTGGAAATCACGGGAGTTCCCAAAGAAAACTGGCGCGCGGCGGGGCAGTTGAAGATCGGAGGCGTGCGGGACGTTCCCAAAAATGAATGAGACAAGCGCCCCTACCCGTAGCGCTCTGTGCAGGAGTCCCTCCGCGGCACACGCCGGCGCGGCCATGTTTTTTGAATATTTTCCCGTCGAGGCACCGCGAGCGGACATAAGTAATTAGTCCCCTGTCTGCTTCCTGCCCCGTAAATAAGTTGTCATCCACCCAGCGGAAACGTCTTCAGGCCGCTCTTGCCACACGGCGGAAGTGACCGGAAGTTTCCTTTTACAATCCCCGAATCGCCCCCTAAACTCCTATTCAAATGAACACTCCACACATTTTAGCCCTCGGCATGCCCGGCGGACAGGAATGGTTCCTGATCTTCCTTGCGGTTCTTCTTCTTTTTGGAGCCAAGAAGCTCCCGGAATTTGCCCGCGGTCTCGGTCGCAGCATGGGTGAGTTCAAGAAGGCCCGTCAGGAATTCGAGCACGAAATCACCAAAACGGTGGAGGAGCCGACGATCCAGCCGAAGGGCGATCCGAAGGTGTAAGGATACTGTGCGCATTTCGCGCTCCATGATTTTTGATTTGAGGGGAGTCTGCATCGCTGCAGGCTCCCTTTTCTTTTGCGCTGCAATCCCTGCGGCGGATGAGGCGCCGGGGGAAGTGACCTTTGTGCAGTGGAACCTGAAGAATTATCTGCACACCGTTGCGGCTCCTGCCAACCCCCTGCCTGGCGCTGCGAAACCGAAGCCCGCAGGAGAGGTGGCGGGCGTGACGCGCATTCTGGGAACCCTGCGACCGGATGTTCTTGGTGTGTGCGAAATGGGCGGACCCGATGACCTGGCAGGACTTCAGAAACGTCTGAAGGAGGCGGGAGTCGATTTGCCGCACAGCGAACTGGTGCAGGCGGCGGACAACGAGCGGAGGCTGGGACTGCTGAGCCGGTATCCCATTTCGGCGCGTCAGTCACAGGCGAAGCTGAGCTACCTGCTGGATGAATCGAAACTGCCAGTGCAGCGAGGGATTCTGGATGTGACGCTCCAGATCACGGAGACCTACCGGCTGCGATGCATCGGTGTGCATTTCAAATCGCGGCTCGAAGTGCCGGAGGGAAATGAAGCACTCATGCGGCGGAATGAAGCGCATCTGCTGCGCACGCACGTGGATGCTTTGCTAACCGAAAGTCCTGAAACGAATCTCCTTGTGTTCGGTGACCTGAATGATACGCGCAACACACCGGCGGTGCGGGCGATCCCGGGCATCCGCGGCGGCGCCTCTTACCTAACAGCACTCACGCCGGCGGATGCGCGCGGTGAGAAGTGGACCTATTATTACAAAGAGGACGATACCTATTCGCGAATTGACTATCTGTTCGCCTCCAAAGGATTGCTGCCGGAACTGGACCCCAAAACGTGCCTCATCTATTCCGGCAAGGACTGGCTGAGTGCGAGCGACCACCGGGCCATTAGCGTGGTCATTCAGCCCGTGGATAGAGCCCGCCGACCCCGCAAATCTGCGGCACCGTCGGAAGAGGAAAGCGGCGAATGACCCCGGCTCATTTCGGATTTCGGATTTCGGATTTCTGCATTTACTCCCCCCATGCTCCTCGTCATCGACAACTACGATTCCTTCACCTACAACCTCGTCCAGTACTTTGGCGAGCTGGGCGCGACGCTGCTGGTGAAGCGCAATGACGAGATCACGCCGGATGAAATCGAGCGGCTGAATCCGGAGCGCATTTGCATTTCACCGGGGCCGTGCACGCCGCGCGAGGCGGGCATCAGCAATGACGTGCTGCGGCGTTTCTCGGAGAGCCGCCCGATCTTCGGCGTGTGCCTCGGGCATCAGTGCATGGGAGATGTTTTCGGCGGCGATGTCATCCGCGCACCGCGTCTGATGCACGGCAAGACGTCGATGATTCATCATGATGGGAAAGGTGTGTTTGCCGGATTGCCGAATCCGTTCGAGGCGACGCGCTATCATTCGCTTATCGTGCAGCGCGAGACGCTGCCGGACTGTCTGGAGATCACCGCGGAAACGGCGGAGAAGGAGATCATGGGCCTCAGGCACAAAACACTGAATGTGCATGGCGTGCAGTTTCACCCCGAATCCATCCTAACCACTGAAGGGAAGCGCATTCTGAAGAACTTCCTCGAACTCTGATCCCGCCATGAGCGCGAAAAAGAAAACCTGGCGCGAGAAACTCGCCAACGACAACGGCCTGCCGAAAGTCATTACGATGGACGGGAAGCTTTCGTCCAAGTGGGGCACAGGCACCTGCGTGGTCCCTGCGCCGCGTGAAGTGGACGCGCTCATGCGCACGGTGAAGAAGGGACGCCTCGCCACCATCGATAGCCTGAGGCGCGCACTCGCGACCAAACACGGCAGCACTATCGCCTGCCCTATCACCACCGGCATCTTCGCATGGATCGCCGCCCATGCCGCCAACGAAGCGGAACTGGAAGGCAATACCAAAGCCACGCCATGGTGGCGCACGCTGAAGTCAGGCGGTGAACTCAATCCCAAATACCCCGGCGGCATCGAAGCTGCCGCGGAACGTTTGCGGGACGAAGGCCATACCGTTTTTCAAAAAGGAAAACGGTGGTTCGTGAAGGACCACGAGAAGTCGCTGGCGAAATGGTAGGGGGAATGCGGGGATTCCGTGATTAAGTTGGCAAGGGCCGCCTCATTCGGTACGTTCCCGGCGCATGCACTTCTGTTCCTTTCTTTGCGCCGTTTCTGCCGCCCTGCTTTCGGGCCTGTCCGCTCAGGAGCCTGCTGATCCGCGGCCGCATGAGACGCCGGAGCCGGCGTTGTCGCCGGAGGAGTCGGCAAAGCACTTCAAGCTGGCGGACGGGCTGGCGATTGATCTGGTGCTGAGCGAGCCGCTGGTGACGCAGCCGCTGCATATCAGTTTCGATTCCCGCGGGCGGCTGTGGCTGGTGGAGGCGCGGCAGTATCCGAAACCGGCGGGGCTCAAGGAGGTGGCGAAGGACAAGGTGTGGCGGGCCATTTACGACAAGGTGCCTCCTCCGCCGCCGTTTGCGGCGGATTCACCATTCCGGGGCAGCGACCGCATTTCCATTCACGAGGATGCGGACGGCGACGGAGTGTATGAGAAGCACAAGGTCTTCCTCGATGGTTTGAATATGGCCACGAGTGTGGCGCACACGGAGCACGGCGTCTGGATCACACACGCGCCGTATCTGCTGTTTTATCCTGACAAAAATCAGGACGATGTGCCGGACGGGCCGCCGGAAGTGCATTTGTCAGGGTTCGGGCTGGAGGACACGCATTCCATCGCCAACAGCCTGCGCTGGGGGCCGGACGGCTGGCTCTATGGCGCGCAGGGGAGCACGGTGAGCGCGGCGATTCTGGTGCCCGGCGGAAAAAGCTCTGCGCCTACGGGAGACCAGTGGCCGGAGGTGCAAAAAGAACTGCTGAAGCAGGACGCGCAGGCGGTGAAGACCATGGGGCAGAACATCTGGCGCTATCATCCCCCCACGCGGCGTTATGAGATTTTCGCCGAGGGCGGTGGCAATGCCTACGGGGTGGAGATCGATTCCAAAGGCCGCGTCTATTCCGGTCACAATGGCGGGGACACGCGCGGCTTTCATTATGTGCAGGGCGGCTACTTCCAGAAGGGCTGGGAGAAGCACGGCGAGCTCTCGAATCCGTATGCCTTCGGCTACTTCCCGCCGATGAAAAATGAGCGCGTGGAGCGCTTCACGCACCAGTTCATCATCTACGAAAGCGACACACTAGCCGAACCATGGCGCGGCAAACTGTGGGGATGCGATGTGCTGCATAACAACATCGTGTGCTCCGAAATGATTCCGGAGGGCTCCACCTTCCGCACGAAGGACATCGGACGCCCGGTGACCAGCACAGACAAATGGTTCCGGCCCGTGATGATCACGGACGGGCCGGATGGCTGCCTCTACATCTGCGACTGGTGCGACAAACAGGTGAGCCATTTTCGGAATCAAATGGGCGTCATGGACAAGGAGCATGGACGCGTGTGGCGCGTGCGCATGAAGGATAATCCGAAACCGGTGCGCACTCTGCCCGTGAAAGAAGTGTCAGGAAAACTTCCCGACAACCGCTGGCTGCGGCAGACATACCTGCGGCTCGCATGGGAGGACAAACGGCACACGCCGCGATTCAACGCGCTGGATGATTTCTGGACGGACATAGCGAGAGGCGCAGGCGAGCCCGAGGAGGAAATTCACAACAAAGACCCGCATGTGCGCCGTTGGGCGGTGAGACTTTTCGGAGAGGGATATGTAAGAAGCGAACGCGCGGTTTCACTTCTTAATGTGGCACGCGGAGAGAACGATCCCGAAGTTTTGGTTCAGTTGGCGGCTACGTTGCGCCGCATCCCATCCTACGGAGCATTCATTGCCGGGCACATGCTGCACTGCAATCCTGACGACCCATATATCCCGTTAATGATTTGGTGGACGCTGGAAAAAGGTCTCACCGAAAATCCTGATGATGTAATCAATAAGTGGGATAACCCGTCACAGTGGAAAACTCCCATCGCGCGGAAGTTCATTATTGAACGACTCATGAAACGTTTCGCCATCACGGGGAAGCGTGAGGACTTCCTGCGCTGCACCCGGCTTCTGAAAGCTGCGCCTGACGATGAATCCCGGCAGCTTCTGATGAAGGGCTTCTCCGACGCCATGAAAGGCCGGAGTCTTGCCGGGCTGCCGCCCGAACTGCTGGAGCAATTGGCGAAAACGGGCGGGCCGCTGGCGCTGGCGCTGCGGGTGAGGCAGGAGGATCGCGCCGCCGTCAATGAAGCGATCGCCATTCTGGCTGATGGAAAACACCCGCAGTCCAATCCGGAATCCCGCGCTACGCTGGCGGCTGTCTTTGCGGACGTGGCGGAGCCCGCCGCCGTTCCCGCGCTGCTCAATCTGCTTGCGGAGGCGCCGCTGCGCCGCACCACGCTGGCGGCGCTGCAGAGGCAGAACGACCCGGCCATAGCGGTGCGGCTGGTCAAAGACCTTGGCACATGGCCGGTGCCTGACAAAGATGCGGCCCTAACAGTGCTGGCCAGCCGTGCGCCATGGGCGCTCACTCTAGCCAAATCCGGAATTGAGCTGCCGCTGGCGATTGTGAAAAAACTTCAACTCTTTCCTGACAAGGAACTCAACGAACTGATCACGGCGAAATACGGTGAAAAGCTCAAGGCCGCGGGCGGTGAGAAGGAAAAGGAAATCCAGCGCGTGAAGACCCTTCTTGCCGGCGAGGAGGGGATTCCCAAAAAGGGCGAGGCCCTCTTCCAGCAGCGCTGCGCCACGTGTCACACGCTCTGGAACAAGGGCGGCAAAGCGGGCCCGGACCTGACCAGTTATCAGCGCACGGATCTCGATATGCTCCTGCTCGCCGTCATCGCGCCGAGTGCGGAAATCCGCGAGGGCTACACCACCACCGTGATCGAAACCAAAGACGGCTCGACGCTGGCCGGTTTCATCACGGATCAGGACCCGTCCGTGCTGGTGCTGCGCGATCCCGCCGGGCAGACCCAAACGGTGAACCGCAGCCGCATCAGCAAAGAGCAGCCGCTTCCCTTCTCCCTGATGCCGGAAGGACTCCTAACAGGTCTTCCGGATCAGGACATCCGCGATTTGTTCGCGTGGATTCGCAGCACGACGCCGCCGTTTTGAAAGCCTTCCGCCTATGAAACTCCTGAACTGCGTTGCCGCTTCCCTGGTCCTTTGCTGCGGTGGATCAGGCGCAGACGAACCCGAGGGCGACTGCCGTGAACTGTTGAAGCCCGCGGCACCGGTGCCGGAGGCGGAAAACGGCGCCGCACTGATGGCGTCGATGGTCAAGCAATGCGATGCGGGGGAAATTCGCAGCTACGATTTTGGTTTTCGTGCTCCGGAGTTTCTGGTGAATAAGGAGTCGCTGGAGGCCTTTTTCAAGGAACAGCCGAAGCTGGTGGAAATCACGCGCCGGATACTGGCGCGGAAGAGATTTCAGAATGGCTCGACAAAAGCGCCGGACGGGATCCCTTTGCTCACGAAGGCCTGTGATGCGATTCGACTTCAAGCCCTTGTCCTCGCGCAGGAAGGCCGCGTGGAAAAAGCCGTGCCGGATCTTCTCCTCGTCACCGCCTTCAGCCGAAAGCTGGTGCAGTCGCCGGAATCGACAACGCTTTTGATGATGGGTATCGGAATGGCGGGGAAGGACGCGACGTGTCTGGCTCAGGTATTGCGTCAGGCCCGGAACACTGCGGGAATGCGTCCTCTGGCCATTGGCTATGAACCCCTGACCCGTTCGGACATGGACTGTGCGGGCGCCATCCGCGGGGAATTGCGCAACTATTGCGATCATTTCGACATTATCCGGGCGGGCGGGGAGCCGCTGCAGAAGCTGCTGGCCGAACTTCATCTCGTCAGCGAAATGAACGCTGCATTCAAAAAGGCATTTCAGAAGACAAAGCAGGATGATCCCGATCCCGGAAAGGGAATTGCCGATACCGTCGCCAGCCGCGAGGAGCGGATCGCGGCGCTGGTGAAGAACCCGTCCGCCTCCATGAAAGCGCAACTCCGCGAAGTGGCGAAGATCGACTGGAAAAAGCACGATCAGGATTTTGCCCGTTACGTTAGGGTGGTGCTCGCGACGGATTCATCCACATGAGAGCGATTTCAGGCCACGTTGCCGCATCCGCGCTCCTTCTTTGCCGGTTTTGTTTTGGAACAGATGGTGCCGCTTCATGAGGTGCGCCAGTTCTTCAGCAGCCGTCTCTACAAGGCCGCCGCGACCACGCGAATGGTCAAGCTGAGTCTTGCGATCAACGAGTGGCAGTCGGACCATGAAGGTGCTTTGCCCGAACGTCTGGAGCAACTGGTGCCCCGCTATATCGCCGCCATTCCGGCCGATCCGTTTGATGGCAAACCCGTTCGGTATCACCGGGACTGGCGGTGGCTCTGGTGTGTCGGCCCTGACTTGAAGGACGACACCGGCAAACTGAAGCGAAAAGAGGACCGGGCCGCGAAGGATGACGATGAAGTGATGCCGGCAGGCAGATTCCAATAGTCCCGGTCCCGGCATTTTTCTCATAGTCCGGCCGAAGCGTCCTGACAAATGCGCGGCGCAAAAGTAGAGTGACTGTGGCGCAGCCCGGCCGCTTTGGTCCGCGCCGGAGAAAGCAAAGGCGAGTGGCCCAACCTGCATTTCCCGCAGGATTTCATTTGCCATGGGAATATCAGTAGAGTGAGTGTGCCGAAGGCCACTCGCTTTCGCTGCATCCGTGGGAGACGAAAGCGACCGGGCTTCGCCACAATCGCTCTACTTACCGTTGTTGCGCGGTGATGACGTTAGGACAGTCTGTATGCGTTTTTTCCGGACGGTGAGAAATACGGGCTCAAGGCACACTCGCTCTACTTGTCCGGCGCAACTCCCGCCGTTTCCAAAAACGAGGGCACCCGGAAAACCGGGAAAACCCGGAAAACCTCCCTGGCTCCCGGTGACGCAGGATTCCCCTCCTGTTGTTTGTTTATCCGCGCCCGCTTCCGCACACATTTTTCGCGGGTCCGGTGCATTTCTTTTCACTTTTTCATTGCCTGTTTCCGGTTTCGGAGGTAGTGTAATACATATAACTATTGTGTCCTAATATATCACATTATGTCCTATTGGTTCACAATATGCCGCAGCAGCACAATCTGCATCAAAACGACACTGCCCTGCACAAAATGACACCAACCGAAACCCCTGCCCCCATGAACACCGCCCCCTCCGAATCCCGTCTCCTCACCCGCGTGGAAGTCGCGCGCGAACTGCACGTGAGCGTGCGCACGGTCGATAATCTGCGCGACACAAACGCGATCGCCCATCTGCGGGTGGGCGGCGCGGTGCGGTTTACCCGGGCGGCGGTGGAGGAATTCATCCGTTCCCGCACGCGGCCTGCCGCGACCGTCGAGGCCGCTGAGGCTGCACCCGCCACTGCTGTCTGACCGGATAAGGATGCCGCGGCTATGAATTCACCGGCGACCGCCCTTTCCGGCCATTGCGTTCGCGAACGCGCACGCGCTTACATCGCGAAGCTGCCGCCCTCCATTCAGGGGAGCCGCGGGAGCGATGCGCTCTTCGCCGCGGCGACGGCGCTGGTGCGGGGATTCAGCCTCCCGCCGGAGGAGGCCTTTCCGCTGCTGGCCGAATGGAATGCGGCGCATGCCGTGCCGCCGTGGAGCGTGAGGGAACTGCAATACAAGCAAGTCCGCGGCGGCGGCATCGCGCCGGCCCGCCGGCTGGCTGCTGCAAACGGAGCCGCGCCGCACTGCCCGGCTGCGGATGCGGCGGAGTCCGCCTCCTGCGCCTGCGTCCGCGATTCCCGGCCCGTCCGTTTCCGCCGCTGCGCCGGATGCCGCGGCCGCAGAGAAGGCGGAGCGCCGCTGCGCATGGCCGCGCTTTTCCTCTCTGATCCGCGATGACCTTGAGCAGATCGCCGCTCTCCGGAAGCTGCCGCTGGATGCCGTGTATGACACCTGGCTCTGCGGCTTCCTGACGAGTGCCGTGGTGGACGGGCACCGCTCGTTCATTCTCCGCGAAGACAACTTTGCGCAGGCCCGCCGGTTCGACGGGCTTCCGTTCGTGCAGAGCGATGGCCGCACGGTCAAGGCGAAGAATCTCAGCGGCAGCGAGGGGCATTTCATCGGGCTGCACTGGCTGGGTCCCCGGCGGCATCCGGTGCTCATTGTGGAAGGCGCGGTAGCGCTGATGGAGGGACATGCCGCCGCCGAGGCAGCGCAGGCGGCCAGTGGTCCTTCCGGCTGGGCCGTGCTCGCCGCCACGTCCGCCTATTCCCGCATAGATGATGCATTGCTCGCCGATCTCGCAGGCCGCCATGTCCGCATCGTGCCGGATGCCGACAAGGCCGGGCACCGCGCCGTGGCCAACTGGACCGCGGCCCTCCGCGCTGCGGGCGCCGTGGTGGACGCCTTCGCCCTGCCCCCGGGCATCAAAGACCTCGGCCCTCTTGTCGCCAATCCGTTCACTCACCGGGAAACGCTCCGGAGGATTTTTACTCTGTGATTCCGAGTCTTACTCCTACTCATACTCTTACTCACAAGGGCCTGAATGCGAGGGGAGTAAGAGTAAGAGTAAGAGTAAGAGTAAGAGTAGGAATGCGGTGCATCCAAAAGCATCCAAAATCACTCACTATTATCCATTCTCAATCCAATCATGATTTGTCATCAAGAAGGGATTTCCGGGGCCGAACCGCAGCGCGGCGGCCCGGACAAACGGACGCGTCTGCACCTGGGCCACCGCGCTGCGGTGGAGATTTTTTTCCGACGTTTACCCGGGGTTCACTGCGTTCACCCCGGGCTATTCACGGGCGACCGCTCCGCGGTCTTCACAGCCCAACCCGGCACCCACCGGCAAACCTTCCCGCACATGTTCACTTTGTGGCATCCAAAAACATCCAAATCAATCTCCCATTATCCATCCTCAATTATCCATTATCCCCATCCACCAACCCATGAACTCCCCCGTCGTCCAATCTGAATTCGGCCTCTTCGACCCCGCCACTGATTCCCGCACGCGCGATGCCTACGCCGTGGAGGAGGCCCGCCTTGCTGCGGAGAAAAGCGGGCAGTGTTACACGGGCCCGCTGTGGCAGGCGCCGCCTTCGTCCGCCGCTGTTCCGCCGCCGGAGGACGGGCCGCCGCTCATCGAGCTGTACAGCCCGTCGGAGATCGTTGCCTACGAACCGCCGCCCGGCGCGGTGCTGGTGGGGGATCATCACCTCTGCCGCGGAAATCTCTCCGTCATCGCCGGACCGCCGGGCTGCGGAAAGTCCCGCGTGCTCACCGGTCTCGCGCAGGCCGGAGCCATCGGCGCCGGCGGTACATGGATGGGTCTGCCGGTGCACCGCCGCTTCCGCACGCTCATCGTTCAATCCGAAAACGGACGCACGCGCCTGCGCAATGAGTTCGCGGCCATCACTGTTCCCGGCATCGATGAATGCGTGCGCATCAGCAGCCCGCCGGATTGCGGCCTCGCCTTCGATGCTCCCGACTTCCGTCTCTACCTCGCGCGCCTCTATGATGCCTTCCCCGCCGAAGTCGTGGGCATCGATCCGTGGAGCTGTGTGGCCCGCGATGACAAGGGCCGCGACTATCGAGAGGCGCTGGACAACATCCGCGAATGCTTCCCCGGGGGCACCGATGCGCCGGCTGTGGTGATCATCGCGCACACGCGCAAGCCCCGCGAAGACGAGCGCAGCAGCGGACGCGCCCTGCTCAACGTGATCGCCGGCAGCTTCATCCTCAGCGCCGCCGCGCGCTCCGCCTTTGTCATGCAACACGCCACTGACGACACTGAAGAGGACCGCATTGTCTGGACGCCGTGCAAAAACAACGACGGCGCTCCCGGCCCGCGCTCCGCCTGGCACCGCCGCGATGGATTGTTCGCACCGTGCGGGGACTTTGACTGGGATGAGTTTGAGAAGAAAAAGACGAGGCGGGCGGAGATCACAGCGGAGGTGATGGCGGATGTGTTTCGCGAGGGGAAACCTCTTTTGCGTGCCGAGGCGGCGAGAAAGTTGATGGAGTTGACCGGCATCAGCAGATCCTCCGCGTTCACCAAAATCAAAGCCTTCGCCGGCATCGAAGACGCCGGCAGCGGGTGCATCCGCTATCGCCCCGCAGTCGCATGATCCGTCCAAAACTGTCCAGGTTGTCCAGGACTGTCCAAGCGGGTGTTTGGATGGACGACTTTCCAGAAATTGTAATTCGCGTCTGAGTCAGACGAAAGGTTAGCCAAAAGAAAAGCACACTGCTGCAAACCGGGTAAATGAAAAGAATCCACTCGCATCCCTATGCAGGCAAAAGACGGCAAAGCAATCCTCCTGCTCTTTCTGGCATTCCCTGCGCCGCCAGTCTGTCCATCCAAACACCCACTTGGACAGTCCTGGACAGTTTGGACGACTTTGGACGGTTTTGGACGATTGGCGGGCAGATCCGTCCATCAGAGCCGGAAGAAGTTCAGGGCGAACGGGGACGATGCCGGCACCGTCGTAAGAACAAATACCAAACCACAGCCACTACCGCCACGGCGCCGCAGAGAACATCCAGCCTGACGGGAAGGGAAACAAAGTGACTGCCCATAAAAAAGAACGTCTCGGTAGTGGAGGGGTGCGACCGCACCAGCGCGGGACAGCCTCATCCCGGGCGGGTTCGATACAGGTTTCCCGGACCCGCCTGCAGCACGCCGAGATCGAAATCCATTCCGGCGCTGCGTGTCCAAACGAGATCCACCGGCTCCTCCAAATACGACTCCGCCGAGCGCCGCTCTGCAGTGGCTTCAAAGGCGAGCACCGCCGCCGCACAAAAGAACAAAGCCGAGAGAAGGATCGCGAGGCGCAGGCTGCGGTTCATGCGCCGGGAGTGTGCCGGAATTTGTATGCTGCGGCAATATGGAAGTAAGGAGTTCAGATGGGCACCCGGTTTCTCTTCCGCCTCCAGATTCCCCTGGCGATCCCCCTGAACTCTATCAACCTCATCGTATGGAACACCCGAACCCCTTCAACAAAGTCTTCAAAATCCCGCTGGATCAGATCCGCCGTCTGGTTCCGAAAATGGGCGGATGTTATGCGTCGGACCGCATCATTGTGGATGGCATGAAAGTCGGGGCCATGTACCGGGAGCTGCCGGACCGGGAGTACAACAGCGGATGGACATTTTTGTCAGGCGATGAGTCGGACGAATACATGCACAATGTGGATAATTTCGGCATCTACGAAGTGAACCTGATCTGCAATTACGATCCCGCGATCATCCCGCATCTGGATGCCGCGTACGGCTATGCATTCATCCGCGTGGAGGGCACGGACCGGTTTGAGGAGACGGAGTTTCCGGAGGATGTTTGGTGAAACGGGGGGGCACGCTGACGAACTCCCGGATGCGCTGCGACCCGCAAGGGGTCGCGATCCGCGATGCGGCGGAGTGAAAGCGATGCCTCTCGATGACCTCTTCTGCCGCCCTGATTTTTGGAGCCTGGAAAAAAACAAAGCGACCTGCCCGCCGCCTCACATCCCGCCGCGTCCGTGGGGCTGCGTGAAGTCCAGCGCGGGGCCGATGGGCACGATGCGGGTGGGGTTGATGTCATCGTGGGTGATGTAGTAGTGGCGTTTGATGTGGTCGATGTTCACCGTTCCGGCGATGCCGGGATGCTGGAAGAGATCGAGCAGATAGCCGTGGAGGTTCCGGTAATCGAGGATGCGGCGGACATTACACTTGAAGTGTCCGTGATACACTGCATCAAAACGCACGAGGGTGCAGAAGAGCCGCCAGTCGGCCTCGACGATGCGGGAGCCGAAGAGATAGCGCTGCGGGGCGAGGCGGGCGTCGAGTTCATCCAGCGCGGCGAAGAGGGCGCGGCAGGCTTTTTCGTAGGGCATCTGCGCGGAGGCGAAACCCGCTTTATAGACGCCGTTGTTCACATTGTCGTAAATGAAGGCGGCGAGCTGCGCGTGCTCAGACTCGATATCGGGCGGGAACAGATCCACGTCGCGGCGGTCGCACGCGCGGAAGGCGTCGTTGAACATGCGGCAGATGTCGTCCTCGGAATTGTTGACGATGCGCCGCGTTTGTTTGTCCCACAGCACGGGCACGGTGACGCGGCCGCGAAAGCGCGGATCGCTGGCGCGGTAGGCCTCGCTGAGAAAGGTGAAGCCGTTCACCGGATCGGTGCTGTAGCCCGGACCGTCGCGGAAGGCCCAGCCGCGCTCATCGCGCACAGGATCGACGACGGTGACGCCTATCACTTCCTGCAGGCCCTTCAGATTCCGCACGATGAGCGCGCGGCTCGCCCACGGACAGGCCAGCGAAATGTAGAGATGATAGCGCCCCGCCTCCGCCGCAAAGGGCGAGGAGCCGTCCGCCGTGACCCAATCGCGAAAGGCATCCTCCTGCCGCTCGAATTCGCCGTCGCCGGACTGCTCCTCAGGAAATTGTGCGGATGTGCTCATGGCGGAATGTGCGCCGGTTTTTGCGAAGTGCATCCGATTGCGCGGGGCACTTGCAAACCACTGACCGTCCACTTATGAAATGTCAGGTTCACCTTCGTTCCCATTGTCATTCTCCGGCGTTCTCCATTGTCCCACCTGCAATCGCAAGGTAGCGCCGCGCGCCAACGGAACGTGTCCCGGTTGCGGCGGCGGGGTTTGCGAAGCTGATGAACGGCCGGCTCCCGCGGATTATTCGAAATTCCACGCGCCTCCACCGGTGGTGGTCCCCGCGGAGGAAGCCGCCGTCCAGGAGCCGCCCGCAAGCCCACGGGCCGTGCGGAGTTGTCTAAGCTGGATAATTTTTGCGATAATCGCGACGGGATACTACGGCATTCACGGCTGCGAGACGGTGGAGAAAAAATACAATGAGAATACCCGTCACTACGAAGAGGTCCGGACGGAGAATCATTTGCCCGTCGCGCTGATTGTCACCGGCGCTGTGATCACCTGGGCTCTCACCAAATGGGTGTTCGCTCACAAGAAGGCGTCGAAGTGAGGGGGGACCAATGTGTCTGAATGGTGCAAAGATAAAGGCAGGTTCCCGATGAATACGCGGGCCGGAGGCCCAGGACCGGACGCAGAAGAATTCGACCAGCGCCAAAGGCGCGTTTCACTTCCGCCTCATGCCCCAGTCATTTGCCAGCGTTACGCTCCAGATCGTTTTCTCAACCAAAGATCGCGAACCGGTGATAACCGGACCATGGGCACCGCGCATCCACGCTTATCTCGCCACGGTTTGCAGGGAGTCCACCGGGCTGGTCTATGCGGTCGGCGGAGTGACGGATCATGTGCATATCGCGACCGTGCTTCCGCGCACACTCTGTATCGCCGACCTGGTGGAAACTGAAGGTCGCCTCTTCGCACTGGGTGAAAACCCTCGGCCGGCGGTTCGCAGGATTTCACCGGCAGCGCGGTTATGGCGCCTTCTCCACCGGCCCGTCCGGGAAGAAGGCCATGATCGCTTATGTGCAGAATCAAGTCGAGCACCATAGCGGCGGAAAAGGAAATCGCCCAAAGACGTTTCAGGAGGAATACCGGAGCCTTCTGCGCAAATATGAATGCGGGTGGGATGAACGTTACGTTTGGGATTGATTGACACGCGCCTTTGGCGCTTAGCCTGACTCTTCTGCCTCCGGACCTGGGCCTGACGGCCCAGGCTAAGTTGAGTCCGGCCTTTGGCCGGAAATGGGGCTCCCTGAGTCCTCACGCATTGTCATCACCGTCGCCGCAGGTTGCAGGAGGTTGCATCTCCCGGGCACCCGTACGCACAATTTGCGCCGCGCTTTTCCACCCAAAAGTCGTTGACACAGAGGGCCTTTAATCACCGAAGTTCTTCATGACCAGTAATCCGCTTCGGGTGGAACCCTCTCCCTTTGCACCCCTCCCGCGGCGGGAGCGGCAGCCGCATCTTGTCCTGGGTATTACGACCCGGAGCCCGCGCAACAGGAGGGCCCGCGGTCACTCCCGCGGGTTGGACGGGCAAAGTTCGAATTTTACCAGTCGCTGCGGCATTTCAAGCAAAATCAAGGTAAATCAAGCCTCGAAATTTCCCCTCAAGGCAAATCCAATACTTTTTCAACTTTTCGCCCGCGCCACCGTCCGCTGCACCGCTCAGAATCCCACGTGCGGATAATGTTCCAGATGCACCAGATTCACCCCGTAAATGTCCGCGATGGCCCCGGCTTCGCTGGCCTCGTAAACGTCGCGGAAGTAAACCTCTTTGATGCCGTAGGCGCACAGCATTTGCATGCAACTGGTGCAGGGCTGGGTGGTGACGGCGACCAGTTTCACGGTGCCGCGGGTGAAGAGGCTGCAAAGGTTGACCTCGGCGTGGAGCATGTACTTCTGCCGGGCGGTGCGGTTGTCCCAGAATCCGGGAGGCGGATCGAATCCCGGGGCGAGGCCGTTGTAGGCGGTGCCGATGACGCGGTTGGCGAAGTCGATGGCCACGGCGCCGACCTTGCGGTACGGGTCCTCGGACCTCATGCTGGCGACGTGGGCGAGGGCCATGGCGTATTCCGGAATGCTGATGCGGCCGGACTTCTGGGGCGCAGGATCGGTCATGCGGCGGATGATGAGTGGCAGGGCGCGTTTGCAAAACCGAAAAATGCGCTTATCCGAAAAGTTACCACTTTGGCCGTGCACGGGGTTGACCCCGCGCGTAGAGATAAAGTATTCTCTCGATCCGGCCCCCTTCCGGTCCCCCTCCCCTTCTCTATGCACCACTCCGCCCGTGTTTTTGCGGCTGGCCTCGCCATTGCCATTTCTCTTGCATCCCTCCCGCGGTTCGCGGCGGCTGCGCCGGTCATAAACGAAATCATGTACCGTCCCGGCACCGGGTACCCGGAAAACACGGACCTTGAGTATGTGGAAATCTACAATCCGGACGCGAGCGCGGTGAGCCTCGACGGATGGTCCCTCACCAGCGGGGCGAATTTTGTGTTTCCGGCGGGAACCACCATCGGAGCGAAGGGCTACGTGGTGGTCGCGGCCAATCCGGGCGCGCTCTCCGGCACCACCACCATCGGTCCATGGCAGACGGGCGCTTCGCTTTCCAACAACGGGGAAAAAATCACCCTCTCCAAACCCGGTGCCACGACCGGCACGTGGGATATGGTGGATGAGGTAAGATACTCGGCGGATGGCGACTGGGCGCAGCGCGTGCGTGAAGCCACGTGGAATGGCTGGGACTGGGCCACTCCCGCCAACGGCGGCGGCAAGTCGCTGGAATTGCGCAATCCCGCGCTCAGCAATGACAACGGTCAAAACTGGATCGCGAGCACGGCCGCCAGCGGCGGGACGCCCGGAGCGCAAAATACGGCCTACACGACCGATGTGCCGCCCATCATCCATTCGGTGAAGCACTCTCCCGCCGTGCCGCGCACCACGGACAATGTCACCATCACCTGCGAAGTAAACGATGAAGCGGCCCCCGCGAGCCGGACGGCAACGCTTTATTATCGTAATGCCACCAGCACGAATCCGCCGGTGTTCAGCACGGCGGTTATGACCAACGACGGCACGGGAAAATTCACCTTCGTCCTGCCGCCGACGCCGACGGACCGGACCATTTACGAATTCTACATCTCCTCCACGGATGCCGCGGGCACACGCACCTGGCCGGCCGCCACCGCTGTGGGTCAGGTGGCCAACTGTCAGTTTCAGGTGGATAATGAGGTCTCCAGCACCACGGATACTTATCGCCTCATCCTCACCGCCGCTGAGAACAGCGCCTTCAATGGCGTGAATCCGAGCAGCGACCGCCGGTTTAACACCACCATCATCGCGACCAGGGGCGGCGACACTTCGATCCGGTATCGCTCCTCCATGCGAATCCGCGGCAACAGCAGCCGGAACTATCAGTTCAGACCGTTGCGTGTTTCGGTCCTGAATGATGATCCGCTGAATGGCCTCACGGATTTCAACATCAACCCGCGGAGTTCGTACCTGCAATACATCGGCATGAGACTCATGCAGGCATCCGGCCTTCCCGCGGCGGATGCCATTCCTCTGGAACTGCGGCGCAATGGGGTGGAGTCCACCACCAACAGCGGGACCGCGGACTACGGCAAGTGGGTGCTCATGGAGGACTTCAGCGGCAGCACCGTGGACCGCCACTGGCCGAATGCCAAATCCGGTAACATGTACAAAAAAGGCCGCCCCGATGCCTTCTGGCGCAGTTCCCAGCCTGCGCCCACCGATCCTAACGCCATTCTCGATGGCTGGGCGAAACAAAACAATGGTTCCGCCAACGACTGGAGTGATCTCCGCGGTTTCTTCTCGACATGGCAAACCGCCTGTTTGCCGCACTTCCCCGGAGCCTCGCCCACGAACGTTACCAACGGGAATTGGGACGGAACTCCGCTCACGTCGGACGAAATGGAACTGTGCAACACGGTGGCGGATCTCAATCAGTGGTCCCGTTACTTTGCGGTGATGACGCTTCTCAACAACAACGAGACCACCATTTCCAACGGCCAGGACGACGACTACGCTGCATACTTTGTTCCCTCCGCGGGCGGACAGCGCCGGATGCAACTCCTCCCTAACGACCTCGACAACATCCTGGGCCGGGGCGAGGACGGCACGGAGCACGGACTTTTTGACATGACGGAGGAAAGCTCGGTGTTCGAACCGCTGCTTCCGCTCATCGGCAATTCCAGCGTGGCCGGAAATGATGAATTCCGCACCAGCTACCTCAATAACATCCGCGAACTGTGCGGCACCGTCTTTAACGCTGACACGACGGCCTCTCCGAATCCTCCGTTCTACGCCTTCATCGATAATCACCTCGCCGATTGGGCGCCGGCGAATGTGCGGACGAGCATGAAGACCTTCATGACGAACCGGCGCACCACGCTGCTCAATCTCATTGGCAGCAGCGCGATCACGCCCCCTCCGGCGACCGCCACCTCCACCGTCACGCAGAATCACGGCACGCTCATTGTTTCCGAGGTGCTGGCCTCCAACACCGCCGCGTATCTCAACTCCGGCATCTATCCGGATGTCATCGAACTGCGCAACACCGGCTCCACTTCCATCGATCTCAGCGGCAAGTCTCTCACCGACGATCCCGCACTGCGCGATAAGTTTGTCTTCGCCGGCGGCACCTCGATCTCCGCCGGCCAGTTTTTGATCGTCATCGCGGACAGTAATTTCGCGAACCCCGGCCTTCACAGCGGCTTTCAACTGGATCAGGGCAGCGACGCGGTCTATCTGTACGATTCGGTCGCCAATGGTCAGGCCCTTCTGGACTCGGTCGTGTTCGGACCGCAAGCCACGGATTTTTCCATCGGTCGCACGGGCGCGAACCTGACCACGTGGGCGCTGTGCACTCCCACTATCGGCGCTGCCAATACCGCAGTGGCCAGCCTCGGGGCACCGGGTGGTCTGGTGATCAACGAATGGGTCACAAACCCCGATTTCCGCCTCGATGAAGACTTTGTGGAAATCTACAATGCCGCCGGGCAACCTGTCCCTATGGCCGGCATGACGCTCACGGATGACTTTATCAACAGCCCCGCGCAGCACGCCCTGCCGCCGTTGAGTTTCATCGGCCCTGGCGGATATCAGGTGTTTGAAGCCATTGGCGGGAAGGCCTCTCCGGGCAATCCGCTGGAGCTTCCCTTCTCTCTGGATAACACTTTCGGCTGGCTCGCTTTGAGCGGTGCCAACGGCACCATCGTGGACCGCGTGGATACCGTTTCCCAGCCGCGCGACCAATCCACCGGCCGCAGCCCTAACGGCGCACCGGTCTATGCCACCTTTACCGTTCCGAGCCCGGGACTTTCCAACGGTTCGCTGCCCGCTGGTTACCAGGCGCTCCTCGACAATTTGCGCATCACCGAGATTCTCTACAAACCGAATGGCGGCAACGATTACGAGTTTGTCGAACTCATGAACATCGGCACCTCCACGCTGGATCTCTCCGGCGTGCGCTTTACGAACGGCATCGACTACGTCTTCCCCGCAGGAACCACTCTCAATCCCGGCAACTTCAAGGTGGTGGCCCGCAACCGTACGGTGTTGCTCAGCCGCTTTCCGGTCGCCGGCCCCATTCTCGCTCCAAACCAGTACACCGGTGCGCTGGACAACAACGGAGAGACCCTCACCCTTTCGCTGCCCGCTCCATGGGATGTGGCCATTCTGAACTTCGAGTATAAGACCACGTGGGAGCCGCTCACATTCTCCGCCGGTCATTCCCTGACCATTGTGGATGAATCCGCCATTCAAGCACGTGATTGGAATGAGGGGGAGTCATGGATTGCTTCCGAAGCGCCGGACGGCACGCCTGGCAGCGTCGGGCCTCCATCCATCACCAGTTTGCTTGCGGTTTCCAGCATCAAAGGTGATACATTTTCCTATCAAATTTCGGCCACGCGCGCGCCGTCTCTTTTCAATGCCACCGGTCTGCCGGCCGGTCTTACAGTTAACACATCCACCGGCGTCATCAGCGGCACTCCGTCTCAGAGCGGTGTGTTTAGCATAAACCTCAACGCCGCCAATACGGCCGGCTCGGATTCCAAGACACTGGTGCTCACCATCGTCACCAGCGGCCCGCTGGACCATTTCACATGGGAAAAGACGCCGCCGTCCGCCGAAGTTTCCGTTCCTTTTCCCGTATGGATCACCGCGCGCGATGCCCAGAACCGTGCCGTTGATTCCTTCAGCGGCTCCGTGCCCGTCTTTGGAAGCGCCCTCACCGGCGGCATCGACAACTCCACCGTCATCATCACCGAAGTCACTGACGAGGCCGAGGATCAGTTTGAACTGCAAAACCCGGGCAACACCGCCGTCAATACCACCGGCTGGTTCGCGGTGGTTGGAGAAAGCGACGGCATTGTGGATCTGCCGGTAACACAGCAATGGATGCTGCCCAATTCACTTGGCCCTGGCGAGACCCTGCGCGTTTCCGAATCCAACACCGGCGGGCGCCTTTATTACGGCAGCAGCATTTCATGGTCTGTCACCCTGAACCGCGGCTGGGTGATGCTTTGCGACAGCGAGTCGAATGTCAGGGACTTCTTTGCGTGGGGCTGGACAGCGGCGGAACTCGCAACGCTGAGCCTCAACCTGGGCGGCAAAACGATTACCCTCGGGAGCCAATGGACCGGCAACGGCGCCGCGACGGGGACTCGCGGCGGAAACAACAACGACTCATGGCAGCGCACCGGAAGCGCGGACAATAACACTTCCGCCGATTGGGTCTTCCGCAGTGATGCCACATCATGGAGCGCCACCAATACCGGCCTCACGGTGCCGTGGAATATCGGTTCCTCCGTGCC
Organism: Verrucomicrobiales bacterium; assembly: GCA_035550135.1. Lineage (GTDB taxonomy): Bacteria > Verrucomicrobiota > Verrucomicrobiia > Verrucomicrobiales > V1-33 > V1-33. The sequence continues at coordinate 56,713 of DASZQB010000034.1, forward strand.
CGTTTCGCCGACGAGCATCACTTTCAATGGAGGTGGCTTCACCGGTTTCCTCAGCGTCTCCATGCCCGCCACCGGAGTGCGCATCACTGCCGGGGGTGCACAGTCGCCTTCCGGGCAGTCCGCCGCATTTGACGTGACCGCCGCTCAGACGGATACCGACGGCGACGGAATGCCGGACACCTTTGAATCTGCGAATGGCCTCAACCCCGCGGTCAACGATGCGTCAGGAGACCTCGACAAAGACGGCTGGAACAACCGCATGGAATACCTCGCGGGCACCAACCCGCGCTCCTCCGCTTCCGTCCTGACAATTTCCTCCGCCGTCGCGCAGCTTCCCTCGCAGATCAGCCTCTCGTGGCCCGCCGCTGCCAACCGCATTTACCGGGTTCGTTATTCCACGGGACTTTCCAACTGGGCTTATGTACCCGGCCAGATCTATGCTCCGGCCGCCGCAGGCACGCAGACCGCCATCTTCCCGCCGCCCGCGGGTGCCGGCACCCGCGCCTTCTATCAGGTGGAACTGCTCACGCCTCCATGATCCGTTAGGGAACGATGGTGACCGGCGTGCCTTCGTTGACGTTGTTGAAGAAGTGCTCGGACATCCAATCCGGCATCCGGATGCATCCGTGACTGGCGGCATATCCGGGGAGATATCCGGCATGCATGCCGACGCCATCTTTTGTCAGGCGCATGAAGTTCGTCATGTTGGCTCCTTCATAGTGCAGGCCCTTCGGCACCGGATCTTTTTTGATGTCCACATCGCCATCGACCACATTTCCCGCGGCATCGGCAAACACCCCGTAGCGGCTGCTCTTGTGCAGCTTGTCCTTTTGCAGAATGCGGAAGCTGCCCGTCGGCGTCCGGTGCGTTTCATTGCCCGTGCTCAGCCATGATTTGCCCACCAGCACATTGCCGCGGAAGAAGTAAGCCGATTGCTCGCTCAGGACGATCCGGATGCGCGTCGGGCCGTCTCCCTTCTCCCCGCTCCAGAAGCTGATAACGTCTCTGGGCGCCGGTGCGTTCGTCATCTGCGCGGCGCTGCCCTGAGGAGCGTGATGAGGATCAAGGACCAGCGTCCCGTCCGCGCGCCGGACCACGCCGGGAGGCAAAGTGGCGAAGGGGGGCTGCGATTCAAACATCGGGACCTGACAGGAAGTGAGCATCAGGGGAAGCCCAAGAATGGCGAGAGCGCGGGGAAGAGTGTTATTCATCAGGTCGAAAAGACAGGTCAGCGAGGAAGCCGGTTCACGAAGCGGGTTTCGTTTATGATGGTTAAATAACCGCCATTTTCTCCGCGTCCACGGCTAAAACAGCCCCTACCTCTTCTGCCGCGAAAACCGCCTCGACGCCTCTTCCAGAATCGCGCGCTCCTCGTCCGTAAGCTGATGCGCTCCCCGGGCATAGAGTTTCTCCAGCACCGGATCCACCCGCTCGTGAAGGAATTCAGAATCGCTGAGTTCCTTTGCCGGCGCTCCGGCCTGACTCTGCTGTTCCCCGCTCAGTTCGGGCATAAATCCCGCGGCCACTGGAAGAGCCCCGGGCAGATTCTCCCGCGACCGCCTGCGCAATCCCTGCGGAAAGAAGTCATGCCATTCCTCCCGGAACCGCCCTTCCGCGGCAAGCCGGCGGCCATACAGCCAGCCTGCCAGCATACCGCCCGCATGGACCAGGTGCGCTTCCTGGGAAACTGTCCTGGGCATGTCGCTCCCCAGAAGCCGTGTGGCGATTTCCAGGCCTATAAACGCCGTCATCATCGCCGGGAACAGGTGCTTCGCCTTCAATTGCAGCGGGATATAACGACGCACCGGACGCATCAGGTCGTACTCCGGATAAAAGGCCACAAACGCTCCCACCACTCCCATCACCCCGCCGCTCGCTCCGATAATGGTGGCCTCCGGACGGAAACCAAGGCTCAGGACCGCACCCGCCCACGCGCTGGCGAGAAAGATGTAAACGAAATGCTGCGCGCCCGCATACCGGTGCACCGCGCGCCCCGCGAGAAAGAGGACCAGCATATTGGAAAGCAGGTGCCAAAGGTTCGCGTGGGTAAAGACATGGGTCAATGTGGTCCACCATTCACCCCGTTGCAGCGCGTCAATACTCAGCGCGCCGGCCGGGAATTCAGTTGGCACTGCAAACAATCCCAAAAGGAACGCCCCGATATTGATCCCCATGATCACCGCCAGCATAGAGGGACCGGCGGAAACCGATTCCAATGGCAGGGGACGAGTGTCTTTCATGGTCGGTAGGGGTGGGACGGTGTAATGGAAGCACAGCTTTTCTCTGTCGTCCATCCCGCGACTACAATTGGCGGACAAGATTTATTGCTTCCATGAGGCGTTCCCGGGGCGGGGATTTTTCGTTCAGGCGCGGGAATTTCCCGCCGGGCAGAATGAAATCGCCGTTCCTTATGAGCATCAACTTGTTATCCTTGATCTCAAGGCTGCTGCATCCGGCGCGGTGCGCCTGGAGCTTGAGTTCCGTGCAGCGCAGCAGGGTATCCACCTCCTCCGGCGGACGCCCAAAACGGTCACGCCATACTTTAATCAATTCATGAAGTTCCTTAATTGCCGTGAGTTCCGCGAGCTGCCGGTAGGCGGGAATGCGCTGACTGGCTTCTGTGATGTAGCTTTCCGGGATGAATGCCGGAATTTTGCGCCCGGCTGACTTGAGCATTTCGGCCTCGCTGAAAGCGATGAAATCGACGGTGATCAGCAATTCCACACGCCCGGGAGTGCGCTTCCCCTGAAGTTTGTTCACGCTGGCCTTCAGCATTTGGCAGTAAAGGTCGAAACCCACCGCGACGATGTGCCCGCTCTGCTGCGTGCCCAGCAGATTTCCCGCGCCGCGGATTTCCAGATCGCGCATGGCAATTTTGAATCCACTGCCGAGCGCCGTGTACTGCTTCATGGCATTGATGCGTTTCCTCGCATCGCCGGTGGTCATTTCGCTGCGGGGAATCATCAGATACGCATACGCCTTGTGCCCGGCGCGGCCCACACGTCCGCGCAGCTGATAAAGATCCGCCAGTCCGAACCGGTCCGCACGGTCAATGATGATCGTGTTCGCATTCGGAATGTCGATGCCGCTCTCAATGATGGTTGTGCACACCAGGATATCCGTCTGGCCCGACACGAAACGCTGCATCACCTCTTCCAGCATTCCCTCCTCCATCTGTCCGTGCCCGGCTTCGATGCGCGTGCCGGGCGGCGAAAGCCCCTGAATCTTGTCCACCATGCGCTCGATGCTGCCGACCCGGTTGTGCAGGAAGAAGACCTGACCTTTTCGTTTCAGTTCGCGTTCAATGGCCTTCTTGATCACGCGCTCGTCGTAGCCGCAGATCACTGTTTCCACCGGCGTGCGGTTCGCAGGCGGCGTGTCGATGGTGCTCATGTCGCGCACGCCCATCAGGGCCATGTAAAGCGTGCGCGGGATGGGCGTGGCGGAAAGTGTTAACACATCGACCGAAAGGAACAGCTCCTTGAACTTTTCTTTATGCACCACGCCAAAGCGCTGCTCCTCGTCCACGACCGCGAGGCCGAGATCCTTGAAGACAACGTCTTTGGAAATGAGCCGGTGCGTGCCCACGATGATGTCAATCTCACCAGCCGCGAGCGATGCCAGCACTTTGCGCGACTCCGCTGCGGTGCGAAAACGATTCAGCACATCCACGCGCACCGGATAGTCCGACATGCGCTCGCGGAAATTGTGATAGTGCTGCTGACTGAGCACCGTCGTCGGCGCAAGGATGGCTACCTGCTTGCCGGACATCACCGCTTTGAAGGCGGCCCGAATCGCCACCTCCGTTTTGCCAAAACCCACATCACCGCAGATGAGCCGGTCCATGGGCCGCGGCGTTTCCATGTCGTGTTTGGTCTCCTCGATGGCCTTCAACTGGTCCACCGTTTCCTTGTAGAGAAACGACTGCTCGAATTCCATCTGCCACTTGTTGTCAGGCGGATGCTCGAATCCCGACGCCGTCTGCCGGTTCGCCTGCATTTGAATGAGGCGCTCGGCATATTGAAAAATGGACCGCTCCGTCTGCGCCTTCGTCTTCTTCCACTTCCCGTCGCCGAGTTTGCTGAGCTCCGGAATCCTTTTGCCGAGGCCCACGTACTTTGAAATCAGCCATGCCTGCGCCAGCGGGACATAAAGCCGCGCCTGGTCGGCGTAATCGATGACCACCACATCCTCCTCTGCGCCGCCGCTTTCCGCGCGTCGAATGAGTCCGCCATATTTGCCAATGCCGAATTCCTGGTGCACCACGAAGTCACCCTCTTTGATATCCGAGAGGTCCAGCGGCGCCCTCCTGGCCCGCGACCGCCTCTGTTCGGTGATGAGCCGGCGCGCGCGTGAATGTTGATAGCGTCCGAAGATTTCCGCGTCACTGAGCACCGCCAGTTTTGCCGCCGGCACGGAAAATCCACGAGTTACCTGACCCAAACGCGTTTCCAAAAACTCCTCGTCCAGCGCTTCGTGGCGAATGAGTTCGTTGAAGCGCTCGATCTCCCCCTCGTTGTTGAAGAACATGCACACGCGCCATCCGTCCGCGTGCCAGCGGCAGAGTTGATCCACGAACTCCCCGCGCCGTTTTTCCTGGAGCACAAAATCACCCGCATCGAATGATCCCACCGGCTCATCCGGACAGGCGGTGTCGAAATTTTCCACGCCTTCATCGCCGTCCGGCACCGTTCCCGTGGTGATCCACACGTCCGCACGCGGGCACTCATCGAGTTCCACCGCAAGCACCAAATCCTCAGCGCGGATGCACTCTGACAGCGGTACCAGTTCCACATCCGCCTCTCCGGACTGAAGCAATATAGAACCCTCCGTGACGCGGCCCACCGAAACCTGAGTGTCAGGATCGTATTGCCGGATACTCTCCACCTCCCGGTCGAACAACTCGATGCGCAACGGCAGCTCCGATTGCCACGGATACACGTCAAAAATTCCCCCGCGCACCGCAAACTGCCCCCTCTCCGCCGCCTGCGGCATCCGCTCGTAGCCGGCCTCCTCCAACTGCGCCGCCAGCCTGTCCATCTCCAGCGAGTCGCCAGGGTGGACAGTGATGGCCGACCTCGCCAGTGCCTGCGGATGCGGCACCATTTCCTCCAGCGACGAAACATTGAGCACCAGCACCTCCACTTTGGCGGGGGGCGTGGCGACACTTCGCAAAATCGCCAGCCGTTCGGCCTGGGATTCCGCATCCGGGACTGCATCGGCAATCTGCATTTCCTCACGTTCGGGAAAGAACTGCGTCGCGCCCCACCATGCGGACAGATCGTGCGACATCGTTTCCTGCGCTCTCAGGTCCCGCGTCAGCACCCACACGCGGCGCGGGTTTTTCAATGAAGCCAGCGCCACCCCTGCGGCAAACGGCTGGGCGGCGGCACTGACATGCTCAAGTCCGGCGATCTTTCGCTTTCTGCCAGGCTTCTGCTCCAGCGTCTCCAGCCGCTTCGTCCACTTCTTCGAAATCGCCACCGCCTGACAAAGCGCCGCCCCCGCCGCAGCTTCACTGCGCGGCGCTGCATGCTTGTATTCAGGAGTTAACACACCCGCCATGGGACCGTCTTCCGAACGGAAGGTCGCATCCGTCGCGCAATTCGCTGCCGGGTGCAAGGAGAGCCCCGCGGAGGATCGAAATCCGGATGGACATTCCGAAGGAACGGACATACACCGCGCTCATGATCACCCGCCTTTTCCTGTCAATTCTGCTTTGCAGCCTGCCACTTACCGCCACGGCCGCAGAGCCGCCCTCAGCCGCTGAGGTCGCCGCCTCCGTAAAATCGGCCAAAGACGTGCCCGCCGTTGCCGCTATCCTGCAGGAGCAACTGCGCCGCCCCATGGCCCTCATCCTTGAAGTTAAGGACGAGGAATCTCTGACAAAAATCAAAGCGAGTCTCAAGGAGACCTCCGGCAACATTGATGTGATCGCAAAGCGCCTAAAGGAACTGCCGGTGCCTTCCGCGGCGGAACGCGAAGCGCTCACTAAAAAAATGGACGAGGCCGACAAAGCCCACATGAAGACGAATCAACCGGCGGTCCAGGCACACATGAAGGCCATGCCCGCGGCACTGAGAGCGGACACCATGAAGGAACTGCAATCCTTCTATAAGACGCTGGATACCCACAAGGGCGTCCTCGAATCCTATTTCAAACCGGACGCAAAGCCCGCGGAGGATACGAAGAAACCGGCGCCGCCGAAATCAGAAAAGCCTTGAACTACCGCGACAGCGGGATCCGTGCAATCACCGGAGCGCGACCTTTCCTTGCGCTGTCGTTTCCGCGGCTCATGATGGCCGCATGGAACCGTATTTGATCCTGACAATCGCCGGGCTGGACCGGCCTGGCCTCGTAGAGCGTGTTGCCGCCGCTGTAGCGGCCCACGGCGGCAACTGGCTGGAGAGCCGGCTCATTCAACTGGGCGGGCATTTCGCCGGTGTGGTACGAGTGGAGGTTCCTCCGGCGGCCCATGAGGCGCTCCGCGGCGCTCTCGCCACCATGGCAGCCGACGGACTGACCGTAACCGCAGTGCCGGCATCCGGAACGGTGACAGCGAATTCACGCCAGGTAAATCTCAGCGTCACGGGTCTCGATCATCCTGGAATTGTTAGTCATATCGCCTCCGCTGTCGCACGGGCGGGATTGAATGTGGAGGAGTTTACGTCCGAAGTAACGAGCGCGCCGATGAGCGGCGAGCCGCTGTTTACCGCCGATATCCGCCTGACAGGCCCTGCCTCCGCGGATCTTTCTGCACTGACCGCGGCCCTTGAGACCCTTTCGGAGGAACTGATGGTGGAAATCACCCTAACCGAAAAATAAAAGCACCTTGCACAGTCCCTTGCCACGGAGGCTCGATTATGTGTTAAGGAAAAGCTGCCGCTGTTGAAGACTACGCCATCGCGTCCCGCCGGACAGCTTGCGGTATGGCGGGCATCCGGGATGCCATCGCATGCTCAAGGGATTTTTGCTGCTGGTCCTTGCGGTTGTTCAGACTGTCTATGGGCAGGACGCACCGCCTAACATCGTCATGATCATCTCTGATGATCATGCCTGGACGGACTACAGCTTCATGGGACATCCGCACATCAAAACACCGAATCTTGACAAGCTGGCGTCGCAAAGCCTCGTGTTTCGAAGGGGATACGTCACGAGCAGCCTGTGCTGCCCGAGCCTTGCATCCCTGCTGACTGGAATGTATCCGCATCAGCATCGCATCACTTCAAACGATCCGCCGCTGGACAAGGACTCAGTGCCAGGCCGGCCGAAAAAGGATGATCCAAAGTTTGCCGCGGGCCGCGAAACAATGAACCGTTACATGGACGCCGTGGAGGGTCTTCCGCGGCTGCTCGGCGCACGCGGATATGTGAGTCTGCAAACGGGCAAATGGTGGCAGGGAAATTTCCGCCGCGGCGGATTCACCGAAGGGATGACCGGCGGCGATCCCAAAGAGGGAGGCCGGCACGGCGATGACGGCCTCGAGATCGGTCGCAAGACGATGCAGCCCATTTTCGATTTCACCTCCGCGGCAAAGAAGGCGGGCAAACCGTTCTTCATCTGGTATGCCCCCATGATGCCGCACCTCCCTCACAATCCTCCGGAACGGCTGCTGGCAAAATACAAAGACAAGACTCCTTCCCTGCATGTCGCCCAATATTGGGCGATGGTGGAGTGGTTCGACGAAACGTGCGGCCAGCTTCTTGAGCATTTGAACAAAGAGGGCCTGACGAAGAACACGGTGGTCGTTTTTTTGGCCGATAACGGATGGATCCAGAGTCCGGACCAGCCACGCTATGCGCCGCGCTCGAAACAAAGCCAATATGATGGCGGCCTGCGAACTCCCATCATGGTGCGCTGGCCAGGAAAGGTGAAGCCGCGTGAGTCCGGGGCTCTGGCCTGTTCCATCGATATCGCTCCAACGCTGCTCCGCCTGGCGGACATCGAACCGCCGAAGGATATGAGCGGCCTGCATCTCCTGGACGAGACAGCAATGGCCGGGCGCGATACGATCTTCGGTGAATGTTTCACTCACGATGCGGTGGATCTTGACTTGCCGGCAAAGAACCTGCGCTGGCGATGGTGCATTCAGCGGAATTTGAAACTCATCGTGCCCGGGCCGAATGAGCCCGACGCAACGGTGGAACTCTATGATCTCTCGTCGGACGAAAAGGAGGAGAAGAACCTGGCGAAAGAACGGAGTGACGACGTCACCCGGCTGCGGGTGCGATTGGATGGCTGGTGGAAGGGCGGGCCGTGATCACTCAAACGAGTGTCTCCACCGCCTGCATGGCGGCGGCATGACGATTGTCCACCCCGAGTTTTTCAAACAGGTGCTGAAGGTGTTTTTTGATAGTGCCTTCCGCCGTCCCCAGAATGGTGCTGATCTCGGAATTGCTTTTCCCCTGAGCGACCCAAAGCAGCACCTCCGCCTCCCGCGGAGTAAGCCCCAGCGACTCAAGAGGAGCCGCGCTGGTAAAGTTGGGGCGGGCTGCCGTGACAGGACGCAACCGTTCACGGCTGAACCGCGCGGCAATGGCGGCGAGGAGGTCGGAGGCAGCGACGGGTTTTGTGAGGTAGTCGTCGGCTCCGAGATTCATGCCGGCGCGCACGTCGCGTTTTTCGCCCTTTGCTGTCAGGAAAATAAACGGAGTGCCGGCGACAGTGCGGTCCTCACGGAGCCCCTGCAGCACGCCATAGCCGTCAAGGTCCGGCATCATTACGTCGCAAAGGATGAGGTCCGGCTTTTCTTCACGCGCCATGGAAAGACCCTCGCGACCGTTGCCTGCGGAAAGCACGGCGTAGTTTTCCATTCGGAGAATGGTGACGATATTCTTTCGCATGTCGGGCTGGTCTTCGATGATAAGGATCGTTTTCATGATGGCGTGGAATTGGTAGAGGAGGGGCTGCTGAACACAGGCAGGACGACGGTGACGGCGGTGCCTTCACCGGTTTTGCTTTCAAGATGGATGGTGCCGCCGTGCAGTGTGACACAGCGCTGAACGATAAGGAGACCAAGCCCGCTGCCGGGGCGCTGACCTACGTTGCTGCCGCGCGCGAAGGAATTGAACAGGCGCGCGCGGTCGCTTTCCGGTATGCCGATGCCGCGATCGCGAACCGTCAGGACGGCGTCGCCATTCCTGCGCTCGATAAGAAGCTGCACCGGTGAGCCGGGATCGGAGTATTTGACAGCGTTGCCGATGAGGTTAGTTAGGATGTGCCGGAGGAGACCGGGATCGCTCCGGGCACCCTCCAGGCCCGGCGAGGCAGTTATCTCCACCGCACAGCGGGCGGCAGTGGCGGAGCCGACTTCGTCAACCACCTCGCGACAGATCCGTTCGAGATCGAGGGGCGCAGGTACGAATTGCGTTCGTCCATCGCCCACACGGCCCAGCAGCAGAACGCTGTCCACCAGATGGGCAAGGCCCCGTGTAGAGCGAAAAATCATGTCGAGATGCTCGCGGCGGTCTTCGGGTTCCAGACGGTCGAGGTAGCGATCGAGCACATCCGCGGCGGATTGGATGACACCGAGAGGCGTGCGGAACTCGTGCGACACCATGGAGACGAAATTGGATTTTATTTCGCTGAGTTCGCGTTCACGGGCGAGCGCGTTCAGGGTTTCCACTTCGGCCTGCTTTCGTTCGGTAATGTCGAGGCCCACGGTGAGCACATGCGGCTGCCCGTCGAGGTCCAGGGGTTCAGCGGAAACCAGAATGGTGCGCACCCCGCCGTCTTTGGTCCGGAGATACAACTCCATGGCGCGCACGAAGCCCTGTTCGCGAATAGAGCCGACGAATTCGTCGAGTTGATGCGGCACCGCATAGAGATTCAAATCCTTCGCGGTGCTGCCGAGAACCTCCGCCTCGGTATAACCGGAAGTGGCAAGGAATGCGCCGTTGGCCGCAGCGATCACGCGGTCCGCCCGCGTGAGCAGTGTCGGGGTGGGGCTGGCCTGAAAAAGTTTGGTGAAGCGCTGCTCCCATTCGCGAAGTTTGGCGGTGCGTTCAATCACACGCTGTTCGAGCGATTGATTGAGCGCGCGAATCTCGTCGGCCGCGCGTTTTCGCTCGGTGACGTCTTCGTGAATACAGATCACTTCGCGGACTTTTCCGTTGTCATCCAAAAGCGGATAGAGCAGCGCGGAGAGCCATTTTTCTCCAGCAGGTGCACCCGTCTCTGTATTGCGGGAGGCGTCGTAGCGGGCGGCGGGCACCGCGACCACTTCACCCGCAAACGCCCGCCGCACCTGAGGAGCCACACCATTCGCCTCCAACTGTTCGTCCCGCAGAATGTTGTAGGATGCCATCGCAGCGAGCGGCACGCCCCAAAATTCCTCGAAGGCGCGATTCACCAGCAGCGTGTGCCCATCCGCGCCGAAGATTTGAATGCTCAGCGGCGCCTGTTCAACGAAGGCCCGCCAGCGCTGTTCGGATTCACGCAGCGCGGTGCTGCGGGCCTCGACTTTTGCCACCATTTCATTGAATGCTCCGGCAAGCTGGCTGAGTTCGTCGGAGCGTTTGGCGGTGGCGCGCGCCGTCATGTCGCCGGCGCTCATCTGACTGGTGGCGCGGGCGAGATCAGCAAGGGGTTGCGCGATCCGGCGCTTGAGGATGACGGCTAGGAAAACCAGCACCAGGGCCAGCGAGACCAGCCCGGACCACAACACCCATTGGGCCCCTTGATAGGCCTGCTTCTGCAAGTGAGCCTGCGGCATGGTGGTGATGAAATACCATTCGGGCCCGGCCAGCCGCGACACCGCGTAATAGTTACCGCTCGCCTCATCGAACCCGGCAAAGCGCCGCGCCTCATTTTTCAGCGCGGCCTCATATAAACGGCGCAGGGCCGGATCACCGCTGTCCTGCATGGTGAGCCGTCCGTTACTGGCGAGGATTTCCGGCATCTTTCCAGGATGCGCGAGCAGCCGTCCATCAGGATGAAAGATAAAATGGGTGACTTCCGGAATGCTGGTCCGCGTGGAGTCGTCCACCAATTGAAGGGCATGAATGTCATGCCCCACCGTGGCGATGTTTCTTCCCTCCACGTCCACCGGCAACATCACGGCGATGTAAGGTAAATGGGAGGTAGGCTCCTCCAGCACACCATTCCAAACAATTTGTCGCGACGGATTGTTTTTTGGATTGGCGCTCGCGACCGCATCGATGGCATTGTTATCGTAGTCAGCGGCGGTTTCCCAAACCCAGTTTGGAATGCGGGGATCGAATCCAATATTCGCCTGCCACGGAAACACAAAGTAGAGACTTTGGAACGAATCCACCCACGCCGGCAGCAGATCGTTGCAGAGGGTGTTGGCGCGAAGGATTTGATTTCGCCGTTCCGGTGTCAGCGCCGCGGCTTTGTGCAGCCAGAGAGTGGACCACTTCCGGCCATCTGAAAACTCCCGGCGGCTGCGCCATGCGCCGTCCCGATATTTTTCAAACCATTTAGTCCACTGCTCCTCCAGATCCGCCGGCTGCGGCTCCGCGATGCGACGGAGAAACTGGCCCCGGGCGAGTTCGAGATTCTCTTGAATGCGCAGAAAGCCGGCTTCCTCCAGCCGCGCACGCTCCGCAACGTAGTCACTGAGATGATTTAAGCCCTGACGTTCGGCGGCACCGTAAACCAGCCGGTACGTGACGCCCGTGACCACAAGAATCACAAATCCCGCGGCGGCGGCAATTTGAAGGAGGATACGGCGGGTGATGTTCACTGGCGAAGGTTAAAAGAGTCCGGCGGGGAGCAGTATGCCTCTTTGGAGGTACAGAGAAGGACGGTGATCCGGACTGCGGATTATGGAATGCGTCCCAGGAATACAATCCTCAAAAATGCGGCAGGGAATGCGCGTCATCTAAAACCAGCGTGTCCTGTTGCCCCCAAAGTGGCAGAGGCGTGTATTGCATAAAAAGCGTCAGGGTGCCGGGAGGGCTTGTGTTGCAAGGAACGGGAGGTGGATTTCGACGCTCAAAGCACGCGGGCGGGGCTCCGTCAAAGCAGCCGCCTGAAGTGGCATATCGGGATTTTGAATCCGCGGGAATTTCTCTGCGTGGCCGCACAGAACGCGGCCCATCAACACTCAAAAAAACTCACCTATGAAATCCCTCTATATTCCCGCCATCATCGCTCTAACGTTTATCAGCCGGTTGCAGGAACTCGCGCATGCCGCGCCGGTTCCTTCCGCTTTCACTTACCAGGGACGGCTCGGCGCCGCCGGACAACCGGCGAATGGCAGTTACGATCTCCAATTCACGCTCCGCGACGCGGCCGACGGAGGCGCGGTGAACGCGGGGCCGGTAACGATGGAGGACGTAAATGTTCAAAACGGTCTCTTTACCGTCACGCTGGATTTCGGCGCCGGCGCCTTTGGAGCCGGGGCTCGCTGGCTCGAGATCGGCGTGCGCCCTGGCCCTGAAACGGGAGCCTTTACGGCGCTCAGTCCGCTCCAGGCAGTCACAGGAACCCCCGTGGCTGTTCACTCCCTTCGTGCCGGGATCGCTGACAGCGCCACCACCGCGCAAACGGCCATCAGCGCCAATACCGCCGCGACCGCACAAACCGCCGGCAACGTGACGTGGAATAATGTGAGCGGATTGCCGGCGGGGTTTTCCGATGGCGTGGACAATGACACCACCTACGCCGCGGGACCGGGACTGACACTCGGAGCCGGAAATCAGTTTGCCCTGAATTTCGGCGGCAGCGGCTCACAGCTCATGGCGGCGCGGAGCGATCACAATCACTTTGGTCAAACATGGACCGGTTCGTTGATCGGAAGCGGATTGAATTTGTTCAATTCCACAACCAATGGTCGCGCTCTGACCGGGAAACAGGGGACTGGCAGCGGGTACACTTCGCTGTCCGGAATAACGACGGGCGTCTGGGGTGATTCGCACGATGGCTGGGGTTTGTTCGGCTCCAGCTTCGATGGAGCGGGAGTCTATGGTTTGGCGAACGACACGGAATACAATGCCAACGCGACTTATGGCGGCTGCTTCCGGAACAACGGCTACGGCTACGGATTGTTCGCGTCCAGCGCACGCGGTCAGGGAGCCCATTTTGAAGCGCCGGTTACCAACAGCCAGCCGGCTCTCGTCGCCAGCGCGTTAGGAACCGGCCACGCCGGATTGTTCACACTCAATAATCCCGCCAACAGCAATGATGCAGTGAGCGCTCAAACCAACGGAAGCGGCGATGGCGTGAGCGGCATCAATTCCGGAACAGGCCACGCAGCGCGTTTCCAGATCAGCTCTGCAGCAAACACGACGGATGCCGTCTTCGTGCAAACCATCGGCTCGGGCGATGGTGTTCACGCGCTGGCCACCGGAGAGGGTAATGGAATTGACGGGCGCTCCAGCGGCAGCGGCAGCGCCGTTTATGCGCGAAGCACCGGCGCGGGAGCGGCGCTGGAACTGGATGGCGGCGCCTTGAAAATCACCGGTGCCGGTCAGAATACAACGACTCCGGCTTTTATTCACCAGTCCTCCCTAAGCAACTTTGTGAAGGATGAGGACGCCGGGGTTCTCCGGACGCGAATCAACCACGCGCTTTGTAACAACAAGCCTGACGCCATCCTGATCGTCACGCCGCGCGGACACGCGAATTTCGACTCGCCTTTCGGAGTTGAATACATTGCCAGTGAGGGAGCGTGGTCCATCACGATGATGGGTGCCTACTTCGAATCGTTTACCATCGGAACGAAGTTCAACGTTCTGGTCATCAATCCGTGAACAGCAACCGTTGTCGCATGCAATCTCACTCCTCACCTTTGCCATGAAAAGCAATCCGACTCATCGCCATTCCATCGTGGCCGCGATTACGCTGGCCGCAGCGGTTCACGCACAATCCGGCGGCCCTTATTGCATCGACTGGTGCACCGTCGATGGCGGCGGCGTCACTCAGGCAAGCAGCGGCGGAAACTACACGCTTATCGGCACCCTCGGACAGCCGGATGCGGACAGTCGCCGGACCGGTGGCAGCTACGAACTGACCGGCGGCTTTTGGAGTTGCGCGACCCTTGTGCCTGTGCCGAATGCGCCGGAATTGACTCTGCAATTCACTGCCAACGGCACTCAAACGGTCCTCCTGTGGGATCTGAGTGTCACCGGATGGCACGTGGAGACTTCCACGGATTTGCAAACCTGGACACCCGTCGCGGCGGACATTGTGGATACCTCCACGCACCACACGCTGACCGTTCCATCGAGGCAGCGAGCCTTCTTCCGTCTCGCACCGGTGGATCCTTAAGATGGGACCCTAACGACCCGCAGGCCCGTGGGGATAATGGACCGCCGCTGACTTTTTGTCGGCGGCCGGTCCATTTGTTATCCACCGGAATCAACGCCCGCTCATCACCGAAACCAGATAGCGCAATTCCTCCTCCGCATCTTCGTTCGTTTGTACCGTGGAGCGGATTTCGGCTTTGAGATGAGACGCGAAAGCTTTCCGCAGATCAAAAGCCGCCTTCTTCACTGCTCCCTCAGAGCATCCGAGCACATCCGCCAGTTCGACATACGGGCGCAGCGCTCCGCCGCCGGGAAGGCCCGGGGAAAGCGTCTCAAACCACAGGCCGCGGTCCCGGCGGACGTAGTCATTACGCGTCGCCTCCACGGCCCGCCCCACCATGTCCGAGGCCCATTGACGGTCGAAGGCCACTTCGGGTTCGATGTCGTCCGAAATGGCCGGAGCGTCCTCCATTTCCTCCACGCCGTCCAGAGGCACATGGGTAACCTGCCCGCCGCGTTTTTGCGCACCGTCTTTGACAAAACGCCGGGACCGCCAGCGCTCCAGGGACCGCAGCAAATACGAGCGGAATTTTCCGCCCTCCCGGTCCACATGGGAAAAAAAGCCGCTGCTGAAAACAAACTCAAAAAAGCTCTGCACCGAATCCGACGCATCCTCATGCCCCTCGCCGCGCTTTCGCAAATAGAGGTATAGAGGCCGCCAGTAATTCACCGCCAGCCTCCGCAGCCCCTCCACGGCCTTGCTCTCGTCGCCGTGCCGCGCCATCGAGATTGCCGACCACTGCGTTGCGGGAAACAACTCGCGGCGCGCGACTGACGAACCGCGCTGGGGCGGGGGGAATGGCGTATCTTCCGGCTCCATCGCGGTTTCCATACGCGAACCTGGGATTTTGCAAAGGCGTACCGGGGCCGCCTGAATCTTGCCGCAAGCAAGGAGAAGACAGCGCGCTTCCCGGCGTATATAATTCCCTCATGTTCGACTTTCTCGCTGAATCCCCCCGTGACCGGGCCGTCCTCTGCGGTCCCGGGCACTCGCGCCGTGAGTTCCTACAAATCGGTGTGCTCTCCGCCCTCGGCCTGTCTCTCCCACAGTATTTGCGGGCGGAACAGGCCGGGCAGGTGAGACCGGGTCATGAAAAGCGCTCGTGCATCATGATTTTCAACCTCGGCGCGCCCAGCCACATCGATCTCTGGGATATGAAGCCGGACGCACCACGCGAGATTCGCGGTCCCTTCAAGCCCATCCGCACGAAATCGGACGCGTTCGAGATTTCGGAATTGCTGCCGCTGCACGCGAAGCTGGCGGACAAGTTTTCCCTGGTGCGTTCCTGTCATCACGATGGCGCGGCCGTGCACGACGCCGGTTGGCAGGTGATGCAGACGGGCCGGCGTTTCACCGGCGGCATTCAAACACCGCATGCGGGCGCGGTGGCTTCTTATCTGATGGGCCGGCGCACGGATTTGCCGCCCTTCGTGGTGCTGCCGCAATTGATGGGCCGCGGCGGTGGTAATCTTCCCAACGGCCAGGCCGGCGGGTTTCTCGGCAAGGCGCATGATCCATTCGCGCTCATGGCCGATCCGTCGCAAAAGGATTTCAAAGTGCCCGACCTGTTGCCCCCGGACCAGGTTGGCGCTGCCCGGCTCGACCGCCGCCGGAAGATGCGCGAGGTGGTGGAGAGTGCGGTGAAGGAATTCGAAGCCAGTGAAGACGCGCGCCTTCTCGACTCCAATTTCTCCGCCGCCTTCCGCATGATGACCAGCGAGCAGGCACGCTCCGCTTTCGATCTGACCAAAGAGCCGCAGTCCGTTCGCGACCGCTATGGCATGAACCGCTTCGGCCAATGCTGCCTGCTGGCGCGCCGCCTTGTGGAAAACGGCGTGCGCTTTGTCACCATCAACACGTTCCTCACGGTCTTCGATGAAATCACATGGGACATCCATGGCTCCAAGCCCTTCACCAGCATCGAAGGCATGAAGGATATCGTGTGTCCCATGTATGATCAGGCCTACAGCGCGCTCATCGAGGATTTGGATCAGCGGGGGCTGCTGGGCGACACACTGGTGGCGAATCTGTCAGAGTTTGGCCGCACTCCGAAAGTGAATCCCGCGGGTGGCCGCGATCACTGGCCGCAGTGCTTTACCGCGTATTTTGCAGGCGGAGGAGTGAAGGGTGGACGCGTCATCGGTGCCAGCGATCCCATCGGAGGCTTCCCCGCCGAAAGACCTGTGGCGCCCGGTGACCTTGTTGCCACGGTGTTCCACAGTCTGGGACTGGACCATGCTTCGCATTTGCCAGGACCGGGCGGCAGACCATTCCCGCTAACGGATCTTGGCACGGAGCCGGTTCGCGAACTGTTCATATGAGACCTATGGGACCGATAAGACTCATTCTACTTCTTTGCGTCGCGCCGCTAACAATTCACGCAGGGAACGCGCCCTCTTTCCGCAACGATGTCCTGCCGATTCTCTCAAAGGCAGGTTGCAATACCGGCGGGTGTCACGGTGCGCTGGCGGGGAAAGGTGGATTCCATCTTTCGCTCTTCGGTTACAATCCCGATGCGGATTACCTTGCCATCACCCGCGAGTCCCGCGGACGCCGGGTGGAGTTAACCGACCCTGGCAGCAGCCTCATTCTGACAAAGCCAACCACGGCCCTGCGTCACAAGGGCGGAAAACGTCTGGAGCCAGGCTCTGAAGATTACCGGCTCATTGCGGAGTGGATCACGGCGGGCTGTCCTCCTCCATCGGCTGCAGATCCAGGGCTTCAATCTCTTGAAGTGTCTCCCTCTGAAAATGCGCTGCACATGGGTGCCACCGCGCAACTCACCGTGAAGGCGAAATACACTGACGGTACAGAGCGCGATGTCACCCGCTGGGCGAAGTTCACTTCCGTGGACGAAACGGTAGCCTCCGTGGATGGCGCTGGAAAAGTCACGGTGACCGGCAGCGGTGAGGGAGCCGTGACCGCATGGTTTTCCTCTCAAATCGTCATCGCCCGTGTCCTGTCTCCGTTCCGCAACGCACTCCTCAGCCATCCCTACGCTCACTTTCACAGCGCGAACTTCATCGACGAACTTGTTCTCGAGCAACTCAAGAAACTTCGCCTGGAACCTTCTCCCGCCGCGACAGATCATACATTTATCCGCCGGGCTTATCTCGACACCATCGGACGCCTGCCTTCGCCCGAAGAGGTAAAAACCTTTGCCGCGGACACGGCGCCAGGAAAGCACGAACGGCTGGCGGACCTGCTTCTGTCACGCCCGGAGTTTATCGATTACTGGACCTACAAGCGGGCCGACATGCTGCTTCTCACCGGTTCAAAACTTCGTCCGGAGGCCCTTAAGGCATACCACAAGTGGATTCGCGAACGCGTGGCCACCAATCAGCCGTGGGACCAGTTTGTCAGGGAACTCGTCACCGCCCGTGGTTCCTCCATCGAGAATGGAGCCACCAATTTCTTCGCCGTGCATCAGGATCCGGAGAGCATGGCGGAAAACGTGAGTCAGGCGTTTCTCTCGCTCTCGATCGGATGTGCGAAGTGCCACAACCACCCGCTCGAGAAGTGGACGAACGATCAATATTACGCCTTCGCCAATCTGTTCTCGCGCGTCAGAGCGAAAGGCTGGGGCGGCGATGCCCGCTCTGGTGATGGTCAGCGCACCCTGTACACTGAAGCTCGCGGAGAACTCATTCAGCCGCGCACCGGCAAGCCTCAGCCGCCGGCGCCACTGGATGCGCCGGCCTTGAACGTTGATGATCCGCACGACCGCCGTGTTGCGCTCGCGCAGTGGCTCACGGCACCGGAGAATCCTTATTTCACCCGCGCCATCGCCAATCGCATCTGGGCGAACTTCATGGGCGTTGGGCTCGTGGAATCGGTGGATGACCTCCGCATTTCAAATCCAGCCAGCAACGAAAAACTGCTCGCCGCCCTGGCGGATTATCTGGTGAAGAACAGGTATGATTTGAAGTCGCTCATGCGGGTGATTCTCACATCGCAGACTTATCGCCGCTCCAGCGAAGCGATACCCGCGAACAAGGACGACCGCCGGTACTATTCCCGTTTTTATCCCCGCCGGCTCATGGCCGAGGTGCTCAGCGATGCCATCGCCGACGTCACCGGCGTGCGCGATAACTTTTCGGAGATTCTCCTGAATGACGGGTCCACCGAAAAGACCACCTACGGTCCCGAAACCCGCGCATTGCAGCTCCGGGATTCGGCAGTGAAGTCCTATTTCCTGAAGACCTTCGGGCGAAATTCGCGCGACATCACCTGCGAATGCGAACGCTCGAACCAGCCCAGCCTCGTCCAGGCGCTCCACCTTTCAAACGGAGTAACGGTTAACGAAAAGCTCGCCGCCAAAAACAGCCGTATCACCGAAATCATTGCTACCGGAGCGGCACCGGCTCAAATCGTCGAGGATGCATGGTATGCATGCCTCGGCAGCCCGCCCTCGGACGAGCAGCGCAAGAAGTTCGAAGCGCTTCTCAAGGAAACACCGGCGGCGGAAAAGCGGCAGGCGGTAGAGGATCTCTACTGGTCCCTGCTGACGAGCCGGGAGTTTTTGTTCCAACACTAACTTCCCGCGGCAAAATGATGAAGGCTTCACGAAAGACCCGGAAGGAGAAGACTTCCGTGCCGGCGTATCCTCCTCCGGGAGCGATCCGCGTGAATTTCGAAAAGCTTCGATCCACATCGTGGGTTCCCGAACCATTTAGAGAATACTACGTGGACCTCCCCTTTGTCTGCAAAGACTGCGGAACTCAGGAAGTGTGGACCGCACAGCAGCAGCAATGGTGGTATGAAGTGGCTCAGGGGACCATCGAAACAACCGCCATACGCTGCCGGGCCTGCCGGAAGGCAAATGCCAAAATGAAAGAAGCCGCGCTGGATGCGCGCCGGGCGCGAGCAAAGATGAAGGCGGCGGAGACTGCCGGGGAACTTGCCAGGCAGCCGGAAATCCTGGCTTTGCTGCGGAAGCCATTACAACAACTCCGCCTGAAGAGTCGTATTGAGAAAGCCCTGTTGGAGCAGGGCATCGACACGGTAGCCAGGCTCGTCGCCTGCGATCCTGAAGTTTGTCCCCCGCAAATGAGTTCCACCGACTGGGAGGATCTCAAACGAACGCTCAAAAGTTTTGGAATTCCGTTAGTCGGCCTCCCTGTTCTTCCTCCATGATCCTCATGAGAAAACCATTCATCAACACGATCCCCGAGGTGTGTTTTCGAGCCTCAGCCAAACTCGGGATTGTACCATTTGTCCTGCTCCAGGCTGCCTCAACACACGCGGAAGAAACGATTTCCTATGACCGGGACATCGCGCCGATTCTTCGCAGTCACTGTGCGGGCTGTCACAATGACAAGGACCTCGAGGGTAAACTCTCGATGGAGACGTATGCTCAGTTGCGCAAAGGCGGAGAGGACCATGCGGAGCCTATCAAGCCCGGGGATGCGGACGCTTCGTTCATCATTCGTTCTCTCGAAGGAAAGGAGAAACCGAAGATGCCGCCAAAGGACGAGCCTGCTCTTCCTGCCGCGAAACTTGAGACTCTCAAAAAGTGGATCGCGGCTGGAGCGGCCGGTCCGCCACAGGATGTTTCGATCCTGAAATCTCTAACAACGCCAAAGATTGCCGCGTCCGCCAAAGCTCCCCCGGTTACCGCTGCGGCGTATTCCGCCAATGGACGCCTCATGGCGGTCGCCCGCTCGCGGAGCATTGAGATTCGCGACGCTGCCACCGACGCTGTCATAAGAACGATCGCAGACCTTCCGTCGAAGGTAAATGCCGTTCACTTCACCGCCAACGACTCACAACTCATTCTCGCCGGCGGCATCACTGGACTGCACGGAGTCGCGCAGCTTCGAAAGGTGGAAGATGGCTCGCTCATCCGCGAATTCGGGGGCCACAGCGATGTGCTCTACGATGCCGAAATCTCACCGGATGGCGCGCTGCTGGCCACTGCCGGCTATGACCGCACCATTCGGTTGTGGCAGCCTGCGGACGGCAAGCTGCTGCGCACCATCGATGTTCACAAAGGCGCGATCTTCGATCTCGCGTGGCATCCCGGCAGCAAAGTCCTGGCCTCGGCGAGCGCCGACGAAACGGTAAAGCTTTGGCGGGCATCCGACGGCACGCGCCTGGATACACTCAATCAGCCGCAGGGTGAAATGTCCTCCGTGCTGTTCACACCTGATGGTGAATATATCATCGCCGCCGGCACGGATAAGCGCATTCATCTCTGGCGTTTCGTTTCAAAGGAGGCACCCGCTCTCAATCCTCCAGTGCATTCCCGCTTCGCGCACGAAAGCGCCGTGTGCGGGATCGCACTGAGTGTGGATGGAAAACACCTCCTCTCCAGCGCGGATGATCGCACGTTGAAGCTGTGGTCGGTGCCGGATCTCGTACTGGAGCATGCGTATGACGCGCAGCCTGATATCGCGTCCGTCCTTCTGGCCGCTCCGCAGCCTGACAAATTCCTTGCTGCGCGTATGGATGGATCGATGGCGGCGGTCGCGGTGAACACTGCTGCAGGTGTGAAACCAGCGCCCCCGCCTGCTTCCCAGGCCGCTGAGCCGGCTGCTCCGTCCACTGGAACAAACGGCGGCGAGACAGAACCTAACAACGAGCCGTCCGCAGCAATGACGGTTCAAATTCCGGCCATGATCAAAGGCAGCGTCAGCGCAGCAGGCGACACGGACATCTTCCGCTTCCATGCCGCTGCCGGTGAGGAACTCACGCTGGAAGTGAATGCGGCGCGTGCGAAGTCAAAACTCGATTCACGATTGGAGGTTCTCCATCCTGACGGCTCGCCGGTGGAGCAGGTGGTGCTGCAGGCGACGCGGGACTCATGGTTCACTTTCCGCGGCAAGGACTCCGATACGTCGGATGACTTTCGCCTGCACAACTGGGCGGAGATGGAACTGAATGAGTATCTCTATGCCAACGGTGAAGTGGTGAAGCTGTGGCTTTATCCCCGCGGCCCGGATTCGGGCTACAAAGTTTATCCGGGCTCTGGAAAACGCCAAACCTGCTTTGGCACTCCGGCTCTGGTCCATGCCCTGGGGGCACCGGCGTATGTGGTCACTCCGCTGCCACCGGGCAGCCAGCCGCCGCCTAACGGATTGCCCGTCTTCCACCTCAACTACGAAAACGACGACGACTCGTACCGGAGGCTGGGCGCGGACTCGCAGTTGCTCTTCACGGCTCCGGCGGATGGCGATTACTTTGTCAGGCTCACGGACGTGCGCGGATTTGGCGGAGAAAAGGATTTTGGCTATACACTGGCCGTTCGTCCGCGGCAGCCGGATTTCAAGGCATCCGTCGGAGGAACAGGCCCCAAGGTGAGTCCGGGCAGCGGTCGCGAAGTCACCTTCAGCGTGGAGCGATCGGAAGGCTTCGATGGTCCGGTCCGCATCGACATTGCGAATCTTCCTGCCGGATTCAGCGCCAGTACGCCCGTGGAAATCGAAGCCGGCCAGTCCCCCGCCATCGCCGTCATCAATGCGGCGCCGGACGCGGCGAATCCGGATGCGACGGCGGACAAGGCCGTGAAGGTAACGGCGACCGCGAAGATCGGCGGGAAGGATGTCACAAGGGACCTCGGAACGCTCGGTGACATTCAGTTGGGGCCTGCGCCGAAAGTTTCAGTCGAGATCCTGCCGGATGCCGATCGCTCTTACGTAAAGGATATTCAGGGGCAGCCGCTCGAACTGAGCATCCAGCCGGGCCAAACGATCACCGCCAAAGTCAAGGCCACGCGCCATGACTTCGGAGGCCGCATCGAACTCGGAGGCGACGACTCCGGACGGAATCTTCCGCACGGCCTCTACGTGGACAATATAGGCCTCAACGGTTTGCTCATCGTGGAAGGGCAGACAGAGCGCACGTTCTTCATCACCGCCTCCCGCATCGCGAAACCATGCACTCGCCTCTTCCACTTGCGTGCGACGGCGGATGGAGGGCAGGCATCGCGGCCGGTTTTGATCCGGGTGCTCCCGCCGGCGAAGTAGGCGGGCCTCACGGATACGTGGCGGGCCAGAGGCCGCCGGCTCCGTCTGTGTCCATCACATGAAGCCGGAAGAACCGGCGGCTTTCTGCAGGCAGCACGGAGATGTCGAACGCCTTGCCGGTATCGTCTCCGATGAAGGTGGAAAGGCCCGCGTCCTTCCACGCTGCAAGGTGAGTCCCTTCCGCCGCGTCATCGGAAATGTAGAGACGATAGAACTTGTTGGCCTTTGACGGGAAAGAAATCTGATTGGGATTCGCCGGATTCTGCGTCAGGCGCAGGACATCCGCCGCGTTGTTGGGATCAGTGCCCATGATGGCTTCGTTTTTATCGCTGACCCCATCGCCATCGCTGTCACCACTGCCGGCGCCGGTGGTGAAAAGCACGTCGGACACAGTGACGGTTTCCGAGCCGGCAAATCCCGCTCCGTAGATGAGCAGTTGCGCGGAATTGGCTGCCGCCGGGATGGAAAAGCTCAGCGGAAAGGTATTGTCGAGCTGGTCGGTTACCGGCTGGGCGTTGAGGTTGAATTCATCACGGGTGGCGTGAGCGAGATAGTCAGCGGGCGGATCGAGATACACATCCAGTGTTACGAGATCGGTGCCAGCGGTTCCCACGTATCCGTTGATGTATCCGTTTGGCGGACCGTTGGCGCCGACCGTCACCGCGCTGCTGCCGTCGCCGGTGTCCCAGGTGGTAACCAGATTGTGAGTGACGCCGTCGATAACCAGTTCTGCCTTGAAGCGATCTGTCGTTTCGATGTTGGAACCAACACTGATTTCCTGGAGCCGCAGTTTGGCCGTGAACTGCACGTCACCTGTGCTGGAAAGGTCGATGAGTTCGGAAGTGACCACGCTGTCCGTTGCCACGCCTGCCGTCATGACGAGCGTGCGGGCCGCGGGATCGTTCACCCACTGGGCTCCGGGGGGAGTGTTGAGATCTGAAGCGAGGCTGAGAAAACCCGCGCCGAGGTCCAGTCGTCCGAAGATATAGCGGCTCGGGAAAGGAACGGGGATGGTCTGGGTGACTGCCGGGTAGCTCGCGTCTGCGATGACCGCCTGGAGAAGGTTGCCGGCCTGCGGGACGTGATAGGTGAAACTGACGGGATCAGGCCCAAAAGTTCCGGAAGCAGGAGAGCCGCCGGTGGCGCTCCATCCGGGCCCCCCATTCGATCCGGTAATCGTCAGGTCGAAAGTGATTGTATCGTCTTCGGCCCCGGCGCCATTTTCGTGGCGCACGATGTTCACCGGGGGAGTGACGGCCAATGTGGGAAGAGGCGGGGGATTGAAAGTTAGGGTCTGGGATTTGATCAGAGGATTGAGATCATCTGTCAGCGTGACCACTCTGGAGCCGCCGGACACAGAATACGGGCCAAAGGAGACAGGATTCGCGGTGGAATACAATCCGGTGCGCGCGGGGACTTCATCGCTGTGCCATCCGGTGCTGGCGCCAAGTCCGGCGGCCTGGATGTTGACGGCCGCGGAGAAAGTGTCGTCCAAAGGATTGACCGTTCCTTTATTGTCCAGTGTCAGGATGGGAGCCGCGAGAACCGCGAAGAGCATCGCCGGGGCGGTGCTCAGCCTCATGTTCTTCACCAGGAAGGTCTCGTTGACGGAATTGTTATTGCCGGTGATCCGGATTTGCACGCTGTTCGCGGTTGCCGGAATGAGGTGACTGAACTGGAAAGTCTTTGTCACGTTAGGTGCTCCGTTGTCCTGCAGCTCCTTGCCGGCCCCCGCGACGGCCCCGCGGAGCTTTCCATCCTGATTTTCATCCGCCGGACCAAGGACGCTGACAGGCGCTCCGCCGTCGATGATCAGGTCGAGCGAGAAGAAGTCCAGGTCTTCGAATCCGGAACTCGATCCCGAAATGGAATCGAGATCGCAGGTGAAGAGGACAAAGGCGACGGAGGACAAATCAATGACGCTCGAGTTCAGAACATGATCCGTCTGCGCGGTTTGGCTTTGCAGAGTGGCGGTGACGTTCGTTTCGTCCAGAACCCATCCGGTGGGGACGGTCCCGTCGCCGGGAATGACACCTCCAGGCGCGCCGAGTTCGTTCACGCCGAGAATGGCAGGCGGACTGACGGTGACGGAGGTGTTCAGCGTGGCATTCGCTGAATCCGCGATGGTGATTGTTTTCGCCGCAGAGATGGGAAAGCCTGTCCAAACGACCGGCGTGCTGTAAGGACCGGTGGAGGCATTTCCGGCGGGCGGGTTGACGTCAGGCGCGGTCCATGCGGCGCTGATCGCGCCCGAGCCGGTGACATTGACGGTGAAGCCGAAGGTGTCGTCCAGCGGATCAGGTGTTCCCCCTGTGTTCCTCGTAATGTTAGAGACGGCGGCGGCGACAAAGCCGTTCACCTCCGTAAATTCCAACGAGACGTCGTCGAGCGCCTCAAATCCGTCAGACACGGCATTCTCGTTAGGGTCCGTCCATTTGATCATCAAATACTGCCCGGGATTCACGTCGATGCCGGCGGGAGAGAATGTGACGGTGCGCCTGTTTTCCGGAGCGTTCCCGTCCACCGGTGCGGCGGCGACGGGACTCGAATGAGTCCAATCCGCGCCTGCTCCCACGGCGGTATAGCCTGCGCCAGCGACGGGAGTGGAGCTGTTGGTGCCGGAGATGAGATTGGTTATGGGGGCATCGGAGACACTGTAATAGACCGCGTAGCGATCCGGAGCATTGGCGGTGGCGGCGGGACGCCACAGTTCACCGGTGTATTGAAGCGATGTCAGTTTCACTCTCGATGCGCCTGTGTTGTGGAACAGGACGCCGTAAGCGATGTTCGAAAATGCGCCCGTACTGGTGACTTTGCTGCCAAGTGCCCGGTCGTTTCCCCCGGCGGGTCCGCAGTTGAGAAGGCCGCTCAGGTCGGTGGCGCCGTCGGTCGCCTGAGCGGAGCCTGCCGGTGTCGTTCCGTTATTGATCTGGGCGTACCATCCCGAAATGACGGTGTCATCCACCCAGGGAACACTTTCGGTTCCAAGGGAGTCGAAATTTTGCGTGTAGGTCATCGTTCCGTTGAGGGCAACGGGCGCGGCGGCGATGGGTGAAGCGGCGAGCGCGGCAAGAAGAGCGAATCGTTTCATCATAACTAACAGGGAATGAAGAATAGCCCTAACTTTAACAGGGGGCGGCGGTGATGAGAGCAAAGTAGATACCGGGTTTCAGGGGATAGTCAGGATTTTTCCACTCAATCCCGTAACCGGCAGGCATGGGGACATAAAAAAAACCGGCTGCTCCTTTCGGAGCAGCCGGCTCGTATGATTAGTTGTCAGGACCCGGACGATCAGGGAGTCCCCAGGGTGGCAGGCCACCCCGCGTCGGCGCTCTGTACACCGAGGATGTAGAAGCGGCGGGTCTCGCCGGCTGCCACGGTCACGTTGAACGTCTTGGCCGCTCCGTCACCCGCGATGGTCCCGGTTCCGGCATCCTTCCAGAACTTGAGGTGGCTCGCTTCGTTCGTGTCATCGGAAACATACACGCGATAGAACTTGCCCGCCTTGCTGGGGAAGCTGAGTTGGGTGGGCGTCGCCGGGTTTTGCGTCAGACGCAGCACGTCGGAGGCATTGTTAGGATCGGTGCCCATGATGGCCTCGTCGTCGTTGCTCACGCCGTCTCCGTCGGTATCGCCGGTGGGAATGACCCCGCCGCCGGTGAAGAGAACGCTGCCGACCACGAGGTGCTCGCTGGCGGAATCGGTCACACCGGTAATCACCAGTTGCACAGTATTGACAGCGTCGGGAATCGTCGCGGTCAGGGCGATATCCGTTTCCACAATGCCGGCGGCAAGCTCATCGTCTTCAAGGGTGCCATTCGCATTCAGGTCCGGCGGGTTGGTGATGAGCGAAACCGGAGCACCTGTGTTGCCGTCGTAGATCAGATGGGCGGTAAAAGTATCCCCGGCTTCAAATCCGCTGGAGGTGTCCGAAACGTGCAGGTTGGCGGAGAAGGTCACATCCCCGGAAACACCGGCGAGGTTGATGACTTCCGAGCTGATGGTCTTGGCACCGGCGGGAGCGTTCCCGTTGTTCATCGAGATGGTGCGGGCCACCGGGTCGTTCACCCAGAGGTTGTTGGGCGGAACGACGAGTTCCGAAAGCACATCCGAGAGCGTACCGTTGAGGTTCTTCTGGCCAATGACATAGACGGAGTCGAAGTTGGCGGTGATAGTCGTCGTAGCGGTGGGATAGCTGGAGTCTGTGATCACCACGGCGGCGGAGGAAACTCCTACACCAGCCGGCACCGTGAAGGTCACCGGATTGGCGCTGTAAGTCCCGCTGGTGGGGGTGGTGCCCGCAGGTCCGGTGGCTGTCCAGCCCGGGCCGCCGTTCGTACCCGTGATCGTGGTCGTGAAGGTCACCACATCGTCAGCCGCACCGGGGCCGTTGGGAACCCGGGTAATATTGGCCGGGGCCGTAGCTGCCACCGCGGGGGTGGGCGGAGTGAAGGTCAGCGGAGAGGACGAGATGGCGCCATTGGCATCATCTGTCAGGATGACCGTCTGCGCGCCCCCGCTCACCTGGTAAGGCCCGAAAATGACGGGATTCGGGGTGGCGTAGAGGCCGCTCCTTACGGGATTCTCGTTGCTGTGCCATCCGGGACTGGCTCCCAGATTCACAGGGCTCACGTTCACGGGTACAGTGAAGGTGTCGTCTGACGGATCAGCGGTGCCTTTATTGTCCACGGTTGCCGCGCCCGCCACGGACGCAAAGAGCGTTGCGGAAGGGGTGCTGAGCTGAACGCTTTTTACCAGCAGGGTTTCTCCAGGAGAGTTGCTGTTTCCGGTGATCCGGATTTGAACGGAGTTGGCCGTGTCAGGGATCAGGTAGCTGAACATTACGGGTGTCACATCCACACCGGTAGCCGCGGGCAATTCCACCGTTCCGGTGAGTCGGCCATTGCTGTCAGTATCCGCTGCTCCCAAGGCGCTGACAAAGGGGCCGCCGTCAATGCTAACCTCCAGAGCGAAGGAGTCCGCCGCCTCAAATCCGCTCGTGCCGCCAAGGGTATTGTAATCCAACTCCGCCGAGAACAGCACAAATCCGGTAGCGGAAAGGTCGTAAACTTTGGACGTGACCACATGATCCTCATTCGCCGGCAGCGAGTTTTGATTGAGTGTGCGAGCGGTTTCATCCACGACCCAGCCGGTAATGTTATCCGCAGTGCTGATCAGCGGCGTGCCTGCGCCAAGCAGTTCATTGGTGCCGATGATCTTCGGGGGCGGCACCGTCAACACCGTGTTCAGGGCCGGGGTGATGGCATCGGAAATCGTGATTGTCTTGGTCGCGGACACCGGAAATCCGGTCCAGACGACGGGCGTTCCATAGTTTGCAGAGGAAGTGTTGCCCGCCGGCGGGTTGACATCCACCGTCGTCCATCCCGCCGCTACGGCACCCGCCCCTGTTACGTTCACAGTAAAGCCGAAGGTGTCATCGTTCGGATCAGCCAAAGTTCCTGCAAAGTCGCGGGTGGGATTCGAGACGGCTGCTGTCACCAAGCCGGAAACTTCAGTGAATTGCACTGACAGGTCATCGATCGCCTGATACCCGTCGGTCCCGGCCTCGTTCTGGTCGGTGAATTTGAGCGTCAAATACTGGCCAGGCGCCAGGGTAATGCCCGATACCGGAACATTGATGGCCAGCTTGTTGGCGGGGTCGTTCCCATTGAGGGCTACGCCGGAGCCGGCGTTGGAAAGCGACCAATCGGCTGCTCCCCCGGCGAGGGCCGTAAAGCCCAGGCCCGGAGCCGGGTTGGCGCTGTTCGGTCCGGAAATGATGTTGGTAACCGGGGCGGCGGAAATCTGATAATAAACGGCGAAATTCTCCACCGTGTTCGCCGTGGTATTGGCGCGCCACATTTCACCGGTATAGGACAGGTTGGAGAGTGCTACAGGAGTGGCACCGGTATTGCGGAACGAGGCGGCGTAGGCAATGTTCGCAAAGGCACCAGTGCCGGTGGCCTTGCTGCCGAGCGCACGATCCGGGGCACCGGTAGCGCCCACATTGAGCAGCCCGCTGAGGGCATCATTGCCGTCCGAGACCTGCAAGGTGCCATTGGCCGTGGCGCCATTGTTGATCTGGGCGTACCACCCCGCGAGCGTGGAGTCATCCGTCCATGCAACACTGGTGTTGCCCAGGGAGTCAAAGTTTTGGGAGTAGGTTTGACTTCCATTGATGGCGATGGGGGCGGCGGAAGCCGGGATTTGAGAAGCCACAAGGGCGACAAGGGGAATTAATTTCTTATTCATGGCAGTTGGAGTTAAAGGGGGTACAGCAAATGGGGCGGCCTGCTTTGGCTCAGGGACGCTCCGGGGAGGGGGATCTTTAATCGTGGACGGTGTAGAGTGGCATTTTCGCCGGAGCGGAGTCAATGCAGAACTTAACGGCTCCGACAAGAAATTTTTGGTACGCAGTTAAAAGATTCATGGAAGGGTTTTCCGGAGAAAACCTGACTACTATTCAAATTCCGGGATCTTCACGGACGGCGTGAGTGAGGCTTCGTGGCGCCTCAAGTGCGTAAACGAGGTGGGGAGTGTAGAGCAGCGGCTCCAGCAAAAAGGAGTCGTGGCCCTTCAAAGAGTGAACGGTAATGTGCATGACATCCACCGCGTGCTCCCGGAGGTGGTGGACGAGGGCAGTCTGCTCCTCAGGGTAGAAACAAAAGTCGCTGTCGATGCTGAAAATCAGCCAGTGCTGGCCCTGGAGCATGCACGGTTTGAGAAGAGCGTGCCAATCGGCGACCCCTGCCTCCCGCACCGGGTCGAAACTGCTCCACATTTCGCAGATGCGCAGGTAGGTGTTTGCGTCAAAACGACGCACGAATTTCGTCCCCTGGTGGAGAATGTAGCTCTCCACGCTGTCGCGCAGGCGGTACCAACGGAGGTTTTCATCGGGCTGCTTCACATCCCGCCGGGCGCGTTTTTCGATTTCGTCGAGGTGAACGAAGGTCTTGTGGGAAATCATCCGGGCCAGCGCCAACCCGTAAGTGGGCGGCGGACCGTCGTAGTAATCGCCGCCGTTGAAGTTCGGGTCATTTTCGATGGCGAGGATCTGCTCGAAAATGATCAGTCGATTCAGCACCGTCGTTCGCCCTCCGGTGGCGAGCGGAATGACCACCTTAACGCGATCCGGAAAGAGGGTGGCGAAATTGATCGCCATGAGCCCGCCGGTGCTCACGCCGATCACGGCATGCACCTTTTGAATGCCCAAATGCTCCAGCAGCAGCACTTGAGACTGCACCACATCGCAAATACTGACGTGGGGAAACGCCGCGCCGTAAGGCTTCCCGGTGACCGGGTTCAGGGAGGACGGCCCTGTCGTTCCATAACAACCGCCGAGGAAGTTGGCGCAAACCACGAACCACTTGCTGGTATCCAGTGCCTTCCCCACACCGATAAAGTCACTCCACCAGCCCGTCTGGCAATCCTCCGTCCAGCGATCCTCCGTGCCCGGCACCTCTCCGCAAAACCCCGCCGCATGCTGGCTTCCGGAAAGGGCGTGGAACAGCAGCACCACATTTGACCTTTCAGCATTCAGCCGTCCGTAGGTCTCATACGCGAGGGTGAACTCGGGGAGCGTTTCTCCGGATCGCAGCGTGAAGGGGGCGCGGTGATGGTAAAACTGACAAGTGGTGGACATTGGAAGATGCTGAGGCAGAAGCCGCCGGCTGGAAATCCAACATCCTGGAACACAGGATCGAGCGAATGGAAACGGGAATTTGCCGGAGCGAAAAAGGTGTTGGGGTTTGATTAAAACGCGAAAACAGGCTTAAATTGGTTTGATACGGTTTGATAGCGGTTTAAGCGGCAGGAAGGATGAGCGGGAGGTCACGGGCGGCAATTTTCGGATGGTCGGAAATATCGGTTGGTTTGATATAGCCTGATTTTGCCCGAGGCTCCCGGCCCGGCCGATTGACGCCGGGGCGGCGGTATTGGATTGGCGGATGTGCACCCGGAGGGGCAAAACTCCCGGATGAGATCGAGATTCATGAACGATACCCAGGGGATTAATCCGGAATTTGTCAACTCTTCAGAGGCGAAATGATTTGGCGGATGGTTTAGAGCACAGGAGGGAAGAATTTGCGCGATTTTGCAGGAATGGAGGTACACCTCAGCAGGCAATTTGATGCGGAGAAGGAGCGACAGACCGAGCGGAAAGGACCATTTTTTCATTCCGCGAGAGGTCCATTTTCGCGAATTTCCCGGTGCATCGTTACCTTCCGGAACGTAACGATGGGTTTGACGGGACGATTTCTGACGTCCTCATTTCGAGCCCCCCGCCTCGCGAATCAATGATGGCATGTTATCGGGAAGTTCCATCGCTGCCGTGATAATCTCGTCCCACGTCCTTCCGGTCCATAACCCGTGCAAAACTTTCGCTGCATTGCGGCCAGATTCGCGTTGCCGGGGAGCAGAAGGTGAAGCTACTTGAGCGCGTAGCACTCTGAGAGACGGAGGAGAGGTTTTCCCTGATACCAGGGTTGCTCATGGGCTGAACCCCTCAAACAGTTTTTTAAACCGAACAGGTTCCGAGCCAAGTAAGTGCCAGTCTTTCATGAGGCTTACCGGTGAGGGAAGTGGCGACGTACCACACTGCCGATGTCCGCCTGCGCGTGGTCACGCGGCCCGATGGTGAGGTGGCATGGCCATCGTCCCGCCTTGGCCGCAACCTGCCCTCCATTCCAAAATGCATTCAAAATGTATTGGAGAAAGCTTCCCTCAGGCATCGCATCCCGCTAATTTAAAGGGATTACATTTGCGAACAGACGAATTTGGGCCAGAGCCGGTTCGTTTCAGCGTCCGACGTCCACGCGGAGCGAGATTATCCAAACCGAGGGTAGCGGCTCTAAGCAGGCTGAGCAGAAGACCAGCCCAGCCGCAACCTTATCCAACGAGGAACGTCCACCGCGTAGATACCGATTTGGGCATCATGCGTGTGGACGTTCACCTTGAAGCGCGGTCGTGGCGGACACCCCGTCCGAAGTCTTACCTAGGCAAGGAAAGTTCCAGAGTTTCCTCCGGCCTCCTCCGTGGAGACGGCTCTATCATGCAGCCACTGTCTGTCAGGGGTTATACCAACCATCTTCGAAAAAGATTTGTGTGAGAGTGGGGGCTTGTTGATATGTCGATTCCGAAGTCTGGAGATTTTGGGGGGTCTGGTTGGTCGTGCCCCTAATGACCAGTGAGGGGTCGAGACTGAATTCAACTTGTGTACCTCCTTCCAGCCAAACGCCAGTCCAGTCGAGATTGTACAGGAGCTGTTGGTCGTTGTGGAGAAACCCTGTCTTCACGTTGAGTTCTGTGCTGAATTCAATGATGGTTGAATCGGCAAAGTTTGCAGTCAACGGCGGCCCACCCGGCCAACAGTAGTTCACGCTATTAACGCCGTTGAGTGTGCCTAACTTTACCACACCCGAGAATTCCGCGACTGTTCCCCCCTTGAGGGAGACAGTAAAATTGCTAGGGCTCCCGGGGCAGTAGACCCTCGATTGATTCCCGTTGAGCACTCCCTGCGTAACTACGCCGACTGATCCACCTGCAAACCGCGCGATCTGAGATCCCGCCAAATCAACGGTCAGACTTAAAGAGTGGTTATAGGTCTCGGTTTGATTACCATTAAGGGTCCCTTGAGTCAGAAATCCCGATCCGAAGGTCACCTGTTGACCTCCGAGCAAATCCACACTCCTTGCCGATGCGTACGCTACGTTGGAATGATTCCCATTCAGGGTGCCAGCAGTTAAAAACTGGCTAGCAAATGTTGCGACTGTGTTGTCCGCAAGATTGACAGACCGGCCGGAAGCAAATTCTATGCCTGATTGGTTTCCATTGAGCGTTCCCGAAATTAAGAATTCGCTGGCAAAGAACGCATTTGTATCCCCTTTTAGGTTAACTGTCCCACTGGCTCCAAAAGATATGGAGGATTGGTTTCCATTGAGGAAGCCTAAAGTTAAGAATTCGCTCGCAAACGTGGCAAGTGTTCCACTTTTTAAATTTACTGATCGATTGGTACCGAAGGCGATGGAATTTTGGTTTCCATTAAGAGTCCCCTCGGAGACAAAGCCGCTGGCAAATTTTGCCGTAGTTCCTGAAGCGAGGTCTATTGTCCGAGCTGTTCCAAAAAACAGTGTTTGGTTTCCGTTTAGCACCCCTTGGGTGAGAAACCCTCCGGACGTTTGGAATCCCGGCTGCACGTTCGCGGTCCTCCCCGAACCATAGGCAACGATATCGGAGTAACCTCGAACCGTAGTAAGCAGCAGTATTGTAAAGGTGGCGACCAAGTGTTTTGATATTAATTTGGATCTCATATGCCAGAATTGAAGCGGTATAATTATTTATGTCAACAAAATTATGCCTGTTTTTTTTGAATAGAACGGCACAAAAATGTTTTCATAAATCCAACATGATCTATAATTATCGAGGCGCAAATGCGGTCGCCTGAAGGTTCTTCGAAACTTTTTCGCCCTAAGGATCAACGGTAAATTGCTGTAAAATGACTTTTCCTGTCAGGAAAAATCTGCAAGCGCTCCACTTATTACTAGGATTATTATGCGGCACACAGCAGCCTCTCGAGTATGGCTGTTGACAAAAATTTATTCGAATGATTATTAAGCGGCATACGATAGCATGCCCACGAGCGAGAGGATTACGGTGTGGAAATAATCCCGAAAGAAGTTCAGCCAGGCATTTCGAAGCTCGCAAAAGCGATCCCCGGCGAGCGCTGCGCCCCCAATTCCTCAAGAATCATGATTACACTCCGATGGTCTTTGTGCGGTTCGGGAAGATATCGAATGGTTTTGACGCTCGATGGAAGATGGGTGTGATCCCATGGAAGGCAGGCGAAATGAGGCCCATCGCCAAATATAGTTTTTAGATTGTTCGCCTCATTTAAGAGATTGAGGATGTAATCGTCTGCCAAGCCATAACCGATGAACACAACGTGGGCTGCTTGAAAGACTCTGCTCAAGGCATTCAGGAATGGCCTTCTCTCCAGTAATTGGGCATATTCATAGTCGGTAAAAATGAGAGAGTTCGGATCTCCGATCGACCCATGCAGTTTCCCAACGAACCCACCGGTTCCGGAGAGCAAATCCGGAACAAGTTCCAGAGCGGAGGGTTGAATCGCACGTAGTCCGAGAGCCTGTTCAAGAAGCTCATCGGCATTTGTGGTCAGTATCTTGCATGGGGTGAGTCGCCGCATGGCCACCAGAAATCGGTCATATACCGGCTGGTGCGGGCTTTTTTGATTAAGTTCACGATCTAAAATCCTACGATATCGAGTTGGACTGACTTTGTCACAGTGCCCAAATAGCGAGGGAAAGGCTTTCTGATCGAGCCACTGCCAACTTAACTCCTTTTCAAATGTTGATTCGGTTCTCAAGAATTCACTCCGCATTGTCTGCGCGAGTTCGTCCCATCGCTTAATGCCTGCCCATGAACTCACCCCCGCTCCAATCCAGAATACTAAGGGGCGTTCGGAACTTCCTCTCAGGCGAACAAGTTCGTCTAAAGCGAGATTGCTTTCAAATTCGACATTCTTCTGCATGCGTATGAGAGAGTAAGACGGAAGCGATACAGCAAGTCGACGAACTCCCCCGTGCAAGAGGATTGACATCCGAGCCCTCCAGGACTTCGCGCGCCGCGCGCCTAGTAGATGAGCCCAGACCTCTTGACCCTACGGACCTCTTCGCCCGCGATGGATCTGTGACCGGCAAGGTCGATCTTCGATCAGCAGCCGGCAGCCTGATTAGTTGGCCCCCAAATCCTAAGCCAGCAAAGCCGGAACCAAAAGGTTTTGTGGGCGTGGTAAACTTTGCCCATGAAAACGACGACCCTGCTGGAGCGGCATGCTTCTGAGATTGAAGGTGTGCTTTCGTGTTTTGACCGGCTGCTGCTTTCCGGCTCATTTCAAATGATTGGCTTCCCGGGGGCGATGATGGGCTATTTGCTCGCACAGCAGATCCGGCTGGTGGATTATCAGAAGCACTGTGCCGGAGCCCTGCGGCAGGCCGTGGCCGAACGCATCCGCGCAGTGGCGGCGCAGGAAGCGATCAGCGTGCTGCAGGTCAAGAGCACCGAGCGCAAAGAGGCCGTGGTGGAGGCTCTCCTTGAAGAGCGCGGGCGGCATCCGGGCGGCATCTGTGTGCTCAGCAGCATGGAGCGCTGCCGCTGCTTCAAGCTGGCGAAAAACGAACGCAGCGGCTACGTTGAACTGCAGTGGAAAGCGGGCCGCTGCCAGACCTTCTATGTGTATTTCATGGATGCGCACTTTGGCCTCTGTCACCTGCGCATTCCCACCTGGGCGCCCTTCCGGCTCCAGGCCTGCTGCAACGGGCACCACTGGCTGGAGCGGCGGATGCGTGCCGCCGGCATCACCTTTGTCAAAGCCGACAACTGCTTTACGCACATCAGCGACTATGCGGCGGCCCAGGCGCTGGCCAACGAGTTCGATCCGCAGGAACTCCATGCGATGCTCGACCGCGCGGCGGCCCGCTGGGTGTCCGTGCACGAACTCTTCGGGCAGAGTGATGTTTGAAGTTTGATGTTTGAAGTTTCCGGCTCCGCCAGACCGCCAATTCCACCATTCACGATTCAACGATTCAACGATTCAACGATTCACGATTCAACGATTCACAATTCACGATTCACCGATCCCCCCTCATCCCCAACCTCCATCTCCCGCCCACTCATCCACTATCCATTCTCCATTATCCACTCTCCATTATCTCCATCCCGCCTTGCAGTTTCTTTGGCACTTGGCAGCATGGAACCTCGTGCTTCCGGCGCAGCCGGTCCTTCCCATGTCCACGCCTCCCTTCGTTTTCCAGGAACTCTTCGAAACCGGTCCTGACAGCACTGCTTACCGGCGGCTCACTTCGGACCACGTGAGTGTCCAGTCCTTCGAAGGGAAAGACATCGTTTGCGTGGACCCGCAGGCCCTCACGCTTTTGGCCGACCAGGCCTTTCACGACATCAACTTCTTCCTCCGCCCCGCCCACCTCAAGCAGGTCGCCTCCATCCTCGACGATCCCGAAGCTTCCGAAAACGACCGCATGGTCGCCCTGACGATGCTCAAAAACGCCGACGTTTCCTCCGCCGGCCTTCTGCCGTTTTGTCAGGATACCGGCACCGCCATCATCATGGGCAAAAAGGGCCAGCAAATCTGGACCGGCGGCGGCGACGAAGCCGCCCTCTCCCGCGGCATCTACCAGGCCTACACGGAAAACAATCTCCGCTATTCCCAGAACGCCCCCACGGACATGTGGACGGAGAAAAACACCGGCACCAACCTTCCCGGCCAAATCGAACTCTACGCCACCGAAGGCGACGCCTACAAGTTCCTCTTTATCGCCAAGGGCGGCGGTTCCGCTAACAAATCGTTCCTCTATCAGGAAACGCGCGCCGTGCTTAATCCGAAGAGCCTCGTCGATTTCCTGACCAAAAAAATGCTCACCCTCGGCACCGCTGCGTGCCCGCCCTATCACCTCGTCTTCGTCATCGGCGGCACCTCCGCCGAACACACGATGAAGACGGTGAAACTCGCTTCCACGAAATATTACGATCACCTGCCCGTCACCGGAAACGCCCACGGACGTGCCTTCCGCGACCTCGAATTGGAAACCCAAATGCTCGAAGCCGCGCGCACCTGCGGCATCGGCGCCCAGTTCGGCGGGAAATACTTTGCGCTCGATACCCGCGTCATCCGCCTGCCGCGGCACGGGGCTTCGCTGCCCATCGGCATCGGCGTCTCCTGTTCCGCCGACCGCCAAGCGAAGGGCAAGATCACCCGGGACGGCGTCTTCCTCGAAGAACTCGAGCGCCATCCCCTGCCCTACATTCCCGAATCGCTCCGCCATCGCGCCGACACCGGTGCCGTCCGCATCGATCTCAACAAACCGATGGCCGAAATCCGCGCCGAGCTGAGCCAGTATCCCGTCACCACCCGCCTCCTTCTCAGCGGCCCCATCGTCGTCGCCCGCGACATCGCCCACGCCAAACTCAAGGAACGCCTGGATGCCGGCCAACCGCTCCCGGATTATTTCAAGGCTCACCCCGTCTATTACGCCGGCCCCGCGAAAACTCCCGCCGGCATGGCCAGCGGCTCCTTCGGCCCCACCACCGCCGGTCGCATGGACGGATACGTTGATCTTTTCCAAAGCCAGGGCGGCAGCATGGTGATGATCGCCAAGGGCAACCGCGGCCAGGCCGTCACCGACGCCTGCAAAAAGCACGGTGGCTTTTACCTCGGCAGCATCGGCGGCCCCGCCGCCATCCTCGCCAAAGAAAGCATCCGCAAAGTCGAAATCGTCGAATTCCCCGAGCTCGGCATGGAAGCCATCGCCAAAATCGAAGTCCACGACTTTCCGGCCTTCATTCTCGTCGATGACAAAGGGAACGATTTCTTCCAGCACGTCGCGCCCGGCTGCACCATGCCACACTGACGTTCCCGGTTATTGAGCTCTCTGGCGGGGCCGAATATTGGCCAAGTTTGACAAAAACCATAAATACTATAAATTTATGATCTTTATTCGACCACCGCCACGCCGTGAACCCTGTCACCCGTTCTTTAATCCTCGCCTTCGCCCTGACTGCCCCCGGGCAGTTGGAGGCCGCCAGCGTCTATATCAATTCCTCCCTCGTCACCGCCACCGGCACGGGGACTACCCAGGCGCAGATGAAGTTGCGGGCCGGACGGAACGCCCAATGGGATGCGGCGCTTGCAAACCGGGTGGGATTCGGAGCGAACAACGCCTTGCGCACCGACCTCACTTCCAACTTTTCCGCAGGGCAAATCTACCAGTTTTCAGTCGAGAATCGTCCCGGCGAGGGAATCGTTTACACGGTGACACCCGCCGGAGGCGCAGCCTCCACCGTCGCATGGGGAAATTTTTCCACCCCGGTGAACGGAACCGTGGTCACAACCCTCAACGGCAGAACGGTGCCTGCCGATTTCAACACGATCTCTTTCGAAACGCTCGCCACCCTCGCAGGCTCCACCGCCTCCGTTTCCGGTTTGGTGTTTTCCAGTCCCGATTTGAACGTCGCCGACGGAGCATGGCAAAATGTCGTCATGACGCCCACGACACCGGGGAACGCCGGAATGGGAACGAGCCAGCAAACACTCTTCTCCGATATCAATATGGCAGCTGTCCCGTGGACGCTGAGCGGAATCGCCAGCCTTCACCGGCCCAACTCCGCCGGCGCCGCCGAGAATATCCGCACGTTCGTCCAACTGCGGCAGACCCCGATCGCCATCGTCCAGGCGGCAGTGCCAGAGCCGAAATCCTCCGCGACAGCCCTGCTGGCCGCCAGCCTCCTTCTGGGCCGCCGCCGCAGGAGCTGACTTCAATTCGGCAGATCGATCAATTTGCCTCCGGTCCCGCCCGCAACCATGGGATCGTACCGCCAGCCGGTCTCCACCATGCGGACGATTTCCACCTGGTGTGTCTTGCGGGCATCGGGACTGGAACGGAAGTCGAGCATCAAGGGGCGCAGATCGTCTTCATTGGCGCCATTCAGATACGCCGCGATGGATTCAGCATCTCCCCTGTCCGTGGGCAGGTATCCATAACCGAGGAATTCGAGCGTCGCAGGATCGTGGAGCTTCACACAGAGATGCGTCGAGGCATCGCAATACTTGTAGTTGAAGTAATCGCCAAAGCAGGCCAGCACCCGGAGCGTTTGGATTTTTCCATTGCTCCCGCCCGAGAGCAATCCGGCAAGGTCCGGATTGTAGCAGACCGAGGATTCCCACTCGATCCGGTCGCCTTCCGGCCCGTGTTCGACGGAGAAAAGCTGCTCCCCGCCCGTCGTCGTCACCCGCACATTGGTCACCGGCTTTTCGCCGCGGTCCGGCCGGAACCCGACCCCAAGGGCTTCAATTTCCTGCACCCCGTTTTTGAGCTGTTCCGGATGGCGGCGGTACCAGTCCGTCATCAGCGGGGCCACACGGATCGAATCCCGTACCAGCGGCACCCTGGCATTCATCGACTCGGCAGCAAAAAACTTCTCCACCAGATCCCGCGCCCTGCCCCGGTAGTCCGGCGCTTTCGAGTGCGCGATCTCGATCCCGGAATTCATCGAAGTGGTTCCTCGTCCGCTGCTGACCGCGAGAATAGTCACAAAAATGCTGATGGCGGCGAACAGCAGGCCAACGGCGGCGCTGTGCAGAATCGGGTAAAATTTCGGCCTCGGCAGCCCCACCCATGGAATCAGCCGGTGAGCGTTGCGGTAATCACTGAACCGCTCCGGATGGAGAAGCGACTCCACATCCCTCTCCAGGCTCCGCGCATGCAGTCTCTTGCGTGGATGAGGGGCACGGATCGCGCTATAACAGCGGGGGCAGCGCGCCTTTTTTCCCGCGAGCCACTTCGGAAGCGCCGCCGGAAAGAGGCAGCAGGGGCAACTGAAATAAAGTCTGCCTTTCGCAAACTCGGGCCGGAGGCGTTTGGCAGGCTGCGCGGTCGTCAGTGGTACTCCGGATCGGGGAGTACGGACGGGCCGAATGCGGCGCTTTGGCTCTGCCTTCGCTGCTTCCTTCGCGACCCCGTCCAGCTTGCCGTGAAGGTGTTCCAGAAAACTCTTAAACTCCCCCAGCAGCCACTGCTGCCCGCACGGCGGCTCTTCCTGGCTGCCGCTTTCCTTTGCAAGGCTTTCTTCGAGAGCCTGCTTCAGCCGCCGCTCATCCGCGCGCCTGGCGCTGTAAACGTCCGTAAGCCGCACCGACGTCCTGAGCCGGTGGTGACTCCATTTCGGCCCCTCGGGGGGAGCAGGAAACTCCGCCCGTTCCCAGTCGGACAACGGGGCAAGCGTCCGGTCGGGAACCGGCTCTTCTTCAAAGAATGCAGGCTCATTCATTGGCGGCGTAGTGGGGGATGGGAAATCCCTAATTGAAATTATGGAAGTCATAATAATTTATGATTTGCAAACTGCAATACAATATTTCTAAAAATTTAAGATAACTGAAACATCATGCGGTCGAGACATCCGGAAGGACTGATTTCCATTTCAATTGACAATTTAGATAACTGTAATATTTTCCACACTGTCCATAGTCTCGACCCTACGCCATGCCCCTGTTACTCGTCTTCCTGCTCGGGATTCTTTGCTGTCCCGTATGCCCTGCCGCGAACTTTTCCATCAGTCTGGATGCAAAAAAAGACCCCTCCATCGCGGACCCGGCCTATCCCGGCACCGGTTCCACCATCACCAGCAGTTTCGACAAGCAGTCGGAGATTACGGTTGAAGTTGCGGGCCGCAACTACGGCAACATCCCCCTGCCGGGCAACAAACGGTGGGGCCTGAAGGCGGGACCGCTCCCCTTGCAAAACAACAAGGATGCATTCGTGGTCACGGGAGGGTTTCAGCCCTCCGCACGCGGCTCGAGGCTGACCCTTCTGGGAGCGGATGCCTCATATATCAGCATCACGCTCAACAACGTGCAGCCAAACACGCGGTTTCAGAATCTCAGCGTTGAACTCTCAGGCCTCTCATTGGTCAACACATCGAATGCGTGGGGTGCGGCCAGCGAGGCGGGATTCGTCAACTGGTCGCCCGCCGCTTCAGGGTTCGGCAACTGGGCATCCGCCTCTTTGAGCAACAACGGCAGCAAACTCACCCTGACTCTTCCGGGCTTTACATGGACCTCGTCCGGTCCGGTCGAGATTCGCCTGTATGGCGTCACCGGAATAGGAGACGGTTCCTTCACGGACCTCAAAATCAGCAGCACCACCTCGGTCGTGGTTCCGGAACCGGGAACGTTTCTCCTCCTCGGAGCGGGACTCGCCCTGACGCTGACGTTCCGGAGACGCCGCCGCTCAATCACTTTACCTTATAGATCACTACATTCTTCGTCGCCCTCCCGGCGGCAATGATCTCCGGGCGCCCGTCCCCGTCGAGATCCGCCAGTTTGAGGTCTTCACAAGCCATCGCGTTAGGGGCGCAAACCCAGTCGCTGCGCCACTTCCCGGCCTCCTCACGGTAAATGCGAATGCCGAATTCCTTTGCCGCATTCGGCTCTCTCCAGCCGGCAACGATCTGCGGCCGCTCCAGCCCAAGCACATTCCCCGCAGCAAGGGCGTGCCCCTGATTGAACGTCGTGTCCAGGACCTTTCGCTTCCAGGAACGCGTGCCCGCGTCCAGTTCCAGCAGGGAGAGGTTAGGGCCGTGGAACGGCTCGATACAGCAAACGGCAGGACGCTCCTTCCCCGCGTCCGGTCCAAAGCGCACCTCACCCGCGCCCCCAAACGGCGGACCGCCACCCGCCTCTGTGATGGGAAGCCGTTCGGTGCTCCAGCCCGCGCCGTTCGGCTTCACCGAAAGCACCGCCTCTTTCCCTCCGATGAGGACATCGTCCTTCGCGTCGCCAGGCCGGAGGTCGAAGTTGTGTGTCACATGCATCGCCTCGTCGATCACGGTTTGTTTCCATGCCGCCGCATCCCCTGGTTTGTCAGGAAAAGCATAAGCGATCACCTTCACCCCGGCCCCCGCTCCATTCACATTTCCGCGTCCGTGGAGGGGCAACACCACCAGCGCATAGGATTTTTCTCCGGTCCGTACCCAATGCATCCGGTGCGTCGTCGGCTCGTGAGGCAATTTTACAGGTTTCCATTCGCCGTCCGGTTTTTCCGGCCGCTGGAGAAAAAAGACCGCGCCGCTTTCCGCTTCGTTAGTGGTTTCGCCGGGATTCCACTGCGCGCCCACGGCGATCTCCACTTTCCCGTCTCCATCGAGGTCACGCGCGGCAATGCACACGTTGTCCCGTTTGGTAAGATTTTTGGCAATGACCGTCTTTTTCCAGTCGGGGTTGTGGTACCATACAATCTCCTTTGCGTCGGCCAGCAGGATATCCGGACGCTTGTCGCCATCCACGTCGCCAATGGCCAGACCATAGCCGATCGTGATTTTGTCATCCACGGTGGTCGCGACAAAAAGCGGTTCAGCCGCGGTGGCGGACAGGGTCAGAGCGAAAAGAGGAAGGCTGCATTTCATGTGGCAAAATGGATTGCCTTCCCGGATGATAACTGGCCAGGATGCGCCGCGTTTCCGTAACCTCCATCCCATTCCTCCCGTGCGCCGGATTGTTGCTCTTTTTATCACCGCCCTGCTTCTGCTGTTGGGATGGTCCTGCTCCCAGCAGGACGGCGAGGGCGGAAATTTCCAGGCTCTAACCGATTACTTCAGCAGCGAGGTAAAGGAATTGACCGAACAGATCGCGGAAAAGCGCCGGGAAATGGAGCCCCTGCCGGACATTCCCTACAATCTCCAGCAGACTGACCACCTCGGCTACCGGAGCAAGTCGTTCGATCTCAACACCCCGGGCAATCCCTTCCGCCCCACGATCCTCCTCGACCTTGGCTCAAAGCAGCCCATCGACAGCGTGGTGCTGGTGCCGGCGGATTCAGGCACCGGAGCCGGCTACGGTTTTCCTCTCAGGTTTCGTATCGAAGTCAGCGACGACCTCG
Source organism: Verrucomicrobiales bacterium (assembly GCA_035550135.1). Lineage (GTDB taxonomy): Bacteria > Verrucomicrobiota > Verrucomicrobiia > Verrucomicrobiales > V1-33 > V1-33. Next base: position 98,417 of record DASZQB010000034.1, read on the forward strand.
CTTTTGAAGAGGAACTGCACCTTTTCGCCGATCACACCGACGAGGATTTTCCCAATCCCCGCAGTTATCCGGTGCTCGTCACACCGCCAAATCCCGCCCAGCATATCGAAGCCCGCTACGTGAGGCTCACGGTGACGCGCCCTTGGTCCAACGGGGGCCGTGCGGTGCTCGCGCTGGGCGAGCTGATGGTGCTTCATGGCGGCCGCAATCTCGCCGCGAGTCTGCCCATTCTCCCGAGGCCCAATGAAACCATCCGAACCACAAATTACGGTGCTGATAATTCGGACGAATCCCCGCCCTCCTGGGGTCGCGCCAACCTCGTGGACAGTGAGAGCGTCATCGGAGCGCCGCAGGGCAGACGGCCTTCTCCCAACAGCGGCTATCAGAGCCAGCGGGAAAAAGATCCCTTCAATTCGCTATGGGTGAAAGTGGATTTGGGAAGGGATGCGCCGCTGCATGAAATTCGTTTCTTTCCTGCGCGCTCGGGCGAATTCCCCTCCCGCCGCGGCTTCGGATTTCCGGAACGATACCGGGTCGAGATCGCGCCGGAATCCGATCCCGGCTTCACCCAGCCGTATGTGGAGGCGAACAATACTCACTTCGATATCTCCAATCCCTCCGATAATCCCGTCAGTATCCGCGTGCCTGGCACCCTGGCGCGTTATGTGAGATTCACAGCGACCAGTCTTGGCGAACTGTTTGACGCCAGTGGAGATTATGTGCTGGCGCTCTCCGAAATGCAGGTCTTCAGCGGCGGGGAAAACATCGCCCTGCACGCCAAAGCGGAGGCACAGAACTCTCTCGAAACGCGCGCGTGGTCCACGAAAAACCTGACGGACGGATTCACCAGTCAGCGCAACATTCTTTCGTGGCCGGAATATATTGGCGGACTGGAAAAGAGGCGGGTCCTCGGCGCTGCGGTTCGGGATCTCCAAATCACCCGCCGGGGAGCCGCCGACCGCGCCCTGCGGACCGCTCTGGCATGGAGCCTTGCGCTCATCAGCGCCGCGGTGGTCATCAGTCTGGTCCTCGTCTGGCGGCACCGTCTTTCCCGCCGGCGTGAACTCTCCGCCCTGCGCAGACGCCTCGCTCAGGACATCCACGATGAAATCGGCAGCGGCCTGGGAACCATCTCGCTCCTGAGCCAAATGGGTTGCGGGAATGAAAGCCACCCCGAAATGGCGCGGGAGGAATTTACGGAAATCCACCGCATCTCCCGCACCGTCACGGAAAGCCTGCGGGACATCGTGTGGTTCATCCATCCCCAGACGCGCACGGTGGGCGATCTTGCCCAGCGCCTGAAGGAAACGGCCAACTCCATGCTGGCGGGCATCCCTCATGAAACGACGGCGGACACGGACTCTCTGCGCAACCAACTGCCGCTGGAGCACAAACGCCAGATCCTCATGTTCTTCAAAGAGGCGCTGCATAACATCATCCGCCACAGCGGCGCCGCCCGCGCGGATATCTCCATTTCCGGCGACGAGAAGCAGATGAAACTCGTCGTTCATGACGATGGCTGCGGGTTCGACACCGCCGCGCCGCGCGCCGGCGCGGGCATGACCGGCATGAAACAGCGGGCCAAAACCCTTGGCGGCAAGCTCAACGTCCAATCTGCCCCCGGGACGGGCACCACACTAACCCTGGAAGTACCATGGCGGTCCCCCCGTAAAAGCGCCGCACATTAAAAAGACGCCACTTGCTTCCCGCATCCCTGCAACCATAGCTGATCCATGAAAAAGACTGCTCCCGAGACGCCGCCCATCACCGTTTGGCTAGTCGAAGATTATGCTCCCTTCCGGAACACCGTCTCCAAGCTGATCAATTCCACGCCCGGGCTCACCTGCACGCATCTCTTTGCCACCGGTGAAGACGCCCTCCGCAGCCTCGCCACCCAGGCCAAGCCAGGCGTCATCCTCCTGGATGTCGGTCTGCCCGGCATGAACGGCATCGAATTTCTCATGAAGGTCCGCGATGCCGCTCCAGAAGCCCGCGTAGTGATCCTCACGGCTTTCGAGGATGAGGAGAAACTCTTCCGCGCCATCTGCTCCGGCGCATCCGGCTACCTGCTGAAGACCGCCAAGTCGGACGAGATCATCGCCGCCATTCGCGAAGCCCACGCCGGCGGCGCGCTCATGACGCCATCCATCGCCAAGCGCGTCTTTGAAATGTTCAGCCGCATGGCTCCCGCCAAAACCGACTACGGTCTCAGCGACCGCGAAAAACTCGTGCTCGAAAAAATGGTCGGCGGCCTAACGAAGAAGGAGATTGCCGCCGTTCTCGATATGAACTTCCACACCGTGGACGCCGCCCTGCGCAGCATTTACTCCAAACTGGAAGTCAACACCCGCACCGGTGCCGTCGCCAAGGCCCTGAAGGAAAAGCTCGTCTGAGCAGGATCATTTGTCAGGGTGCAGAAGGAACGCCGGGTGGCGCTGCAGACGTTCGCGTTCGAGTGCCGTGAGCGGTGCGGCATTGAAGGCTTCACGCGCTGCTTTCGGATCAGCGTCCATCCAAGCAGGCAAAAGAGACTGAAACGATTTGCTCCACGTGTCCGGATCGCGAATGTGATCGAGCACCTGCACGGCTTCTGAAATGCGTCCTGCGCGCGCAAGAGGAGCGATCATCGACGGCGCAGCGCGTTCGAGGACGGCGCGGGCATTCACTCCGGTGGAGGCGGAATCCGGATCATTGCCGCCTGACAAAAGCAGACGGGCTGCCTCTCCTGAAGCCGCACTCCGCTCGAGACGGGCAGCGTAAAGAATATCGAGCGCAGCGCTGGAGCCGTAAGACTGAAGCAACCCTTCCCTCAATCGCTTCTCCACGGCATCCGCGGCTCCCGGAAAATGGCAAAGTTGCTGGAAGAATGCGTTCACGCCCTGACTGGCGGTCCCGGACTGAAGCACCGCCTGCGCCAGTTGCTTCAAATTTTCCTCACTAAACAACTCGTCGCGGTCCTGCGGCGCACTCCCTCTGGACCGCAGATCCAGTTCCCCGGCAAGACTTGTAAACAGACTTTCCTGCTGTGCAGGCGACATCCGGCTAAGCAGCGACGGCTTTTCAGATGCCGCATCGCCTCTCTCCCCTAACGAATTCCCCGTCGTCATTTGCGCCCACGCGATCGCCGCGCAGGAGCCGAGGGATTGCTCTCCGCTTTTGAGCGCAAACTCGAGCGCCGCGGCAGCATTGGTTTGGGCCAATGCACTGACGACAGCATCCACTGCAGAAGTGCGTCCGGGACTGGTCGGCATTTTGAGGACTGCGGAAGTGGCTGCCGCGGGTTCCAGTGAGACCCAATTGCCGAGCAGGCTGTGTATTTCATTGCTCTTCACTCCAACAAAGCCGTCAGCCATCATCGCATCGAGGGCGCGAAATGGATCTCTTGGATTTCCCTCGTCGCCAGCCAGCGTGCTCGAATAGCCGGTCAACTCACGTTCTCCGTCGCGTTCCAGCACCTGCACTCGAAGCATCGTCTCTGCAAAGGCCCGTGCAGTACCGGGTGGCAGATCATTGAAGGTCCCATCCGGCGCCGAGGCAATGAGGGCGGCGACGCGGCTCACTTCCGCGCTGGCGGCACCCGGCTGATCGGCAGTTCCAGACGCAGTTCCCGGCCTGGCTGAACGTGTGAAAAACCGGCCTATTCCGGGTAATGCCGCCGCCGCATCGCCCTGACGCACCCATGCCGTGCACCACCAGCCGGCTAACGCCGCAGCCGCGCAAATGAAGAGACGTCCAAAGTTCACGGTGGGCTCCCTCCCTGCATTCGGTTCAAAAGCGCCTGCTTCGCAGCATCCGGCAAATTTGCGGTGGAAACAGCGGCCCGTGCAGCAGCGGGATCAAGCGAAGACCATGCAAGCGCGGCGACGGCAGTGTAACGAACGCGCTCTGGTTCTCCGCTCATGCCCGCTGCCCATACGAACGCAGCTTCATGATCGCGCTCGCTGGATGTATCTGCCCCGGTATCGACAAGCAGCGCGGAACGGCCCTGGTCCGTGCCGCGGGCCTTTTCATTACCGGCAAGATATTCCACGAGCGCCGTGGCCGCCGCATCCCGCTCCGGGCCGCGCGGCAATGATTCCATCCATACCGAGGCTGCTGCCGGATCGAGCACGACCTTCGCTTTGCCCGCCTCATACCAGGCTCCCAGAGAGCGCTCCTCCACCGGTATGGAATCGAAAAATGCCAGCGCATCCTGCCGCGGAGAACGCTCCACGCGGGAGCGCAGGGCCGCCTCGGAGAGAAATCGGCGCTCTTCATTGGCGGCAATCTCCCATTCAGCCAGCGATACACCGTCCGTGTTCAACGCATTCAGTCGCGTCACGCGGCGCCACGCTTCCGGCACGGATGCATTTCCTCCAGCCTTTGCAATTTTCTCCGCATTCTGTGCAAAAGCCAGTCGCTGCTCGGAAGTGGTAAAAAGGGAGGGATCACTGCCGGGCATGGTTACCAGCATGTCCATCAGATGTTCCCGCAGAACCGGATCTGTTATACTCCGGTACCACGCCTCGGCGGCAACGGGTGCATTTGCATGCCAGGTCCCGAATTGCAATTCGAGCGGGTATATAGCGGAAGGATCAGCCCGCCATGCGTCCACAATCAGTTGCATGGCGACCGAAGTGGGAGTGTTTTCCGGCAGGCTCGCCACAACGCTGAGCAGTGCTCCACTGCGCGCCTTATTGTCAGGAAGCTTCATCGCCCAGGCCACCGCGGCCCCCGCGTCCGCTTCTGCGAGCATGTTTGCATAAATTCCGGCAAGACCGTCACGGGCTCCACCCGGTGGCATCATTTCGTACTCTTTTCGAAAAAGGGCGCGCCTGTCAGCCTCCAGGTCCGGGTCCGACTTGAATAAACTGTGAAGGCGGCGCAGCATCGTATTCATCTCTCCGTCCCTGACTTTCCCGGGCGGCATCGCCTTCACCATGCGCAATTGGTTGTCGAAATCGTCATCCTCAAACGATTCAAGGGTTTCGCCGGCCCAGGCTTGATTATCCAGTTTTGCCGCAAGATAGAGTGATTTCTCCGGCCCCAGCAGTTCCCTGATCTTTTCAGATCCGGCGTAATCGCGGGCACCGATCTTCCTGCCCAGCCACGGGAGGAGCGCCTCCAGTTGCTCCGGATGACGATGCAACATCTCCCATGCCGCCGCATGCGCCGCACGCGGCCACTTCGCACCGGCTTCCAGAGCGGCAATGCCGCGCAGTTCCGCCAATGCACACTCCGCGAGGACGCGCGCACCGTGGTAGAAACGAAATGCCGGAGTTTCGAGAGCGGCCATCATGCCCGGGGCATCAAGCTCAGACCACCGCAGCAACAGAGCCCGCAGCAGGCACGTCACCGTGTTGTTGTCCGTGCCGGTATCAGGAATGCCTCCTCCAAGACTCGCTGCAAGCCGCTCCGCCAGCGGCGCGATGTCCTCCACCTTCATATACGGCAACGACTCCGCAACCGCCTTGAAGCGATCGAGATCCGAAAGGAATAAGAGATCGTCCACCGTCAGGATGCGGGCCGGTGCCCGGGAGACCGTCGCTGCGGATGAAACATTTCGAGCGCCCGGAGACAGAGAGGAGCCGCGCTCTCCGTCGTCGCGGGAGGCCGCGGAGGGATGAACGATGATTTGTAATAGACTGCCCGCCGCCACACACACTACTATTATCCAAACCCCCCGCCCGCGTTGCCGGGAAACGGAATGGCTGGTGAGAGACATAGACTAACCGTCGCGCTCCGGAGAGGCTGGTGCAAGGGGAGCCGGGCGCTCCAGAGAACAGCTTGAACAACGCAGGGGGGCATTTATGGTCGCCCTTCGGCAAGTTCCCCGCCGTTCCTCATGGCTGAAAGCAATAACCGCACCACTCTGATCGCCGGCATCTTCGTGCTGTGCGGTGTCGTCCTTCTTGGCGGCCTCATCATGGAATACGGTCCGCTCCAGCACTGGATGCGGAAGCCCTACTCCGTGCATGCCGTGTTTTCCGATGCTCAGGGGCTCATCAAAGGCGCGCCCGTGCGTCTGCGGGGATCGCCTATCGGCAAGGTCTCCACGGCTCCGGAGCTGGCGTCCGGACTCAAGGGCGTGCAGGTTTCCCTCGACATTTATCCGGAGTTCAAGATTCCCCGGAACAGCCAGTTAAAGATCACCACGGTGGGACTGATGGGGGACTGCGCGGTGGACGTCGTGCCCCCTCCTCCTGACAAATTGACAGGGGAGTTCATCGAAAAGGGGGAAACGCTCGACGGTGTGGGCAGCACGGACCTTACGGCAGTGGCGACCAAGGTGACCGATGAGGCGACGGAGGTGATGAAGGATATCCGCACGAGTCTTGCAGAGCTCAACAAGACCATTTCGCGCATCAATGAGGGTGTGCTTTCCGATGCGAATTTCAAACATATGTCAGACTCCCTTGCGAGCCTGAACCGGATCATTGAGAAATTCGAGACGACCGTCCTCACCGCAGAAAACGTGGCCGCAGTGCGTGATTCGCTGGCGGCGCTGAAGACGACGATGCAGAACGCGTCGGCATCCTCCGCCAACGTTCGCACGGCGGCGGAGAAAATCGATAAAGCCATGGATCAAATCGGCCCTGGCATGAAGGGATTCGCAGGAGCCACCGCTGCACTCCACGACGCCTCGAATGCGCTGGAGGCCCTGCTGAAGGAGGCCCGGTCAGGCAGAGGCCTGCTCTATGCTCTCCTGAATGACTCCTACCTGAGGGACAACCTGCAGCGGCTGGTGGCCAATCTGCGACAGCGCGGAATTCTTTTCTACAAGGACAAGGAACCGCCGCCGGCTGCAGTTCCCACCGCGCCCGTTCCCGCCAAACGCTCACCTGCATCCTCATCGCGCAAACGCTGACCCTGGCATTTTGCCGCCCACTCACTTCCACGCCAGATGCCGCCACGCACCGTTATTCACACTGTCCGCGCGATCTTTCTCGTATGCTGTGTGTCGCTGGCGATACCGGTCGCCTTCTCCGCAAGCTCCGGTGAGATTTCAACGTTCACCGCGGCCATTCTCGGGCTCGCCTTTGGCGGTGTCGTCATCGGTGCCGATATCCTCCTCCGGAATCTCACAATTCGCAGTTTTTCGTCCGGCACGTTCGGACTGATGATCGGCATCTTTTGCGCCTATCTGATTACGACGATTCCCTGGGCGCAGAATACGAAGGGCAACTGGATCGAACTGAGCATCTATCTTGCTCTCGGATACCTCGGCACCGCCCTCGCGCTGCGCAGCAACCGGCAGGAGTTTTCGCTCATCATTCCCTACGTCCGCTTTCGGAATGAAGGCATCATCCAGCAGCCGCTCCTTGTCGATACGAATATCATTATCGATGGCCGCCTTCCCGGCATCTGCGCCACGGGATTCCTCGGGGGCACTCTCATCGTGCCGCGTTTTGTGCTGGATGAATTGCACGTCCTCGCCGATTCGCTGGAAACGGTGAAGCGCGACCGCGGCCGGCGCGGGCTGGAATGTCTGGAGGAACTCAAGCGCGCTCAGGGTCTCGAGGTCTCCATCCACGACGACTATCAGCCTAACGAAAAGCTCGTGGATACCAAGCTGGTGCAACTGGCGAAAACGCTCGACGCCAAATTGCTGACCAATGACGCCAACCTTGGCCGCGTGGCTCAGCTCCAGGGTCTCGAAGTGCTCAACCTGAACCACCTCGCGCAGGCGATGCGCGTGATCGTCAATGCGGGTGATGAATTGGAACTGGTGCTCGTGAAGGAAGGCAAGGACGACCACCAGGCAGTCGGTTATTTGGCGGACGGCACCATGATTGTCGTCAACCATGCCCGCAGCCGCATCGGACAAACGGCGATTGTCACCGTGAGTTCAGCCCTGCAAACCAGTGCAGGCCGGCTGATTTTCGCCGAGTTGAAAAGCGGGGCAAGTGCTGCCGGGCCGCGCAGCGCGGAGCCGGCGCGGGCCCGCGGACGCGCGCAGCAGTAAAGCCTACCGCGAACCGCTGGTATTCGCCGCCACCTTTTTCACGCTGGAGACCGGCGTTTTTGCATTGGAGGCCGGTGCGGTTTTCGCGCGCTTCGCCTCCTCCTGCAAAGAAAGAATCTGCAGCGTGAGATCATCGTTCTTCGCGCGAAGCTGTTCGATTTCGGCGCGCATTTTGGTGTTCACCTGGGAGGGCGGCGGCATCTCCAGCATGGCGCGGATGCGCTCCTCCACACGGGCGGCGTCCTCCAATTCTCCCGCCTCGCGAAGCTTCATCATCGCTTCGTTCAAAAGAATGAGCCGGCGCTCCCTTTCTTTCATCCCGTCGCCGATCTGCGTTGTGTAATCGGTCACCGTTTCCTTGGGAACCGGTTTTGTCTCCTTCGCATCCAGCGCCACTGATTTGGACTCTCCGCCGGCGGCCAGATCTGCGGGGACGATGGGGGCCAGGTTCTCTTTGGTATCCTGGGCGGAGGCGACCGAGAGCGAGAGGAAAAACGCAGCGACGCCAAATTGAAAAACGCGGGCTGCGGACAACTGAGGTGGCGTATCGGAACTCATGGCGTTCGCATATTTAGTAAAAAGAGGCAGATATGCAATAAAGATTTATTATCAGGCCGGCCTCAGCTTCTTTTCCCGGGGAGCATTGGGAAAATCCCGATACTGCAACGCCTTGCCTATCAGCGGGACTTGAGTCATGATCGAATTCATGCCGCCGGAAGACCTCCCGCCTTTGGCCCCGTTTCCTGATTTTGTTGTTGCTCCGCAAACGGCAGAGGACGCGCTTCCGGCAGAGGCTCCGCTCCTTTCTGATGCCCAACGCCAGGAATTCATGCGCGTGGCGGGATCACTGGAAGGGCTGGAGATGCCCCCGGCCTCGGGAGGTTCCGCATCCTCCGCTGCAGATGATTTTTTGCTGGGCCCCTCTCCCGTACAGCCTGCGGGCGCCTTTGGCGGAAAGCGCGAGGTGCTGGCAGAGGAACCGGTGATGAACGTGGATTTTCTCGCCGTCCCCGGTCAGGAAAGTCCAGCCGTTCCGCGCCCGGTCGAAGGCTTTAATTTGCAAAGCCTTGCTGCCTCCTTGGCCGAAACGACGCCACCAGCCCCGGTTGCGGCCCCCCCCGCGGCGGTTCCCGGCGACTGGGACCTTCCTTCGCTGTTCACCGCTCCCGCTCCCGCTCCAGCGCCCGCAACCGCACCGGAATTCAAGCCAATCGTCCTGCCTGCGCCGGAACCCCCGCCGGTGGCAAAACCGGTTGCCGCTCCCGCCTCCCGTCAGTCTGCGGCGCCCGCAGTCGAAAAACCGCATCCCGTCTTCCCTCCGGCGCCCGCACCGGCACCGGTGCCGGAATCCTCCTTTCCGATGTTTCCTCCTCCGCGTCCCGTCGAGCCGGAACCGGATTTTGACGAGCCCCTTGCTTTTCCGGTACCCTCGGCCCGCGATGCCCTTGCCATCGCGCCGGCGGAGGAAACCGGCGATCCGAATGATCGCGGCATCGGCATGGTCATCAGTGGAGCGCTGCTCATTATCCTCGGCATTTTTCTCGCGTGCCGCGTGCCGGCGCTGGCACTGGAAGCGGACGCCACGGCCGTTTCCACGCGCTCGGGAGCGGACGTGACGGTGAAACATTTGCACGGGGAAATGTTTCTCTCTGCTGCCGCCGCGGCCGCATGCCTGATTCTGGGCATCGGTTCCGCGACCCTGCGGCGCTGGGCGCCTCCCCTCATCCATGCGACAAGCTGGGTCGTGCTGATGACCGTGCTGGTGGGGATGGGCCTGACGACGGCCTCCATGTTTTACCTTTCCTCCAATAAGACTGCGGGCGACGCCGTGCCGGTGGATGGCACGGCGCTTTTTGTCGGCGCGGGCGTTTTGGGAATTGCGCTCCCGCTTGGACTGATCGCACTTTTTCAGCGTCCTTCGGTCGCGCGCCTTTGCATGCAGGTCGATCCGCGCCGGCGCTGGACCGATTCCCGCGCCGTTCCTGCACTCATGGTTTTCGTCACCGGGATCATGCTGGCTGCGGCGGCCTTCACTCTCAGCGTTGCGGGGGCCGCCATCCCTCTCTTTGGAGAAATTCGCGACGACGGCTCAGGGGCGCAGGCATGGGCCGGTCTGGGTGTCATCCTCTGCCTTGCGACGGGATTTGTCGCCGCTGGAAAGCGCGCCGGCTGGTGGATGCTCCTGGTTTTTTCCGCCGTCATGGCGGCCGCTCTTTATCTCACGTTCAGCCGGCATGACTGGCACCTCATGGCGGGTCTGCCCGCCTCGTCCGCTGCAAATCCGGTCACCGGCATCATGGCGGCCTCCGTGCTGCTGCCGGCAATCGTAATTCTATTCATGACGCGCGGAGCCTTCTCCCGTGCCGGCGGCCACGCGTAGCTAACACATTTCATCTCCTCTCATGAGACTGCTCTTTCTTCTCCTGTTCAGTGTGGCTCTTGTTCCCCGTTCCGTCCGTGCGGAGGATCCAAAGCCCCAGCCTCTCTTTGACGGCAAGACCTTCACCGGATGGGAGGGCGATACTAAAAACACATGGCGCATTCAGGACGGCGCCATCACCGCCGGCAGCCTGGATAAGACCCAGCCGCGCAATGAATTTCTTTCCACTTCGAAGCAGTTCGCCAATTTTGAGCTCACTCTGAAATGGAAACTCGAAGGCACCGACGGCTTCGTGAACGGCGGTGTGCAATTCCGCACCAAACGCATTCCTAACAACCACGAGGTCTCGGGTTATCAGGCGGATTTGGGTGCTGGATATGATGGCGCCCTTTATGACGAGAGCCGCCGGAAAAAAATCCTGGCCAAGCCCTCCGAGGAGGTGCGCAAAAAAGCGCTCAAGCCCGGCGAATGGAACGAATACCGCATCCGTGCGGAAGGTTCTCGCATTCAGATTTGGCTCAACGGCATTCTGACTGTGGACTTCACCGAGACGGAAAAGAACATCGACGCTTCCGGCATTATCGCAGTGCAAATTCACGGCGACGCCAAATCGCGGGTTTGGTACAAGAACATTCAGATTACCGAACTGGCCGCGCAAAAATAAACGCATGACCGACTGGCAGCATCACTATGAAACCGGCGACACACCATGGGACCGCGGAGGTCCATCGCCGCCGCTGGTGCAGTGGCTCACCGGTCACCGGCTCCATGGAAATGTCCTCGTGCCGGGCTGCGGACACGGTCACGATCTCGTGGCCCTGGCGGCAAGCGGCGCGGATCAGGTAACCGGGCTGGACTTTGCACCAGGCGCCGTCAGGGCCGCCGGTGAACGCACCGCCGCTCTGCCTAACGTTTCCGTGAAACTGGGCGATCTTTTTGTCTTCGCAGCCGAAGAAGGGAAAGGCGCCTTCGACTGGGTCTTCGAACACACCTGCTTTTGCGCCATCGACCCGGCAAGGCGCGACGACTATGTGCAGGCCGTTGCCTCGGCCCTGAAGCCGGGCGGCAGGCTGCTGGCCGTGTTCTATCTCCAGCCGTGGGATGAGGGCGAGGACCCGAATGACGGACCGCCTTTCGGCACGAGCCTAACGGAACTCGACCAGCGTTTTGGTTCGCACTTTACGGTGCTGGAATCCTATGTTCCGGATGTCAGCTATTCAGGCCGGGAGGGCAAAGAACTGCTCCGCGTCCTGCAGCGAAACTGAGTCGTTCTTTCTGAGTCAGCCGTTGCCATTGTCCATTGTCATTCCAGGCTGCGAAATGGATTTCTCCAACCCCTATTTCATTGTCATCCTTCTTTCCGTTCTGGTGCTGCACGCCCTGAATGTCTTTGCGGCGGTGCTGAATCTCCGTCGCCTTTCGCCGCAGCAGCCGGCGGGGCTGGACGACATTTATGAGGCGGATGCTTATGCCAAAAGCCAGGCTTATACCCGGGAGAGTGAGCGCTTCGATATCTTTTCAGGAACAGTCCGGCTGATCGTATTCATTGCTTTCTGGCTCCTGGGAGGTTTCGGCTGGGTCGATGCCCTCGTGCGCGGATGGACGGATTCCCCCGTGTGGCAGGGATTGGCGGGAGTGAGCCTCCTGTATGCGGCATCATCGCTGCTTGGGCTGCCGTTCTCGTGGTACGATACGTTTCACATCGAAGCCAAATACGGCTTTAACAAGACCACCCCGCTCACCTTCATCATGGATGCCGTGAAGGGCCTCGCTCTCGGCGCGGCGATCGGCCTGCCGCTTCTGGCGCTGCTGATTTGGCTCTTTGATAAGTTTCCGTTCGCATGGGTGTGGGCGTGGCTGGCCACTACGGTGCTCATGCTGGCGCTGCAATACATCGCGCCCCGCTGGCTCATGCCGCTTTTCAATAAGTTCACTCCGCTCGCGGACGGCTCGTTGAAGGACGCCATCAACGCCCTCTCCGCCAAATGCGCGTTTCCGCTGGCGGGCATTTTTGTCATTGACGGCAGCAGGCGCTCCACCAAAGCGAACGCCTTCTTCGCGGGATTTGGCAAACATAAGCGCATTGCGCTTTACGATACGCTCATAGAAAAGCATCCGGAGCCGGAACTCATTGCGGTTCTTGCCCATGAAATAGGCCACTTCAAGTGCCGCCATATCGTGCAGCGCATGGTCGTCAGCGTGGGCCAGCTCGCATTGATGTTTTTGCTTATGGGATGGTTTATGATGAACGGGCGGCTCAGCGCCGCTTTTGGCGTGGCTCAGCCCTCGGTATGGCTCAGTTTCGTATTTTTTATGTTTCTCTTTGAACCGGTGCAAAGCCTCCTCAGCATTGCCGGAAACCTTTGGAGTCGCCGGCACGAATATGAAGCGGACGCCTACGCCGCCCGCGTCACCGGCAGCCCAGGGCCGATGATGTCGGGCCTCAAACGCCTCGCCCGCGACACGCTCACGAACCTGACGCCCCATCCGTTTTATGTTTTCCTGCACTATTCCCATCCGCCCATGCAGCAGCGCCTGGCCGCGCTGAACACCCGTTGACCTAAGCGGCGCATTCAACTCCTGGAGTAACAAAATCGCGGATTGACCGCTCCGGGATGCTCGCGCAGATTTCCGCGCCCCAACTCCAACCAACCATACACCGCTCATGAAAAGAATACTGATCACCAGCATCCTGTCCCTCTTTGCCCTTTCCGTTCCGGGCATGGCACAGGAAACCCCGGCGAAGAAGAAACCCGCGCCGGCTGCACCTGCGGCTCCCGCCGCCCCGGCTGCGCCCGCCGAAGAAAAACCTGCTCCCGCCGCCCCGCCCGAAAAGAAGGCCGATGCTCCCAAGACGGGTCCCAAAGCCCAGGGCACCATGGGCAAGGTGGCCGCCGTGGACGCAGAAAAGAAAACCATCACCATTGGCAAGCAGGTCTATGCCATTACCGATGAAACCCAGTTTACTAACAACGAAGCCCCTGCCCAGTTGACCGATGTCGTCGCTGGCATGAATGTCGGCCTTTCCTACACCGCCGACAAAAAGACCGGCAAACGCACACTGGTAAAGGTAAACGTCGGCGTAAAACAGCCTGCACCGGCGAAGGAAAAGACGGATAAAGCCGAGAAGACTGACAAGGCCGAGAAGACGGCTCCTTCCAAAAAAGGCAGCTCGGAGAAAAAGAAAGACGCCTAACCCGCTGCGAGCACCGATCCAAACGTTTATGCACGCCTGCCCGGAAACGGGCAGGCGTTTTTTTTGCGCATGGACATTCTCAATCGTCCACGCACGGAACGAGATTCACCTCCGGCTCCATGTCTCCCGTTAGGGCGGCGAGCAAATCGTCAAGAGAGACACTCGCAATAACGGAAACCTTGTCACTCATGGCGTAGGGCAGAATGATGTCCCCGCGATGCCGCAGCGATCCGCAACTGTAAACGACATTCGGCACGTAACCTTCACGCTCGTTGCCTTTGGCGGAGAGCAGCGGCTCCTTCAGGCGTCCGATGACTTTAGTGGGATCCTTGAGATCGAGCAGTGCCGCGCCGATGCAATACTTGCGCATCGGCCCCACGCCATGCGTGATTACCAGCCAGCCCGCTTCAGTTTCAATCGGCGAGCCGCAGTTGCCTATCTTTACGGATTCCCACACATACTCCGGACTCATCAGAAGCTGCTGTGAGTTCCAGTAGTGAGGATTGTCGGAGAACATGATGTAGAGGTTCTCGTCATCCTGGCGCGAAAGCATCGCGCAGCGGCCATCGATGCGACGCGGGAAAAGCGCCATTCCCTTATTCTGCACGGCGCTCCCGTTGAGCGTGGACACGTGGAAGTGCAGGAAATCCGGCGTCTCGATCAATTGCGGCAGAATCACACGTCCGTTGTATGCCGTGTAGGTGGCGCAATACATCGTCGTGCCGTCGTCTTCAGTGAATCGCACGAATCTCGCATCCTCGATGCCGTTGCTCTCATTCGGCGAAACCGGGAAGATGATGCGCTCGCTGACCGCAATCTTCGGAGAAAAATTCAGCTCGTAATTCGACTCCGCGAGCCAGCGAATCACCTCCATCGCCCGGCGCAGTTGGCTGCTCACCGGTCGTTTTTCGCGCCGTACCTTTCGCATGCTTTCATCCAGTTCATGCAGCGTAAAATGTTCGGCCAGCGGCTCCAGCACCGCGGACGCCTGCCCGTTCTCCTGGCCCATCTCCTGTAGTTTGGTGAGAAAGCGCTTCTTCCGGTACGTGGGATTGGGCACCACCTCCGGCGCAGTCACAAAACGCGACACCGGCTCCACTTCCACGACACCTCCCGGCGTGATGGTCCCGGCGCGAAATTCGATCGAGGAAATGTGCCCCTCTCCCGTGGCTCGCAGACTCATGATGAAGCGCAGTCCGCCCTCGGGCACTCCTGTCTGATCCGGATGCGGCACAATCGAGGGATTGAACAGCGCCGCCGATTCCAATGCGTACTCTCCGGAAAACAGCGCGCCGATGAGCAACTGCCGCACCCGGGTCAGCGGATGTTTCGAGGAAATGTGGTGCCGCACTTTCTCGTAGTGCCGCAACAGCGTTGACTCGATGTCAAAATGCCGGGAGGAAAAATCGCTGCGCAACAACTCCAGTTGCGCCGCCGCATCCTCTTCACTGATCCTGACCGCTCTGTCCAAAACGGCGGCCACGGTCTTGATATTCCCCGGGATGAACGGGCGAATGATGACGCGCGCGCTTTCCGGCTGGAAGGATATGTCGTGGCGGCAAATGCGGATGGGGGTCATGAATCGGCTGCAGTTGGTTCGAGGCCCGCGATCAGGTGCGCGGCCTATTATAATTCAGCAAGCGCGAGAAGACGCACGCCCGGCTGCCACCGTCAATGCGGCTGCAATGCCGGCCCTTGCCCCCGCAGCAGGCCCCGTAGTATTCTGGTGCCAGCGTTCCATGCCCGCTTTATGAAAACACCCGCCCTGATTTGCCTAACATTCTTTCTCCAGGTCATTTCAGGTTTCGCGATTCTCTCTCCGGTCCCCGTGGTGACCATCGAGAGCATAAAACTGCCCCAGGTGGAACTGCGCATTTCCAATCCAAGCAAGACGGACGAGTGCCGCATTTGGGAAGGCATGTCATGGGAGGAGCAAAACAAGTGGTTTGCCCTGCGCCGTGCAGGTGGGGGAAAGACAGTTGAAATCCGACGCAAACGAGAATCGTACACCATGAACTTCCCGGTCCCCAGAGGCATCCCTGCCGGCGGATCGGTCATCCTCAAATACAATCTCGCTGGCGACTGGTGGGAGCGGCCAAAGAATTTCGCGCCGCGAGACTGGAAATTCGAAATCCAGGCGCATCTGGACATTCCACGGGGCATCGACGCGCACTGCTATGGTGTGTTCATGGGCAGGGTGACTTCCCCTTGGTACAACGTGGATGGCCGCGAAATCGAAGCCGCCGGAAAACCGGTGCTCGACGAGAGAATGGCTGCCATCGAAAGTCGTAAGGATTTTCCGTGGGACCAACTCATCGCCTTGCTGGAAAAATGGAACGCAGGCACTCTTTCTGACAAAAAAAGCCTGGCGGACTTTTTTGGCTCCGATTTTTCATGGGACGGTCTCGAGGCCTGCCATTCAGGCAATGCCTGGCGAGTGGCCCTTCCGGAACAGGGCACACTGGAGTTCACCTTCCACATCTCCCTGCCTCCTCTGGAAAAACAATTCCCGCCGGAAAAAGTGCGCTATGGCTATCATGGCAATTGGGTGGATGCCGCCGACGCGCTGCAGAAGACTCGCGCAAGACTGGTGAGGCGCATTGTGCTTACCAGACGGACTAACAGGTTTACCGGCTCCCTGACCACAGACAGCCCCCTTTTCCGTCGCGCATTCGATTGGAAAGGCCGCATCGATCCAAAAGCCACAAAGGGTCCATGACCGGACCGCATTCTCGATCGCTCGGTTACACGACATCCCCCCATTGCTCCTTTCCTCCGTCCAATCCCCGTGATAACGAAGGCGGATGTCTCAGGAAAAACGACTCTTTCTGCTGGATGGAATGGCCCTGATTTACCGGGCGCACTTTGCCTTCATCACCCGGCCTATCCTAACGAGCTACGGGATGAACACGTCGGCGCTCTATGGCTTTACGAACACGCTCCTGGAATTGATTCGCGAAGGCAAGCCCACGCACATCGCGGTCGCGTTTGATACCGCGGCGCCCACCGCCCGGCACACCGACTTTCCAGCCTACAAGGGGCAGCGGGAGGAGATGCCGGAGGACTTGAGCAAGGCGCTCCCTCACATGAAGCGCATCATCGAGGCATTCCGCATTCCGGTGCTGGAGAAGGACGGCTATGAAGCGGACGACATCATCGGCACTCTCGCACGCCGCGCGGAGGCGGAGGGATTCACCACCTGGATGGTCACAGCGGACAAGGACTTCGCGCAATTGGTCGATGCGAACACTTTCATTTGGAAACCGGGCCGCCAGGGAAGCGAGCACGAGATCATCGGCGTGCCCCAGGTGCAGGCCCAGTGGCAGGTGGACCGGCCGGAGCAGGTCATCGACGTCCTCGGGCTCTGGGGCGACTCCGTGGACAATTTCCCGGGCGTCCCCGGCATTGGCGAGAAAACCGCCAAAGCGCTCATCAAGGAATGGGGCAGCATCGAAAACCTCCTCGCAAACACGGACAAACTCAAAGGCAAGCAGAAGGAAAACCTCATCGCGAATGCCGAACAGGCGCGGCTCTGCCGGAAACTCGCCACCATTTGGATCGACTCTCCCGTGGGCGTTTCGCTGGAGGAACTCGTCGTCAAACCGCTCAACGAAGAATCGGTTAGGGCGCTCATGGTGGAGTTCGAATTCACCGCCATCGGAAAGCGGCTCTTTGGCGACAATTTTAAGGCGGGCCGTGGTTTCCACCGGCGCGCCGAGGAAGCTCCTCCGGTCGTCGATGAGGACCTCCTCGCCGCCGTGACGCAGGAGGAAAAACCCGTTTCCGCCAACCTGCGCACGCTTGCGGATACGCCGCACACTTACGAAATCGCCTCTACGCCCGCCAAGCGGCTCGCCGTGCTGAAGAAAGCCGCCGCGCGCAAAGAGGCCGGCTTCCACATGGACATGGACCCCGGAAATCCAAGGGACGCCAAAGTGCGCGGCATCGCTCTCGCCACCGGCCCCGGCGAGGCCCACTACCTAACTGGAGCCGATTCCGAAACCCTGCTGAAGGAGCTTTCCTCCCATTTGTCAGGGTCTCTGCTCACCGGCCACGATCTCAAAGACTCCCTCCAGTCGCTGGTCCTCGCAGGCGCGGATCTGAAGGCCTCTTTTTTTGACACCATGCTCGCTCATTCCCTCGTGGAGCCGGAGCAGCGTCAATCCCTAACCTATCTCTGCGAGGCCCTCCTCGGCTACACGCCGGGCTCCAAAGCCGCGATGGAAAAAGGCGGGCAAATGCTCATGCCCGGTCTCGATGACGGCGAGGCTCTCCAGCAATCGGAACGGGCCATGGAGCGCGCCGACGTGGCCCAGCAGCTCGCCGCCAAACTCCGCCCGCAATTGATCACCCAAAAGCAGGAGCGCGTCTTTTATGAAATCGAGGCACCCCTTCTCCCCGTGCTGGCGGACATGGAGGCCGCGGGAATCAAAATCGACACGAGCGTTCTGCGTGAGACGAGCGTGCTTCTGGAAAAGCAAATCAAGGAACTCGAAGAAGCCGTCTATGCCGGCGCCGGCACGCGTTTCAATATGAACTCCCCCAAACAGTTGGGACAGATCCTCTTCGACCAGATGAAACTGGTGGAGAAACCGAAGAAGACCAAAACCGGCCAGTATGTCACCAGTGAAGACGTCCTTGCTGAACTTGCCGGCGAGCACCGCATCGTGGCCGATCTCCTCGCTTTCCGCGAGGCCAGCAAACTGAAGAGCACCTACGTCGATGCCCTCCCTAACGAAGTCTCAAGACGCACCGGACGCGTGCACACCACCTACATGCAGGCCAGCACCAGCACCGGCCGGCTCGCCTCCTACAACCCGAACCTGCAAAACATTCCCATCCGCACGGAACAGGGCCGCGCCATCCGCAAAGCCTTTGTCGCCGATGGCCCTGACATGATCCTCCTCAGCGCCGACTACAGCCAGATCGAGCTGCGCGTCATGGCCTCCATCAGCGCCGATTCCGCCATGATGGAAGCCTTTCACCGCGGCATCGATATTCACCAGGCCACCGCCGCGCGCGTCCACGGCGTCCTGCCGGAGGACGTCACCACCGACATGCGCCGCGCCGCCAAGATGGTGAACTTCGGCATCATCTATGGCATCAGCGCCTTCGGACTTTCCCAGCGCCTCGGCATCCCCCGCGTCGAAGGCGGCCGCCTCATTGAGGAATACTTCAACCAGTATCCCGGCGTGAAAAGCTACATGGACCGCACCATCGAAATGGCGAAAGAAAAAGGTTATGTCGAAACCGTCACCGGCCGCCGCCGCTATCTGCGCGACATCCGCAGCGCCAACGCCATGACCCGCAAAGCCGCCGAGCGCACCGCCATCAACACCCCCATCCAGGGCAGCGCCGCCGACATGATCAAGATCGCCATGGTCAACGTCGCCGCCCGCCTCCGCGAAACCGGCCTCAAATGCCGCATGCTCCTCCAGGTCCACGACGAACTCGTCTTCGAACTCCCCGCCTCCGAACTGACCTCCGCCCAGGAAATCATCAGCACCACCATGCGCGACGCCCTCAAACTCTCCGTCCCCGTCGTCGTCGAAATGGGCAGCGGAAAAAGCTGGTTCGAAGCACACGCGTAATTCAGAGTTATGCGTCACCACCGCATCTCTAAAAAACCTGACGTCTGGGGAGCGTCTCGTCTGTCGTCCAGAAATCCTCCGTAGTTCCCGAACCGCAGCGCGGTTCTCCCATGAATAGCCAGGGGTGAGCGGAGCGAACCCCTGGTTGACTCGTCAACGCATCCCCCACCACAGCGTGGTGGCCCAACGCGGACGGCGCGTCCCCGCACTCGTCGCTTTCCCACCCGAAAAGATTTCCAAATTCCCTGACAAGTTTTCCCGGATTTTGTGCATACTTCCAGGCCGGGCCAGCCGCCGCCCATCACTCATCGAATTCACCCGCCAGCCCTATAAAAACGAACCCATCCGCCATTCTCTGCACCTTCTGGCTCGGACTTCTGCTCCTCCTCTGCGGCCCCCTCCCGCTCCGCGCCGAGCAGTTCGGGTTGTTCACTTATGAAGTGGTCAACGGCGCCACCGTCACCATCACGGACTACCCCGAGAACGCCACCGGCCCGGTCGCAATCCCTTCCGAAATCGCCGGCAAGCCGGTCACCGGCATTCGCAACGGCGCCTTCTCCGTCTGCGCCGGGATGACCAGTGTCACCATTCCCTCCAGCATCACCAGCATCGGCGGGTATGCGTTCTACGGCTGCAGGGGGCTGACCAGCATCACCATCCCCTCCAGCGTCACCAGCTTCGGAGAAGGGGCGCTCCAGGAATGCACCGGTCTGACCAGTGTGACCCTTGAGCATGGCCTCACCCGCATTGGCCGCTCCATGTTCGCCATCTGCAGTGGGCTCACCAGCATCAACATTCCCTCCAGCGTCGCCACCATCGACGACTATGCGTTCTCCAGTTGCACCGGGCTCACCAGCATCACCATCCCCTCCAGCGTTACCAGCCTTGGCAGCGGTGCGTTTTACGGCTGCTTCGGACTCGCCGCCATCAATGTCGAGCCGGCCAACCCCGCCTACTCCAGCGACAGCGGCGTCCTGCTCAATGCCGCGCGCACAACGCTCGTCTCTTGTCCTCAGGGCAGGGCGGGAGCGTATTCCATCCCCTCCGGCGTCTCCACCATCGACCCGTTTGCGTTCGTCGGCTGCACGCTGCTGACCAGCCTCACCCTCCCCTCCAGCCTCACCATCATCGGCGATTCAGCGTTCCGCAGTTGCACCGGTCTCACCGCCATCAATGTCGCGCCGGGAAACCCCGCCTTTTCCAGCGATGCCGGCGTATTGCTCAATGCCGCACGCACAACGATCCTCTTTTGTCCTCAGGCAAAGGCCGGACCCTGTACCATCCCCTCCAGCATCACCAGTATCGGGGCCCAGGCGTTCGTCGGCTGCACAGCGCTGACCAGTGTCACCATTCCCGCCAGCGTCACCAGCATTGGTGACCTGGCGTTCTATTCCTGCACCGGCCTCACCGCCATTGATGTCGAGCCGGGAAATCCCGCCTATTCCAGCGATCGCGGCGTATTGCTCAATGCCGCGCGCACCATGCTTATCGTTTGTCCTGCTGGAAAGGCCGGCACCTGTGCCATCCCCGCCAGCGTCACCGGCATTGGTGACGCTGCGTTCTTCTTCTGCGCCCGTCTCACCAGCGTCATTATCCCCGCCGGCGTCACCTCCATCGGAGCCGAGTACTTTGATGACGAGGGAGATTCTTATGACACCGACGTTTTCTACAACTGCAGTTCGCTGACGCGCCTCGTGCTTCTCGGAGACGCGCCCGCGCTGCCGGGAGGTGACTTTTCCGGATCCGCCCAGGGATTCACTATCTACTTCCTCAGCAGCAGCAACGGATTCACTTCGCCCGCATGGCACGGTTACAGCGCCACCATGATCGACGAATCCACCTACCCCGCCGCCGCATGGCTCCTGGCACACGGCCTGTGGTATAACACCTCCCTTCACACCGACCCCGACGGCGACGGCGTCAGCCTGCGTATGGCCTGGGCCCTCGACCTCGATCCCACCCTCCCCCAGGAAAGCCAAATGCCCGCGCCCGTGCTCACCGGAAACACCCTGAGCCTCACCTTCTCCGCCACCCGCCCCGGCCTCACCTACCTCGTTGAAACCAGCACCGCCCTGACAAACTGGACCACCACCGGCATCACCCTATCCCCTCCCGGCCCCGACGGCCGCACCACCGCCACCGTCCCCCTCAACGCCCCCCGTCGCTTCCTACGCATCACTGTCGAAGATTGAAGATTGAGCAGAGAGGAAACGCTCCGTCAACTCCCACCGATACCATGGCCACCTGTTCCGGCGGGAATTGTCGACCCCTTGCGGGGCGAAGCGTGTAGCGGGGCCGTCGAGCGACGGAGGAGCGACGACGCCTCGAAAGCCATTGATAGGATCCGGCACCCCGGAGGCGGTGCCGGCAAATGCGCAATCGCCGCAAAGTGTTACCCATCTGCCTCAGAGAATGTGTCACCCATGTGATTGGAACATACCGGTGATTTCTTCGTGGCAACGAGGCCGAATTCGCCCAAAAGCTGTTCGAGAAGAGCCCACTGACTAAGGTGGGTCACCTGATCCGATTGATTGAGAGTTCCTTCCCGATCAGCACTTCCGGAGTATCCCAAGGAAAATCCCTCAAGGGCCGAAAATGATTGCCGGTCTTCTGCCCAAGGCGGCAAATCCAACATCGAAATTATTTCGGCTGCCGTCTTCATCGGGAGAAAAGGCGCCCGCCGCCGGCCCTCGTGACATAGATTGCAAATGTGCCACCGATTCGAACAGCCCCTTGTTCCGCCATACTTTAGAGGAACACGCAATCTAAGTCGGACCTCGACCTTTTGCCTTCTGTCGAGCATACTCCAATCACCCGCGGTTTCCCCGCACATGTGACATGAGAGACGAACTTTGGAAGGTCTGGTTGTGGCTCTAGCCATGTTTTTGAACAAACGTTGGTGAGATCGATTCCCATCGCGGTGATCTGCCATAGGGGTGCCATGTATGTTCGTATGGAGCACATATGTTCTCCATTAGAACACTTGCTGCAAGCAAGATCGGTAGGTTTGAGTAATGAAATCGCCTACCAGCGGGCAAGCGAAACTGAAGAATATTATTGCCGGCCGGCTTAGAAAAGCCCGCACGGCCTGCAACCCTCCCTTGACTCAAGATCAACTCTCCGGCCGGTTGGCCGCGAAGAGAGTAACTCTGGATCGTGTGGCGATCACAAAAATCGAAAACGCTCAGCGCTGCGTTTTCGACTTCGAAGTGAAGGCTCTCGCAGAGGTTTTGAAAGTGGATCCGGGGTGGTTGCTCGGCATGCATGCAGTCGGTGGACCCCGACGAAATCAAGTCTAGCGCCATGGAATTTCGCACCCATAACGCTCTCAAGAAGGCCACGGGTCGAGCCAAATCGGATGTGGCAAACAAGTTGGTCAGCATGTTGCTGCACGAAATCAGTCGGAAGGCTTGCAGCGCTGCGCACTGCAGCGTCTCAGATCGTGAATACCGCGAAGCAGTAGTAAATGCGTTCGGCGATAATTGTCTCTATTGTGGAACTGCGTTGGAAACTCATCGTGCGGCAGTAGAGCATCTCAACGGGATGAACAGGTTCCGTATTGGCCTTCACATCCCGGGGAACGTCGCTCTCGCGTGTACTGACTGCAATCGTGAGAAGCGGAGAGACGACCAAGCCAGCCATTTGACCCTTGCCACGACTGGATGGGAATCTTTCCTTTCTCACGATGGCACTCAGTGTCAGGGCAACTGCAAGACCTGCACCTATTGGCTTCGCCGCTGGGGTGACAAGGAAGAGCGCACTCAACGGCTCAAGGAAGCAATGGACCGCATTCGTGCCTTCCAAATGCCGTTCCTGCCTTTCATTGAATGGAGTTCCATGACACGACCCGCCATTCAGGACAAGGTGGAAGCGCTTTATAGGGCATGTCAGGAGTTTGCCACTATGGAGATTGAAAAACTCACGTCCGAACTTGGTTTTGACTTCGAAGCCTTGCGCCCAAGGCCTGTAGAGATAGGTCCAAAGCCAGTTAAGAACCGGACGGGCACCGAGGAGTCCCTGGGACAGCCTCCACCAAAATTATCAGTTGCTCTTTCCGATGCCGGGCATGCTCCACAGCCGCATCGCGGCGAAGGACAATAGCAGTGCAGCTTCACAACCGCACTGCGGCGAAAGAGTCCCGGTCATACGCCTATATTGCTCCGGGCTTCTCCTGCGCTCTCAAACCGTCCCCCCTCCGCGAGCCTTCAAATCCATCGTTACCTTTCCAATGGTAACGATACACCGGGAAATTGGCCTTCCGGGCCTCAAATTTACCGCCATTTTTCGCCTCAAAAACAGGCCCTTTGGCACTCCACTAACATCTCAATTTGGCCCGCCAAAGCTTTCTCCTTCGGGAACACTCCAAAGCATTTGACTTATTTTCGTTTAATCACCGTCGTTACCGAAGCCCTCATTCTGCCCTGGAGCCTCCCCTCCGGAGCGAAATGCCTCAAATCACGCCATGAAAACGACCCTGACCATTTTCAAAAACTTCACCTCTCCGCGCACCGTTCGCCCGGAAATTTCAAAAACTTTCCTCCCGCCCGCGATCCGGAATCGCACCTCATCAGGCCTTATCCGACCTTATCGCACCAAATCGCACCTCTCTTTTCTTTGAGCTCTTGTCGTGAATTCTAAAAAGAAATCCCCGCCCGTCCGTCCGCCACCGCGCTGTGCGGCCTGTTTCCATGCCGCCCCAACTAACCGCAGCCGGGGTTCCGGGTTGCCGCTCCTGAACGTCTGCGTGAGAGGTGACCGCATGAAGCGTCCCCTTTTCCCGCGGCTGGCTCGACTTCTCCTTCTCGCCGGAACCTTGAGCGCAGGCAGGCTCTTCGCCGCGGACACTGCGCCGGTTTCCCTCTACGACAAAGACCCCGCTCATCTCTGGAATCGCGTCTATTCCGCCCTGATGACCCGCACCGCGGACGCGAAGCACCCGGTCAACGATCTCGTCGACCCACCCCTCTGGTTCGGCACCAAGCATCTCTTTGAAGGCGAGCCGCACCGGCAGGCGCTGGCGGTGCTCAGCGAATTCGTGAAAGCGCCGATTCCCTCCACCCTGACGCCATGGCAGCGCGCCGTGATGCAGCGCGATCTGCTGGGCGTCCATCACTGGCTCACAGCGGCCTCGCTTGGCAGCCCGGCAAAATCCGATTCCCGGCCGCAGCGCGAATTGGCGGCAGCCCTCGCCCGCGCCATTCGCCACGTGGCCCTGACCGCGGAGGAAATCCGCAAGCTTCCCGACAACTACTCCACAGCCCTCGCCGCTCGGGGTGCCATCACCACCTTCGATTCCGCAAAGCCCGCACCGTTTCTCCCCAATGACCTGCTCACCGCCGACAGCCCGTGGGTCCCAGTCGAGCGGAAGGGGGGAGACTCGATCCCCGCTCAGATGCATTTCATGCTCTTTTTCAGCCGCTCCGTTTTCGAAGTGCGCTTCCGCCATCCGGACGGACGCGAGGCCGGTGAAGCATATCTGAAACAACTGGCCGCCCTGCCGAATCCTGTGCTGAAGGAAAAACCCGCACAAGGCTCCCTCCAGATTTCCGGAGGACTCTGGTTGAATCCGGAAACGCCCCAATTTCCGCCTGGCTCCATGTGGGCCCTGGTGCGCCGCGCCCTGCTTGCGGACGACAAAGGCAATCCCGTCGCTTCACCGCTCGTCGAAAGCGCGCAGGTGCGGGTCTATCGCACCCTCACAGACCAGACGGCTTTCGAGTGGGAAGCGCGGCATGCGCTCCTCCTGGGAAATGGCGGGTTTCACCTCACCGCACCCGAAGAACAGCTTTTCGGACTGTTTATCGCCGGCTTCTTCAGCATTGAGGAGCCTTTTCTGAAGCCCAGGGAGATCCCGCAAAACCTGATCTGCATCGGCTGTCACTCGGGTCCGGGCATCGTTTCCATCAACAGCCGCTCCTCCTTTTTTCAGGGTGAAAAAGACGGTTACCCGACCCTCCTTCCCGCGACCCGGGCAAAGTTGGATGAAGCTGCCGTCGCCAAAGCCCGCGACGCCGCCAATTGGAAAGCCCTGCGTGATCAGTGGGGCATTCCTCCCGCCGCGGCGCCCCCTGTCCCATGACTCGTCACTCGCGCTTCACTGCCACTCCCATTAAACGCGAACATTTCGCCCGCCTAAACAGTCAGACCGACGCAAACCAATGACTCCGCCTGCACCAAACCGAACTTCCCCGCGTGGTACAAGCACGCCCCCCAACGCCTGTCCGCCGGCGACGGATGCGGAAGTGTTATGGAAAAGGGGACCGCAATTTCTCCACTGTCCTGGAAGTTTTTCTAGCCTTTCACCCGGCGCTTGACTATAATGACAATGTAATTACGGACCTTCCCGCAACCATCTTTCCCACGTCATGGAATTCCTCATCTACAAAGATAACCAGCAGCACGGGCCCTACGAACAGCAGCACCTCCTGCAGTTGCTGCAGGATGGGTCGATTTCCCGGAAGGATCTCGTGTATCATGAAGGGAGCGGTGAGTGGCTTCCGCTGGAGAACGTCTTCGAAGTGGAGGAAGCGCTGACCCACAGCATGGACGAGGGCCAGGACCCGGCGATGGTGGCGGAAATCTACCGCCACATCACGGGCGTCATCAGCAGCCACGAACAGATTTATTACATCGCCCACCAAAAGCCCCGCATTCTCAAACACAAGCCGGACTGCGTCGTGGTGACGAATGAAAGACTCATTATCAACCGCCAGGGGCTGGGCGGCAGCCGCATGGAGGATTATCAGTGGAAGGACATCATGAGCGTGCAAATGAGCGAGGGCATCATGGGCACCACCTTCCGCCTCCTCGACCGCAACGATCACCTCATCCAAGTGGACGATCTGCCCAAACAGCAGCTCGAAAAACTTTGCCAGCTCGCGCAGGAAATGCGCGCCACCTGATGCCGCGGCTCTTCCTCGTAATCTCCACGATCTGCCTGTGCTCCTGCTCCGGGGCCGGCTTTCCGGAACGAAAGCCGGGAGAGCGGCCATTGGAGGTCACCGTCCAGGGCGCCTCGACCCGGGCTCACTAACAAATCATCTGATTTGTTAGGCCAGCTTGACCATGTCCTTCACAAACTGCCGCCACAGGTAGAAGCAGCCGCGCCATGAATAGCGGAACGTGCCTTCGCCGCTTTCGGTGATGATGCCCGTGCTGAGATTGTGCCGGATCTGGTGCTGGAGTTCTCCGGAGAGCCGCTCGGTGAGCGTGGTGGAATCGACATCCACCGCCTCGCCCGGCAATTGCAGCCCATGCCTTTCCACCCACGCCGTGTGCGCTTCCAGCAGTGCCGAAATGGAACCCGCCCACGGCACCCGCTGCACCTCCACGCCCGGTGGTTGCTTCATCGTGTTGGAAAACGGATAGTCCGTGGTCGTCCACATGCGGCCATCCGCCGCGCGGGTCGTGAGACTGAAATACACAATGGCCGCCCCCCGCTGCTGATTCAGGCTGAGCGCCGCCTGCACCCGCTTTTCCGGCATGTAGAACAATCGCAGGAACTGCCGCACCTCGCCTCCATCCCAGCCCGTGTCTTCCACCATTTCAAAACCGGCCTCCTCCACCTCACCGGTGAGTTCGCGCAGATGCGGGAACTCATCACGCGACGGCGGAAAGCGATTGCTGAGCGTCTTGTTGATCGGCAGCCGCATCGCGCGCACGCGCAGAATGATCTCCAGCCACGGCAGCAAAAACCAACCCGCCACCGCCGCGGCTCCGGCCGCGTGTGATCCGTCCATCAGAAAATAGCCCGCCAAATACGTAGCCGCCAAGTACAGCAAAGCGCCCAGCCTGCGCACCATGCGGACATTGAATGTCCGCAACGCGTGTCCTGCCACCCACACTCCCAGTACGATGAGAAGATTCTCCATAGGCTGTCCGGGAAGTCCCGAATGATGCAGTTACCATACCCCTTTGCAGCGGTCAACGCCCGTATTTTCCCTATCCTCCCGCCGCCGCAAAGGGCCCCGGCTACTTCAGTTCCTTGATCCGAAGATTCCGGAAACGGTAGGTTTGGCCCTTTTCTCCGTGGTGCTGGATGCCAATCGGGCCGGAGGCGTCAACGTCGTCCTCCACCTCAGTGGTCACTGTGCCGTTCACCTCGATTTTGATCTTCTTCCCCTGACAGGTGATGCGGTATTTGTTCCATTCGCTCCGTTTGAACGCTTCGCCCGCCCGCTTGCGGAATTCGGCGATGCTCTTCTTGCAGGCCGCGTTGTCTTCGGGTTTGGGATCTTTGCCGGGGTTGTTCCTCGGGCTGATAAACCATGCGCGCCGCCCTTCGTCATAAAGCCCGCCGGACCACTTGCGGTCCTTGCTCCCGTCCACTTCCGCCTGGTAACCGAACACCTTGTTCTTTTGCACATGCGCGCGGAACATGAAGCCGCTGTTGGCGGGTCCTTCCGGAAGCAGTATTTCTCCTTCGAACACGAAGTCGCCGTAGCTCTTTTCCGTCACGAGGAAAAACTTCTTTTCCGCCGTCAGCCGTATCTCCCCGTCCACCACTTCGGCCTTTCCGTAGTTGTACGGATTCTTCCAGCCGGTGAGCGTTTTACCGTCGAAAAGCGAAGTGAAGCCCTCTTCTTCAGCCCGGATGAAACGGACGGGAGAAAGAGCCGCGGCGGCCAGAGCAGTGGAAAGAAACCGGCGTTTGTTCATGCACCAGCATTTCCCTCTCCGTCCGGCCCGCAAGCTGAAAGCGCCGGGTGAAGACGTATCGCCGACTCTCCTCGAACGTCCGTTTAATTTCCCCCGGTTCCACTCGTAGTGGGCACCGGAACCGTTCCGCCCACCATAAGCGTTTGTTCCGGCACCAGCGTTCTTGCCTGCTTTTGCAGATTTTCAAGAGTAGCCGCCAACTGCACCGCAATCGGATCTTCCTTCCCTCCCGCATCCTGCCGTTCATGATCAATGTCAGCGAGCGTGCGCGAAGCTCCATTGACGGCCCCTCTCAGCTTTCCAATCGCATCAGCCAGCGCGGATTCAGCGCCGATCAGCGACCTCATAATACCTTCCAGACTGGGAACACGTTCGACCTCACCGGAGGCGCTCATCCTTTGTATGAGTGATTGGATGCGGCCAACGATCGTGAAAACGAGAGAGGAGTCAGTCATGGTTTTGTATTTTGGATGAATGTGGCCAGGGGATGGGAAGTTTTAGAGTTCATCGGGTGCGGAAACAAGCCATTGTACGGATAATCGCAAAGGGCGGGCAAATCAGCATCACCGGCTTCATAAACGCCGGCCCGCCAGAGTTCTTTAAGCAGTTTCCGGCACCCCCGCCCATCGGGTATCGCGGGAAGCCTTCCGTGTGCAAGAGCATAAAGCGCGTGCGACCTGAGCCAGGGAATCAGAATCGCCTCACCGGCGTTCGCGCCGGGGAACGCGCTCCGTGCTTTTTCCGGAATATCGGGATCGTCCGGAAGCATCAAAAACATACGGTCCTCCTGCGTTCTTTCATCTGCCAGGATGTATGGAAGTTTCGTTGCATAGCGAAAATAAGGCCACCAGCGGCGGGACAGCCGCATGCCCGCGCATACGTCGCTGACGCACTCATCCTGTCCGCAAATCCACCACGGCGGACAGTAGGTGCGCCAGCGCTGAGTAAAGTGACCGTGTCCGAGCCCATGATCAATGTGCCAGCCCGGTTCTGTGGTATAGAGTTCAAGGCTGGAAAGGAACCGCAGCAGCCGCACCGCACCGGCTTTGGTAACCGCATAAGCGTGGGTGCGATTGATGTTCTCCGGAATCCAGACCAGCGGATTTTCCGTGGCATGCGGCGCAAGCAAATGCTGCCCGCCGAGATAGATCTGGTGCCAGTCCGAAGGCAAAGCATCCATGAACGCCGGCAGCCACTCGCGTGTGTGCCGGGAAAAACACACGTCATCCTCCAGAATCAGAATCGAGCGCACGTCGTTCGCAATGGCCTTCCGGAGAATCTCCAGATGGGAAAGCAGGCACCCCCAGCCACCGGCGCCACTGGCCCATCCGGAGGGCGTTTCGAGTTTGCTTCCGTCAATCGCCTCGAACCATTCAAAATCATCCTTCAAACCGCATTCTTCAAGATTTCGCAGAAGCCGCTCGCGCCTTTCGGAACGTTGAGCCAGGGAAATGACGACCGTTTTATCAAAGTATTCGCTAAACATCAGCAGGAAAATCGGGGCGCATTACCGGCCCTCAAGTCGCTGCTTTAGCATATCCTCTTTACTCGACAAAGGAATCCCCGCGGGAAAAATCTCTCCCGCCGCTTTTGCGGCGATGGCCGCCGCCGCATCGACTTTGCCGCGCGCCGCTGCGAAGGCTTCGGCCCATTCCGTTCGCGGAAACGCTTTGGGATCCGCCTTCATGGCGGACGGAAGCGCCGAATATAAATCCTGAATGAGAAGCAGACCGTCGGAATGATTCCTTTGCAAGGTGCCGTTAAAGTATTGCGTTACTTTTTCCGGCACGGTTTTGATGACGAGGGGTGCCATCCCGGGCGAATTGAGAAGGCTCAGTTGTATCTCCAGTGCGCTCCTCGTGTGCGAGAGGGCCCCGGTTTCATCCTTTCGGACGAAACCATCCTGTGCACTCATCGAATGCAGCATGGATATTAGGTATCGCCAGTTGTCGAGTGACGGCGAAGCTTCGGGGAGGTCCTTTTGAACGGCTTGAGCATTCTGCCGGCAGTTCTCCACCAGTGCCGACGCCGCGTTTCCAAAACCGATGCTCTGCAATCCTTCGCGGCAGAGTATCACCTGCTTTAGGAAAGAGTCATATTCATTCCACGCCCCGGAATCGTATTTGAGATATTCAAACCGGCGCTCCACGGCCATTTCATAGTGCCCGCGCGCGGTGTCAATTGACTCCAGAAGTTTTAGGATTTCCTCCAAACTAATCAGGGCGAGTCCCGCTTCGGGGGGGAACAGGGCGCGTTTTATGCCTCCCCTCAGCAAATCAGCGATGCGATACTCCATGATTCCCTCAAAAGCGGTGGCGCGGGCATTGAGCGACGTATCTGTGTCCCGGATGCTCTTGAGCATCTGTTTCGCCTCCGAGTAGGTGGTGATGGCCTTCGTCGTCAATTCCAGCGCCTTAACTGGATCCTTCTCCTTGCCGGCATCCTGAGCGGTGACAAATGCTTCGTTGGCGGTTGAGGTCGCCAGATTCATCCTCGCAAAGAGATTTTGCGGGTCGCGATTGGTCGCCTCGAAGGCAACGGCTCTCCCTTTTGCCAGCAAGTCACGGGAGCGCTTTGTAACCCCCTTGTCGAGGTCGATGTTGATGTACATCACGCCAAGCTGCTCATAGGCTTCCAAAAGTCCGACCTGGTCCCTCCAATCCTGCGTATTCTTTTTGACGGCGGCTTCACGGAATTCGACCGCTTTTTGCAGGAAGCCGACGCCCACTTCCTTCTCAGAGGCCCGCCATCCGGCAGAATTCAGAAGGTCGGCGTATCCTTCGACCGCCGTGCGCTGAAGAAGAGGCAAATCGGCAAAAAGGTTCGAATCAAGAAGGGGCTGCCACCGGGCGATCAAATCCTTAGCCGCGGCCACCGCCGCATCCGAACTTCCAGGCGTTTCATTACGTTCGATCCGGTCTTTCTCGTTCAGGCAGCGTGCGAGTTCAATTACCGGCGAACCCGGGAAATGTTGCATCCCCTGCGCCACCATCCACGTGGCGCGCCTGCGGTGTTCCTCACGGGCGGCTTGTTCGGAATAGTGTGACTTGAGGCCCGCCGCAGCAAGGTGCACCCGCGCAGCGACATACCATGCGAAATCCGGCGGCTTTTCCCAACTCACAGCACGTTCGGCAATTTCCACCGCCAAACTCGCCTTTTCCATACACAGGTTTTTTTTGCCCTGGGCGGCATGCACCTCCGTCCATTGAAGGAGAAAAAATGCATGCCGGGCATCCATGTTGGCGTCCGGGGACAATGCCTCCGCCTCATCGTAATATTTAGCGACATTCTTGAACGCATCCTCCACCAGATCCGACCTGCCAAAGCGGCCAAGCTGCATCGGCATTTGCATGACCATGTAGTCAATGTTGTTCTCCGCCAGTCCTCGGGCCTTGGCAGTAATCCTGCCCGCGGCTCTTGAATCGGACAAGGCAATCGAAAGGACCACCGAGGATGCAATGATGAGCAAAAGCAGCAGGCCAAGGAGCGAAGCCGGGAGAGGCCGCCTGCGCGCCCAGAGTCTTACCCGTTCCACCGTGGTGACGGGGCGCGCCTGAATGGGGCGGTCGTTCAGCCAGTTTTGGAGATCTCCCGCGAAATCGGCCGCGGTCGCATAACGTTTGAGAGGATCAAGGGAAGTGGCCTTTTCAGCAATGGTGGAGAGATCCGGCGGGACTTTCCGGTCGAGCCTGGCAGGGGTCGGCGGCGGGCCGGTCTGGGCTTCAGCAATCTGAGCGGAAAGTGAACGTCCCGTTCTCGGAAGCCGCCCGGTAAGCAACTCGTAAAGAACGACCCCTACGGCATAGATATCACTGGTGATCGTAGCTGCGGGAGCGCTTCCCGTCAGCAGTTCCGGGCTCATGTAAGCGGGCGTTCCGAGCACCTTGTCGATGCTCATGGTGCTGCCGACCGATCCTTCCTCGACCAGTCTGGCGATTCCAAAGTCCGCTACGCAGGGCCGGCCGGGTTCGTCGAAAAGAATGTTCGACGGTTTGATATCGCGGTGAATCACCCCGCGCTGGTGGGCATAGTGAACGGCTTCCGCAATGGCGGCCACAATTCCCGCAATGTCCTTCCACTTGCCCCGCAGCGCATCGATCCAGTCTTTGAGCGATCCGTGGCGGGCGTACTTCATCGCAAACCAAAGGGTGCCCGAATCTTCACCGCTCTCGTAGAGCGGAAGAATGCCAGGATGGTCCAGGCGGCTCAGGGTTCGCGTCTCGACGAGGAAGCGGCGCCGGGATTCACGCTCGTGACCCAGCGGGGCAGTCACCATTTTGACGGCTGCATCCCTTTGGAGAGTCAAATGAAGGGCTCGATACACCATGCCCATGCCTCCCTGTCCCAAAGGACTGATCAGTTCATATTCACCGAGTCTGCACGCGACGGGGCGGGAGTCGCCCACGACATCCTTCGAAATGGTTCGCATCAAGCAGACGACACAATCCTCTCCCTCGGGGATGGACTGTCCGCACTCGGGGCAAATACGGTCTTTGACAGGGGAAAGCATGCCTTTAGAAGTGGGTTACAACCGCTACCATGCAGGTGTGACAGAAAATTTGGAGCTTTTTTTTTAGCCGCACCCATGTACGTTTCCCCAAAATGACCGTGTCACCGACCGCCTACCAAACGCTGACTCCAACGCCGTGGTCCATGATTCGGAGGGCCAAGGGAGATGGCCTCGAAGCTGAAAACGCCGTAAGATGCCTCACGGAAAGGTATTACCGGCCCCTGAAGGTGTTTGCGTTCAAAATGGGGCGGCTTTGTCCCGACCCTGAGGAGGCCACCCACGGCTTTATCGAGCACCTGCTGGAAAGCTGTCTCTGGCAAAAGGCGGACGCCGAGCGCGGACGGCTGCGCAATTTCCTGATGAGCTCATTTAAGAACTTCGCCCTCAACGAGTGGCGGAGCCGGAAAAAACGGGAGGGAATCGAAATGCCGATGGAGAACCCCTCCGAGGCCGAAGACCCCGTGCAGACCGCGGTGGCCGCCTGCACCCGTGAATGGGCGGTCACGGTGTTCCGCGCGGCCCGAAACAGCCGGAGGGAACGGTGGGCGGTGAGAAAAGAAGAGGCGCTTTTTGACGACCTGATTTCCTATATCAGCGGCGCCTCCGGCTCCACTTCGGAAAACCTCGGGTTGAAATACGGCAAAAGCGCGGAGGCGATCCGGACCAAGGCCGTGAGGCTCAAGGAGGAATTGCGCGATGCGCTCGTGGAGGAAATTCGCGATACGATCGAAGAACCGACGGATGCGACCATCCGGCAGGAAATGCTGGACCTGATGAATGCCTTCGAGGGCATGGCAAATTTGATGTAGCCGTTTTCACTCACACGCTCATCCTGCCAAAATGGCCGGGTCCCAATCCTTCCAGACCGGATCGAAACCCCGGCTGCGAAGCAGCGAGGCGATCTCGGCTGCTGAGCGATGATCGGCCGTATCAAACTGACCGGTGGCATTGTCGCAGGCTGATTTTTGCTCCAATTCGACACGGCGGCCCCGGACGGTCAGGTG
Organism: Verrucomicrobiales bacterium; assembly: GCA_035550135.1. Classification (GTDB taxonomy): domain Bacteria; phylum Verrucomicrobiota; class Verrucomicrobiia; order Verrucomicrobiales; family V1-33; genus V1-33. The sequence continues at coordinate 131,701 of DASZQB010000034.1, forward strand.
GATATCTTCGCGCCCCTGACCCGTATAGCCGCCGGGTTCGGTGTGGCTGCCGGCGCTCATCGTTGTGATGCCGACGGGGAGCAGAGCATTACGCAGCGCAGCGGGCTCGCGGGTACTCAGGACAATCCCGGTATGTGGAAAACAAATCCGGAAAGCGCATACCATCTGCACAAAAGAACGGTCGTCGAGAACATACCGCGGCTGGAAGCCGCCCGCCGCCGGACGCAGCCGCGGAAAGGCCACCGTGTAACTGGCTTTCCACCAGCGCGCCTGCATGTATTCCAGGTGAGCACCGAGGGCCACAGCCTCCGTCCGCCAATCTGACAAACCGAAAAGCGCTCCAAGTCCGATGCGGCGAAAACCGCCGGCGCAGCCGCGCTCAGGACATTCCAGGCGCCAGTCGAAATCCCGTTTGGGACCGGCGGTGTGAAATGCAGCGTAAGCTGCGCGGTCATAGGTCTCCTGGTAAACCACCAGTCCTTCAGCGCCGCTGTCCACCATGCGGCGGTATTCCTCTGTTTCCATCGGACCGACTTCGATTGCGAGCGTGGGCACGCGGTCGCGCAGCGCGGCGAGGCACTCTTCGAGGTAGCCGTTGCTGACGAATTTTGGATGCTCGCCGGCCACAAGGAGAATATGGCGGAATCCCTGATCGAGAAGATGTTCCGCCTCCCGGATAACCTGATCGACCGTGAGGGTCACACGAAAGATAGGGTTATCGCGCGAAAAGCCGCAATAGGCGCAGTTATTGACGCATTCGTTGGAAAGATAAAGCGGCGCGAACAGGCGCATGGTGCGGCCAAAGTGAAGGCGCGTAAGCCTTGCCGCCTCCGCGGCCATGCCTTCCAATTCGGCAGCGGACTTCGGAGCCAGCAACTGCTCCAGGCGGCGGAGCAGCACGGACTTTTCGCCGGGCAGGCGGTTAAATGTTTCGAGGAAGGACATGGAAAAGAAATAACGAAAATCAGAATCCCGAAGAGGGGAAGCGGTTAATCAGACCATCGCATCTCCGGAGGATAAAAACGCTGACGAAAGGCGGTGCGGGAGGCGGGTTGACGCAGCAGGAGGGGCGTATTGGGATACGATCCGAGCAGGATGCAGGGACGCTCGTGGATGGGGCGGTTCAGGTAGCGGTCGTTGATTTCGCGCTCCGCCTCGGCCACGAGCAGGTCGTCGCAGTGGCCTTCGATCTCCGCGAAGAAGAGATACTCGAATGTGCGCTGAAGTCTCGGGTAGGGATAAAGCACCGCCACGCTGATACCGCGGCTGGCGAAACTGCCAAGCGCCCGGTGCATGGCACCCGCCGCATCCGGCAGATTCAGCAGGTAGCAGGTCTTCTGCAGGTGATGGTCCCGCGTGCCGGTGATCTGCGCGAGTTGATCGCGCTGGGTCACCCGGATGCGGTTTTCCGGTGGCGGAATCGCGGGTGCCGGCTGCGGCCCGAGAATCCAAAACCGGGTAAATCCATCGCGGAAATCTGTGATCGTCTGTGGGTCCGGCCAGTCGAGCACGCCACCCTGACAAACCGACGCAAGGTCCACCGCCCGAAGCTCCATCCCATGATGTTCCAGCGCCTCCGGTGAGGCCATGGCGGCGATGGAGGAATCGGTTAGAGCATCCTTAACCCCCTGCCCTGTGCTGAGCGCCTGGGTAATTTCCACTCCAGGCAGCGCCCGCTGCACCGCTGATAAAAACCGCGAGCATTGCCGCAGCGCGCTCGCATGACTTGCAATACGCCGGATGTCCTGAAAGCGCCCGCTTTGATTGATGAGCACATGACGGATGGGCAGCAGTTCCTCCCAGCAAATGTAAGGACGCCGCTCGCGCTCGGTTTCGAACAGCCGCTCCAGTTCACGGATCGATTCGATAATGATTCCGTCGAGCGTGTTCTCCACGGCGATAACCCCGTAGTCGATGGCCCCGTTCGTTGCCGCCTGAATGATATCCGCGTGCGACTTCAACGGGCACAACTTCATGCCCTCGATCCCGCGCGCCTTTCCGGTCACATGCGCCGCAAACCGCACCGCGGCTGTGTAGCCGTTGGTGAGCGGAGCAGGAGCCAGAAATCCAATGCGCGAGCCGGTCATGGAAAACAAAGGGGCGCGAGCGTAGCATCGCGCAGGGGCGGGTCAACGTGAGGATGAAAGCGGTCTCGATCGCGGGGACGGCATCGTCACGCAGCAAGAGACGGAGCGTCTCAATTCCGCCGCTTTTGCCTTTCACCGCACCCTGACTAGAATTGCGGCATGGAAACCAGCGAATCACCGGCAACGGACGGAACGGCGCTCCGGGGGGAGGCGGTGTATTTCTACGCCGTGGATATCGCGTATGACATGAAGCGCAGTTCGCTGGACCGGCTGCTGGGGGAGAAACTGGAGCCTTACCAAATCCATGCCCGAAAGCGGGGGCCGCGGGGACAGTCATTTTATCGTCCACTGATGATTAAGCTGCCGGGACTGCGGCGGAAAATGCGGGGAACTGAAGTAACGCTGCAGGCGGCGGTGAAGGTGCTGCCGGTGGGTGCGCTGAGCGTCATGGTGCGGGTCCCGTTCACTGTGGCTTCGGCGGAGGAACTGGGGCGCTGGCATGATCCGGTTTTTGACGAAGGCAGCCTCGAGCAATGGATCGCAGAAACCGTGGATCAGGCGCGCGTGGAATTGAAACCGCACTCCATTCGTCCGCACGGAAAACTGCCGGAGGGTGAATCCTACACCGTCTTCTGCCTCGATACCCAATCGCCGGGAATCCGGGAGGATGCAGCCGCATGGCTGGAGGCTCACCGCTCCACTGTTGGCGCCCTGCTGACCAAAGAGCCGGATGCAAAGGCGCTTTCGCCGCAGGAGATCGAGGAATCCACGAGCCGCTGGCTGAGCTATTACCGCCACGATGTCGTCGTGACCGACTGGGATGCTTCCCTCGTGATCGACCGTCCCGCCGACTTCGATGAGGCCTTGTATGTGATGGAACTCGCGAACGTGCAGTTGGAGGAACTCGAGGCTTACGATGCATTCATCGACGATTCCCTGGAGCGGGCCTATCGCGACATCAACAGCCCGCGACCGCCACGGCGCGGCAACATCCTGCGGGAGCTGAAGGAACTCCGAATGGATCTGTCCCATTTCAGCGAGGAACTCTCCAACATCACCAAATTTTTCGGCGAGTGGCATCTCGCGCGGGTCTATGAAAACACCGCCCGCGTCTTCCATCTCGCCGACTGGCACCGCGCCATCGATGAAAAGCTCAGGACGCTCGACAGCCTCTATGAGATGCTCAAGCAGGACCAAAACCACCGCATCATGGTGTGGCTGGAAGTCGGGATCGTGCTGCTGTTCGTCATCGACCTTGTGATGCTGTTTTCGGGGATCGGAAAGTGAACGGAGGGCAGGCCCCACGGCCGGAAGCGCTTGCACGGCCCGGCATTGCGGGCAGTGTATCCGTATGACCCTCACCGTGGAAATTCCGGATCAATTCACGCTTCCGCTGTCGCTCAATGGCCCGCAACCGGAGCGCAGGGCGCTGGAAATGCTGGCGCTGGAAGGTTACCGGGAAGGCATTCTCTCGCGCGGGCAACTAAGTGAAATGCTCGCGCTGAGTTTTTTCGAAACGGAATCGTTTCTGCACAGGCACTCCGCCACGCAAAGTCCGGAGTTTGCTGAAATGGAGAAGAGTTCAAACGCGGTGCGGTCTTTGCTGGGCCGATGAGTGCGGTTGTGGCTGACACTTCGCCCTTGAACTACCTCATCCTGATCGGTGAAACAACGGTTCTCCCGGCACTCTTCGGAGAAATTATCATTCCGTCGGCAGTCATGGCGGAACTCCGGCATCCACATGCTCCGCCTCGGGTCGCGGAATGGGTGGCGGCCACTCCTGACTGGGTCCGCATGATGTCGGCAGCAGCACTTGATCCTGACATTCGACTGGGTGCTGGAGAAACAGAGGCCATTTCACTGGCCATTGAAATGGGCCTCCCCGCTGTGCTCATGGACGAACGCAAAGGCCGCGCCGCCGCCGAATCCCGCGGCTTAATCGCTGTGGGTACCCTCAACATCCTGGATGCGGCGGATGAAGCGGGGCTCCTCGACTTTGAGGATTGCCTTCGCAGGTTGCAGCGAACAAATTTCCGCATCGAGGCTTCATTGGCTGAAGCTTTTACCGAGCGGGTACGAAAGCGGCGGGATTGACCGTACCGCACACCATCAAGTCTGCCCTATTCAGAAACCAGCAACAGTGCGTACGCTTTCTTCCCCTTCCGCAGAATAACGGCGCGATCGTGCAGAAGATCGCCGGCGGAGAGCGTACGCGCACTGTCCTGACAGCGCTGGCCGTTCACGTAAATGCCGCCGCCGTCGATGTCTTTGCGCGCCTGTCCCTTGCTTGGTGAAAGCGTGGAGGTCATCAGCGCTTCAGTTAGCGGGAGGCCCGCCGAAAGGGCAGCGGCGGTGACAGCAGCGGCGGGCACTTCCGTTCGCAGAATATCCAGTGTCGCCGGAGTGATCCCATCGAGACTGCCTCCAAAAAGAATTCCGCTGGCGCGAACGGCCTCCGCACAGGCGGGGTCGCCGTGAACGATGGCGGTGACGGCTTTCGCCAGAGCCGTGTGGGCTTCGCGCGCGCCGGGGTTCGCGGCATGAGCGGCTTCCAGGGCAGTGACTTCGTCCTGCGTGAGAAAGGTGAAATATTTCAGGTAACGGATGACATCACGGTCATCCGTGTGTATCCAAAACTGGTAAAATTGATAGACGCTGGTGCGTTTGGGGCAAAGCCAAACCGTACCGCTCTCGGTTTTACCGAACTTGGTGCCGTCGGCTTTGGTGATGAGCGGCAGGGTGAGGCCATAGGCTTTGCGTTCAAGCTTCTTGCGGATAAGCTCCATACCCGCCGTGATGTTTCCCCACTGGTCGCTTCCGCCGATTTGGAGTTCACAGCCATAAACGCGGGCGAGATGATAAAAATCGTACGCCTGCAGCAGCATGTAGCTGAATTCAGTATAGCTGATTCCCACCTCCCGGTCCTCCATCCGGGCGCGCACGGATTCCTTGGCCACCATTTGGTTCACGGTGAAATGTTTTCCGACATCGCGGAGGAAATCGAGAAAGCTCACAGGTCCCAGCCAGTCCGCGTTGTCCACCAGGCGGGCGGGGTTTTTATCCGCCTCAAAGTCAAGCAGCCGCGCGAGCTGCGGACGGATGGCCGCCACGTTGGCGGCGATCTGGTCTTTGGTTAGAAGCTGCCGCTCCTGCGCCTTGCCGCTGGGATCGCCGATGCTGCCGGTGGCTCCTCCGGCCACAGCCACCGGATGGTGACCGGCGAGTTGAAACCGCCGCAGCGCCAGCAGCGGCACCAGACTCCCGGCGTGCAGACTGTCAGCGGTGGGATCGAATCCACAGTACAGCGTCAGCGGAGCACTCCGCAGGCGGGAAGGCAGCCCGTCCGCCTCGGGCGCACCGCCCTCGGTGCGTCCGGTGTAGTCTTCGACGAGTCCGCGCCACTGAAGTTCATGGAAAATGTCCGGTTTGTTTTGCATGGGATGCGCGTGGTTAACGCGATCCCTGCGGGGATGCAAGGCTCCGGATGGAAACCCAGCCGCGGACGGAAAAAATACGGACGGGGCGCGGACAGCACCCCGTCCGGAAGGAAGTTCGCGTCAGCCGCCCACGCGCACTTCGATTTGTTTGGGTTTGGCGGCTTCGCTCTTGGCGACGTTTACAATGAGAAGGCCGTCTTTAAATTCGGCATTCACTTTTGAGGGATCCGCATCCCCCGGAAGACTGAAACTCCGGGAGAACGTGCCGTGGGAACGCTCAAGGAGATGGTACTTTTGTTCCTTGGTTTCCTTCTCCATCCGGCGTTCGCCTGCGATGGTGAGGACGCCGTTCTCCAGTGTCACTTTGACGTCCTTAATGTTCACCTCCGGCAATTCAGCGGTGATGCGGTATTCCTTGTCGTCCTCTGAGATATTCACGAGAGGACTCCATTCCGCCAGTTCCATGCCATGTCCATTCCCCTGGCCGCTGCGGGCGGAGACAGGACGAAAGGCGCTCAAAATGCGGTTCTGGAACTCTTCCAGTTCACGCACAGGATTCCAACGGGTCAGTGTGTTCATGGCAGTATCGATCAGAGGCGGAAAACATTCATGGACCGGACGAGCGGTTTCCGCCGTTTCCCGTTCGCCGGCGGGGCACCTGCAACGATCGCGGCCTTCGCGCAGCGATCGCCGGCTCCCTGATTCATTCTATATCATAAGCCGTGCCAAAGTATTCGCCCCGGTTTCCCCGGTAAGACATCAGAAAAGGGTAAAGCGGCGGGAAAATGTGGCGCGCCGAAGCGTCACATCCCGGGACGTTTTTTCCCGGCCGGAACCAATAGATTACCTTGACTTAATCAGGAACTCACAAGGCAAAGGACGCCGCCCGTAAAACTACCAAAAAAACGGGCGGCGTCCGACCTTGCACTCTATCCGGACAGGTCGCCATGGGACGGCTGGAAATGCCCATTCCCATGCGCAAGCCAGGGCGCTGCTGCCCGGAGGGGACTGAGGGCAGGCTGAAAATAAAACGCAGCAGACGGACGGGCGGATGCGGGTCATAAAAAAGAAAGCAGCGCCCGAAAAATATGTTAGCACCCGGCCGCGGATTTCCCCGGAATCCCGTACAAAGAAGAGGGGACGCCGCCCGCAAAACTACCAGAAAAACGGACAGCGTCCCCATTTTGCCTCGAAAAGGGGCGCCCGTTGGATGCCGGAAAAAGCCCAAAACCGGGCAGCCAGGGGCGCTTGTCTGCCCAGGGGGGACAGGGCAGGCAAATAGAGATACGCAATTGGCAATGAATTGGATTCACCCATTTGAAAGCCCTTGGCCAAATGGATTCTGATCAAGCCGGCTTTGGCCTGCTCTAAGCAAAGATAGAGGTAAACCAAATGCGTATTTGATTATGAAAACGAAGGGAACAAGCCGCTCGTCTGTCCGTCCTGAAGAATTTTCGGAAAGCCACGGCGACGTGCGAACCGCAACCATGGAGCCCGCCCAAAAGCGCCTTCGCAGCGTAAACGAAATTCTGGAGGAGCGGTTGGAGCGTCGCGCGAACCACGACGATTCGGATGCCGGTGACGCCGCGGACAGCGGCGCGGAAAACGGGGAAGGAATGATCCAGAGAGAAGCGTCCGATCAGGATTCCGCCGTGGTGCCGGTGGACGAAAGCGACACGCACGAGGCGATCGTTGAGGAACGGAAATGACCCGGTGGTCACCCGGGGGCTGTCATGTGCCAGAGGGCGCGCACGAGCCAAAGGGCCAGCATGCCGAGTCCGGCCAGAACAAGAACAAGGAGGACGCATCCTCCTGCGACCCATTTGGTTTGCGGAGCGGCGGGAAAGTGCTTTTCGCCGGCCTGCCAGGCTTGGAGCATGGCGTAGTTGCGCGCATTGGAGTGAAACCACGCGGAAAACAGATCCCCCACGACGGGCACGGCTCCGATCATCGCATTAATCAGGAGATTCCCTGTCATGCGCAGGATCACCATCCGCGGGGCGCCGCTTTCCATGGCTTTGACCACGATGAGGCTGCCAAGCGCGGCGGCGAGGGCATCTCCGATTCCCGGAACGAGGCCGATGATGGGATCAAGGCCGATGCGCAGATTCGTGCCTGGCACCTTGATGCAGGTATCGAGCAGCGAAGCGAGACGGCGTTGAAAGTGGTTGTCATCCGGAATGGGAGGAGGAATGCGCTGGGGCTTCATCGGTGAGAAAACTGTTTGCGGATGTCGTGCCGCAGGAGCGAGCCACTCCCAAAACCGGTCGCGATGGAGCGCTGCATTTTCTTGCAGGAGGGACGAATCTTGCGCTAGGCTGAATTTTAACCGCACATGGCACATCACCGGCACAGGGAACGAACAAAAACCAAACACGCGCTGCTGTTGCGGTGTCTGTGCGCACTGGTGGGGTTGTCCTTCGGGCTGGCGGCGGGTTTGTATTTTTCGAATCCCCTGGTGGAGGCGGTCAATGCGATGCAGGGCGGCGGCGCGGGCCCGCTGGCCAAAAATGCACCGCTCCCTCCCATGGGAGCGCCGTTGCAGGAACGCGTGGCCGCCGTGGGACGGATGGACGACGACGCCCTCATTGGCCTGCTCTCGGCGATGCAGGACGAATGGACACGCTCGGGCGGCACACCTGAGGCCGAATTCCGCACGATGCTGAATCTTCGCATCCTGTTTTCCCGCTGGACTGACCTCAAGGGCCTGAAAGCGCTGAAAGGCGCATTGGGCCTGAAGGACCCGCGCCTGATGGAGATGGCGCTGGAGGCGGCGATGACGGAATGGGGGCTCCGGGACATGCTGGCCGCGTCGCAGAGTCTCACGCTCATTCCTGGCACCTTAAGCCGGCAGCGGGCCATGACAGCCCTGGTGCGCGCAGGAGTGCGGCGCAGTCCCGTGCAGGGCCTGGCGATCACCGGTAAAATGGGTCCGGATGCAGCCCTGTTGTTAAGACGGACAGCGGGAGCGGAGTGGATGAGCCGCGACGCAACCCACGCCCTGCGGTTCCTCACGCAGGAACCGGGAATGAACGGAACCCTGCCCGCAGGATGGGCGCTGGGACAATGGCTGCTGGAGGATCCCGCGGGTTTTATGGCATGGAGAAAAAAAGATCCTGCGGCCGCCAATTCCATGCCCCGCATGCGGTTCCCGGAGGACACCATTTCTCCGGGGCGCCTCACACGACTTCACGCGGAACTGGCAAAAGAATTTGGCACCCTGGACGGAGGAGCCGCATGGCTGCTGAAAGCGAGCGGAGCGCCGAATCTCTATCCCTTGCAGCTAAAGGCGCCTCTCGCGGCGGCTCAGGCGGAAATGGATGCATGGGGCAACACCCCGGCGCCTGACTCCAAACCGGAGGTATCTCTGAACTGGCTGATCTATACCTCGCATGCCCGCGCCGTCCGTATGCTCGCGCTGCAACTGGCGGAGTCGGATCCGGCGGCAGCGCTCAAATGGCTGGCCTCCCTGCCGGCGAAAGAGGAGCCGGAGTTGCTCGCGCCGGCCGTGGCGCTCAAGTGGCTCGCCCAGGCGCCGGCGAGCGCACCAGGCCGCATCGTTTCCAGCGACTCCGCAAATCCGGTCATGAAGGCGGCAGCCGGCGTCGCGGCCCGCAGTCTGGTGCAGGCCGATCCGCTCAAGTCTCTTGAAAGCGTTGCAACCCTTTCGCTGGACGAAAAAGCGGCGGAATCCCTGAAAGCAGCGGCGTTCAGCGAACTGGCTTCGCGGAGCCCGGCCACCCTTTTGGATTGGATCACCGCACACCCAAACTCCCCCGTCCCCGCAGCGGCGACAGCGGCGGCGGTAAAAGCGCTCGCGCGGACCGATCTCCCGCGGGCCCTTCAATGGGTGCAGCAAAAAGCGGCCCCTGCCGAAAAAGCGGGCCTGATGGCGAGTGTGTTCGAAACGATGCTGCGCAACGATCGCGATGCCGCGCTGGAGTATTTGAAGTCACTGCCGGCCGGAAAGGAACGGGAGGCGGCCATGCTGGTGCAATTGAATGCGGACATCGAGATTGCGCAGACCGACACTTTTTTCGCGGCAAACCTTTTGCCGGATTGTTTCGAGCATGCACTCCAGTTATCCGCTGACGAGGAACGCCTCAAGGCCCTGCGGCGGGTGATCCAGTGCATGAAGCAAATGAGGGTGCCGGAGGAGAAGATGTTGAGTCATCCGAATCTCCGCGCCGCCGACCGCACGGCTCTTCTCAAAAATTCCTAACGCTATGCCCCTTCCCCAGCCCGGCGGTATCGTCAATCTTCTTCTCGTCTTCCTCTTTGGCGGCGGAGGCTGGATTCTCGCGGCCTATTTGAAAACCGCGCCGGTGCGGCATCCGGAAAAGGAGAGCATCGCCGCCGGCGTGCCGCGAAACGAGCCGGGCATCTTCGCGGCGGACGCGCTCCACATTCTCGCCGCCGATAAAGCCGAAGCGAAGGAATTCGATGATCTCCTGGCCCGCTACGGGAGCGGGACTTCCGATCTCCAACTGCTCGCCGTGGCCGTGATGGAAAAATGGACGGCTTCAGATGCGGCCGGCGCGCTTTCCGCCGGGCTTCCGCGGTGCAAAGACCATGCACCCGGCGCGCTCCCCAGAGTCATGGCCCTGCTGGGCTCGCGCCCGGAAATACCGGTCACGTCACTCATGGCGGCGTTGCCTTCAGAACCGCTGCGCAGGGAATGCCTCTCCGCGCTCGGTGAAGCATCGGGACGGGCCAGCAAAAGTGACGCACTGGCGCAGACAGGTGCGCTTACACCAGGCGAACGAACATTATTTGTCAGAGAGTGGCACCGGGGAAGAGCCGCCGGCGACCTGCCCGCCGCTCAAAAATCCGCCGCTGCCCTAACCGATTCTGACGACCGCCCGGCGGCCAGGCTGGGCTGCCTGTTGGCCCGGGCCGTCACCGAACCCGAAGCTGTGTTGCGGGAGTCAGCGAACCGCGAGGATTTTCCGCAAATTGCAGAAACCGCATTCCACCGGTGGCTGGCGCGTGATTCCGGAGCGGCATGGAATTTCGCCGCATCCCTGAAGGACGACTTGAGAGTAACCGACATCGCAAAGGCCATCGTCAAAGCGGAAATGGAACGGCGGAATTTGAGCGAAACGATGCCTGAGCTAACCACCCTCCTGGGCCGGCTGTTCCCCGCCAGCTATCCCGCAGAACTCACAGGAATGATGATCCCGGCGCTGGCCGCCGAGCGCGGGGAAAATGCGCAGAAGTTTATCGAACAGCAGGCCGGCAGTCCCGACATACGCCGCCATGCGGGTGTCGCCGTGCTCTTCGATACACTGTGCGCCATCGATCCCCCGGCCGCCTGGCGGCTCGCGGAGTTTTGCGTGCAGGCCGAAGGCGCAAAAGACGGACGCGCGTCACATCAGTGGATCTCCGCCATGAAACGCGACTTGGCGACTCCCCAACAGCGGCTGGAAGCAGGCTTCCCGGACTTCACGGATATGTCCAACCTTGCTCAACACTGGCTGAAAGTCGATCCCCCCGCAGCAATCACCGCCTTTTGCAGTCGCGGCGTGGATCCCGTCCTGCAGCGAATGGTGATCGAAACCGCGCTCAGCACCTCAGGTGCAAACATTCCCGCGGAAGAACTGCTGGAGTGGGCCAAAAAACAGCCCGCACAAATCCATGACGCGATAAAAGCGCGGACGGGGAAATAAAAAACGGTCTCAGCCTGGCCGTAACGATGCAGACGAAATCTCGTTAAGCCATTGCGAATTGGATTAGCCGGTGAACCAGAATCAAAACGCGGGCCGGAGGCCCGTTAGAAATTAGATACGGTGGTTCCGCTCGCAGACTCGCTCCACCACCGGATCTAATTTCTAACGGGCCTCCGGCCCGTGGACCAACGATTACCCTTATCTTAGCGCCATTCGGGATGGCCCTCACTTCCGGCTCAACTCGTAGCCTTCCTTTCCGTCTTTCATTGCCCAGCCCAGCGCATCGAGCTCTTTTCGCAGTGCATCCGCGTCCGCCCAGTTCTTCGCCGTGCGCGCGGCCCAGCGTTTCTCCGCCACCGCCCTAACGTCTTCAGGGATATCCTCCGCCTGCGTTTCCGGCTCCGGCAAAATGAATCCGAAAGCGCTCAGGATAAAGTGCAGCCCGCGATACGCCGCCGCCGCCTCTTCGGCTGTCAACCCATCGGGCTTCAGGGCCTTCAGTGTCACAAACACATGACCCAGCGCCTCCGCGGTATTGAGGTCGTTGTTCAATGACTGCCACGCCTCTCCGAACGGTCCCGGGCCGTGCCCGGCCACATCGTCCGCATTCGTTAGGCCACTCCGCGCCGCCAGCGCCCGCGCCGCTTTTGCAATGCGCCCCAGCGCCGACCGCGCCGCCGTCAGCGAATCCAGCGTGAAGTTCAACTGCGCGCGATAATGCGCGCCCGCCAGCACATAGCGCACTTCTCCCGCGCTGAATCCTTTCTCCGCCAAATCCGTCAGCGTGTAGAGATTCCCCAGGCTCTTCGACATCTTGGTGCCATCGACCAGCAAGTGCGTCACATGGAACCAGTGCCGGCAAAATTGCCTGCCCGTGCAGCACTCGCTCTGCGCGATCTCATTTTCATGGTGCGGAAAAATCAAATCCACGCCTCCGCTGTGCAGATCGAACGTATCCCCCAGATACGCCCGCGTCATCGCCGAGCACTCGAGATGCCAACCCGGACGCCCCTCGCCCCACGGCCCCGGCCAATAATTAGGGCCATCCTCCGGCTTTCGCGCCTTCCACAGCGCAAAGTCCGCCAGCGTGTCCTTTTCATAGTCATCCTCGCTGGTGGACGCCGTCATTTGCAGCTCCCTTTCCTTTACCCGCGAGAGCCGTCCATAGTTATCAAATGATGATACTTTAAAATATACCGACCCGTCCGCCGCCTGATACGCATTTCCCTTTTCCATCAGGGTTTCGATCATCGCGATCTGCTGCGGGATATGCTCCACCGCTCCCGGCTCGATGTGTGGAGGCAGGCAATTCAGCGCCGCGCAGTCCTGGTGAAACCGCTTCGTCCATCCATCCGTGAACTCCTTCAGCGACACGCCTGCTTTCAGTGAATCCCGAATGGTCTTGTCATCCACATCTGTGATGTTCCTGACATGCAGCGTCGGCACACCACCCAGTTCCAGCACCCGGCGGAAGACATCCTGGAGAATGAACGTACGGAAATTCCCGATGTGCGCGGGCCCGTAAACCGTCGGCCCGCAGCAGTAGAAACGAAACGTCTTCCCATCCATGGGGGTCAGTTCGTGAAAGGTGCGGTCCAGGGTATCGTACAAACGAAGAGGCATGCCCCCTGACCAACAGGGAAAACCGCCGCCTGAAAAGTGGAAATTCGGCTGTCAATCAAATTGTCATCCATGTGTAACCACTTTCCTTATCCCGCGTCTCGGATAGGGTAAGCTGTCGGCACTCTCCGGTTCCGGCAGCGGTCATTCAACTCTACCCGTATCATATGAAACTGCGCACCACCCTCCTGTTTTCGGCCGTGCTGCTGGCCGCTGCGCCCTCCAGCAATGCCGTAGATCCTCCCCGCAATCCCTTCGGAAACGGCGAACTGCCCGAAATTCTCAAGCCCTTCGACGTGGACGGTGACGGCAAGCTCTCCGAAGAGGAGCGCCAGGCCTACCTCCAGGCCGTGCATGATGGCCAAATCGCCCGTCCGGCGCGTCCCGGCCAGCCGCCTCCGGGCAACCCGTGGGACACCGACGGCGATGGCAAGCTTTCCGACGAGGAAAAAGCCGCTGCTCAGGAAGCCATCCGCGCCCGCATTCTCGCCCAGCGCAGCGCCCGTTTCGACGAACTGGACAAGGACGACGACGGATTCCTGACTGCGGACGAGTTCCTGCCCCCTGGCATCCGCCCGGAAGTCGCCGCCCGCATTCTCGCCCACCTCGATACGGATAAAGACGGCAAGATCAGCAAGGATGAATTCCTCGCCGCCCTGCGTCCTCCCCGTCCCCCTGGCGGTGGTGGTGGTGGCGGCGGACGTCCTGACAATCCTCCCCCTCCCCCCGGCGACCCGCCGCCTCCCCCCGCGCGGTAATCGAACAGCCGTTTTTGCTTCCCACACAAGGCGACCAACACCTGCCAAGCGGCCCGGGTTTCCCGGGCCGCTTTTTTGTTGTCTCTTCCCCTTCGGCGACACGCCATGCCAGATTCTCCGGCTTATCCTGCATTTCTCACAGGATGTCGTTCGTCACGGGAAGTCAGTAGAGTGAGTGTGCCGAAGGCCACTCGCTTTCGCTGCATGCATGGGAGACGAAAGCGACTGGGCTTCGCCACAGGCTCTACTTGCCGTTGTCGTGCGGTGATGACGTTAGGACAGTCCGTATGCGTTTTTCCCGGACGGTGAGAAATACAGGATACGGGAGTAGCCGCCCTGCAAAGCGTGCGCCCCCGAAAACCTCCGCTGCCGCAAAGCAATGGCATCAGCAGCACGAGAAACCGCTGAGGCACGGTAAAGACCCTCCTGTCCGCTACGGCCCGGCGACGGCACTGAGGTCAAAACTCAGACGGTAAAATCCCTTTCCTGCGAAAGCAGGGATCACGGCCTCCGACCGTCCCGCGGCGGACGTGATCGGCAGATTCGCGCCAACCCACGGCGATTCCGCCAGCGCGGCACTAAACTCAAGAATCACGGGTGCCGTCGTGGTCGGCCAGGAGAGCACACCACCGGCCCCGCGGCGTGCGATCTCGAGCGCCGGCACGTTCTCTGAGAAGGCAGAAGCCGGGGTGGCCTGCGCCATCTGTCCTCCTCCCAGCGTGAGCGTTGGAAGGCCCGCTCCTTCGGGGTCAAGTTCCACGGAACCCTCTTTGACGACAATGAACGATTTGGCCTGCGGCTGCTCCACATGCCGCATCGTAAAGGCGGTGCCACGCACGCTCGCTGTAGCCACCGGTGTGGCTACGGAAAAGTCGCTGGTTACTACTTTCCCCGGGTTCACCTGCGCGGCCACCTCGCCGGACTTCATCAGTATCTGCGCTGTGTAGGCGTTGCCCTGACGCAGCAGCGTGTTCACGAGCACCTCCGTCATCTGCGATACCTCCAGCACTGACGAGTCGGGAAACAGCAAAAACAATTTTGAATCCGGACCGGTGCTAATCTGTGACCCCGGCGTCAATTTCATTCCCACCGTCGCGTCTATCCAGTCCCCGCCGGGAAACCTCACTTCGCAATCCTCCACCACGCGCGTCACCTCGAGCACCTGTGCGGGCGGCGCCTGAAAATCGTAGTAAGTAAAGACCTGCACAGTGGTGCCAAAATCGCTGGACGTATTCGCGACAAAACCGGACCCAACCTCCAGCGTCTGCACCGCTGCGATCCGGGCAGTAGTGATCTCGGGATGCCGGGAGGCTAAAACGCCGGCTACTTCCACATTTCCGCTGCCCTGGGTTCCGATCGAGGCGGTGGTATTGCGCTGCACGGGGAGCGTCTGCCGCGGGATGACCACCTCTACCAACTGCGGCTGGCCCTCCATTTTCCCGCCCCAACTGCTGAGGAGGCCTTGCGCAAAGATGAGCCGGGGGGTTGAGCTGATATTGCCGATGGCGAAGTCTCCAGTGATGCTGCTGCTGACAGGAAGTTTCCCGCCATAGGCGGAAAAGTCCACCAGTGCGCCGGCTTCGATGGTCGCGGCTCCGGTCAGTAGTCCCACCGGCGTCACCGCGGGCGCGTTGATCTGAAGGTGAACCGTTTGAAAGGTGACGCCCACCGAGGTGTTTCCGTGCGGCAGCGATAACGTCGCCGAAGGCGTGGTCACCGTCTGCGTAAACTTAAGATTGGAAGGCGGCCCGCGCATTTCGATCACATGCGCCACGAACCGGCCCTGCACATCCGTTGCGCCGGCGCCGGTAGTGCAAAACAGCGCCGCGAGCAGCGAACCGCTCATCCACTTTCGAAGCAGCGTTATTCTCATCGGGATGCTGCAAAGCTTAAGGAAATCGCGTCTCATGGAACAGGCATCGAATCAGCGTTAATGAAAAGAGCAGGCAAAGCGTCATGGACGCAATCCGCGATTTTTCCATATATGCGCTGTGGCCCGGACGATCATTGAGCCGAAACAGCATCCCCCCCTCATTCATCACCCGCGCGATGTACGACCCCGAAAACCACCTCTTCAAAGACTCCGGCGGGATTCCGAACAACCCCGTCCTACCGCTCCTTTTCTATCCCGGCGCGGGCTCCTCCGATCCGGAAGCAGTGGAGGCGATGTTCCATCGGAATGGCTGGCCGCCTGCGTGGCGCTATACCGTGTATTCCTATGCGCACTATCACAGCACCGCTCATGAGGTGCTGGGAGTTTACCGCGGCACCGCAAAAATCCGCCTTGGCCACACCGCGGGAGACATATTCGAGGTGAAGGCCGGTGATGTCATCGTCATTCCCGCCGGTGTAGGTCATGAGAATCTCGGCTCCAGTTCCGATTTCCATTGTGTGGGAGCCTACCCGCCCGGCCAAAGCGCTGACATGCTGCGCGGCAAACCCGGCGAACGCCCGGACGCAGATGAACGCATCGCCAAAGTGCCTCTGCCGGAAAGCGATCCGGTCTTCGGAAATGACGGACCGCTGACGCGGATTTGGAAAAAGGAGACGGAGAGAGGTGGCTGAGAGAACGGGTCCCTAAAACCGCCAACCTCTCCGCATCCAAAACGTGTGAACCCGGCTCCCTCTCTTCAATCGGCACCCCATCGTTGGCGGGACATCCTGCGCTGCATCGGGCCGGGATTGATCGTCACGGCCTCCATCGTCGGCTCCGGTGAATTGATCGTCACGCCCCGGCTCGGGTCCGAGGTCGGCTTCACGCTCCTCTGGTTCATCATCCTGGGCTGCCTTGTGAAGGTGTTCGTGCAATTGGAACTCGGACGCTTTGCGATCTCGCGCGGTCTCACGACCCTGCAGGCGCTGGACTTGATCCCCGGCCCGCGGTTCATTGTCTCATGGGTCCTTTGGGTATGGCTGGTGATGTTTTTGGGCCTCATTTTCCAAATCGCGGGAATGCTCGGCGGGCTCGCTCAGATCGCTGCCAGCGCCGGCCTTCCCGGCCATCCTTCCATTTGGGCGGCGGCGGCCGCAATCCTGACATCTGCACTGCTTGCCGGGGGCCGTTATCGCATGGTGGAGAACGCCTGCGTCATGATGGTCGTCATCTTCACCGTTTGCACCGTCGTTGCGGTGGCTTCGCTGCAATGGACGTCCTACCGGATCACAGGAGCGAACGTGGGAGAGGGTTTCAAATTCCAACTGCCGGAAACCTTCACCGCGGCATTCGCTGCCTTCGCCATTATCGGTGTGGGTGCGTCGGAACTGATCTATTATCCGTACTGGTGCCTTGAAAAAGGTTATGGGCGCTTCATTGGACCGAACGATGGCACCACCGGCTGGGCGCAGCGCGCTCTTGGCTGGATTCGCGTCATGAAATCGGACGCGTGGATTTCGTTTATCGTTTACACGCTGGCGACGGTGGCGTTTTACCTGCTCGGCGCGGCGGTGCTTCATGCCAAGGGCATCAAGGTCGAAAACAAGGACATGATCGCGATGCTCTCGCATATGTATCGGGAGACGCTGGGCACATGGGGTTTCGCCATTTTCCTGATCGGCGCTTTCAATGTGCTCTACTCCACTGTCTTTGCCGCCACGGCATCGAATGCGCGCCTGCTCGTGGATGGAATGGTCACCTTTCGCGCCGCGCGTTTTGAAAAACCCGGCAGCCGCGAGAAAGCGGTAAAGATTGCATGCGCCGCCCTCCCGCTGTTTTCTCTCGGCATCTACCTCCTGTGGGGCGAACCGGTGACGCTCGTTGTCGTCGGCGCGCTGGGACAGGGATTGATGCTGCCCTTCCTCGGTATCGCCGCGCTCTATTTTCGCCACCGGCAAACCGACCCCGCCGTTCGCTCCAGCCCAATATCCGGCCTTTGCCTCTGGATCGCTGCCATTAGCGTGGCGGCGGTCGGGATTTACCAGATCATCACCCAATTTACTTAATATATCCTGCTTCGCTGGACATGCCAGGACTCGTGTTCCTGGTTGCGCGACGTGGCGGATGTTTTGGAATGATTAGCTGGCCGGCGGGAAAGCTGCGCCTGGCGGAAAGCGAATTCTTGAGTTTTGTCGTTCAAGCGACTCACACCTTCCACTCTCCCCGGTACTCCCTCGTCAAAAATTTCGGATCGGCCGTTCCTCCCACGAATTCATGCTTTGCCGGGTCCCACTTGAACGGCTTGCCGAGCACGTAGCCGATGTTCATTAAATGGCACACGATGGCGGTGCCGCCGCCGATGCCCTCATGGGTGATCGGCTTCTTTCGGCTCCGCACGCAACTCAGGAAGTCGGCGATGTGATCGCTGCTCTTGTAGAGCCGGATTTTCGTGTCCTTCAGCAATTCCTTTTCGGCGGTCATGTAGGCGCGCTCCACACTGCCCTTTTCATCCTTCTTCGCCACGGTCCTGCCGCCGAGAATGACCTCGAATTTTCCGCGGTTCACTTTCACTTCGCCGTTTTCGCCGAAGAAGTGGACGCCGAACCCCCCTTGTTTATGCTGCACCGTGATGCCGCTCGCATAAACCAGTTCGCATCCGTCCACGTTGAGGTTTTCCTTTTTCGCGATCCTTTCCGGAGCACTGGCGGGTGGACGGACTTCCACCGGCCCATTTTCATCCATCCCAAGACCCCACTGCGCGATATCGAGATGGTGCGCGCCCCAGTCCGTCACATAACCACCGCCGTATTCCGCATACTCCCGCCAGAGAGGGAAGTGATCGTGCAGCCCGCGCGGCGCGAGGGTGGAGTTGTAGGGCTTCACGGGTGCGGGGCCCAGCCAGCGGTCCCAGTCCAGACCGGGTTCCATCGCCTCCTCCGGCAAATCGTTAGGGCGCGGCGGCCCGCCAAACTGGCATTCCACGCGGCTGATCTTTCCAATCACTCCGTTCTGCACCAGCTCGCACGCTACGCGGAACTCGCCGCTGCTGCGCTGCATCGAGCCGGTTTGCAGCACGCGGGTGTTGCGCTTCACCGCGTCGATCACTGTGACGGCTTCGTGGATGTTATGCGTGAGCGGCTTCTCGCAATAGACGTCCTTGCCTGCATTCAGCGCCGCCACCGTTACGATCGCATGCCAGTGATCCGGCGTCGCGATGCACACCGCGTCGATGTCCTTCCGCGATATCAGTTCACGAAAGTCATTGTACGCATCGCAGCCCTGCCAGCCTTCCGGCTTGTTTTTGGAATATTTGTCAGCGACCCGCTTTTGCGCGCTTTCGCGGCGGTTTTTGTCCACATCGCACAC
Organism: Verrucomicrobiales bacterium; assembly: GCA_035550135.1. Lineage (GTDB taxonomy): Bacteria > Verrucomicrobiota > Verrucomicrobiia > Verrucomicrobiales > V1-33 > V1-33. The sequence goes on from DASZQB010000034.1 coordinate 150,511, forward strand.
CGCCACCACCTGCACGCCCGGCTGACCGAGAAACGCGCCCAGCAAGTGTTTACTTTGTTTGCCCATGCCCACGAAACCCATCGTGATGCGGCTGGACGGCGCGGGGTCGGCGGACCACACGCGGCCAGGCAGAATGAAAGGCACTGCCGTGGCGGCGGCCGCGGCGCGAAGGAATTGACGGCGGTTGTTCATAAGAAAAATGGATTACGGAACCAAACTCTCAAAGTTACGCGCCGCGCAAGGTTCTTTCGTGCTCCATGAACGCGGCATTCCCGGTCCGTGACCAGCCGGTTATTTGCCCGGTTGGCATCACCGAAAACCCGCGGCACTGGCGCGTGTGCCGTCCATTCTCGAATCCCTGCGTCTTCTCAGCGAGCCCACCCGGCTGCGTCTGCTGCTGCTGCTCGACCGCGCGGAACTCACCGTCGCGGAATTGCAGGAAATCCTCAGCATGAAACAGAGCCGCATCAGCACGCATCTGGCGTTGCTGAAAAGCGCCGGTCTCGTGCAAGTCCGCAGGGCGGGAAAGAACAGCCTCTATTCCTTCGACCCGCGCGGCGCCGGCCTCCGGGATGTCCTCCGCGAAGGCTCCGCCGAACTTCCGGAAGCCCGCCGCGACCGCCAGGCGCTCGATCTTGCTCTCCGCAACCGCGCCGACGCCGCCCGCGCCTACTTCGATCAACTCGCCGGCAAATTCGGGCGCAGTTATTGCCCGGGCCGCAGTTGGAAAGGCCTCGCCGAAGCCCTTCTTCTTTTGCTGCCCAGGCAAACCATCGCCGACCTCGGAGCCGGTGAAGGAACGTTCTCTCAACTCCTCGCCCGCCGCGCGGAAAAGGTCATCGCCGTGGACAGTTCCGAAAAAATGGTCGCCTACGGATCACGCATCGCGCAGGAGAATGGCTTCACCAACCTGGAGTATCGTCTCGGTGACATCGAGTCTCCTCCCATCGAAGACGCCGCGGTGGACCTCGCCTTTTTCAGCCAGGCCCTGCACCACGCGCAGCAGCCCGCGCATGCGGTTAGTGAGGCCTTCCGCATCGCGCGTCCGGGCGGACGCATCGTCATCCTCGATTTGTTGAAACACGACTTCGAACAGGCCCGCGAACTTTACGCCGATGTTTGGCTCGGCTTCGCCGAAGTGGAAATCTACGGATTCCTCGAAGACGCCGGTTTCCAGGACATCCACATCAACGTCGTTGACCGCGAAAGCGAGCCACCGCATTTCCAAACTCTCATGGCCGTCGCCGCCAAACCCTAACGGGATCCGCGGCCTTCTTTAAGTTCGAATCAACCGCATCCGAAGCCCGTACCGCGCCGTTTCCGGCTAACCCCGTTTTCATATTGGTCGGTGAAAATGGGACGCAGGACCGTTCGACTGATGCAACTTTTTGCCTCCCCAATGCGGAAAACTCTTTATGAAGCAGTCCCTCGCCTCCTTGCTCCTCAGTCTGCTCGCGCTCGTTCCAGCGAGCGCTCAGTCGGTGGCCCCGAATGACGAGTTTGCCACGCGTATCGTGCTCACGGGCGATCTTCCCATCACCTGGTCCGGATATGCCGGGAATCTCACGCTCGAGCCCGTGGATGTTTACATCGACCGCGGGTTCGATCCCGACGACAGTGAAATCGAGGGCACGATGTGGTTTGAGTGGACGGCCCCGGAGGCTGGAGTTTACGACCTGCGGGGCTCTGAACCGTTTTCTATCGCAGCCGTCGCGGCTCCTGATCCGCCGGCGCCGCAAAAACCGTCCTACGATCAACTCGCGGGGAAAGACCGGGCGGTCCCTGGTCTGCTCCTCCGGGCCGCCGCGGGACAGCGCTTTTGGATGATGTTCGTTCACGAGGGCGATCCCGTCCCTGGAGATCAGGCGACGCTGCAAATTTCCCTCGTCAGCCCCGCATCCTCCGCTAAGGAAACGGCCACTCCGCTTCCGGCTGGCCCCCGGGCCTCCGTCCAGCAGGTGACCGATGGCGAGGGCTGGTGGCGATGGACGATTCCCGTTACCGGCACATGGCGGGTGCGCGCGAATGCCAATAACGCCTACCTTAGTATTGTCAGAGCGAACGGCACAGTTGTCGGCACCCCTTCTCAATCGTTCGAGGCCTCTGCCGGCGAAGAGATCTTCATTCATCACGACAGCGCCGGTCTGGACCGGGCGGATTTTGTGATCGAACCGTTTGTCACTCCCCAAAATCTCACGCCTGCCACCGCTATGCCCCTTGGGCCGGATGTCACCGGAGAGGGTTACTTTTACGAATCCCTCGTGGCGGATCAGACCGGCACAGGAGCCCTGCTGGCGTGGTTTTCATGGGTAGCCCCGCGCGATGGTCTGGCCGGATTTCTTCCCTATTACACGAGCCCGCTCTACAAAGCCTATCGCGATGACAACGGTACCCTGACGCAAATCGATTCCGTAACGAACGGCCAGCGGAACGCCTATGCTCCCGTCACTGCAGGCCGGCGATATCTCATTTCGTTTCCCTACGGCCTCTCCGCTCAGTTGCGCATTGAATTGCGTTCGCGCGGCAGTGACTCGTTTGCCGGGGCTCCGGAACTCGATCCTAACAATAGTCCGGACGTGTATAGCGATGCCACCTCCGAACCTGGCGAACCCGGCCTGCACTCTCCTGATGAACGCACGCGCTGGTGGACCTATACACCCGCGGTGGACGGTATCCTCTATCTCACAGGACACCGTGTGAATGTCTATACCGGCAGCAGTCTCAATGCGCTCACACTCGTAGTCTCCAAGGACAAAACTGCAGGCGATCCCACTTATTCCCCGGTGGTCAATATTCAGGCGGGCACCGTTTACCGGGTGCAGGTCTTCGACAGCCCTGACAAATCCAATGGCCTGGTCTATTTTGGCTTCCATGTGCTGCCGGTGTCGCCGCACGACCGGTTCGCCGATGCCGCGCCGGTTCCTCCCTCGTTGATCGGCTACCACAATGTGAGTCTCGTGCGGGTTACCGCAGAGCCAGGGGAACCGGAGGCCACGCCCGGAGTGCCCGCCGCCCGCACGGCATGGCTTCGCTGGACGGCGGACTTCACCGGTCGCGTGATGATCGACCCGGTGACCTATTATTTGCCACATCCCGGCGGGAGCGATGCAAAACCGGCACTGGCCGTGTGGAAAGGAAATACCCTAACCAGTTTGGAGCGGGTTCCGGTGTCGCCGTTTACACCACCCGGTCAGTCCCGTTCTTTGTCGGCATTCGATGCCGTCGCGGGCAACTCGTATTCCTTCCAGGTGGAAGCTCCGCCATCTGCCATCCGCTACCTGTTGCAGTTGGGCCGTGTGTTGACGGACGTCAGAAATGCAGATGCCTTTGCCACGCCTCTTACCGCAGAGGAGGTCGCTGAGACTGGATTCCTTGCATATTCCATGTCCTCGCGCGCCACCTTTGAGCCTGGTGAATCCACCGCAGGCCTGCCTGCACCGCCCTCCGGTTATTCCATCGGCAGTTACTGGGTGCGCTGGACGGCTCCGGCGACCGGCGTCTGGCGGTTTGCCAATCCCTGGAGGCTTTACGAGGGCTGGTACCCGGTCTTCACTTTCTACGGCACGTCGCTGGCAGGTGGCCGTCTGGGGATCATTAGCGGTGCGACCCCCGACCCCGTTTATATCAAGGTAAATCAGGGTGATACGATCGCGATCGGGAACCTCGTGCTCCAGTCCCTTGCGGACAACAGCTTCAATTTCCAGCCCACCATGCCCGGCATCACCCCTGCGGTGCCCGGCATTGCCCTCGCGCAATGGTATGGTCTGCCGTCGCCGGCGAATCTCAATGGCACCTATTCAAGCGATGGCATTCCTCTCCTCCTCAAACATGCTCTCGGTCTCGATCCGCTCCGCAACAGCTTCCCCGGCGGCGATGATCCTAACGCTTCACGCTGGCCGCTCCCCGCACTCACTCCGGCCGGCGATTTGTCGCTCACTTTCCGCACGGCCGCGCCCTTCACAGCCGGTGCCGATGTGAACCTCTCCGGCGAAATCTCGCGGGACCTCCTAACATGGCTTCCCGCTCCCGAAACGCCGGCCCCTAACGGCGAGCGCACCGTTTACGTCCCCGCAAACGGGCCGGAAAGATTCCTCCGACTCAAGGCTACGCTGCGCTAACCCCCGGTCAAAGCAGTCCCACAGTGTCCTGACAAATGCGGGGCGCAAAAGTAGAGTGACCGTGGCGCAGCCCAGTCGCTTTTGCCCGCGTCGAAGAAAAACAAAAGCGAGTGGCCTTCGTCATTCGCGCTTCGTCATTCCTTCGGGCTTCGGGTTTCGAGCTTCGTCATTTAATTGCGATCTGCAGCGCAACTTAGCGCCATTGAGGCTCCGCCTCACCACTTCATCGCGGCGATCCGCTTCGCCACCTCCTCCACATTCGCGCGGCTGTTGAAGGCGCTGATGCGGAAGAAGCCTTCGCCCGCCGCACCAAATCCGGCACCGGGCGTGATGACGACATTCGACTCGTTGAGCATCCGGTCAAAGAGGTCCCAGCTCTTCACGCTCTCCGGACAACCGACCCAAATGTAGGGCGCATTCACTCCGCCATAAACCTTGAGTCCTGCCGCGGCGCAGGCTTCACGCAGGATCTTCGCGTTCCCAAGATAGTGCGTGATGAGTTCATTCACCTGCGCTTTGCCCTCTTCGCTGAAGAGCGCTTCGGCTCCGCGCTGCACCGGATAGGAGACGCCGTTGAACTTGGTGGTATGGCGGCGGTTCCACAGAGGATGCAGCGGATGGCGCTTCCCGTCCTCCGTGGAAGCCATGAGCGATTTCGGCACCACCGTATAGGCGCAACGCACCCCGGTGAAGCCCCCGTGTTTTGAGAAACTCCTGAACTCTATCGCACAGTCGCGCGCACCTTCGATTTCATAAATGGAGTGCGGCACGCCCGGCTCCGTGATGTAAGCCTCATAGGCGGCATCGTAAAGGATCACGGTCTCATTCGCCCGCGCATACGCCACCCATGCCTCCAGTTCCGCAAACGTCGCCGTGGCCCCGGTGGGGTTGTTGGGGTAACACAAATAAACGACGTCCACCTTGCGGTCCGGAATGCCAGCTACGAAGTGATTCTCCGGCGTGCACGGCAGGTACACCAGCTTGCCATAGCGCCCGTTCGCCATCGCCGGCCCTGTGTTGCCGATCATCACATTCGTATCCACATACACCGGATACACCGGATCAGTGATCGCGATGGTGTTGCCCTCTCCAAAGATCTCGAGGATGTTGCCGGTGTCGCATTTGGAGCCGTCGGAGATGAAAATCTCATCCGCCGAAATGTCGCAGCCCAGCGGCGCATACGCATTGGCCACGATGGCTTCGCGCAGGAAACCGTAGCCCTGCTCCGGCCCGTAGCCGCGAAACGTATTGCGGTCTCCCAGTTCATCCACGGCCTTCTTCATCGCCTCGCGCGCCGCAGCGGGCAGAGGCTCGGTCACGTCACCGATACCGCACCGGATCAACCGTTTCGCCGCCTCCGGGTTTTCAGAGGTGAATGCCGAAACCCGCCGCGCGATTTCAGGAAAAAGATAACCGGCGGTGAGCTTGAGATAATTCGCGTTGAGAAAAGCCATGCTGCGCCGTGTAGCAGCGCAGGCCGAAGGCGCAAGCGGTGCGCGTTATTTTCGTTACTGTCCCGGCGTCACCACGCGATAGAACTTCCTCCGCGCCGGCGCTGCATCAGTCACCATGACCGGACCGGAACCGGCCTGCGCCGGCACTGTCCCCACTGTTACCCAGGTTCCTCCTGTCAGGGACTCACTGGCTTCCACACGATAGGACTTTCCGGCCACTGCATCGAAGGTAATCTTCACAGAACCGTCGCCCTGCACCGAGCCCACCGCTTTCAGAAGGCTTGCCGCGCTCCGGGGATCCGTGCCGGCGATGTATTCCTGGAGATTGCTGGCCGAATCACTATCGGCATCACTGGAAGCGTCCGCGGGATCATCCTTGTCAAAACCGTTGGCAATTTCCCATGCGTCGGGAAGGCCGTCGCTGTCCGCATCGGGCTCGGAGGAAGTGCCCTCCACCGTCCATGTTTTGGAAACCGCCGGACTCTCCTGCCAGTCCCCGGCGGAGTTTTGCCCCAGCACCTCCACGTGATAAGTGCCGTCCACAAGATTTGTCAGGGTGATCGGCGTTGGGTTGTCATACATATCAGCAGTGAAAACGCCGCCGGCGAGCACGGAAGCCTTCACCAGCGGAACATCGGCGCTCCAAGCGCCCCCGTTGAGACGCCACTTGTAAACCCAGATCCCCGGTCCCGCCACTTTCAGCGTCGCATTCCGGTTCGCAGTCACCGCGGGCGGCTCCCCGCTGATGCTCGCACCGGCGGGCACCGCGGCCCCCATATCGATGCCGTTAGGGCCGGTCCCCTTTGCCGGCGATCCCGCCTGCAGCATCAGCTTTTGGCGAATGTTAGTGTAATCGACGCCCGTCGTGGAAACGAACAGCGGATCAGCCGTGATATTCCCCGCACCCGGCCACTGATTGCCCTGAATGAGCGAGTGATCGGCCACAAGGAATGACGTCGCCGGGGCAAAAAGCGGAAACGGCGTCGTCTGAATGACCGGTGCAAGGTCCCACGCGATGTTGCCATTGTAGATGGCCCCCGCCCCCAGCGGACGCCCGCGCCACGGCTCGCCGAAAAGGATGATGCCCGGCGGGATGGGATCGCCGTCATCATCCTGCAGCGCATTGGGGTTCTCCACCATTTTGAGGAAACTGTTGTTCTGCAGCACTGCCGCGCCGTTGTCCTTCAACAGAAGCAGGTGTTCACAGTTGTAGAAGTAGTTGCGGCAGATTACGAGTTCCGCCACCGCATTACCCTCACCGGTGGTGATCGGATTGCTGCTGGACGCGCGCGGCTCGCCCTGAAGGACGTTCAGAAACAGATTTCCTTCGATGTGGGCGTCCGTGGCGTCCATGTCGAAGCAGTCATCCACCGAGGCCAGAAATACGTTATCAATAAAGCGGGCAATCGGACCCGGGCGGTTGCCGCCGGTGAAATCCACGATGTCGTTGTAACCGGACGTGGGCGGAACTCCGGGCGTTCCAAAAATGCATCCCTTAATCAGTGCGTGCCCCGTGGCCGGCATGCTTGAGAAGTGAATCAACTCCTGCGCTCCGATCGATTCAAACTGGCAATCGATAATATTACACGACGTGTAAGTGAGTTCCACCATCTGCACGTCCGTATTGATCCAGCGGCACTTTTCCAGATTCACTGAAGGACTCGCCGCCGCGCTGCCGGAGCCCCGAATGGTGCCCGACGTGTTGGAACCTTCAAAGTCGCACCAGCGAAACGTGCTCTCCTGCGTTCCTGTCAGGCGGATGCGTCTCCATGCATTCGCGGAGTCGGCGCGCACGAACCGGATCGGTTGGGCCTGCGTGCCAAGCGCCGTGATTTTCCCTGCACAGTCGATGGCGTCTGAACTGGAGGGACAGCGCACTTCCACACCCGGATCAATGATCAGTTCCTGGTTCGCCGCGACGATAAACGTGGAACTCAAGGCCACAGGACTGTCCGTCAGTTCCCAGTGCAGGTCCGGAGGCGGAGCGGGTGTACGGGTCGAAAGACTGACTTTTGCCACTGCGTCGCTCGAATCGATCGACTCATTGATCAGCAGTACGGAAAGCACGTGCGTGCCGGCCGGCAGCTTTGAAGCAACCGTTCCCAGCACGGTGCTCCTCACCGGTTGCGGCGTGCTGCTGGAGTTCCCAAACGAACATTCATGCAGATCAATCGATGGCGCGGCATCCCAGGCCGGTTCGGCCGGCGGGCTCCCCGACGGCCCGAAATGATCCACGTAAGTCCCGTCTATCCATGCGATGAACCCGTCATCGAAGTCCGTATCCAGCACCACTTCATCGGTGCCCGGGACCGCAGCGCTGACGGTGAAAGTCTTGCGCATATAAACCATGCGATAGCCCGCGTTGGTTCCGGTCATGCGCATATCGGACAGGGTGGTGCCCGCCGCATTCGCTCCAGTGCCCCCATCGCCAAATCCTATCCATCCGGGTCCGGAAAGCCAGGAGGCGCTGAGTGAAGCATCGGTCGCCGTTTTCCAGTCTGCCTGGGGCGCGGAGGTGCCTTTTTTGTAGCGCCAGGTATCGTTGTAGTTGACGAGGGGGAGGGCAGCGGAGGTGAGGGCCGTCGCGACGAGCGCGAAGGCTGAGAGGCGTATATGCATAAAGGGGGAAAGAACTTATACCATTCTCCGGAACCCCGCCTGTCGCACCTAATGTTTTTGTCATACATTTTCGTCACATACGGCGGGGCTCTCATCTGATCCTCATGGAGGGGCTTGCAAATCCCCCTGGAGCGGCTCCTTTTGCGGCATGTCAGACCATACCGCCGTCATCGCATGGAAGCGCGGAGACGCCGACTTCCTAAAGGGTAAGTATTCACGGGAGCACACATGGGCCTTCGATGGAGGCGCCACCGTCCCCGGCTCCTCCTCTCCGTCTGTGGTCCCTGTGCCGTATTCCAATCCCGCCTGCGTCGATCCCGAAGAGGCATTCGTCGCTGCAGTTTCGAGCTGCCACATGCTCTGGTTTTTGTCTCTCGCCGCCGGTCAGGGGTTCCAGGCGGACAGCTACACCGACGAAGCCGTGGGGCATATGACCAAAAATGAAGCGGGCGTTCTCTGGATCAGTTCCATCAAATTGAATCCGCAGATCGCTTGGAGCGGCGCGAAGCTTCCCTCCACAGAGGATGAGGAGCGCCTCCATCTTCTGGCTCACGAGAAATGCTTCATCGCCAATTCCGTAAAAACCGTGATCACCGTGGGATGTCACTCGAACTGAAACCGGCCTGCGAATCCTGCAGCAAGCCTTTGCCGCCGGAATCGAAGGAAGCCTGCATCTGTTCTTATGAATGCACCTTCTGCCGTGAGTGTGCTGAGGATCTCGAATTCACGTGTCCCAATTGCAGAGGCGAACTGGTGCGAAGACCCGCCCGTGTCCCGGCACCACCTAACGCATCTTAATCACGAAGCGCACGAACACCTCCTCTCCGTTCGCAGGCACGCTGAACGCATGATTCCTGCCTGCTCCGGTATCATCTGCGGTCTTCCAGGTTCCAGGCAGCATCGAGGGACTCCATTCCACACCATAGAGCACAGCCTCGCCGGCCCCTTCAGGCGCGGTGAACGATGTGGTAAGGGCTGCACCGTCGCGCCTGAATTCCGGCAGTGTCCGGTTCTCCCTCGCCACCGGCGAAAGGCCAAATGCGAATTCCGCAAGATTTGTTAGGCCATCGTGGTCCGGATCTGCATCGTCGGCGCTGTCACCTGCGCCGGCGGTGGTGCCAAAATGCGTTTGCCGCCACTGCTCCAGGGCGGAGAAAACGGGCACGAGAATCAGATCATTGCCCGAGCCGCCGAAGTAACAGGCGACGAAGGTGAACGTTTGACCTCCGAAGACCGCCGTCACGGTGCCGCCTTCCGGCAGGCCATCGAAGCGCCCGTGGATCGGCAGCAGTCCGGTATTCCCGACGACGGTGAGAACATCGCCGGGCGCAGGCGCAAAACCAATCGTTAGGGATGCGAAGGTCACTCCCTCCGCGATGAAGTTCTCGGTGGTCACCGGAACCTGCTGAGCATTTGCAAAGTGCGGCGCCAGCACATCCGTCCGCACTCCGGAAAGACTGATCACATATGGTTCAGCGCCAGGCACGTTATGCGCGAGGCGCATGACCGCGTGACGTTCGCCGGGCGTGCCGGGAGCAACCTTGATCGAAAAGGTGGTGAGGTGCCCGGGTTCCACGGAGGCGGCCGGCGTCGTGAGGCGGGAGAAGTCCGCGGCGTCCGGGCCGGACAGGGTTACGGCGATGTCTCTCAGCACCCCGATTCCCGTATTCTCCAGGGTGAAGGTGAGAACACCGGTGTTCGTTCCGAATGTGGTTCCGAGCGCCACTGCATCCGCCGCGTTCAGGGCTGCTTTGCCCGTTTGCCTAACGGAAATTCCGGGACTTGCGTTTGGACCCAGCGGCAGAAAGCTCTCGACGATGCTGGAACCGTTTCCCGCAGGAGCCATTCCCCGCGCGCGCAGCGTGCCGGACGCCGGGAGACCGCTGACGGGTTGCCAGATCCAACCACCGGGAGACCTCTTGCCTGCTCCGAGCGGCGTCCAGTCATTCGCGCCCGTGGGCTTCACTTCCAAAACCGCCGCGTCGATTTCCGGACAGGTGCCTCCGCGCAGCCAGCGTATCGCGGACGGCCCGGCCGTTCCCAGGAATGACGTCGCCGGACCATTGCGGAGACGCGCGATTCCGGATCGCCGGTGGCCGTTCACCTCCTCGAAGTTCCCTCCCAGCAGAATGCCGCCGTCCGTCTCCAAACAAATGGATGGCACCGCACTGCCTGTTGTTAGGCTGAGGTGCGGCCCCGAGTCGAATGTGGCGGAACTCTCAACCGCGCCATCCGGGAGGAGCCGCGCGATTCCAAATTGCTCTTTGCCATTGGCGCCGGGAACGGTGTACCCTGTCAGGATCTTTCCATCCGCCTGAAGCGCCATGGTGCGGGGCGTCTTGCCCGCGAGTTCTTTACCAGGATTGAAGGGCGCCATTGGATCCACCGAGCCGTCGGCATTCAGGCGGGCAAGACCGGCGCGGGGCTGACCGTTCACTTCCCCGAAATCACCCAGCAGCAGGATTTTGCCGTCCGCCTGCAGCATCACGCGCCGCACTGTGCCGTCCGGTCCGAATCCCGCATTGAACGTCGCGGTGCCCTCCGGCGTTCCGTCCGGAAGAAGCCGCGCGATCCTGCGGCGGAGTTCCCCATTGATCCGGTTAAACCCGCCGCCCGCCACGATCTTTCCGTCCGTTTGCACCGCGATCCCATAGACTTCTCCGTCTTCGTTCGTGTCCGCTCTGAAACCCGCGGCAGACTCCAAACTCCCGTCCGCGTTGAGCCGCACGATGCCCTGGCGGGGCTGGCCCGCCACCTTGTCGAATGCGTCACCAATCACGATTTTTCCATCGGTTTGGAAAGCGAGGCACTCTATGCCGGCATTTGGTCCGCTGCCTGGATTGAAGGTGTCCGTGCTCTCCAGCGTGCCGTCAGCATGGAGTCGCGCGAAACGGTCCCGCGGAGCATCGCCGATTTCGGAAAATGCGCCGCCCAGCAGGATCTTTCCGTCCGGCTGGACGGCCACCCAGTCCACAGTGTCCCCGGCGGCTTCCGGTGCGAACGTCTGCCGGCTCTCCATCACGCCATCCGCGTAGAGACACGCGATCCCCTCGACAAATTGTCCATCCACGGTCCCGTGAAAGTTGCCTAACAAAATCCTTCCTCCCGGCTGAACGGCAAGGCTCGAGATGGCCCCCGGATTCGGGTTGAATCCGGGATCGACAGTTCCCGCCACCTGCTGCGCCCGCAGCGGCTCAGATGCCGTGAAAACGGCAGCCAGCGTCACCACCGCAGGGCCGCGCAGATGGATTAACAGGCGCATTGCAGCAGGGTCAGTGAGTCAACGGTTTGGAGGAACGGAACAGCAGGCATCTATACGCGATGAGCAGGGGGGGAAATTGCGCGGGTTCTTCGGTGTCTTGTGCGCCTTTGCGCGGTTTTTCGTATCACTGCCCATAGTCGTCAGGCATCGGCCCCTCGTTACGCTTTTCGCTATTCTTTCTGATTTCGGCTTCTGCTTGCGTCATTCCTCCCATACTCCGTCCCTTTTTCCCCTCCCGCCTGCTTTCCCTCCGCTCTGCGGTCACCGCTCTGGAGCCACCGATCCCCTGCCTTTGTCGAGACGAAAAGCCCGGGAGGCAGCAGGACGCGAATGGTTCGGCAGGCTTTGCGAAGAGGACGGACGACCTGCCATTCAAAGAAGCGCGATGAACTCCGAACTGGAAACGCTGCAGGACGTCCGGTCCCCGCAGGGGTCAAGGCTTGCGAAGTACCGCAAACACGAAGTTCAGCGGACTACCGTGCACCACTTGCCGGCGGACTTAGCCTTAACTATACAGAAGAAACCTGCTCCGTCGGTGCCCGCTTTGTCAAAGGAATACAGGCCTGGTGTCTGTGCTTCGCTTCGGCTGCATTGACGGCCCTCGCTGCGCCTCGCGACGTTTTCTTCTGCATAGATAGATACGGCTTAGCGCACTCGCACGCGGAAGAACCGGCGGTTGCCGGTGGTGGGCGCTTCAAAAAAGCGCGGACCGTTTGCTGAGGCCTTGAAGGAGGCTTCCGGCGTCCAGAATTCCGCGCTCAGGTCCTCGGAGGCCTCGAGAGTGTACCAGCGGAGTGCGCTGGTTTGAATTTCCATGCGCAAAGTGCCGTCCGCAGTGGAGGCGGAGAGGGCGGGATCGGCAGCGGGTGGCAGCCAAATGCCCGGTGAGCCGCGATCTGTCAGGCCCGCAGAGGTGAAGACACCGTTCACTCCGGCCTGGCTCTGTCCGCCGAATATGTTAGAGAAGGGATCGTAGTTGAGCGAGACGCCGGCGGTCGAAGCTCCGAAAGTGCGCGCGGTGACGGTGGCATTCACATCGGTGGTGGAATCGTTCCAGATACGAATGGTATCGCCGGGGGTGTTCAGCGCGAGGCCGCCGCCGTCGTAGGAAACGATCTGCGCGCCTGCGGGCACACCGGATCCCCACCATGCGCGGAATTCCGCCGGGCTCAATTCTTCCACGAACACGAGGGACTCTCCGGGGAGAATGGTGAGGCCCGCCGGAAAGACGAAGGCATTGTCGAGATCGCCGCCGTCGTCATTGAATCTCCACCCTGACAAGTCCACGGGCGTGTCTTCGAAACTGGTCAGTTCCCACCAGTCAGCGCCGCCTCCCGCCTCTGCGGGCAGCGCCATCACTTCAGTAACGCGCAGATCCGGTTTGGGGCGGACGGTGAGAGTGAACGATGCGGTGGCGCTCCCATGGGCATTCATCGCCGTGACTTCCCACGTGCCCTGCTGGTCCGGAGAAACGTTAGTGAGCCTCAGCGCGGAGGCGGTCTGGCCGGGCACTGATTCACCGTTGTGCCGCCAAATAAAGACGGGCTGTGGATACCCGGAAACCGGAGCGGGAACCTGCACGGTGGACCCTGTAAAAACACTGCGCGGAGCGATGCGGCTCTGCGCCACCGGGGCCATTGGAGTCTGCTTCTGGAAATGATAGAGCACGGAATTCTCCTTTTCGCTCAGGGTCATGTAGCCGGAGCCATCCGTCAGGAAAGTGATCGCCTCGCCGTTGGGTTCGAGGGGTTCGCCGATGACCGGAGCCGTTCGTGGCGCCTGGGTCATGGCAGCCTCCACGGTGGAACCTGCTGCGCGGGACCATGTCCAGGCCGCATTTTCATGGCGCAGAATGATCTGCCTGCCATCGCGTGAAATGTCAGCGTCCGAGGGCTCCGGCACCGGCACCGTGGCCACAAAATTCAGCGGCAGCGCGGAGCCGCTCAGCCCCGTATCCAGCATGGCGTGATACATGCGGGACTCGACCTTTGATTTGGTGAAAAGATAGAGTTCGCCGCTTTCCGGCTCGATGAACATCGCCTCGGCATCGTAGCTCTCGCCGTCGGAATAGGCGAGAGTGAAGACCTCCGCGGGAGGAAAATCCGACTCCGGCGGATCGCCCGCAACATCCAAGGCCACTTCGGGTTCCGGCACGCGCAATATCCGCACGGTAGCCCGCACATCGTTCGGAGAGTCGTTTCCACCGATGTCTGCGATGTACAGATACGACGCTCCAGCCACCGGTCCCGGGCCCACCGCGATGGCTTCCACATCGCCAAGTTTTTCGTCAAGATTGAACGTGGCCAGATGCAGTCCCGCCGGTGTGATGGCGTAGAACCGCTTTCGGCCGCCGTCATTGTGGGTCCACAACACTTTCGGATTTCGCCAGCTTGCAGCCAGTCCGGAGGCCTCCCGGAGCGCCGGCACGGACGCCGTGCCCCATGCGCTGCCGGGACTATAAACGGGGTTTTGTGCAACGGCGGCAGTTGTCAGGACAACACCCGCGAGTGTCCGGGCGGCTCCCCGCGCCAGGGACGGACTTCGCGTAAGATGCAATTTCGCGATCATACGGGCAAGGTACGCGCCGGACCGTTATGTGAGGATTAGCCACGGAAATTTTGTGAGTTTTCCGTCACAAAGATTTCGGAGGCCTCTTCATCCGCCGTTATGCTGCGCGGTTGCTTCCAGGGGACTCATCCTGATAAACAGTGTTTACGTCCACTTCGTCATTGCCATCACTGAGTATCGTCTGCTGAAAAAGAGAATCGCCATGAGTTCCGAACTGGAAACACTTCAGGATATTTCCATGCGACTGGAAGAAGCGGGAATGGACTACATGCTCACCGGTTCGCTGGCGTTGAATTGTTACGCTCAGCCACGCATGACACGGGACATCGATTTAGTGGTGGCATTTTATTTGAAGGATGCGGCGCGCATCGCAACTATTTTGGGAGAGGACTACTATGTTTCGCCGGAGGGAGCCAGGGAGGCGGTGCTGCATCAGTCCAGCTTTAACGCCATCCATCAGCGCACGCTGATGAAGGTGGATTTTATGGTGAGGAAGCACACGGAATACCGGCAGCACGAGTTCACGCGGCGGGAACGGCGCAGGATTGCGGATTTCGAGGTATGGGTGGTCAGCAAGGAGGACTTGATTCTGTCCAAGCTGGACTGGGCGCGGGAATCTCTGTCCGACCGGCAACTGTCTGATGTGGAGAACCTGATTGCGACGGGTTGTGATATGGAGTACCTGCGGAAATGGTCAGCCGCATTGAACCTGACAGATATGCTGACACGGGTTATTCCGTGAAGGACACGGCACCGGAGGTCAACGCGATGATCTTCCGGGCCATGATGGAGCGCACTCCAGGCGAGCGGATGATGATGGGCCTTGAGATGAGCGCCGCGGCGAGGGAGATGGTGTGGGCTTCGCTGCCGGAAGGGACGGAGGAGGAACGCCGGGCTGCATTCCTGCGGCGGTTTTACGGGAATGAATTGAGCGAAGAGACGATTCGGGCTGTGGCCGGGAGGAGATTCAAACAAACGGTTTGATCAATGTTACCCCGGTGGACTGAAAGTCGCCAGTATTGCGGGTAGCGATCGTTAGCAGGTTGTGCTCATGCGCGGTGGCGGCGAACAGACCGCGCAGTTCAGAGAGGATGTTCGTTCCAGGAGAAAGGCCATCAGAATCCAGTGTCGCGGGACTCGGCAGTCCGGCTCCGGCTGGTGTCCAGTTCCACTTTCGGATGCACGGCGGCCTCAGGGGAGAGCAGAAACTCGATGAGCGAGAGCCTGGCGCGGCCGGGCCGGCTGAGCGCTGCTTTGAGAATGCGGCGATGCTCCTCCTCGGCCGAAACGCCATGAGCGGAGGCCTGGCGTTTGAGTTTCTGGACGAGAGACGGAGCGATGTTGCGGACGAGAAGTTGCGCCATGGACAAAGAGTGATAGCAACGATAGCAAGCACCAAGCCCGGAAAAAAGCTGTTATTGAGCAGGCGCTAAGTGCTCAGGGGCGAAAGTTCGGTGACGAATAATTTCAAGCTGCCAAAGGCAGTGGCGGGGGGGCTTTTGAGTTTGCTCACGAGTTCCTTGAGGTCCCGGCCTGTAAATTTCCACGCAATGGGCTTGGCGGCTTGCTCGTAGAAGCTCTGGAATTCCAGCAAGCGCTGGCCGACTTCCGTTAGGGAGGCGAAATCATTTGGCGTCAGTACTTTGCGCTGGATCACCGAGAAATAGATTTCCACCTGGTTGAGCCAGCTGGCATGCACGGGCAGATGCACCAGGCGAAGATTGCCATAAGCGCTTTGCAATCGCTTCACGGAGGCGCTCCGCGATGCGAGGAACCGTTATCCACAATCCAGAAGACGCGCCGGGCGCTGCGGTAGGGTTCCTGTTCCATGACTTGCCGGACAAGCCGGCCAAAGGGCTCTATGCCGGTGGTGCTTTCACAACGGCCAAACACTCTGGCCCGGCGCACGTCCCAGGCAGCCAGATAAGCGAGGGCACCGCCGTTCATATTCGAATTCCACCCGCATGGGCTGCCGTGGCCGGGGCGGCACCGCGGGATGCAAACGCACCCGCGCTTGAATGCTGGTTTTTTCGTCGGCGGAAATCACAAAGTCGTTGGCTCCCAAAGCCCGGCCCTCCCAGACTCCCTGATAGAGATCAAGCACCCGTGCGGCTTTGGTTTGGAAATGGGGATCGCGCGGAAAGATCCAGCTCCGGTGCTGCCAGGGGCGAAGGGCATCTTCGTCGAGCCACCGCCAATGGTCCGCCCGCTGATCTGCGCCGCGATTCCGCGCCGGATGACTGCACGCACCAGGTCCGCGCGGCTCAAACGCGAAAGAGGCAGTCCAAGTTCTTTGGGCAACTGGCAGGCAATGGCTTTGACCTGCACCCGCACCTCAGGGGGAAAAACCGGGCGGGCGCCCGGCACGAGGAAGATCCTCAAGACCGGGGAGGCGTGCTTCGAAAAACCGTTTGCGCCATTTGCTGACGATCTGCCGCGGCAGTGAGAGGCGGGCGGCGATTTGATCGTTACGCAGCCCCTGAGCAGCCATCAGGATGACTTTGGATCGAACGACCTGAAAATACGATGACGTATATTTTCGCGCCATCCGTTCCAACGCGGTTTTCTCGCTGCCGGTGAGAGTGATTGGATAAGGACTGTTACGAGGCATAAGGAGTGCGCCTTGTTTACGCACCCTATGTTTCTTCATCTCATGAGGAAAGGCAAGAATATACGTCACAGTATTTATGCAAATAGGTACTAAGGCAGCGCGGTGGCTCTATTTAACTGCCGGCACACGCAGCGGCTCCACGTTCAGCGGCGATTTTCACGGCTTTGGAGGGAGAGTCGCTGAGGATTTTTTCGTAGGCGGCTTTTGCTTCCTGTTTTTTGCCGGCGGCGAGGAGGTTTTCAGCGCATTCGAGCATGGAGTCGGCGATGGCATCCTTCGTTTCAGGACGGGCTTTGGCGGCGGTTAGAGCCTGATTTGCTTCCGGAGAACCAATGGTGCCCAGCGCACAGGCGGCGGCGCGGGCGATGACGGGATCGCTGTCTGCGAGCGGGGCTTGCAAGGGTGCAACCGCGGCTGCGCTGCGGCGGACTCCGAGTGAAGAGATGACACCGATTTTGAGTTTTCCGCCGACTTTGGAGAGTGCTTCCGCGAGCGCCTTTTCCGCTTCCGGTGCGGGGATGCACTGAAGGGCGTAGCGCGCCATGTGGGAGAGTTTTTCATCCGCCAGCAGCGCCGCGAGAGCAGGAACTGAGGCTGCGGTGCCAATCGTGCGCAGCGCGCGGCACACGGCGTCTTTGGCGGCGCGCGGAGCTTCGCCCTGCAGCGCTGCAATGAGGCGCGATTCCAGGTCTTTGCGGGCGGCGGCGTCTCCGTGGGTGGAAACGATAGCCTCGTCGATGGGCTGGATGAGCTTGGGGTCCATGCCCCAATCGTAGGTCTTCAGGGCTTCAAATGCTTTGTCCAACATGGCAGTGGTCCTTTCGAAAATGATTAGGTTATTGAGATGAGATCAGGCATTAGATTTGCCATGGCTCGCGGCGGGCGCGGTCGAGGAAGCGGTTGGCCTCTTCATCATTGATGAACGATTGTTTCGCGGCATCCCACTTGAGCGAACGTCCGACGGTATAAGCAATGATGCCGAGATGGCACACCGCCATGGTATTGACGGCGGACTCGAGGTTGCGGAAGGGCGTTCCGCGGGTCTTGACGCATTCGATAAAGTCGCCGGTGATGCCGCCCTGACCCGCGTATTTGGGAACGGGCTTGGCCTCCTTCTTTTCGCCCGGCGTGCCCTCGACGTTCATGTTGCCCCTGCCGGGTTTGTTATGCGTGATTTGGATTCCGTTAGGGTACTGGAAAGTCAGAAATTTCTTTCCGCTCTCATTTTGCAGGATGACGTCGGTGGGTTGCAGTTCCCGCACATCCACGGCAAAGGTGGCACCGCCGAAATGGTGGGCGCCCCAGTCCGTCATGCCGCCGCCGGAGTAATCGATGTAAGAGCGCCAACTGCCGCCGCCGGTGCCGAAGTTCCCATCGCAGCGCTTCGCATTATAAGGCGCCCATGGAGCGGGCCCGAGCCACATTTCCCAGTCCATGTCCTCCGGACAGGTTTCCGGCGGGAGGTTGCAGGGCTGCGACAACGGGCCAACCTCGACATTTATGGACTTGATAGGGCCGTGATCGCCGCGCCAGCAGCGTTCGACGATGCCGCGGTAATCCTCCAGCACGCGCTGGCTGCCGCCGGACACCACGCGCCCGTAGCGCTTGGCGGCTTCGATCATGAGCGGGCCTTCGCGCAGGGTCCGGGTCTCGGGTTTTTGGCAGAAGACGTCTTTGCCGGCACGGCAGGCTTCGATGACCATGATGGCGTGCCAGTGGTCCGGCGTAGCGATGTGCACCGCGTCGATGTCGGGCCGGGCCAGCAGTTCGCGGAAGTCGCCGTAGGCCTTGCAGTCTGTGTTTTGATAACGTTTATCCGCCCGGTCCTTCGCCGCGTTCAGTTGTTTTTTTCGCACATCGCTTACGGCCACGTACTGCACGTCCTTTTTCCCAAGAAATGCTCCCTGGTCGCCGCTGCCCATGTTGCCAATGCCGATGCCGCCCATGACGATGCGGTTGCTGGGAGGCGGAGTGTCGGCGTTGCCGAGAGCGCTGGAGGGAATGATGGTCGGAAAGCCGAGGACGGCCGTCGCCGCTCCGGTCGTTTTCAGGAATCTGCGGCGCGTGAGTTTGTTTTTGTCCATGGGTTGCATCTGGTTGGCGGTCGATAAATGGAACAGTTAGGCCCTGGTGCGGGATCGCATCACGGCCGCCAATACACGACGGGCGCCCTGCACTGCGAGGAAAATTTTATACGGATCAGCCTCAGGCCCTCTCGTGGCGTTCCACGCGCTTCAGGGTGGCCGGGCTGCCGAGCTGCTTGAGGGCATCCTTTCCGATCCACCGCGCGGTTTTGTCAGGGGAATCCGCCAGCCGCTGTGCCATGGCGGTGGCGGCGGTGTGCAGCTTGCGGCTGCGGCCACCGACGGCGCGCAGCGCCCAGTTCACGGCTTTCTTCACAAAGTTCCGTTCGTCGGTGGCCATTTTTTCGATGAGCGGGAGGCACGCGATGAAATCCTTTTCCGCCGCCCGCTCGTCCTCAGGGGACATGCAGGCGAGCAGGGCAAAGCCGGCACGGCGGGTGAACTCTTCGCGGCTCGCGGACCACTTCCTGACTTTGTCGAACGCATGCGGCACGCTGTCGAAAAGTTTGAAGCAGACGGTATCGCAGATGGCCCAGTTGTCGAAATCGCGGCACCAGCGGTCCATTTGTTCGGGGGTCACCTGCTTGGGATCGTCCACCATCGAGGCGACCATGCGCGCTTCATACCATCCTGTTTTCCAAAGGGCCTCCGCGAGTTCATGATCGCGCCCGGTGCGCTTCGCCAGCTTTTGCATATCTGACATGGCGACACCCCATGCCTTATCCGCAAAGATGCCGTAGCGGGTGGCCATTTCCTCCCGGCGTTTTTTGGTGCCGAGTTTTTCCAGTTCGGTGAGGATCGCCTTCACGCGTTCGGGCGGGGACGACCTGGCAGGGGATGGCCTGGCGGAGGATTTTGGCATCGGCGGTGTCATAACAGAACCGCGCTTTTTGTGAAGTGTGTTTCGCGCGGAACTGACCGCGTCCCGGCCCTGCTTTGCGGCCGGGCCATGGCCCTGGAAACGGTGTAGCGGGAATCGCGCCAAAACCGGTAAATTTCCCTTATCTCCGGCCCGGTTCGGATGTATGGTGTGACGTCCCCCTCTTTCGATTACATGCTCGAACCGTTTTTTACCCTTCTGCTCAATCTTCCTTTTGGGCTGCTGCTGGCGGCGCTGCTGCTGGAGTGTTTTATTGTCTCAAGGAACCGGCGGGAAGTGGAGCCGGCGGTGCTGTGGCTTTTGTTCTGGTCGATTTGTGCGTCGGGGCTGGTGGTGCTGGTGACGCTGGGGATATTCTTTTCGTCGGGAGATACGTCGCGGCTGCATGATGGTTTTTGGGGGCTGGCGGTGGCGGCGATTGCTTCGCTGGCGTGGTATTTTAAACGGCAGGCGCGGAATCGCGGCGTGATGAGGCTGGGCGAGAAATTCTTCAGCGCCGATCCGAAGGAGCCGCCGAAGGCGAAGCCGGGCCAGTATTTTTGGATTCTGGGCTGGCGGACACTGGCGGTGGCTTCGCTGCTGGCGGGGATCGGAAGTCTTCTTCGGGTGAAGCCGGGGCTGGGCAAAGCTGAGCAGTCACAGCAGGTGGCCGCCGCGACAAACCCTGCGCCTGCGGAGACGACTCCGGCGACTGGCACTCCAGCCGCGAGTCCTGCTAAAACGCCTGATCCGGCAGTGCCTGCGTCAACGAGTTCCGCAGCCACTACGCCTCCTGTCGAGACGCCGCCTCCAGCGCCGGTGCCGCCTCCCGTGGAAAAAGATCCGACGAAGACCGAAATTCCCACCGCGGAGGCTTCTGAGGCGGCGGCCAAAATGGCAGCGGAAGCGGCAAAGGAGCCGGCCACGCCGGTGATCACCCCGCCGCCGGCGCCTCCCGCAGAGACGGCGCGTCCGATTTCACGCAATAGCGCCTACTTCAGCAAGGTCCGCCCGATTTTCGCCAAGGCCTGCATCAAGTGCCACGGCAGCGAGAAGCAAAAGGGCGACCTCGCTTTGCACAATCCGGATGCGATCCGGGCGGGCATTGCGGGCAAGCCGGCGATCATCCCGGGCGATCCGGCAAAGAGCCGGGTCTATGCCTGCATCATTCTGCCGCCGGACGATCCGGACTTCATGCCATCGAAAGGGCAGCCGCTCAGCATGACGGACAAGAAGACGCTTTTCGATTGGATCAAATCCGGCGCAGATCTCGGCGACGGGGTGAGCATTCCCGGCGGCGGGGGCGGGGCGTTTGCCGTGGACAACCTTGCGGAAGGACTCAAGGACGTGGACCAGGCGTTGATGGAATCGCTCACGCGCGAGCATGTGATCATCCGCCCGCTGTCGAAGAACAAGCGCGTGGTGGAACTGGACTTCAGCCACAGCGACCGGGTTACAGGGGACTTGAAACTAACAGAACTGGCGCCCATGGCGCTGAATGTTTACCGGCTGGATCTCAGCGGCACGAAGGTGAAGGACACTGACCTCGCGGCATTGAACGGGATGAAGAATTTGCAGACTCTGGTATTGAGTAAGACGGAGATTTCAGATGCGGGAATCGCTAATCTCAAAAACAACACTGCGCTGGAGAGCATCAATCTGTATAAGACCAACGTAACGGACACCGGTCTGGGAATGCTGGCGGATTTGAAGGCGCTGAAGAAGGTGTACGTGTGGAATTCAAAGGCCACGGAGGCCGGCGTCAAACAACTGGAAGCGGCAATCCCAGGGGTGACGGTCAATATTGGCTCGATGGAGGCACGGACTCCGCCGGCTCCAGGGACTCCGGCGGGCCCGCGAAGACCTTAGCGGGCGCCCTGCGTTCGGAGAGCGTGTGAAAGACGACGCAGCCGATGATGATGGCGGCGCCGGTGTAGAAGCGGAGGCCCATGACTTCCGTGTCGCCAAAGACGGCGGCGGCGAGCAGCATGCCGTAAACGGGTTCGATGTTGGCGGCGAGGCCAATGGTAAACGGAGGCACGCGCTTCTGGAGCCAGACACAAACGGAGAAGGCGAAGACGGTGCACAGAAGTGACAGGGTCAGGAGAGGCAGCCAGTCGGATGAGGCGGGCAGCCATGTTTCCGGGGCCAGCGGGCGCACCGTAACGAGGCTGAGTGCGGCGCAGAAGAGGGTGGCGGAGACCATTTCGTAGAAGGACATCGTGACGGCCGGCAGGTGCTGGACGATCCGGGCATTGAAGATGGAGAAAAGGGCGGCAACGGCGGCGGCCAGAATACCCATGAGCAGGCAGGGCATGGGGACATTGTCGCTGCCGGCGACGAGGGCGACGCCGCCGGTGACGGCGAGCGCGAGGACGCATTCCTTCAGATGCAATCGCCGCTGGCGGATGACGAGGGGTTCAAGCAGGGCCACCCAGAGGGCACTGGTGGCCGCGCCGGTGATGGCGACACTAACATTTCCCAGACGGGCGGCGAGGAAGAACAGGTACCAGTGCAGTCCGATAAGGCATCCATTGAGCAGAGCGCGGCGCGCCCAGAGGTCGAAGCCGGTCTTCCTCCGCGCGAGCAGAAGCCAAAGGCCGAGCGCGAAGGCGGCGATGCCGGTGCGCCACGTGACGAGGACCTGGACTTCGAGAGAGATCTTTTTCCCCAGCACCGACGTGATGCCCCAGACGAGCACGATCCCCTGGAGAATAAGGTGATCGCGCGCGGAGACGTGGGGTGCCATGCGGCCTTGGAATCAGCCGCGTTTACTCCGACTCGGTTCCGAGTTCGAGTTCACCCATGCCGTGTTTGGCGGCGGCGGCTTTGAAACTGCGGGCAGCTTCGAGGAAGTCCTTTTCGAGGGCACCGAGTTTGTCGGCATTTTGGAGATACCACTTTTCAGCCGCCTCCTTTTGCGCGGGAAGGTTGGCCGTCATCGCCTGCAGGCGGTTCATGGCATCGCGGTATTTTTGGAAAGGAACTTTCAGGTCCTCAGGCAGTTCGTCAGCGGAGATGTTTTTCAACTGGTTGGCGACATCTCCCACAGCGCTGTGAGCCTTTGCCGGATCGTCGGACTGGCCTTTTGATTTCTTAAACCAGTTAGAGACACCGGTCATCTTCTCCTTAAACTTCTCCACAGCGGGAGCGCTTTTGGCACCGATGGTTTCGGCGACGGATTTGATTTTTTCGCCTGCGGTTTTGGCGCCCTCTTTGGTTTTCTCGACGACTTTGCCGGCGACCTCTTTGGAGGCTTCACCGATGGCTTTGCCGGCTTCGACGGTTTTTTCCTGAGCCTCTTTGGCCTTTTCGCCATCGCAGGAAGTGAAGGCAAAAGCGGCGGCGGTGAGAAGGGCGTGATAGGGTTTCATGAGGTGAAGGATGGGGATTGGCGGAATAGATGGCGCAGAACAGTTGCTAGAGCAAACGGCGTGTGTTGCGGAGGCCGTCGGCGGTGACGCGGCTTTGGGTGCCGCTGGCGAGGCGGTCGAGGTAGTTCATCCATTGCAGGGCGCGAAGGGCGGAGATGCTGCTGCCGTTGAGGCCAATGGAGGGATCATAGATTTCCCAGCCGAACTCCGAATGCCGGCGGCCATAGTCCATGCGGTGAATCCATGCGCCATGCTCGTCCTTCCGCCAGAGGGCGGAATCGTTGCCGGGCACTTCATGGGCCGAGGCCCAGACACGGTCCACCACTTCACAGTCGTAGGCGTGGGAGGTCCAGTCGGTGGCGTCCATGGTCGGTTGCAGGAAGCCATGTCTGTCGCCGCAGGGAGAGCGGGCTGCAAATTGGAAATGGAATGGAGGAGAGAAACTGTCAGCGGGCCCTCACGTTGAGCCGGAAGAAGTCGCGCGAAGGGAGCGGCGGATAAGTTAGCGGTCCATAATGCACCTGCTCTTTTCCGCCGGCGA
Source organism: Verrucomicrobiales bacterium (assembly GCA_035550135.1). GTDB lineage: Bacteria > Verrucomicrobiota > Verrucomicrobiia > Verrucomicrobiales > V1-33 > V1-33. The sequence continues at coordinate 174,001 of DASZQB010000034.1, forward strand.
CAGGAGTGATGGTGGCTTCGGATTCCACGCCATCCCACCCGACCGGCAGGCTCCATGTTGTGAGATCTGTGGAGAATTGGGGTTCGATTACGGCATCGTCGGGGCCGGCGGCG
>DASZQB010000035.1:0-60310 GCA_035550135.1 Verrucomicrobiales bacterium
GACGCAGACTGGGCGGCGCGCGCGGCAAGGGGCTGGAACTGGATGCGGCCTTCAGCGGGAATGGCGGGGGCGGCAACAGACGCGGCCGGCGGGAGAGGACCTGCCGGCTTTCGCGAACAACCGGCGGCGAAAGCAGCGGCAACAATGGCTGCGGGGGCTAGAGTGATCCGGTGAGTGGACGTACTCATAATTAAAAGGCCGTCCGGGGACACCGGACGGCCTTTGTTAAAGCGAATTGAGGTCCGCATCAATCAAACGATCATGCGCGGCGGCGGCGGCTGATCAGTCCCAGGAGAGAACCGGCCAGGACGAGTGTGCCGGAAGGCTCCGGAACGGGGCCGCGGGCAAACCCGGCCGCCGCTTCTGCAGAGTTAAACGCGGTGTCATAGACGGAGAACTGATCGTATGTGCCGTCGGTATTGGCGTCGCCGGTCCAGTTGCTTCGGCCCAGCCAGTTGTTGACGTCATTTAGCTGGGCGAGGTTGCTGGCAAACGGGGCGCTTTGCGCATAGAGAACACCGTCCATGTAATAAGCCTGTGTGCTGGTGCCGTTTCCAAGGTCGTCCCATACAAAGGTCCAGAGGTGCTGCACACCCAGGGTATTGTTAGCAGCTCCATCAGTGGTGTTGGTGGTAATCTGGTTTTCCCGGTTCTCCAGACGCTGATGAAGGTTGTCGGTGCCGTTCATCGCGGAAATCATGATGTATTCAGTTCCCTCGCCGCCGCCGCCGGGGCCGAACAGTTCGCCACCCTGAGGCCCAGAGCCGACATTCGTGGCCCCGAAGTCGAATATGCGGGACCATGCCTGAAGACTGCTCACGGTGACCCATGTTTCGAGCGTCATATCGGTGCGGGCTGAGGCCAGTCCGTTAGGAAGGTCGATGTACGCCGCGGCACCGCTGCCACCGCCGGGAAGATTGATACCACGGACACCCGGTCCACCTGTGGCATCTGAGGTGGCACCCGCCCCTAGAACGGTGGCCACTCGTCCGTTGATCCCGATGCTTGTAGTGCCGCTTGGCGCATTTCCGACAGGAACGTCGTTGAACGTCCACATTTCAATCAGTGCCGCATTAAGAGGCAGGGGAAGGGCAGCGGTCAGAAAGATTAGTTTTTTCATAACGGAAGCTTGGACGGTAAAGGAATTCTATGGAAGAATTGATGAACGCCGGGGAACCGCTGACGAATCATCCGGATGATGAGGGAGTTTCATCCCGCGTCAATTCTAATTTAACTGACGGAATGCGATTTACGCGAATGCGGGTTTGGTGTCGGCGGGGCGCCGGGACGAGCGCAGGCAAGGATTGCCAGATGACACCTTGAGGAATTGCCTGGAAGGGGATACACGGGGCGGAAAAATCCACCTTCATGCAGCAGCGTATTTTTCTTTGGTCACTCGTCTCGGCACTGGCCGGGTTCCTGTTCGGATTCGACACGGTGGTGATTTCGGGGGCGGAGAAGACGATCGAGAAGCTGTGGGAATTGAGCCCGGAAATGCACGGGCTGGCGATGAGTGCGGCGCTGTGGGGGACGGTGCTGGGGTCCTTTTTGGGAAGCTGGCCGACGGATCGGTATGGACGGAAGAAGACGCTGCTGTGGATTGGGGTGCTGTTTTTGGCGGGGTCGGTGTGGTCGGCGCTGGCGATGGATGTTTACTCCTTCATGATCGCGCGATTCATCGGAGGACTGGGGATCGGGATTTCGACGGTGGCGGCGCCGCTTTACATTTCGGAGATTTCGCCGCCGGAGAGACGGGGGAGGCTGGCTGGCATGTTCCAATTCAACATTGTGTTTGGCATTCTGGTGGCGTTTCTCTCGAACTATCTGCTGCAACAAACAGGGGAAGGTGCGTGGCGGTGGATGCTGGGGATCATGGCGATTCCCTCGCTGCTCTACACGGTGTTGTGTTTTGGCATTCCGGAGAGCCCGCGCTGGCTCCTGACAAGAAAGGGTGATCGGGCGGCGGGACTGGCGGTGCTCAAGCTCATTCAACCGACCGCGACAGAGAGCGAACTTCATGGGACTGCGGAGCACATTTTGGCCGCGGCGGCGGTGGATAACGCCTCGACCGAGGGGCTCTGGAGCAAGCGGATGTCCAAACCGATTGTGCTCGCGATACTGATCGCGTTTTTCAATCAGCTCTCAGGCATCAATGCGATCCTGTATTTTGCGCCGCGCATTTTCGGACTCACGGGTTCCGGGGCGGAGGATGCGCTGCGGAATTCGGTGGGGATTGGCATTACCAACCTTATCTTTACGTTCGTGGGGCTGTGGCTGATTGACCGGCTGGGACGGCGCACGCTGCTTTATATTGGATCGTTCGGCTACATTCTTTCGCTCGGGCTGTGTGCGGTTTCGTTTTTTGGCTGGGAACACCAGTTTAAAGCCGCCTCACGCGCGTGGGAGTTGAGCGAACTGTCGGCAAAGATGGAGAAGGCGGACACGCCCAATCGGGAGGCGGTGGCAAAGGATTATGAAAAGGCGAAGCTGGCGTTGCAGGAGGCAGGTGATGGCTGGATGCATCCGCGCGGGGAGCAGATTTTCCCGGCAAATGCGACACCCGCGCAGGTGAAGGAGGTGGCGCAACAGAAGCTGACGGAGGCTTCGGAGCGTTCCGGGCCGGGCGGGCTGATCGTGCTGCTGTGTATTTTTGCGTTCATCGCATCCCACGCGATTGGGCAGGGTGCGGTGATCTGGGTATTCATTTCGGAAATTTTTCCTGACAAATATCGCGCGACGGGGCAATCACTGGGAAGTTTTACGCATTGGATTTTTGCGGCGTTGCTAACGCTTTTATTTCCGTTAATGATCACGGCGTTTGCGCCCGGCTGGGTGTTCGCGCTGTTCTGCGGAATGATGGTGCTGCAACTGATATGGGTGAAGACGATGGTGGTGGAAACGAAGGGGGTGCCGCTGGAGGATATTGAGAGGAAGCTGGGGATACAGGGGTTAGGGAATGAATGAGACGCTTCTTGCAAGTACCAGGGACACCAGGGTCAGAAACTTAATCGTCCCATGTCACGGCGGGGATTCAGGCGAAGAACCCACGGATTCACGTAAAACCGGCCATCCTGTCAGCGTGCTTTGAGGGGCTGACAGGCCATAATTGCCAGGGTTTTTGGGGTTTTGTGAGAGTGGGCAGAGGGGAAGAGAGGAATTCCGGTTTCGGAATCCGCAAATTCGTGTAATTTTTCTCGGAAAAATGAACGCTTGGTGTAATGTCGGCGTCCGTTATTCCCTGTGCTACCCTGTTCTTAAATCCTACCCACTATGAAACCGGTCGATTCTTTCCTGAACTCCGTGCGTCACCGAATGAACAAAAACCGGGCCTGTCGAGCGCTTTTGTGGGCGGCGGTGATCGGGGGGGCAGTGCTCCTGACGGTTTCGTTGATCTATGTGTTCAAGGGTTATGAGGTGCCGAGGTATTGGTACGCGGTTGCGGGTGGCGCGACGGTGCTGGGGGGGATTGCCGGGGCGGTGGCGCGGCGGGCGAGCATTACGGAGGCGTCGCAGTTTGCGGACGGGTTTTTCGGGCTGAAGGATACGATTGTTTCGCAGCGGCGGTTTGAGTCGGAGCACAAGGAGGGTGGATATTATGATCTGCAGGCGGGTGCGACGGCGGAGGCGATTCGTCCGTTGAAGGCGGCGAAGGTGCCGTTTGAGTGGCCGAAGAAGCTGGGGGCGGCGGCGTGTGTGCTGACGATGGCGTGCGGTTTGACGGCGTTCAAATCGACGGACCAGCAGATTCTGGACAGAATTAAACAGGAGAAGCTGACGGAGTCTCAGATGGAGGAGATCAAAAATGCCTTCGAGGAGATGATCAAGGAGCTGGAAAAGACGGCTGACGATGAGGAGAAGAAGGCGCTGAATCCGGATGAGTTGAAGAAGTATGTGAAGGACCTTGAGGCAACGAAGGACCTTGCGGAGGCGATGCGTCAACTGGCGGACCTCGAGCGGAAGATCGACAAGGCGGCGCAGGCTTTGGATCAGAAGCGTGACGAGCAATTGATGAAGAAGGCGGGCGAGGAGCTCGAAAAGGAGGAGGACCCGCAGGCGCGCGATCTAGCGAAGAAGCTCAAGAATGAGCAATTCAAGGAAGCGGCGAAGGACCTCGAGAAGATGAAGCCCGAGGACAAGGAAGGGAAGAAGCTTTCCGAGAAGCGGAAGGAAGCAGCGAAGCTGAAGGCTGCTGCCAAGCGGATGGCTGCTGCGGCGCGCGCTCAAAAGAACAATCAGTCCAAAAACAGCAAGGACGGCAAACAGAGTGATCAGAAGTCCATGACGGCTCAAATGAGCAAGGGTGCGGAGCAGGATGAACTGAGTGAAGAGCTTGAGAAGCTGGAAATGGAAGCGGACGAGTATGATGCGTCGCTGGAGGACCTGGAAAACCTTGAGAAGCTGGGCAAGATCGATCCTTCCAAGCTGGGTAAGTGCGAGAAGTGCGAAGGCGATCTGAAGGGCCGTCTCGACAAGCTCGGCAAGAATCTTGGGAAGATGGCCGCGAAGCGCAGTGCCAAGCTGAAGCTGCTGGGCATGTGCAAGAAGGCGGGTCAATGCCAGGGGATGTGTCAGGGCCAGTGCCAGTCTCCGTTCGCCAGGCCGGGCGGTCTGAAGCCGGGCAACGGCACGCTGGAAAACAGCCGCGATGAGAAAGATGAACTCACCGACAACGGCCAGACCACTCAATTGAAGGGTCAAAAGGGTGCGGGTCCGAGCATCACGAAAGTTGAGGCTGCGGATGACGGCACGGGAGTGAGCCATCGCAAGGCGGAAGCCAAAGAGCGCACGTTCAAGATGCAGTTTGAGTCCTTTGTGCAGCGCGAAGATGTCCCGGAAGACGTGAAGGATGGCGTGAAGCAGTACTTCGAGTCGCTGCATGCGGCAGAGCCCGCGAAGGGCGCTGCTCCGGCGGAAGGCGCGAAGTAATCAGGCAAGCGGTCCCCGGCCTGTTCACCTCATGAAGGCGAAAATCATTACTGCCTCGACGGCGGTGGCGGTTGTTATTGCCTGGCTGGTGCTGCCGGCGCAGAGCGAGTTTCCGCGCATGCGGCAGGTGCAGGAGGTCCCGGCAGACGCGGAGAAACCGGAAAAGGGGCCAAAGCTGCCTGCCTACACCGTGCTCTCCTCGCCGAAGGGGACGGAGAATCCGGAGAGCGATGAGGGGAAGCGCATGGCGCGGGAATTTGCGGACTCTCTAAATAAGGTGAATGTACAGGGTTACCGGTTTGCGGGGATGAATCAGAATTGGGTGGTTATGGAGCGTCCGCTGCTGGATGGCATTCGTCGGCGGGTGGTGCTGCCGACGAATGGCAACCCTTCCGGGGCGCCGGTGCCCGCGCCGCCCAACCAGGAGCCCGCTCCCAGTCGTTAGGGATCTCATTCTGTGCCTCGTCCCCATGAATTGCCCCCTAACGAGAAGAACGGCCATTGCCGCAGGAATTGGTGCGGTATGCGGGGTGCCGTTGACCCGGGCGGCGGACGAGACCGGGAGACCTTCCAATGCTGTTGAAACCAATAATGACTCTCCCGCGGAAATTCTGAAGAAAGCGGAGATGGTTTATGAAAAGGCGCGCACAGTGGCTCAGACTGACTATCGGAAGGCGCTGGCCCGGGCTATTCAAGGGGCGGATAAGGTGCAGGCGTGTTTGCTCGATTTTGAAGCTTCGATCGAGGGGGATTGGCGTGAGGTTGCATGGGATGACAACGATTGGTTTGTGATTCCCCCGCTCCCGGGAAAAACGAAGATTCTGAAGCGCGTTGATTTAAAGCCTCCGCAATCAACCGGTGCGGTGAAGTTCATGGCGTCCCTTGTTCGTGAAGACAATCCCGGCGGGGGTGCCGGGTGTCATTTCCCGATTCATGGTCTCCGGTTCTTCAAAGGAGATTCCCTCTTTTATTTCACGTCACTTTGCTGGATTTGCGAAAACTTTTCGGTGTCCTATCCTGACGACCTTGCCGGTCTCCCCGCCGGGCATTGGCTTGGCCTGAGGCAGGGAGGCAAGGATCTCGAAGCGTTGATGAAGTCTGTCCTTCCGGTTCCTGATGAGGTGGCCAGGCGATTCAGCGAGAAATATCCCAGCAAGATCAAGTAGCCGTCGAAGTCTCTTTCATTTTCAACCTTCCACTCTTAACTCCTCTCCATGACGCCTGAACAATCCGCCGAACACTTTAAAGAAACCTTCGAGAAAATCCGCGCCGAGATCAGCAAGTTTATCGTCGGCCAGTATGATATCGTCGAGAACGTCCTGATTTCGATTATTTGCGGCGGCCACGTGCTGCTGGAAGGTGTGCCGGGATTGGGGAAGACGGCGCTGGTGAATACCATCGCGAAGGCGCTGCATCTGAAGTTCCAGCGGATTCAATTCACGCCTGACCTGCTGCCGGCGGACGTGGTGGGGACGCAAATCCTTGTGGATAAGGGCGGACAGAAGGTGTTCGATTTTCAGCCGGGGCCGGTGTTCTGTAACGTGCTGCTGGCGGACGAAATCAATCGCGCGACGCCGAAGACGCAGTCGGCGCTGCTGGAGACGATGCAGGAGAAGACGGTGACGGTGGCTAACATCACGCACCGGCTGGCACAGCCGTTCTTCGTGCTGGCGACGCAGAATCCGATTGAGAACGAAGGCACTTACCCGCTGCCGGAAGCGCAGTTGGACCGGTTTTTCTTCAAGCTGTTTGTGGAGGTGCCGACGCATGAGGATTTCGTGGAGATCTTGAATCGCACGACGGGCAACAAGCCGCCTGAGATTTCAGCGGTGGCCACTGGTGAGGATATCATTCAGATGGGAACGACGCTGCGTGAGGTGCCGATCGCGCGGGAGATTCAGGATTACCTTGTGAAGGTGGTGCGGAATACGCATCCGTCGGAGGCTACGGCGCCGCTGGCGGTGAAGAACTACATTCGCCATGGGAGCAGTCCGCGGGGAGCGCAGACGATTTTGACGGCGGCGCGTGCAAGGGCTCTGCTGAAGGGGCGCTTCCACGTGAGCAAGGAGGATGTGAATGCGGTGGCGGTGGCGGCACTGCGGCACCGGATGATTTTGTCGTTTGAGGGAGAGGCGGAAGGGATTCGCACGGAGGCGATCGTGAATGAAGTGATTGAGAAAATGTCCTATGCGGGGTATGCGGTCGCCTGACGGCGAAATGACGAAATCCGAAGCCAGAAATCCGAAGGAATGCCGAATGAGCGAATGCCGAATAGAGGATCCGTGGGAGGAAAGCAGTGTGACGCTCAGAGAGGATGAGCCGGTCAGGATTTATGATTTGGACGAAAGATCGGCGAAATTCGGGGAGAATGTGATTCGGCTATTGAGGACAGTTCCGCAGAATGCATTGACTAACAGGATTATTAATCAACTCGTGGGATGCGCGACGGCTGTCGGAGCAAACTATTGCGAAGCGGACGACGGGCTTTCTCCCAGGGACTTTCGGAAGTTTATTGGCATTTGCCGGAAGGAATCCAAAGAGTGTAACCACTTTCTTCGGATGCTTGCTACTGATGTTCCTGAACGCGCACCTGATTGCCGAACGCTCTACCGCGAAGCCCGCGAACTAACTCTTATTTTCTCATCGATCTGGCGACGCACTACTCCAGATAAGTAAAACCACCGGCGCACAGTTCGTCATTCGCTCATTCGGCATTCCTTCGGATTTCTGGCTTCGGATTTCGTCATTTCCCTCCCATGCTCACAGACCCTGCATTCATTCGCAAACTCGATGGCCTCTACCTGCTGGCCCGCAAGGTGCTTGGAGGTTCGTTGCAGTCGGACCGGAAGTCCACGAAGAAGGGGGCGGGGATCACGTTTGCGGACTATGCGGAGTATCATTTGGGGGATGATTTCCGGTCGATTGACTGGCGGGTGTATGCGCGGTTTGAGCAATTGGTGGTAAAGTTGTTTGAGATCGATGAGGATGCGACGGTTTACATTCTGATGGACGGGAGCCATTCGATGAAGTCGAAGTTTTTGTTTGGGCGGCAATTGGGGGCCGCGCTGGGATACATCGCGCTGCACATGCTGGATCAGCTTTGCGTGTACGGGCTGGCGGATAAGTTGAATCCGCTGCTGGATCGCTGCCGGGGCCGGGGGAAGGTGCTGCCGTTCCTGCGTTCGATGGATGCGGCGCAGACGTTTGGCGTGGATACGAACTTCACGGCGTGCGCGCGGGAGTTTATGGCGCGTCACCGGAGGAAGGGCATTATCATCGTGATTTCTGATTTCCTTTTCCCGGCGGGATTTGAAGACGGGCTGAAGCTGCTGCAGTACAACAAGCATGATGTCTTCTGTCTTCAGGTGCAGGATGACAACGATACCAGGTGCGACTGGAAGGGCGATGTGGAACTGGCGTGTGTGGAAACAGGCCAGCGCCAGCGCGTGACGATCACGCCGCGGGAGGCGCGTCTGTATGAGCAGGCGGTGGTGGACTGGAATGCGGGGCTGAAGAAGGCCTGCGCGCGGCGCGGGATTGGTCTTGCGAGCACCACGCCGGCCATTCCCTTTGAGCATGTGATCCAGGATATCCTCAGAAGGGGTGGACTGGTCGCCTAACTTCATCTGTAATAGCCATGAGCAGATCTCATTCCTCCGAAGCGGCAAAGACCAGAGTGGCGATTTATGTCACGGCAGGGTTGTTTGCGACGGGGCTGTCGATTGGTTCCGAAGGCCTTGGAGTTGCCGGAATCATTCTGCTCGTGCTGGGATTTTGGGAACACGGAAATGCACGGATGGCGAGGGCCAGGAATGGTGAAAAAGCCCGCGAATTCAAACCCGACAATCAAATCGCCACGGAAGCGGCTCAGGTTTCCAACAGTCCCCGATGAAATTTCTCGCTCCGCTCTTTTTCTGGTCGTTCCTGAGTTTCATCCCTCTGGTGGCGATCTATTTTCTCAAGGTTCGGCCGCGCCGGAAGGACACGACGGCTTATTTTCTTTGGAGCCGGGTGTTTACGGAAAAGAAGGCCACGTCGCTGTTCAACCGGCTGCGGGATTTGCTTTCGCTCATATTGCTGGCGCTCGTGTTTGGATCGGTTTGTATGGCGCTGACGCGTCCGGAGCTTGAAAATGATGAGCGCAAGGATCTGCTTTTGCTGATTGATAATTCCGCTTCGATGGGAGCGGGCGAAGGCTCGAAGCAACGGCTCAATCTGGCGGTGGAGGCTGCGGAAGACCTCATCAAAGGGATGGATGCGAGTCAGCGGGCTTCGGTGGCGACGGTTTCGAATGAAGTGCATTTTCTTTCGCACCTGACGGATGATCCCCGGCAGCTTCTCGAGGCCGTGAAATCGATCCGGCCTTCGGCACTCAATTTCAGCCGTGAGTCAGTCGCGGCACTTCGCGCCGGGAATTCAGGAGAGTGGATGAAGGGACACCGGCTGATTTTGATTACGGACGGGTGTTTCGGAGCGGCGGGTGCGCCGGAGGGGGTGGAGATTTTGAAGGTTGGCGAGCCGCTGGAGAACGCGGGAATTGTCAGCGCAGACGCTCAATTTCTTCCAGGGGCCAATACACCGCTGGGGGTGTATGTGCAGTTCGCGTCGTCGTTCAAAAATCCGGTGACGACGACCCTAACGCTGAAGCCTGAGGGGCCGGGTGCGCACAAACTCGTGGATGTGACGATCAATCCTGGAGTGAATCCGGGAGAGATGTTCACGGTGCAGGATGCCGCCGCCGGCAAGTGGACTGCGTCGATCAATCTCAAGGATGGCTTTGATGGCGATAACGGCGTGAGCCTCGTCGCCCAAAAGCAAAAGCCGGTGCGTGTGAATGTGGATGCGGCGGACAAGTTCTTCTTCGATACCGCGGTGGAATCATTTTCCGGCGGCGGGAACGGATTCCTGATGCTTACGGCGGAGAGCCCGCAGGTGGTGATCGCCCGCAACAAAGTGCCGGATGCGCCGCTGAGTCTCATCTTCCAGCCGGATGGCACGTCCATCTGGTGGAAGAGTGTGGGTGAGCCGCTGGAATCCGCGGTGCCCCGCGTGCGCGTGCCGGATCATCCGGTGCTGCGACACATCGATGCAGCGGGGATGAATTTCGCCGGGGCTAAAAAGATCATCCCGGCGGATGGAGCGCTGGTGCTGGTGGAATCGGACCAGGCGGTGCCGCTGCTTTATGTGGCGAATGCGGGAGGACGCACCGCGGTGGTGGTGAACATGGATCCGGTGGATGCGGAATTCTTCTACAGCGCGTGGTTTCCGGTGCTGGTGTACGGAGCGGCGACTCACCTCGCCGGACGTGAGGAATCATTGGCCTCCACTTATACTCCCGGGGCGACGATTCCGCTGCCCGGCGCGGCGGAAGGCGAAACGACGACGATCACGGGGCCTGATGAAAAGCTGATCGCCGCGACGGGAAAGAAGTTTGGCCCGCTGGAACAGCCCGGCTTTTATCAACTTCGCAACGGCTCCGGTGAATGGCTCGCCGCGATCAACCTCCTTTCTCCCGGGGAGAGTCTGCTGGATAACACACCGACAAAAACCAATCTCGCGCCCATTGCCAAGGGTCTGCCGCCTTATTTGCTGCTGACGATTATTGCGATCGTGGTGCTGATTTTGGAATCGATTCTGTATCACCGGCGTAAGGTTGGATAAATAATCCGGCGAAGAAGCCGGCGATGGTCCGGGTTGCGCTCCATTAGAGGGGGCTGCACACTCGGCGCTTTCCATGTTGTCCCGATTGTTATTGCTGACACTTATTCCGCTCGCGTTCACCGGCTGCAAAGTAAGTCCGCCGCCCTTTCGCATGAATGAAGCGGGGGTGACGGTGCCGGATTCCTGGGCGGCGACGCGGGCGGGAAAGGCAGGGGTGGATATGGACTGGGTGGGCCGCATGGGCAGCCCGCGGCTGACGGCGCTGGTCCGTGAGGCGATCGGGCACAATCCGGATTTGAAGATCGCGGCGGCGCGGGTGGACCAGGCCTACACTTTGGTCAGGACGGCGGCGGCACCCTTTTACCCGAAGCTGGATTTTGATTTTCAGGGCAACAAGATACAGCAGAATTTTGTGGGTTTTCCGCTTCCCGGAACCAACGGGGGCGTGCTGAAACAGGCGAACGAGTTCTACAATGCGAGTTTCAAGGCGGAGTGGGAGCTCGACGTGTGGGGACGCTATCGGGCGGGGACGGCGGCAGCGATCGCAGCCGCGCAGGGGGCTGCGCAGGATGAACGCGCGGCGCAGGCGTCGATTGCGGCGCAGGTTGCGCGGGCGTGGCTGGCGCTGATTGAAGCGAATGAGCAGGTGGACCTTGCCGCGGACGCGATTAAAGCCTATCAAAATACGCAGGAGGCGCTGGAGCAGCGGTTTCGCACCGGTCAGGCCGGCGACGAAGGCGGACTGGGAGCCCAGTTGCGGCTGGCGCGCAGCGACATCGAAGCCGCCAAAGCAGCGCTCGATCAGCGGCGTGAAACGCAGGGCCAGGCAGCGCGGGCGCTGGAGGTTCTTCTGGGACGCTATCCTCAGGGAGAGCGCCATCGGGGTGACAGACTTCCGGCAATGACTCCGCCGCCACCTGCGGGACTGCCCTCGGAGCTGCTGCAGCGGCGGCCTGATATCCTGGCGGCGGAGCGGCGATTTGCGGCGCAGGGAATGCGATTGAAGGAGGCCCGCCGCGCCGTATGGCCCAGCCTCACTCTCACCGGCAGCGCGGGCACCAACACTTCGGCCCTGGCCAATCTGCTCACGAGTGACTTTGGCGTGTGGAGTTTCGGGGCGAAGATTTTCGAGCCCATCCTAACCGGCGGATTGGTGCCTGCGGAGTTGAAGAAGCGGAAGTCCGAGCAATCGGAGGCACTCGCCACGCTGCAAAAGACAGTGATCAATGCGTTTCGCGAAGTGGAGAATGCCCTCGAAGCGGAGCAGCTCCTGCGGCGCCGGGAGGAGTCGCTGGCGGAGGCGTCGCGTTTAGCCACCGAAGCGGACGAGGAAGCCCGTGCGAATTTTCGTCAGGGTTTGGGAGACATTTTGACTGCCATGGTCGCTCAACAGCGGGCCATCCAGGCAAAAAGCGCGTTGGCGGCGATCCGGAGGCTGCGGCTGGACAACCGGGTGGCGCTGCATTTGGCGCTCGGCGGGGATTTCAAAATCCGCTGAAGCGCGTTGGCCTCCCAGCTCAATAGCGTCCCCCGCGCGGGCCGCTGATCCAGCGCCATGCAGATTCGATGATGGTGCGCGGGTCGGGACGGGCAGCGGTCCATTGAAGAACGCTCCGGGCGCGGGAGGGATCCGCGACGAGGGATGGAGGATCGCCGGGACGGCGGGGACCATATTCCCGCGGTACCTTTTTGCCGGTGACTGTTTCGGCGAGATCAATGACCTGCTGGACACTCACGCCATTTCCGGTGCCGAGATTGCAGGCGGTCGATTCTCCACCCGCCCTGAGGTAAGCGAGGGCTTTGGCGTGGGCGACGGCAAGGTCCATGACATGAACATAATCGCGGACGCAGGTGCCATCCGGAGTGGGGTAGTCGGTGCCGAAAACCGTGAGGGGCGGGGCAGTGCCGGCCACCGCCATGAGAGTGCGGGGAATGAGGTGGGTCTCCGGAGAATGGTCCTCCCCGATGAGGGCGTCCTCCGAAGAACCGGCGGCATTGAAGTAGCGGAGAATCACATGCTGCAAGCCCCACGCCGGACCACAGTCCGCAAGGATACGCTCCAGAGTGAGTTTGCTGCGGCCATAGGGATTGATGGGCTCCTGGGGGTGCGTTTCATCCATGGGCACGCGCACGGGATTTCCATAAGTGGCGGCGGTGGAGGAGAAAATGAAGTGCCGTGTGCCGTGCCGGCGCATGGCATCGAGCAGAACCAGCGGAGCGGAAATGTTGTTGGTGTAATACTTAAGCGGCTGTTCCACTGACTCTCCCACCAGAGCCCATGCGGCAAAGTGGAGGACGGCGTCAATTTGCCCGCGCGAGAAAATGTCCTCCACGACAACCGGGTCTCCAATGTCGCCGACGACCAGTTCGACTTCCGGACTCACGATGGCCGCGCGGTGCCCAAGCTGGAGATTATCGAGAACGATGATGCGCTCGCCGCTGTCCGCGAGCAGCCGGGTGGTGTTAGAGCCGATGTATCCGGCGCCGCCGGTGATCAAAATAGACATGAGAGAAAAGAAGAGACGCGGTCCGGTCCGGCATCAGAGCGGCGGGCATGGTCCTGGGACGAGCCTGTTATAGTGAGCCTGCACCCGGTCGAGGAACCACGCCCATTTACGGCCCGGGCGGCCATTATCGAGGAGGAAGTGCGGGCAGTTTTTGTGTTCCGGATGGACGCCGCGGCGCGGCCAGTGGTAGTGCGGCACCACATTGCGAAGCGGGATGTCATGCTGATACATCAGATATGCGGCGAGCCGTGCCGTGCGGTCCACGGTCGCTGCGCGGCTGTTGCCGCGGTGTTCACACATTTCGATGCCGATAGAGTAATTGTTGCCCGGGCCGTCAAAGTCTGCGTGTTCACCCTGCTCACGGGTGGGGAGGTGTTGCACGGCGAGGTCCTGCTGCACGGTGAAGTGCCATGTGAGAAAGCCGATGCGGTTGCCGCCGGGCCGGCGGTTGGCGCGGAGTTTACCGTTTCGCAGGGCGGCTGCATGGGCAAACGCGTCGCCGGTGGGGTTTTCGGTGGCGTGGATGGTAATGTACCGCGGCTGCATAGGCCGGTTGTAGCGGCGTCCATAGGCTCCCCGGGGAATGAAGCGCGGATAGACTTTTACCTCCTGCTGCAGCAGTTGGACCGGTGTCAATCCTCCAGGTCCCGGAGGAGGCATGGAAGTCTGCCACGATGCCGTGCCGCCTCCCCTGTCCGATGAGGAGCAGGCGGAAAGGAACAGTGCGCAGAGCAGCATTAGAAGAAGGGACTTACGCATGGGCTGCTGGGTAAACGAACGCTGGGGGGATTTCAAGGTTTCATCTGCCGCGGCTTCCGCAAACGGGGCTCGACTGCACTCCCGGCGGTATTCCGGCAGCGCGGTGTGCTTTTTTCTTGCCTGACAGAGAGGGATTTCTTAGACGCGGACTGACCACCGCGCCGGCGGATCCGGTGTTAGTAAAAGATCCCTCTCAAGAATATGAAGACGATCCCTGTTTCTTTGGCGGTGGCGCTGGCGTCGCTGCCCTGCTGGCTTCCGTCGGCGCATGCAATCACCACGGTTACCGCCGGCACGGTCACCGCAATTCACGGTCCGGCTGACCTTGATCTGGCGGGCGAATTTGCGCACGCGATCAACTTCAGCCTCAATGATCCGGCGGTGAACGTGAACGGCGTGAAATTCACGCCGGACCGGTCTCTCCCGGCGGGCTATGTGGTGGGCAACAATCAGGTGTCTCCGTGGGGGACCAAGCCGACGTTTGGAACAGACGTTGACAGTGACAATCTAGAGCAGGTGTATGAGGATATCCGGTGGTGCCAGCCGGCCCTCGGTCAGTCGCTGCAGGCGCATTTGCCGGTGACGTCCGGACAGACTTATAAGATTCAGATTCTGTTTTACGCAAATTCCACTGAGAACCGCCGTTGGGACATTGAAATCGAAGGGGTGCAAACGGTGGACGAAATCACCTCGATGGGGCCGGATGCACCACCATATACCAATAATACGGGCTATGTGTACACGCACACGGTAACGGCGAGTGATTCCACTCTCGATATTCGAATGGGCGATTTCGGAGGCACGAGTGACGGAGGGGACCGCAATGCGATTTGGCAGGGTCTTACCGTTGAACACATTGTGCCGGACACGGAACCCGACGGACTGCCGGATGCTTATGAGATTGAGAAGTTTGGTTCTATCGCGGCCCAGACCGGAGCCGGTGATGCCGACAGCGACGGTCTTAGCAACCAGTATGAATACCAGTTCGGCTCCAACCCCAATCTTGCTGACACGGACGGGGATGGTCTTGCTGATGGGAATGAATACTTCACCCGCCGATCGAATCCTCTTGCGGCTGACTCTGACGGCGACGGCTTGAGTGATGGAGCCGAAGTCACGGCGGGAAGCAATCCTCTGCTCGGTGACTCTGATTCCGACGGCCTTTCCGACGGCGCGGAGGTCAACGTTTATCACACCAATCCCGTTGACAGGGACAGTGACCATGATGGTTTCGGTGACATCGACGAAGTAACTTACGGCACGAATCCCGCGGATGCAGCGTCGTTGCCGCTCTTTGGATCCCGCTCGGGTGTTTTCACAGGCGGCGATACAGGAGAAGGGCTCGACCTCGATGGAACATTCCTTGTGGCTGCGCGTTTCGGGGTAAGCTCGCTGACCGGATCCTGGCAGGTGCGGGATGCGAACTTCGTTCCCTATACAACATTGCCAAATCTGACGCAGGATGCGGTCAATGAAATTGCCCAATGGGTAACCGCCAATTTCGCCGCGCCGGCGACGACCAACGATACGAATCTGCGTGAAGTTGTGAGGTCCATCCGTTATAACGGCGGCGTATTCAATGTTTCCATTGCGGGGCTGACCGTGGGACGCAGTTACAAGCTGCAACTGCTCTTTGCGGAGGCCTGCTGCAACACCCGGGGCTTTGACATTTATGTGAATGACCTCCTTGTGGGGGATGAATTTGCGCCCGGAGTTCTCCAGGGCGGTGCGTCCGGGACGCCGGTGAGGGGTTCAATGCTTGTTTACGGCTTCACCGCGGAGAGCACCACTCTCGCCATCAGACTCGACAAGGCCACGGTGACCACTCCGGGGCTGAATGATCCAAATCCGATTCTGAATGCGCTGACGCTCGAAGAAAACTTTGCAGGCGCCAACACGGACCCCGATTCGCTTCCTGACAGTTGGGAGATGCGGTACTTCAACAACCTCAATCAGGGGGATAACGGCGACCCTGATGCCGATGGTCTCTCGAATGTGCAGGAACTCTTGAATGATTCCAATCCCAATGCCGCTGACACGGACGGGGACGGATTCAAGGACGGAGATGAGATCAGCACTTATCATACGAATCCCCGCGTGGCCGACTCCGATCGTGACGGACTGAGCGATGGCGCGGAGGTGCTCACTCACGGAACCGATCCGTTGAAGACGGACAGCGACGGAGACACTTTGACGGACGGTGACGAAATCAACGTGTACCATACGAATCCGGCAGCCCTCGACAGCGACGGCGACGGGGTTCACGATCTGGCAGAAGTTCTCAATGGCAGCAACCCGGCGTCCGCCGCGAGCACTCCGGGGGGGACGTATGTTACCCGTGTCTTCGGTGCAGACGCGGGCGAGGGATTGGATCTTCAGGGAACTTTTCTTTATGCATTCAATGTCGGGACCAATGGTGCGCCAGGGCAGATCCATGACGCTTTCTTTACGGATGATTTTGCGCCCGGAGTTACCGTCACGGCCCCAAACCAAATCCCGAATTTCGATTCGGTCGTTTTCAATGGGAGTCTTGAGGATTCCCTGCTTTCGACGCTCTTCCAGTCCATCCGCTGGGCGGATGCGGGCAATGCCGACCCGAATATGCGGTCGGTGAAAGTAGACCTCACGGGACTGACCGTGGGACAACAATACAAGCTGCAACTGATGTTCGGCGAGGGATGCTGCACGGGCCGGGCTTATGAGGTACTGGTCGATGGCAACGTGATCGCGCATGAGTTCAATACTTCCGCAGCTCAGGGAGGGATTCTGCCGCCGCGGGCGACAGGCGGCGCCATCGTGCATACGTTTACCGCAACCCAAACGACCCTGCACATCGAACTCGACGGAAGGAACGTGCTCTCGGGCAATGATGGAAATGCCATCCTTAGCGGCGTGACTCTGGAGACGGTGACAGCACCGGTGAATCTGGAGATCACCAGTTTCACGCGGACCGCCACCTCGGCCACCATCAACTCGCGCGGCACGCCAGGAAAGACTTACAGTGTCGATTTCTCGCCGAACCTCATCAACTGGGAGGAGGCGCTGGATAACCTCGTTCCGAATCCGTCCGGTGACGCCACGTGGACGGATATCGCGCCAACCCGTGTGAATAGAGCGCGGGGTTTCTACAAAGTGCGGGACCCGGTGCTGGATCCTACTCCCTAACGCTATTGACTGCTCTTTCCCCTCTTAAAGGCCCGGAGGCTTCGCGGTGGAAGCTCTCCGGGCTTTGATTATACTCCCCCTCCTCCCATGCGCCCCCGTTTTCTTGCTCTTCTCCTCGTACTGGCATCGTCTCTGAGCCGTGCGAATACAGTGGTCACCCTCGGCACGGTGGCCCAGTTCAGCGGCCCGGATGATCCGAATCTGGACCTTACGGGGCAGTTCGACTATGCGATCAATTTCAGCACGGATGATCCGATTCGCACGGTTAAGGGATTGCAGTTCAAGCCGGACAATCAGGCCATCCCCGGCGCTACGCTGGTGGGGCCGCAGCAGGTGACGCCGTGGCAAACGAAGCCGGAGTACGGAGCCTCGGTGGATGCGAACGCGCTGGAGGATATCATGCACGACATCAAGTGGGCGGATGCCGGCTCCGGCCAGAAACTGATGGCCACGCTCGCGGTGACAGCCGGGATCACTTACAAACTGCAAATTCTTATTTCCGGCAATAACCCTGAAAACCGGCAGTGGGATATTCGCATCAATGGACAGAACGCGGTGGACGAGATTACTTCGCTCGGCGTGCGGCCCGGGCAGTCGTACGCTGTTAACCGCTCCACGGTGTATTCCTATGAATTCACGCCTGCGACCGGCACCCTAACGGTGGAGATGGGGAACTTCTTTGGAGGAAATGACGGCGGTGACCGCAATCCGATCTGGCAGGCCCTGACACTGGAGAGGGTATTTATTCCGCCGACGCCGGAAAACATCAGTTTGACGCCGGCTCAGTTCTTTCCCTCCCAACTGGCCTACATCGGCAATTTCGCGGTGACGGATTTGAAGAGCGGCGTGGCGCACACCCTGGCATTGGTGTCCGGCACGGGATCGACGGACAACACAAAGTTCACCCTAACAGGAGGTCAGTTGCTGCCGCAGCCGTTCAATTTCAATGCGGAGACGCCGGGCACTGTGTACTCCATCCGCGTCCGGGCCACTGACAATACGGATGCCGCGCGTTTTCTGGAGAAGCCCTTTAACGTGACGCTGGAACAACCGCACGCGCCGACAGCGGTGGTTTCGAACGCCAGTTCCATCAGTTCAGGTCTCATTACCGGACAGACGGTGGCACAGCTTTCCGCCACGGACGCGGATACGTTCGACAGGCATGCCTTCGCCCTGGCCCCCGGCACGGGCAGTGACAACAATAATTTGTTCACGGTCGCCGGAAATGAGTTGCGCCTTGCCTCTGCGATGCCGCCCGGGCTAACGAGCGTATCATTCCGGCTGCGGGCGATCGATTTGTCAGGACTCACCGTGGAGACGGCTTTCACGCTGCCGGTGACGGAGCCGCGCATTCGCATCAACGAAGTGCTCGCCGTTTCGACGGCGAATTCCAGGCCTCTCGACGAGAACAGTCAGCCTCAGGACTGGATCGAGTTGTACAACGAACAGTCGCAGCCGGTGAATCTTCAGGGCTGGCACCTGACGGATGATTCCGATGATTTAGCGAAGTGGACTTTTCCCGCGCGAACGATTCCCCCTAACGGTTACATGATTGTCTTTGCCAGCGGCACCGGGGCCACGCCGGCCACTGGTCCGGTGCATACGAACTTCGCTCTCAGTCAGGATGGTGAGACCCTCATGCTGGTGCGTCCGGATGGAGTTATCGCCAGCGACGTCGATCCGCCCTCTCTGTATCCCAACGTGACGTGGGGCGTGCGGGGCGGCGGGACGGAAACCGGGCATCTGCGCACGGCCACGCCGGGTGCGGCGAACTCGCAGATCGCGGCTTCCGGTGCGAATACGGTGAGTTTCAGCAAGGCTCACAGCTTCAACACGGCCAGTTTTCCCCTGACACTTACGGCCGCTGTAGCGGGTTCCACGATTCGTTACACCCTCGACGGCAATGCGCCGACGACCACTACAGGCACGGTGTATTCTGCACCAATCAACATTACACCAACGGTTGGCACCGCGAAATCGGGCGTGCGCATCGTGCGTGCGATTGCCACGCATCCGGACGCGGCGTGGTCGCCGGTCGCCACACAAACTTATTTCTTCATCAATGGCACTGCGAATCCGAATACCGATGGTGTGATCGGTCAGACCAGTTTTGTTTCGACCATCAAAAATCATGCGACCTATGGCCCGCTGATGGACGATGCTTTGCTGTCGCTGCCGACGGTTTCGCTGGTCATCAACAACACCCCCTCGGGGATACCTTTTTCGGAAACGGAAAGCAGCCTTGAATTGATCGATCCGCAGGGAGCGGAGGCGGGGTTTACGATTCCCGCCGGGGTGCTGCGCACGGGGACTTCGAGTCTGAGCTATGCGAAGGGGAGCATGAGCGCGCGGTTCCGCGGCGAGTACGGGGCAACGCGATTGTCCTATCCGATGTTTGCGAACCACCCTTACGATGCGCTGGGAGCGGCCACGGATTTTCAGGAGATTCGCCTGCGCAGCGGGTCGCACGACACCCACTCGTGGCTGGGCACCGCGGAGAACCCGCCGGTGCCCTATGGCAGCCCGTCTGTGACGCGCAGCGGCGATGCGCAGTTTGTGCGGAACATCTTTCTTGATGACGTGGAATTCCTGATGGGCCAGCCCTCCAAACACGGGCGCATGGTTCACATGTATATCAATGGAGTGTATTATGGGATGTACTGCATTCTGGAGCACCCGGATGATGACTACATGGCTTCCTATTATCCGGGCAGCAATGAAGACTATCACTATACCGGCGGCGGCACCACGGGCAGCGTTCACGGGACGGAGACCTGGAGCACGATTTGGAATCAGATGAAGTCGTCGCTCGGGAATTACACCCAGGCGAAACGGTGGGTGGATGTGACCAGTCTGGCGGACTACATGGTTCTCAGTTACTGGGCCGGGAACGATTGGGACTGGTCCACGACGCACAACTGGAGTGCGGCGGGCCCGCGTCTGCCGGATCGTGGAGGGTGGAAGTTTTTTCAGCAGGACCAGGATATATCGCTTCAGGATGTGAATGCGAACTGCACCGATCAGGGTGTGCCCGACGGTGTTTTTAACAGCCTCATGAACCACGCGGATTTCAAGGTGCTTTACCGCGACCGAATCTACCGCCATTGCTTCAATGATGGCGTTCTGACGCCTGCGAAAGCGGCGCAGTATTACAATTACCGCGTGAATGAAATCTTCACGGCCATCGTTTCGGAAACCGCGCGGTGGCAGCCCGGTTCGAGCGTGGGGCCGCTGCCGTGGGATCGCGACGGGGAATTTACGGTGGAATGGAACTATCTGAAGAACACTTATTTTCCGCAGCGCACGACGAATCTGATGAATCAGTTTCGGGCCCGCGGATGGTATCCGGTGGACGCGCCGGTCATGAGTCCGCGCGGCGGTGCCGTGGCATCCGGCGCTCAGGCGGTCCTAACGGCTCCCACGGGGACGATTTATTATACGCTGGATGGCAGCGATCCGCGGCTTCCGGGTGGCGGGGTGAATCCCGCGGCTCTCTCCTCGAATGCCACCCTCGCGACGGTAACGATGGTGGAGGCGTATGACGACCGGGCCGGCAAGGGGGCTTCATGGAAATACTTTGTGGGGAATACCGATCTTGGCACCGCCTGGCAAACAGTGTCTTATGATGACAGTGCCTGGCCGCAGGGGCCTGTAGAGGCCGGATATGGAGACAGCGACGAAATCACGAGCGTGGGCTGGGTGGATGTGGATCCAGTGACCCCCGGGGATCAGCGGAATCTAACGACTTACTTCCGCCATACGTTTAACATCGCGAATCCCGCGGCGGTGACAGGGCTTTCGATCCGCCTGAAGCGGGACGATGGGGCGGTGGTTTACATCAATGGCCGCGAAGTGATGCGCTCCGCGATGCAATTGGGTGAGATTACTTTCACCACCCCGGGGAACAACGGAGTAAGTGTGACGGATGACGGAAACACCTGGTTCAGTCAGGGGCTGATTCCGAGCCAATACACACTCAATACCGGGGCGAACACGGTGGCGGTGGAGATTCACAATGCAGTGGGAACCAGCGGTGATATCAGTTTCGATTTTGAACTTAACGCCACGGTTTCCACGACACCATCCCCGATTATCATCAATGGCCCGACGACGTTGAAGGCGCGCGTCCTCGTCGGGGCTGAGTGGTCGCCGGTGAACGAGGCTTCGTTCGTGCTAACAGGGACACAGCCTGCCGCTACGAACAACTTAACGCTTTCTGAGATCCACTATAATCCGGAGGGGACGGGCCAGGGTGACAATGAATTCCTTGAATTCAAGAATACGTCCACTGCGCCTGTCGATGTTTCCGGGGTGGAGATCGGCGGAGCCGTGGAGTTCACATTTCCGGCGAACAGTGTGCTGGCGCCGGGTGAACACATTGTGGTGGTAAAGGACGCTGCGCTTTTTGATGCACGTTACCGGACGGCGACATCGCCCTGGTATCATGCCGGCATTCGCGTTGCGGGAGCCTGGTCCGGATCGTTGTCGAATGGCGGTGAGACCATTGTGGTGATGGCGGCGAATCGCGCGCCGGTCTATACGTTTGCCTACAGCGACAACGGTGCGTGGCCCGGCCGCGCGGACGGGAATGGAAGTTCCCTGGAGTTGAGCGATCCGGGGGCAGCACCGTCAGCACTTCCTGAAAAAGCGACCTGGCTGGGGACGGCCTCCAGTTGGCGGCCCAGTGCGGAGTTTCATGGTTCCCCGGGATATGCCGGAAGCGGTCCGGATCAACGAATCGCGATCAATGAAGTGCTGTCCGCTTCCGTGGCGCCTGGGGTGGATTTCATTGAACTGCTTAACATCAGCGGCGTTCCGCAGAATCCCGGCGGGTGGTTCCTCAGTGACAGTTCGGATGACTACCGCAAATACCGTCTGCCGGCGGGCACGACGATGGCGGCCGGCGACTATCTCGTCCTGACAGAAAACCAGTTTGCGAATGCGGCGGACGCCGGATGTGTGGTGCCGTTTTCGCTCAGCAGCGCAGGAGACGACGTTTTTCTGGTGGAAGCCGATGCCTCAGGGAATTTGCTGCGATTTGCGGATCGTGTGGAATTCAGCGCGGCGCCAGGCGGCATGACGTTCGGCCGCGCGCCGAACGGCACGGGTTCGTTCGATCTCATGCGGGGCACGACTCAGGGGGCGGCAAACACGGCCGCCATTCCGCAGTATGCGGCGTGGGTGACCAGCGGCTTTCCGGAGGGCGCGACTGCAGCGGATACCGCGCTGGATGCTGATCCGGACAGGGACGGCCTAACGAATGTGGTGGAATTTGCCTTCAAGCTTCCGCCTCTTGTTCCTAACGGAAGCCCGCTCACGACGCAACCCGCGGCAAACGGCAGTCCGCTTCAGATCCATTTCGCGGTCCGGAACGATATTCCCGGTCTGACGGCGCGGCTCGATGTTTCCAGCAGCCTCTCCTCCTGGGACACGACGGAGTCGCTCATTGAACGTGTCAGCGAAGTGGCGCAGCCGGATGGAACGAATGCGGTGACAGCGCGGTTTAAGACGACGCCTGCTCCTCCGTCGCGGAGTTATCTCCGGCTGGTGATTGGTTTGTGAGGGGTTCCGGCTGCCGGTTCAGCAAGGCGGCGAACGCGTTCCTCTCCGACCACAGCAGAAAAAGAGCGAGGACGGAAACGGCGAGGACGGGCAGGGAAAATATTCCACCCGCACCGTCGAGGTAGATATTGAAGCACAGAATGTTGACGATAATGGGACCAAGGATGAGCAGTCCGAAGTTTCGTGTTTTCGGAATCGCGACAAGGACGCCGCCGAGGATCTCCAGCACCTTCACGAATTGAAGGTAACCGCTGGCGTACATGACGCCCCCGAAAATCCCGGCGTTGGAGTGGGGCGGGGGGCCGCCGTCCTTGAAGAAGCCCAGAAAGAAATTCAGTCCGAAGAAGACAAAAAGGAGGCCGAGCAGGCCTCCGGCGATATTGGCGGCAAGTTTCAGGTTCATTCAGACAAAAGGTTAAAATCGGCGGAGGCCCTACGAGGGGCCTCCGCGTTTTTCCAGTGGTGAATCAGCTTATTTCAGATCGAAGAGCAGGCCCTCGGCTTCGGCAGTGGCGGCAAGCGCGAGGATTCCGGCGTCGTCGGTGCTGACGGCATCGCCCGGGCTGAGCTTTGTGCCGTTGGCTTCCATGGTGCCTTTGATCAATTGGAACCATGCGCCGCGTCCCGCGCGGACTTCATGGGAGACCGATTGACCTTGCTGGAGCCGGACGCGGTAAATGTCGGCGTCCTGGTGAATGGTGGCGGAACCTTCGCGGCCATCGCGGGAGATCACGAGGACTTTCGGCTCGTTTTCCTTCGCGGGATCGGGATGCCACTCGGTGTAGCTGGGCGTGAGGCCGCGGGCTTCGGGGAGAATCCAGATCTGCAGGAGGGAGGCGCCTTCCGAGTTCGAGGGATTGAACTCGCTGTGCGTCACACCGCGGCCTGCGCTCATGAGCTGGATCTGGCCGGGCTTGAGAGCGCGTCCGTTGCCCATACTGTCCTTGTGGGCGAGAGAGCCCTCGAGGATGTAGCTGAAGATTTCCATGTCCCGGTGGGGGTGCGTGGGAAATCCGGCTCCGGCGGCAATGACATCCTGGTTAATCACCCGCAGAGTGCGAAAGCCCATGCGGGCGGGATTGTAGTAGTCGGCGAAGCTGAAGCTGTGGTAAGAATCGAGCCAGCCGTGGTTGGCGTGACCGCGTTGGTTGGATTGAAGAATGTCGAGTTTCATAATGGCGAACGATGACGCGCGGCGGGCGGTCCGGCCAATGCTTCTTCGTTCAGAAGTTCATGTCTTGCGGTTATGAACTTTTTCGTCAGGATGGGGCATGGAGTTTCATCAGCTTCGCTACTTCATCGCTGCGGCCGAGGATTTGAGTATTTCGAGGGCAGCGGCGCGGCTGCATGTGTCCCAGCCGGCGCTCAGCCGGCAGATCGCGCTGCTGGAGGATGAATTGGGGTTGGCGCTGTTTGATCGAATCCGGAAAAGGATTTATATGACAGAGGCAGGCCGGTTCTTTTTGCCAAAGGCGCGGCAGATCATCTGCGATGCGGAAACGGGTGTGCAGCAGGTGAAGGAACAGTTTGGCAAAACGCGGCGCACGCTGAGGCTTGGGTTTCTGTCGCCGTTTTTGGATGACTTGATTTCTCCGGCGGTGCGTGAGTTCCGTCAGCGGCATCCGAAGACACAGATCAGCTTGTTCGAATTGGCTCCGCGCGCGCAACTGGAACGCCTGAAGCGCCATGAACTGGACGCGGGGGTGCTGGGCAACATGGAGGACGGTGAAAAGGCAGACTTCGCGATACGCCGCCTTTCCCGGCACCGGATGGCGGCGCTGTTGCCGGAGGGGCATCCCCTGGCGGGGAGGAGGTCTATCAAGCTGGCGGCCCTTTCGAGGGAGCGCTGGGTTTCGCTTTCCGACGCATTCTTTCCCGGGCGGCGGGAGTTCCTGCGCAGGATGTGCCGGGCTGCGGGATTTGAGCCTGACATTGTCAATGAAGCCGATTCGCTCGCGCTGATGATTGCGGGTGTTTCGACGGGTGAGGGTGTGGCGTTGATCCCGGCGCATGCGGAGAAGCTGCCTCACGCCGGGTGCGTTTTTGTCAGCCTTGCGCCGCCCGTGCCGGTGAGTGATTTGCTGCTGGTGCTGCCGAAGGAAAAACCTTCGACGGAACTTGCGGCACTGACCGCGCTGCTGGTGGACACTGCTGCGAGAGGACTCGGAGCGTGACGGCAGTTATTTGAGGGTGGCGAGATACTCAACGATGTCGCGAATCTCCCGTTTTGTCAGGAGTTCTCCCATGTTAGGCAGCATGGCGCTGGGGATGGTGTCTTTCCGGGAAATGTCCGCGCTTTTCAGCGTCATCGGGTCCTCGCCCGGAGATTGAATGGTGACGGCGTCCGGGGTTTCTGATTTCAATACGCCGCTTCTCACGGTGCCGTCTTTCATGGTGCAGACGATCATGCGGAACGTCTCTGCAATTTGCGCGTTAGGGAGAAGAATGGACTCCAGCATGTAGCGACGGTCTTTGCGGGAGGCGATGCCATCGAGCGGAGGGCCGGCCTCGCCGCCTGCTTTGTCCACCATGTGGCAGCGCTGACAGGCGGCGATGGGGTGCTCTTTGAACAGGCGTTTACCGTTTACGGCATCGCCGCCTTCGAGGCAGGCATCGAACTTTGCGAGGAGGTTGTCCTTCGGAAGGGAGGCTTCGTATTTGGCGAGGGCTTCCTGAACGACAGGCATTGAATGTTTTGCCGCCGCTTCAAGAAGCTCCAGCCGGGCGACACCGGGAACCTTGTTGCCGGTGAGCAGGGTGAGTTGTTCTGCGAGGATATGATCCGCTTCTGCACTGGAGAGGGACGCGAGTTCGATAAATGCGGCGCGCGCATCCTCCGCAGTTCCCTGAGCGAGAGCGGTCTCCAGTCCTTTGGCGGCGGCGACAGGATCTGTTTTACCTAACAGGCCTGCAGCGGCGATGCGCACGGTACTGCTGGGATCAGCGACGGCTTTTTGGAGCATGGCGGTGAGTCCGGGATACTGAAATTCTGCGGCAAGACGAAGCGCTTGCACCCGCACGGACGGGTCCAGGCCGGGGCGGAGAGCAAGCTCCGCAGCGTAATGATCCCAGTTTTTCTGCTTCAGCGCGCGGGCGGTCTTCAAGGTTTGCAGAATGACGGAAGGATGACACTCGCAGGTTTCCTTTTTGAGGTCGCCGAACGCCGACTCCGCTCCCAGTCCGTTCCGACCGATGAGAGGGCGGTATAATCCGGTGACGCGATCGCGCAGCGCCGGCGAGTGCCACTGAGCGAGCATCGATAGAGCCTCGACACAAATGCCGGGAGAGGGGCGGTTCTCTTCGTCGTCGAGGGCAAAGCGGAGTCTGTCGGCATTCGACTGTCCACCGGCGCGAAAGCAGGCATTATAGCCGCGTAGAATGGTCATCGGGTCTTTTGACTCTACGCCCCGCGAGGCGAGTGCCGGAAAGGCGGATTTCAGATCCAGGTCATTGATGATTCGTGCGGCCTCACTGGTGATCGATGGGTCGCTGTCGGAAAGGAAATCTGCGATCACTTTTGCGCTGAGTTCGCCCGGCAAGGTCACATCGTCGTAGCCGCCGACTTTTGAAGCAACTTTCATGGAAACCCGGGAGAGCTCAGTCGCTTGTTCCAGAATCTTTTCCGTTATTTCAAAAGTGCGCTTCATGGCCAGAAGCAGCACCAGCCTAACCGCTGCATTGCTGTGGTGAACTTGAGCGGCCACGGGTTTCCATGCGTCAAAAATCCGTGCGGCAAGCCTGGCGATTGCCTCCACAGCGGCGTGACGGAGTTCCTGGCTCTTCGCAGAACGCTTCGCGAATTCGATAAGGTATTTGACGTGATCTTCATTCCCGCAGGCGGCGAGAGCACCGGCGGCGAAAAAAGCGACGCGGGGATCGGGATCGTTCAGTGCTTCAATGAACGCACCTGATGGTTTGAGGCCAGTGGTCAATTCAGAATAAACCCGCAGAGCCTGTGCACGCACTTCGGCATCCGGGTCTTTTACAAGGGCCGAGAGGCTCGCGGCTCCAGCGACATTTCCCTCGCGGTCCTGTTTTCTGAGAATCGCCCCCATCCCCCAAATTGCGTGCAATCTTGGCAGGCGCTCTTCGCCGTGGTTCGCAACGGCGGCGAGTTGGTCGAAGGCGTTTCTTCTTCCCGAGAGCTCCCACTGCGCTTCTAGCCGGATGCGCTGGTCCTTATGGCCGAGAAGTTTTATCAGCGCTTCATCCTCCCGCTCTTTCATGCCTTCAGCGAGCAACTGTTTTACCTCCGCGATTTGAGTTGCCTGGGCTTTCCGGGCCTCCTCGTGCTCCACCTTCATGATGCGGCCCTGGGCGGTGCGTTCCCAGCCTTCGTCCCAGAAGCTGACGTAGAGGCGGCTGTCGGGGCCGAAGTCCACGTCGGTGGCCTGGCATCCGGGGATGAAGGTTTCGAGGAGTTCGAGTTTGAAGCCCGCACCGTCGGGGACGGGTTTGAGGACGGCGACCTGACTGGTTAGGCTGCTGCCTTTATAACAGGCGAGGAAGAAGCAACCTTTGTAATTGTCAGGGAGACCAGTGCCTGGATAGTGAACGAAACCGCCAGGGCCGTCGGGGAGATTGGCAAGGGGGCTGAGGATGTAAGCAGGCTGATTCTTCGCAGGATCGCGCGGTTCCCACATGTGCTCGGCGAGCCACGGATTCCGCTCTGCGGGCTGCGGACAATGCTGGTAGCCGACGCGCCAGCCGGCGTCCCCGCCTTCGAGGACATAGACGAAGCGCTCGCGGTCGCCCTGGTCGCTGTCGTTGTCGCAGGTGAAGAGGTTGCCGTAGTCGTCGAAGGCGAGTTCCTGAGGATTGCGCAAGCCGCGCATGACGAGTTCGAGATGGCTGCCGTCTTCTTCGCAGCGGAAGATGGCGCCTTCATCGGGGACGTCGATGGTGCCGCCCTCTTTGGTTTTCACGGACGTGCCGCGGTCGCCGATGGAGAAGTAGAGGCGGCCATCCGGACCTTTGATGAGACCGTGGAGATCGTGGCCGGTGTAGTTGAAGCGCACGCCAAAGCCGCGGAAGACTTCCTCTTTCTTTGCGGCTTTGCCGTCGGGGCCGGAGCCACTGAGCTTATACAGACCCGGGATGTTAGCGAGCCAGACGCCGTCCGGGCGCGCGAGGACCCCGGAGGCGATGCCGTCGAGAATGGAATTGAAGCCGTCGGCATAGACGGAGGATTTGTCGGCCTTACCGTCGCCGTCGGAGTCTTCGACGAGACGGACGACTTCGCTTTCCACGCCGAGGTTTTGCCAGTCGTTAGGGAAGTTCTTTTTGATGCTCCTCTCCCAGTCGGCCTGGTTGCGGTTGGCGAGGTCGTCCTCGAGCATGAACATGTAGTGGCGGATATCGAGGACGCTGGTGCGGTAGCGGTGCGTCTCGGCGATGTACATGCGGCCTTTGGCATCGAAGGAAAAGGCGACGGGATTGGCGAGCAGAGGCTCACTGGCCCAGAGGCTGCCCTGAAACCCGGGCGGGAATTTGGCGCGGCGGAAGCCTTTTTCTGCGGCTTCGCGGGTTTCTGCGGGTGCGGTGTCGGCGGTGCGCCCGTAAGGTTTCAGTGAATGGATGCGGGAGCGGTCTTCATTAACGCCCTCGGCATCGACTGCCAGAGAGACCGTTAGGGTGCAAAGCAATGAACACGAGGCAGCAGCAAGGTGGCGTAGCTTCATAAAGGGGGGTGAACAAATGCGGAAGACCTTTAGAGCGTCTTCAGAAAACTGACCAGGGCTGCACGGTCCGCGGCAGAGAGAGCCTTGAAGGCCGCGCGGGATTTTGCGCCTTCGCCATCGTGCCACAGGATGGCTTCGTCCACCGAGCGGGCGCGGCCATCGTGCATCAACAGGGCCGTCCCCTTTTCGTCAATGACGGCGCTGATCCCCCAAAGTGGAGCGGTGCGCCACTCGTTGCCATGCGCTTTCGCTTCGGGGCGACCATCGGCAAGGCCGGGTCCCATGTCATGGAGCAGCAGGTCGGTGAAAGGATGGATGGTTTGAGTGCTCAATGCCTTCACGCCGCGCACGTTGCCGGTCTTCAATTCGGGAAGATGGCAGGCCGCGCATCCGGCGGAGGTGAACAGCGCGGAGCCCTGGGCTACCGCTGGGTCTTTCGATTCTTTGCGCGGTGGAGGAGCCAGAAACCGGACATAGGTCACGAGCGTCTGCGGATCGCGTCCATCGGCTTCAAAGCCCCGTCCATGGCCGCCGCGCACATAATCCTCCAACACCTCCGACTGAGCGGGAGTCATGTCCGTGGTGTGAAAAATGTTAGTGATGCCCATATCTTCGCCGAGGGCACCGCACACCTGGCGCATCAGAGTTGGCATCCACGCCTTCCATCCAAAGCGGCCAGGAATGTCCACGCTGCCATTATAACCTTCCCACGTTTCCTCCATGTTCAGCCGTCCGGAGATGCCGTCGCCATTTTTGTCTTCCGGATCGGCGAGTGCCTCCAGAGCGGTTGCTGGAACCGCGTCCAGCAGTCCCATGCCGAACAGGGCGGGGGCGAGGCGCGGACTGAGTTGCGTGTCCGCCGGCGGAGCGCCGTATTCCCAGCGCTCTGCGGTGTAGGCCGGCGTTCGTAATGACCAGGTGATACCATCGGCAAACTTGCCGGACTGCTCTGTCCATTTGATGGACACTGAGCCCTCCGGTTTTACGCCGGAAATAGCGAGGGGCGACAACTGCGCGCCGTAATCGTCGAGGAGCGCCTCTTCCTTTGTGCCGATGCGAAAGACGAGGGTTTTCCCCGGATCTTTTGCGTCCGGCGAAAGGCCGCGGCCGCCGCCTGGGTGACATGCGGCACAGGATGCGGCGTGGTAAAAAGGCCCCAGCCCGTCACGTTTTCCATCCTTCGCGGGAGCGACCGCCCACTCCGTGAGGAAAAGCTTTTCACCCTTTTCAAACTCCCGGCGCTGCCCTTCGGAAAGACCATCCAGAGAGCGCGGTGTTTCCGCGGCGTTGAGGTCCGCCGCCGTTACAGTCATCAGCCAAAGGAAAGCGCAGCGCTTCATGACGCACCGCTACCACACCGGTGAGAAGGGCGCAATGACGTCCCGCGACGCGCGAAGGAGCCGGGGGGCGCATTGTCTCGCGCTTACAGCGCTCTCATCGCCGGCAGGGGTCTCGTTGCCCCCGGGGTGGCGACCGCTTCGCGGTCTTACCCCGGGCTCTGCTGCCTCGCGCTTTCAGCGCTTTTCGATTAGAGTTTTCAGGAGCTTTCCGGCTGTTTGTCTTATTTTCGCTCGATACTGTAAACCGTGCCGCGGGTCAGCGACACCAGATACAATCCGCGTCCGGGGTTGTTTTGAATGTCGGTGACGACGCCGAAGTTCGTGCCGAAGAGGAGGCTTTCACTTTCGGTAATATCGAATTTCCCGAGGTTGTCCGCCACACGGTCCCGTAGCAGCGGATCATCCAAGTCCAGCGTGCGGCCCAGACGGTGACCATTGCCGCGGCCATGACCATGGCTTCCGCCGTTTCTGCTGCTCCTGCTGTCGCTGCGATCACGGCTTCGGGCATCGCCCTGCCGTTCCCATCGCAGATTGAAACGGAACAGATGTCCGCCCTGCAGGGTATCCCGGGCGGCACCGACGATCATATCCCCAAAGTAGTCCCGGCCAAGATCCAGGCTCTTCACGAATCCGACTGCCGCCGGCGCGACTTCGTATTTCCAACTGAACTCCGGGTCACTGTATTGGGAAACCGGCTCGCGATCCGTCACGATGTTTTGCCCGCGAATTTCGCCGCCGGGGAAGGCGGTGGTGTGCACATTGGTGTAAGTGCGACCCTGCCGCATGCGCTGCACGAGATCTGTAACGGTCGCGGTGAAACCCGGACGGGCGATGACACCGGCATCCCGGATCGTGCCCCGGGAGATGAGCGCGTTCCGGGCAAAGTCCACCGGTGTGGCGGATTCAAAAAGGAAGGCCACGATGGGACCATTCTGCCCATATCCTCCGAGATGGATGTGCGCCATCCGCACATCCTGGATGGCTCTCGTTGCCCGGAGTTCATAGGACAACGAGCCGTTGCGGTTCAGGGTGAACCGGGCTGAAGCGGCGGCATCGGTGGTGACGGGCGGGACTTCATTCCTTCCGCTGAGGCGGGCTCCGAAGGTGTTGCCGCCTTCAAACACCCAGAACATCCGGTCGATGGCGTCGTCCTCTGAATCGGCGATGTTTTCCGGTGACCAGCGGACCTGCTGCAGACCGAAGAAGTCGGTGCTTGTCTCGATCTCCTTGAACTGGTCAATGCGGGAAA
The DNA here is from genome assembly GCA_035550135.1 of Verrucomicrobiales bacterium. Classification (GTDB taxonomy): domain Bacteria; phylum Verrucomicrobiota; class Verrucomicrobiia; order Verrucomicrobiales; family V1-33; genus V1-33. The sequence continues at coordinate 30,851 of DASZQB010000035.1, forward strand.
GCGGTCCCATGACCTGGACCCAGCCAAGGTTTGAGCCGGCATCGACGAGGTTGATTTCCGTGAAGCTGTCGTCGCCGTTCTGGGCTTCCCAGAGCTGGCCCGAGAATGGATCGAAGGCCATGCCGAAACCATTGCGAATGCCGTAGGCGAACACCTTCTGCAAATTCGCTCCAACCTCTCCTCCGCGCAGGGCTCCCGCGCGGTAGAAAGGATTATCGGTTGGCAAAGTGCCGTCGTCGTTAAGGCGCAGGATCACGCCGGTGAGGTGTGCGTTGTCCGGTTCCGGTCCGCCGAACTGGTCGTCAGGGGAATTGCCTGCCGGACCGGGACCGTCCGGAAGATTTTGCATCTGGCCACGGCGGCCATTGTCGCCCATATAGATGTAGAGCTTGCCATCCGGGCCAAAGCGGAGAACGCCGCCATCATGGTTTCCGCGCGGGTCCTGTCCCGCGTCTTCCTGCAAGGCCCGCAACCGGATCAGGTTTTTGTCGAATGTCAGGGTTGTGCCGTTCCAGCGATAGCGGTCCACGCGGTTCCCTAAAAGAGCAACATCGGAGAGCACATCCGAGTCTGCACCGGTAGTGCTCTCTGTCCAATAAAGATAGACGCCCGGGTTTTGAGGGAAACGGGGATGCAGGGCAATTCCCAACAGGCCGCGTTCGGATGCGGAATTGACAGGAAGATCAAGGGGCGTCGAAGTGACCGCGCCGTTCTCCACGCGTTTCACTTTTCCCGTGCCCTTTTCAAGAATGAAGAAATCGTTTTTCTTCAAAAAGGCCATCGAGATGGGGCCTTCAAGACCGCTAATGACGGTGCTGACTTCGAGGTCCGGGTCGACGAGAGCCGGAGGATCATCCTGAGCGTGCGCGGTTTGCATAGCCAGGGAGAGGAGCGCGGAGGAAACAATCCAACGCACCCCGCGAACCGGCGCGCGAAGGGCCGGGACAGGGAGATATCGCTTCATGGGGAGTCTGAGTCGGTTAATGTTAGCGCGGCCCGGACGTGGGTTCGCCGGGGCCGTGCCATGACGGGTTGGCATGGCGCTTCGTCACAAAACCCGGTAGGGATTTGGGCACGCTTCGTGGCTTTGTTCGCCGCTGCACGGTAATCTGCACGGGCGGCCTTGCGGCCTGCACATTGTCCGGAGGAACCGTGCGAAACCGAAGAGCCTAGACTTTCCTCAACTGTCGCCGCATCACGAAATAGAGTACCAGCAACGGAGCAAAGACCCAGAGCACGAGGACGATCTTATTCATATCGAGGGTGCGGATTTTAAGATCGAGAAGCGTCCATTGGCGTCCGAAGAGATCGAACTTGATGACGTAGAGCTTGTCGCGTCCGAAGAAAACGTTGGGGCGCTGGGCGCGACGGGTGTCGGTGCGCTCCATTTCGGCTTTGCTGAAGAGGTCGCGGATCTTCTGATTGTCGAAGGCCTGCTCGGCGCTGATGACGCGGTATTCCTCCGGGACGCGGTGTTTCTCGGCGTTGAAGGAACCGGCATCCACGTCGGCCATGATGGCGTCGATGCGCTGAGCGAGCTTGCGCGGAGTGCGCTCTTCGAGTCCGGAGATCGTGGCGAGGGCCTGCTTGGCATCCTCCAGTTGCACTTCCTCCTGCGGTGAGAGGACGCGGCCCGGCGGATTGATCATGCGCCAGATGCGGGCATTGAGTTCCTCCTGGGCATGGCTGTAGGGATTGAGCGTGGCCTGGGCGAGGACCATGCTTTCGTAGGACCAGCGCAGGGGCATGAGGTTGCCAAGGAATGGCACCTGGAGGGCGCTGCGTTTGTCAGGACCAGGTTCCTTTTTTTCCTTTGCGCCGCCCTTGTCCTTTTCTTTGTCATCGTTCATCCAGCGGCGGATGCTGTAAACGAAGTCGAGATTGCGGTTCATCTCCTCGTATTTGATGAGCGCGCCGCCGAGGATGATCTGGGGAATCAATATGAGCGGGATGATATTAAGCGCGGTCTTCGCATCACGCACAAGACTCGAAATGAGCAGGCCGATACCCACGCCGCAGAGAGAGGTGGCGAACATCCAGCCGAGGTAATTGAGAAACATGTCTTTTACCTCGAGGATGCGGTTGCCGATGAAAATGTAGATGATGTTCTGCAGCAGGGACACCGCGCCGAGGGCGAGCATCTTGGAGAGAATGAATCCGGCTGTATTCCGTGAATAATTGCGTTCGCGTTGAAGGAGAATGCGGTCGCGGATGATTTCGTCGGCGCTGTTGGTGAGGCCGAGAAACATGGCCACCACCAGGGAGAGAAACAGATAGGTGGGAATGTGGAATGCGGAGGCGAAGGTGTATTCTCCATCCTCCGCCCACCTCAGGACCATGGCGATCAGCACCGCAAGCAGCGGGGCTTCCACCAGCGTGGTAGCCATATTGGCGCGATTGCGCAGACGGCCGAGGAACGCGCGGCGCAGCATGACGCCGAGGCGCACGCGGCGTTCGCGGCGCGGCGCTTTCACCGGCGCGCTTTGTTGCGCAATCATGCTCGCCTGGGCGCTGCTGAAACTCTGCGTCGTTGACATCGACAGGCCCGTCTCATTGCCGCGCAGCGCCGCTTCCTTGACTTCGCGCATGACGGTGTGCGTGTGATAACGGTCGCGCCAGAACTCCGGGGGAAAGCGCCGTGCGGGCGCCATGTGGCCGCGGGTGTCCTCCTCATAAAGCACATCGCCGCCGAGGTCACGCAGCGGGGTTTCCATTACATCGAAAATGAATTCCGGCTGATGGAAATCCGGCTGGGGCAGGTGGGCGCCGGCGTCGCGCGCCGGTTTCGCCAGGTGCTCCTCCCACGCCTCGCGGAAGTAATCCTGCATTTCCTGAGGCCGTCCGAAGAATACCATCTTCCCCCCATTATCCAGAAGGATGGCCTTGTGAAACATGTGGAAGAGCCGCGCGCTCGGCTGGTGAATGCTGACAAAGACAATCTTGTTGTGCGACAGACCGCGGATGATTTCCAGGATGTGCTCGGAATCCTTGGACGAAAGACCGGAAGTGGGTTCGTCGAAAAGGAAAACGTCCGCCGGGGTGATCATGTCCAGGCCGATGTTCAGACGCTTCCGCTCGCCGCTGGAGAGGATCTTTTGTTCCGGCATTCCCGCGACCGAGTGGCGGCGCTCATTGAGTCCCAGCTCTATCAGCTTCGCATCGACGCGGCGGCGAATGTCACGCGATTGCAGATGTGGCGAACGCATGGTGGCGGCGCACGTCAGGTTCTCCTCAACGGTCAGCAGCGGATCGAAGGCATCCTCGTGCGGGATGTAACTGATGAAAGGCGAGAGCTGGCTGAGGTTTTCGTAAAGCGGTTGTCCATTCATCAATACCTTGCCGCTGCTGGGCCGGAGATGACTGGCGAGGATGCGCAGCAGACAGCTTTTGCCGCTGCCGCTGGGTCCGAGCACGCACACCATTTCACCGCGGCGCACGGAGAAACTGATGCCGTCCACCGCCGGCGTGCGTCCAAAGCGATGCGTGAGGTCCGTGACATCGAGCTGCCGGATGATGGTTCGCTCCTCTTCAATGATGCCATCGGCAAAACGGCAGCGCAGGTGCTGGCCTTCACCGAGTGAAATGAGTGCGCCGTCGTTAAGCGGTACACGTTCCTTCTCCCTTACCGGAACGCGCTCCACGGTGACCGGGCGCGGTGATTTGAGCACCTCCAGTTCGCCGGTTTTGTTCTCGTAATCGCAGGTGATGCGCAGGAGCATTTCGCTGCGCAGCGAAGGAGAGAGAAGAATGTCGCCCTCACGAAGCAGCGCGGGATTGTTGGAGACGCGGTAGTCCGTGCGGTTTGGATTGAGATTGAAGCGCCCGCCCATTTCCCGCGCCCGGCGGCGGAGTTCCGCAAACGTGATGGAGGTCTCGTCCGGAAAGATAATGCGCTCCGGCAGCGAAGCGGTGAGCGGCTTCCCCGGCACAAGGGCGCGGTTTCCGATCTTCAGCGGCGAATGCCGGAGCGCTTCAATGGTGACGGAGAGTCCGAACTGAAGCCGCGCCACGCTGTTTCGCGAACGCTCGCGTTCGATGAAGGGCGCGTCGTTGGAGCCGAGGCTTAGATAAAGCTGCGTGGAGGAAACGCCTTTTCGCGCATTAAGATAAAAGACCAGGTCCTGATAGTCGAGCACGTGCTCGCTGACCACCACGCGCTGACCCTCATAGAGACGCATGAATTCGCCGCGGCCGAGACGGCGTCCGCGCGCGATGACCTGAGCGACGCCTGTGCGCTTGAGCAGGAGAAGATTCTGAAAGCGGAAAACGGTCAGGGCATGCGGACCGGGCACATGATCCAGCACCAGATGGGCGGGAGGCATGCCGCCGATGTCGAGAAGCTCCAGCACGTGGCCGCCGGCAGCGGCATCCGGACTGGTTTCAGTGAGTTGTCCTACAATGTCCTTCACTTCACTGGCCATCCCGAGGCGCGCCATGAATCTCTGAAACGCCTGCATCTCCTCCACGGGCGACGTGGAGCGCGTGATGAGCACATACAACTGGACCGCAAGCTGGATTTTCTCATCGTGGTTCAGCAGCCCGCGCAGTTGCCCGGCGATGGCGTCCAGGTCCTGCGTTTCGCGCAGAGCCCGGCGGTAAAGCGACTGCAATTCGGAATATACCGCCTGCGGATAGTCATACCGCATGAAGCCGAGGCTGCTCTCGATTTCATCCTCATTTGCCGCGCCATCGAGCTTGCTGAAGCCGGCATATACTTTGATGAGGACCGGCATCAATTGCTGCGCAGAGGCCCGCCCCCGGATGCGTCGCACCAGGCGGTTCAGCCGTCCTCTCGTGCGCAGGAACCCGGGCTGCATGCTCCCGCCCTCGACCGAAGACGGCTGGGGAGAAGGAGGCTCAGGGGCGTGCATGAAGGAAAACCGGGAAACCAGTCTTCTGTTTGCACTGTCCGCCCGGCACTGCAAGGCGGCAACATCGAAGAAAGGACCCTCGACTCGTTTCCCTACTTCAACTGCAGGCGGGTGAGCAGCTTGTCCTTGTGCTCGTCGGGGATGGAAAGTTTCTGGACGGCTTCGCGTGCGGCGGTGTTGTTGCCGGAGGCGAGGGCTTTGGCGACGACGTCCGCTTCGGGGCCGCCGGGGAAGTAATCGCGAATGGTGGCGCGGAAATAGGATTCGCGGCGCGGGTCGGAGGCGGGAAGTTTCCGGAGCCACTCCATGGCGGCGGCGGGCTGGGAGTTTTGCCACTCGCTGATCACGTTGGAAATAGAGTCAACGCGCCGTTCGTCCGGAAGCTTGCCCGCCCACTCCAGGGCGGCCACTGGATCCTTGCGCGCCATCTCGCGGGCTGTGCCGTAGAATGAGTAAGCAGGGGAATTTTGCCCCGCCGGTGTGAGAAGAAAATCGCACAGGCTTTTGGGATCGGAGCCTGCCCATTGCCACTGGAGCTGTTCCATGACGTGCTTGATGGAGCCGGGGTCGAGCGACGAGAGCCAGGAAATGGCTTCCGGCGGGGCCGGCTTGCCGGAATCGAAGCCAGGGAACCATTTCTTTGCAACGGAGAGGGCGGCTTTGGCGCGGCCCATGGTGGCATCCATGCCGGAAACGAGTTCGGCGGCGGAGGCGACATCCTTGTCGGCTGCGCCCTTGAGGACGGAGCCAATGGCTTCATCAAGACCGGAGCCTTTTAGATTATCCTGAATCCAGTTCATCGCACCGGCGGTGTCGGTTTTGGCCCAAAGTTCGACCATGGGACCGCTAAAGCGCCCGCGGACAGCGGGATCGGCGGCGGCGAGCCACGCGGCAGCTTTGCCGAGATCTTTCGCGGCCCATGCTGCGACGATGCCGTTCGCCAGGGCCAAGCCATATTTGTCCTTGCAGCCGGCGGCGAAGGTGAGGGCGGCTTCGGGATCGGTTTTGGCCCACGCTTTTCCGATCTCGCCCATGGCGCTTTGCGTGGTGTAGCCCGCGGTATGAACGAGGGCGAATTCCGCGGCGTGCCGGGGGTTGGCCTCGGCCCACCTGCCAAAACTTTTTGGATCGACCCCGTAGTTGTCGATGTGCCATGCGGACATCGTTTTAAGACCCAACTCCGGGTCCTTCTTCATGATGCTGTTGAGCACGTTGAAGCGCAGGTCCCGGAGGACGGAGGGATAATCGGCACGGCTCAGGGCAGCGATGGCGGCGGCGGGATCGCGGGCAACCCAGTCCTCCATGAGTTGCTGTCCAAGTTCGTAACGCGGAAATGCAGGCGTCCCGGCGCCTTCCACTTCCGAGGCGCTGGCGATGAGAGTATTGAAAAGATGGTTGGGATCAAGTTCGATCCAGCGCGCGGCGATCATGCGAAGGGCTATGGGATTGCTCTTCGTCATGCGAACCATGGAGGGAAAGTCCGTGACTTTGGCGTGTTCGAGAGCGGACATCCATTCCAGCCAGCGGGTGACGCCTGAGGAAACGGTAAGCTGCTGTTTCAATGCGGTGACGAATGGGGAGGTCTTTTTCGCGGAGTGCGGGGATGCGGAATCGGGCGCGCTCACCGCCTGAGAGATCGCCGACCTTGCAGAACCGGACGAGGCGTTTTGCTGCGTGCCGCCGCGCTGAATCCAGCGCACGGTGAAGCCGGAGGTGAGACCGGCAACCGCGGCGACGAGAATGAGGTTTCTGCGCCTGGTATTCATCGGACTAAAGTGCGGGCGGGAGTGGAGAAACTGCCGTTGAGGGAACCGCGGTTGTCGAGAGAGGTGCGCATCCGGGTTTTCTCTTCGTCGGTGAAAGGACCGGAATCGACCCACTGCCGGGCGGTGGCCGGGTCGCGTTTTACCATCGCGTCGATTGCGGCCATGGCGGTATTTTTGCGCGTGGATTCGTTTCCAATCGAGAGGGCCCATTCCCACGCCTCTGCAGGCGAGTCGGAGGCAATGCTATGCACCAGCGATGCAGCGGCGTTGTCTTTGTCCATGCCGGCGGGCAGCGAGGTAATCCACTCGGAGGCTCCATAGGGATCTTTGTTGGCCCATGCGTTGGCGATAGAGGACAAAGCGCCGGAGCGTCCGTTTTCAGGACTCAGGGATGTGGCCCACGCCACCGCTTCCTCAGGCATCTGCTGCGCCCATGCGAAGGCAATGCGGGAGGTCAAATTAAGTCGCTGATCTTCGGGAGCCTGCGCCGCCCGGCTGATCCACTTTTGGGGATCGTCGAGATTCTCGCCGTTGAGGTATTGGAAGGCGCTGTCGAGCAGGGGCTGGCGGAGGCGTTCCGGCGCCTTTTCCATGAGGCCGTCGAGACGTGAGAGCATTTGACCACCGTTCATGAGACTGCTGGCAAGCTGACGGACGGATTCGTCGCCTTCCTTCGATTGAGGCATATCGGCCACCAGTTTGATCGCCAGGTCCGGGTCCTGATAACCGGCGCTGCTGATGATTTGCTGGCGCAGTTCACGTGTGACCGCGGTATCCGGTTGAGTCTTGATCCATTCCCAAATGGCCCCGCGCTGGCCGCCCGCCTGATTGAGGATGGCGCTGCTAATGGCCGGCATAAGGGCGGAAAGGGATCCTCCATCGAGGTGTTTTTTGAGGAAGCCGGCTGGATCAGCATTGAGACGTTCCGTGACGGCGTTCGCCATGCCCATCAGGTCTTCATAGCCGAGCCTGCCGGGATTTTCCGCGAGCCATGTGACGGTGGCGTCGTAGTCGGCTTTGACGGCTTCTATGAGGACGCGGGCACCGGTAGTGGTGGCGAAATAAGCCTGCCGTCCGCCGGGGGGCACGCTGTTTACTTTATCGAGCGCGTCGCCGGGCTTCGTGGTGGCGAGGCCCATGAGAGCACCGCGCACGATTTCATCGCGGTCCACGCCTTCCGGCAGGGCTTTGGCCCATGCGACGGCGGCATTAGGGTCCGTCTTTGCCCACGCTTTGGCTATGCCCGCGAGGGCTTGTTCACGGTTGGGGCCGGTTATGGCTTCGGCAGCGGTTCTGGCGGAATCGAGTCCGCCCGCGGCAAGAATGGCGAAGGCATCGCGGACCTCCGTGCCCCAGTAGTTGTCGGACTTCGGCAGGCGTGCCGCGATCTCGGCGACGCGGCCTGGGACACGTTTGGCGATTTCCACCAGGGAACGGCGGGCCATGCTTTCCCAGGTGGTGCCGGAGGAGCCCAGAAGGGCGGTGACGGCGGCGGCGGGATCGCGCTGGAGCCATTCGTTGAAGAACTGGTCGCGCTGGCCGCCGTCGCGGTTTTTTTCCATGAAGAATGCGAGTCCGGCCTCCGGCGCGATCTCTGCCCACTCGGCGATTTGAGCGGCCCGGAAGACGCGGCGGCGAAGGGGATTTTTGATATCCGTGATGGCCTTGTAGAGCGCGGGCATGGCTTCGGCGGTGGTGCCGTGCTCGTCGTGAAGCTTCCGCCACTCAGCGTAGAGAGCCGTGTTCTTGAAATCCAATTCCTTTTTGACCGGCTCCGATTTCGCCGGGGCAGGCGCCGGTTTTGCCGCGACAGAGGGAGGTGAAGTCTCCATGCCCATGCGGGCACCGTAGCCGAGAGGAAGACAGGCGGCAGCCACAAGGGCGGCAATAGTCAGGGAAGTTTTGGAAGTGCTCATGGCGGTGACGACTGATCCGGCGGAGGTGGAGGCCGCCCCCATCGAGGCGGCAGCGGTAAAAGCAGTGCCGGCGACGACGGCGGGAGTGGCGAGTGCTCCGATGGCAGCGGCGATCATCATGGTGAAGACCGCGGTGGGCTTCGTCCGGGTGAGGACGGTTTCAATGAGCCCGGACATGCGGTCGCGCAGCATGTCCCGCCCGCGGGACAGCCGCTGCTTTACGGCGTCTTCACTGAGGTCCAGTGCCTCGGCGACCATCCTTATTGACTGGCCTTCGCGATAAAACAGGACGAGCGGGACGCGGAAGGACTCGGGAAGTTTCGCGAGGGCGTCGCGAACGAGAGCGGCTTCCTCGTCGCTGGCGGCGGCTTCGTCAGGGAGCAAAGCGGTGTCCGCGCGGTCGGCGGCATCATCCAGCGAACGCTCCGGGTGGCGGCGGCGCAGGTGGCCCAGAGCAGAAGTGCGGGCGATCTGGCAAAGCCACGGTTTCAGACGCTCCGGCTGGCGGAGGTCATGGATTTTCCGCCATGCGGTAAGGAAGGCTTCCTGGGCCGCATCTTCGCTGGCGGCAAAGTCCGCCAAAATACTGTAGGCAATGCCGCATACCGTGGCCTGATGCCGGGCGACGATTTCCACAAACGCCCGCTTTTCGCCGCGCTGTGCAGCCTTGGCCAGGTCCGCATCGGGCGGAAGGGGACGGGAATTCGGCGAAAGCGACTGCCTCATGCCTTAAAGATGAGGCGGGAGAGGCCGGGGTGACAGAAAATTATTTGCCGGAGCGCAGGGGCAGAGACGGAACTCCGGACGGGTCGTCCAGCGCCGGCACTCCGGCGGCGGTAATGGGCCGGGCGGTCACCGTGCCGATGATCTGGCGGCCCGGCTTATGAGGCGGGAGCAGGAACACGGCTGTTTGGTTGTCCTGCAGCGTGGCTGAAAAGTCCACCATCGTGTGCTGCACAACTGCATCTTTCGGAATGCCTATATCCGTCGTGCCGTCGAGCACCATGACTTCGCCTCTCAGCGCGGCAGTCGTGCCGATGCGAATGCCAGTGAAATCGGTGACGGCTTCGCCATTCTCTGTGACTACGTTTATTTCTTTCGTGCTCTCGGTATTAGTCCACGAACGGTTGCCGCTGATGATGGAGGGCATGGTCATTAAGTCCACTCCCGCCATTTGCGAAAACCCGCGGGTAAAAGCCTGGAACTCCGTGTTGTCCAAAATCTGATCCTCCACTTTCAAGCCGGCGGGAATGTCGATGAATTTCCACTCCATGGAAATCTGTCCGGGATTTCCGCCGTCGTTCAGGGCTTCAAGAACATTTGCGATTCGCTTATGCACCGCAGGAGCGGCGTGGATCGTCAGTTTCCCCTTCAGGGGATCATAAGTCCAATCGCCCCACGGAACCTGTCTCAGGCCGGATACCTTTGCGAGCATTTCCACGGCTGAGGGCTTGTCTTTCGTAGGCGTCTCTGCGTCGGAAAGGAAGGGATCGACCATGTCGGAGGAATCGACCGGCTGTTGAGTTAGTTCAGTGAGATCAGCGAGGAAAGCGGGTCCCACCCGGTATGGCGCGGTGTCGATGATTCCTTTTTCCGGTGGAACAGGTTTCCGGAGAACGAGAACAATTTTTGAGTCGTCATAGCTGATTTTAGCACCCGCCTGCGCTGCAATCAGGCGCAGTGTTCGGCCCGCCGTGCGTCCTGTATCAGAAAAGATCACCTGTGGTTCCTCCATGTCTTCCGGCTTTTGGATTTCGATGTTCAGCGATTTGAGTTCAGGGCGTTTCAGGACGTTGGCGTCTTCAATGGAACTGCAAAGCCGCTGGACCGCCGCACCCAATTTCAGGGTTTGGTGCCGTGTCTCTCCATTCAGCCAGAATTGGTTCAGGCGCGACTCCAGAGAATGGTTGCCGGCCTTTGGATCAGCAGCCGTTTGTTGCCCGGATCTGACTTCACGCGGCCCAAGACGCCGCATTTCGCGGGGCGTTGTTTTTGCAATCACCGTTGTGTCCGGCGGAGCCGTTTCTTTCGCCGAAGGCCACGCGAAAAACACTGCTGCGGCGACTCCCGCGGCGCCCGCAGCCGCGAGCCACCACAGGCGCGCGGGCCGAACACGCGCAGGAGCCGTCATGGCCGCGCGCGTGGCGGCGGCGAGTGCCGAAGGCGCGAGATGGATACGCAGCGCCGCCTCCATGCGGGCCTGCTCAACGAGCGCTGCAGCGGTCTGCGAATCACCGGCCACTGCCCGGCCAAGTGCACGGCGTGCGGCAGCAGGCGATTGGCCCGACAGCCATGCATCGATGAGATCGTTTTCGACGGGTTCCTGTTTCATACTTACAGTGTCTCTTTGGTTAGGCGGCGGCGAATACAGAGTTCCAGCACGCGCCGGAGGCGGCTGAGAGTTTGATAAATGGCATCGGGGGACTTCCCGGTGCGCGCGGCGATTTGCTGAGCGGAGAGCGACTCCTGGTAGCGCAGAGTGAGCAGTTGTGAGGATTTTTCGGGCAGTTCGGAAAGACATGCGGCGAGGGCCTGCGCGCGCGAGGATTCTTCGGGGCTCGACTCCCTGTCAAAAATGGCGGCGACAGCATTCATGGCTTCCTCAGGCAACGTGACCGGAGCGCGAAACAGGCGGCGGCGATACTGCCGCACCTTGTTCATCGCGACGCCGCGTGCCCACGATCCGAAGGGACGGGCGGCATCGTAGGTGTGAAAAGAGCGCCAGAGAGCGACAGCCACTTCCTGGTAGAGATCTTCGCGGATGGCCGCGTCCGGAACCACCGCGGTCACGAACGCGCGCAGATCCTGCTCGTGCGACAGGTAGAGCCGCAGGAAGAGGGTATGGACGGTGCGCTGAGACATGCTTGTCTTATATTCACCGCCCCTGGTGAAATCTGACAAGGAATCTCAGATGATTCACTCCGCTTCGAAGTAGAGCGACTCGGCTCGCATGGTAAGGACGAGCGCGGCCACGCAGGGAATGGTTACCGCAATGATGGCCGCCACCGCCTGAAAGCGCAGCGGCCACCGCCGGATGCGCGGCAGATGGACGAGCCACAACAGGCAGGGCGCGAAAGCGACCAGGCCAAAGGCGAGAGGCGGGACTTCGCTGAAAGTATTGACCGCGCCGCCTAACATCAGGGCTGGAAAGAAAACAGAAGGCGCCGCGAAAAACACACCGGAGCTGTGATTCCAGATCATCGCGATAAGACAGACCCCGAATAATGCGGCGGTGAGCAGAGCGGCGAGATCCGAAAATTTTGCGGAGTGTGCAAAGACAAGGACGGTCGCGGCCGTTCCACCCCAAATGACTGCGATGACCGGCAGAGCAATGCGCCCAGTGCCGATACGCTTGACCTGGAGCACGGCTTCCCAGCTTAGCGATACAGCGACGAACACGACTGCAATCGTCACCGGCAGTGACCATGGCGGAAAGACTTCCGAAAGCCAAAGCGCGCATCCCAGTGCAGTCAGCAGTCTGATGGCGAGGCCCATGCTGCCGTGCGTGCGCGGTGAAAGCACAGCCGCAGCCGCGCCTCCGCACAGTGCCAGCACCGTGGCGGGCAACAGTGCCGCGTATCCCCGCGCGACCTGCCACCATGGCACTGCGGAGGCATCAGCGCTCCCCTGGGGAAAAGCTTCGGCGTCGAGCGGCCACCATGTCAGGAGTTCGTGGCCGTAATTGCCTGCCGCAAGACCCGCGGCGAGCGCAGCGGCACCCCCCATGGTGCGCAGGGCGACGGAACGCGTGACGAAACAAACCAGCAGGAACAGCGCCGCCGAAGTGCCAAATGCCGGGAGCACCAGCTTCAGCAGCAGTTCCTCAACGACAGGCCATGGAGGCAATGATCCCATATAAGGGATCTCACTTCGCTTTGGCTTTGAGCTTTACTTCGAGATTCAGCTTCACCGCATCGTCCACTTTCCCTTTGCCGTAACTGATACCCCAGTCGTTACGGTTGATCGCGACTTCGCCTGAGACGGTGGTGGTGCCGTCAGCGGTGGCGGTGGTGGCAGGAAAAGTCACCGGGTGTGTCTTGCCATGCATCGTCAGTTCGCCGGTGACAGTGTATTTGTCTTTTGCGTCCTTGTCGGCGCGGATGCTTTTGGAAACGAATTTTGCCTTGGGATGAGCCTTCGCATCGAAGAAGTCCGGGCCTTTCAAATGATTGGTCAGTTTAGCGTCATCCGTGGTCATCGACGCGATGTCGATGGTCACCTCCAGTTTGGATTTGGTCATGTCCGCGGGGTCCACCGACAGGGTGCCATCCAGTTTCTTGAAGCTCCCTTCGTGCTTCCCGTCCTTTTTGGTTCCGGTGAATTTGATAGTGGTGTTGTCACCGGAGAGTTTGTGTTCGTCAGCGGCGCGCAGGGCGGAGACGGGAAGAGACGACGCGGCGAGAAGAAGAAGAAATGATTTCATGGCGCCGGATTTGTAAGCAGGGGAAGCGCTGGATCAATCCCTGACTTACGGTTGCTGCCGAAAGAGCCCTTTTCCGTGTCACAGCCGCGAGCCCCAAATCTGCCTGGCTTTTTCCACGCGTTTTGCGAGATCCTCTGCGGAGACTCCGGCGGCTTCGGCGTATTTGGAGACATCGAGCGGTTTTTTGGCGTCATGGGACATGTCCATGCCCGTGACTGAACCCGCGATGGCCTCAGCCACGGCATCAGCGCGTTTCGCGGGACTGACGCGACGGGCCCATCCCACGGCGCGGTCGAGATCCCGATGCGCCCATGCGGAGGCCATATACTTCGCTCCGGTGTCGGTGACGCCCACCCGTTCCAGCCAATCGCCGGCGGCTTCGGGTTCGGCGCGCGCCCATTGAGCAAGGCCATAACTCATAATTTCATCCCGTTTTTCCGGGGGTGTGCGTTTGTAGAGCCAGTCGGCATTCGCCTGAGGATCGAGGCGTCCGTAACGCTCCGAAATGGACCATACGAAATTGTTATCGTCCTTCGCGGGCGCATACGTATCCAGCCATGCAGCGGCCGCGGCGGGATCATGGCGGGACCAGCAGAGCAGTGTGGACCGCAGTGCAGCCTGACGTTTTTTCCCGTCCATGGGCTCCGTCGTGAGCAGGGTCATCAGAGACTCGCGATACTCCGGCAGCACGACGAGACTCCCCAGACCGGTCCAGCCGTCGAACGTGCCGTGTTTTTCCTCCGAGAGACAGGCTTGCAGGGCGCCTTTCAGATCCTGTCTGGCCCATGCGTGAATGAGCAGCGGGAAATCCTGCTCCAGACGATAGCGCGGCTCAGGTGCGTCCGCCCATGCTTTCAGATACCATTGCCATGCGGCCTTTGGATCACGTTGAGCCCACGCGGAAAGGACGGCGCCCCGAACATCATCCCGCTGTTTTGCGGTGAGCTGCTGCATCCATGCCATGGCGGCGGGTGCATCGAACGCGGCCCAGCGGGAGAGGACGGCTTCCAGCAATGAAGAGGGCAGGGGCGGCGGCAGTTTTTTGATTGCTTCCAGCGCAGAGGGAATCTCATCAGGCTCCAACTCGCGAAGCAGAGCGAGAAGCTCGCCCTGGGTTTCCAAAGAAGTCGAAAAGCGCAGCTTTTCCGCCATGGCCAGGATATCAGTTAGAGCCCGTCCTTTTCGCGGCTGCCACGAAGGATCGGCGAGGGCGGTATATTCACCGGTTACCGGCGCGGGAGCAGGGGTTGTGGACAGCGGGATTCTTCGTTCCGGCGCAGCCGGTTCACTAACAGAACTTAGGCCTGTCCGCCAGCCTGCCCATGTGACCGCAGCGGCGAGAGCGACAAATACCGGGATGAGGACAGAAGGTTTCATTTCTGCGGGGTTTGGGAAATGGTTTTGAGCAATTCTGTTTTCAGCGCTTCATCCAGCGAAGCACCCTGGACAGCAGCTTCCGCCGCCGCCTTGTCCTGATTTACCCATGTGGAGACCACCTGACGCAGCGCGTCCTTGCGGTAATGTTTCTCCGGAATGCTCAGCGCCCATTCCCAGCCGCGTTCGACATCGCTTTGCGCCACCTTTGCGGAGAGGGAGGCCATGGCCCGCGCTGCATTCTTGTCCAGAGGCTGCTTCGCCAGCCATTCGGCGGCGGCGAAAACGTCGGACTCCGTCCATGCAATAACGATATCATCCAGCCGCCCGGCGCCTTCCGGGTAGCCTCCGGGAGCTTTCGTCCACCACTCCACTGCGGCCGGAGCGTCCACACGCAGCCAGCCTTGAAGAATCGATTTCCCAAGGCTGCCGTGATACGATTTGGGAACATTCTGTTGATCGAGCCAGCGGGCGAGCTCCTCCGGGCGTTCGCTGCTCCATTGCTGAAGAATGCGCCCCACGTCCATGAGCGTGTTGCCCTGATGCTCATCCTTTTTCAGTTTCAGGATCGCGTCCAAAATGGGTGTTCGGCTGGGAGCTGATCCTGACGCTTCGGTGAACCCGATAATCGCGCCGCTGATTTCCTGCTTGTCAGTCAATTTAAGAAACTCCTGCACCGCCGCCGGCGTGTCCTGGAGCGCCCATGCACCCATGATCCAGCGGATGCTTGAAATGGGCATCCATCGCTCTGTGGGAACCGCAGCGGCCTCCATCTTTCCGGCGCGTTGACGGAACCACGCGAGGGCCGCACGGGGATCGCGCACCGCCCATGCCTTCAGCGGGTCTGACACCGGCGGCATTCCGAGTTGCGGTTTTGGAACGCGGGTAAGGGCGTACTCACAGGCCGCGGGACCGTCGCTTTGCGCCCACTGCTGCAGCAGGAGTGAAGTGAGGGCATCCTGGCCTTTCAACCCTCCGGGGAACGCGGCGATGAGTTCAAGTGCCGCCCGCATGTCACCGGGAGCGATCTGCGCGACTCGTGCTGCGGCGCGGGCTTTTGCTGCGGGGTCATAGTCCGAAGTGAGAAGATCCCGCTGCACGGCTTCGAGCAGTGCGCGCAGTTGTTGCCGGGGGTCTGCCTTCAGGTTTTTGTCCCCTGCCGCGGCAACACCGGATCCATTTCCGCCGGAGGCCTGCGGGCCGCCGCTGCCGGACCGGACTCCTGATTTTTGTTCCGCACGGGACTTCGATTGAGCAGCGCCGGCGAACCATCCGGCAGTGCCGCAAAGCGCCAGCAGGACAATGGCGGAAATTGTTAGCGAGAGTTTCGATTTCATAAGCAAAAGAGAAAACCATCCCGCCGCAGGAGACGTTTTGGCGGCAGCGAGGGCGGCGGGTGTGAGTCTCGCAAGGATTGCGGGGGAAGCCGCGGCTTTGGTGAGCGCGGGCGTAAGCCCTGCGCCAAGCGCAGCCGTTCCGAGAACCACACCGCGGCGACGCATGAGACGGCTCAATTTTTCCAGGGCGCGCCCGGCGCGTTTCTCGCAGGCATCCACCGAACTCCCCAGCGCGGACGCGATGTTCTTATAGGGCTGCGACTGCCAGTAGCGAAGCAGCAACACCTGGCGGTCCGGCTCCGGCAGTGCAGCCACGGCGTCATCGAGCAAGGGCAGCGCTGCCTGCCACGCTTCCTCCGGATTTCCCTCCGCAGCGGACTGTTCCTTTTGATAGGCGCTCATGGTGCGACGGCGGTTTTGTTCCTTTTCCACCGCCCGAGCCGACTCGAAGGCCGCAGTCTTCTGCAGCCACGCCGCCAGCGCGGGATGCTCCGCCAGCGCCGCAGCCTTGCGGGCGAGGATGGTAAAAACATTCTGCGCCGTCTCCTCCGCCAAACCGTGATCCCCCGATCTCCGCAGCGCCGCTCCAAACACCAGCCCGCCATACCGCCGTACGATTTCCGCAAACGCCGCCTCATTGCCCCGGCGGGCAAATTCCAGCAGCAGTTCGCGGTCTGTGAAATCGTTCATCAACCGTATCATCCGGTGCTGCTGCTAAATCCGACAGAAAATTTTCCTGCGAGCGCTCCAGACAGCTCTAGTCTGAAAACCCGGGAGAAAAGGTCAACGGCGCTCCCCATCCGAAGTCGCTCAGATCCCGGACCTCGCGCCGGAGGAGGCGACAGGACATCACGTTTCCATCGCTTAGGTCGATCAGTGCTATACCGGTAAAGACGCAGCGCAGCAGGCGGCAGCCGAAGGCATTGACCTCATCGTCGTCAAACTCGCCGGGGGCGAGGCAGGCTTTGTGCTTTTCGGGCGGAAGTCCCGCAAGAGCCTGTTGAAAATCTCCCGTGCCCTCACACGGTGACTCATCATTTACGCTTGCACCCCTCATCTGCCATGACCCGCTGCTTTATCCTCCTGCTCATTTCCCTGCTCCCGCTGCTGACTTCCTGCGGCACCACAGACGGGGGCGATGCCGGCGGAGGACAGGGCGCGGAACTGCGGAATGCCGCCATCCGTGCTGAGCCGAGGGGCGACTGGTATATCGGCCGCCGTTATTTCACTAACAAGGTCCGCTACTGGGGTTATTTGCGCAGGCCCGGTGAGCTTTGGGAGACAGCCAAACTGGTGGTGATGGAGGAGAGGCGCGGCGTCCTGACTCCGGACCGCCTGCCCGAAGCTCCCGCCAGCGGCAACGCACACGGATTCGATCACAACTACGAATACCGGGTATGGGGCCATTTCACTGGCGGTCCGCTGATTTACGACCCTAACAGCGACACTGAATTGCCCGCTTTTGCGCCTACCAAATTCGAACTGATTTCCACCCGGCCCGGATTCCTCTTCAGCCCTAAAGACCGTTACAACCCCAACTACATTCCCGCGCGCATCGCCAAAATGCAGTCCCATGCGCGCATGTAGTGGTGGAACGATAACCTGCGCGGTCGACTAAATCCTACTTGACCGGTAGGAATTAATCGGTGAAGGTCGCGTCATGCAATTGACGAAAAAAGGGGAGTACGCGCTGCGGACGCTGATCCGGCTGGGAGTGGCCCGCCGGATGAATTGCGACGTCGTTTCAGTCTCCACGCTCGCCGAAAGCGAAAAGCTGCCCTTTAAGTTTCTGGAGCAAATCCTCGCTCTGTTGCGTCAGGAGGGCTACGTGGCCAGCCGCCGCGGAAAACAGGGCGGTGTCTTTCTGGCGAAACCCGCCACGGAAATCAAAATCGGCGATGTCGTGCGGCTCATCGATGGACGCCTCGCTCCCATCGGCTGTGCCAGTGAAACCGATTACGAAAAGTGCACCTGTCCTGACGAGACTCACTGCGGCCTGCGCATGCTCATGATCGATGTGCGCAACGCCATTTCGCGCATTCTCGACCGCTACACGCTGGATGATGTCGTCGCGGTAACCATTCGTAAAATGGAGCGCGACGGCGTGACCATTCCCTTTACTCCCGCCGCGCCGGTGGACGTCGCGACGCCTCCAGCGAAGAACGGGAAGACCGTCCGCCGTGCCGACCCCGAGGATGGCTTCCTCAACTGGCTTCTCGGCAAACCATTGACCAATTGAACCAAACTCTTCCCATGTCCACAGCCACAGACGAAGTCACGGCCGAATTATGGCTGGAGGTGGTCCGCCGCAAGGTGGCTGCCATCCGTTTTGGTTCCGTGCAGATCACCGTCCATGAAGGTCGCGTCACTCAGGTGGAGAGCCTCGAAAAGACCCGCATCGCTCCCGGCAGAAACGGCGACGTTGAGCCTGGTGCTCTGCGGGGCGTGAAAAACCCCTGAGCGGGCCATTGTCCACGGGCCATTTGGTCTTCGCATGGACATTCCTTCATGCCGTGCCATGATCGCATCGATGCCAGATGAAAACGTGATAGGATCACCTGCGTTGAACGCGCTGCTGTGGAGAGCCGGGCGCGCGCCGGAGGATGCGGTGGAGCCGCCTGTCCTGCCAAAAATCAAGTGCCCGCCTGTGCCCGGCGCCGGCGATCCCCTCAAGGTGGGCGTGTTCGGCGGCATCCACGGCGACGAACCGTCCGGCATGAAGGCCGCGCATGAACTTGCCGTATGGGCGCAGAAACAGCCCGCGGAACTGGCAGGTTTTGAGTTGCATCTGTTTCCGGAGTGCAATCCCACCGGCCTCGCCGCCTGCACTCGCTGCTCGCACTCCGGGCTGGACCTGAACCGCGAATTCTGGTGCGGTTCCAATCAGCCGGAAGTGCGTCTCCTCGAAGCGGAACTGCGCGCTGAGCGTTATGACGTCATCATCGCCCTGCACGAAGACGACACTTCCGGCGGCCTCTACGGATTTGTCAGGGGAGCACTGCTCAGCGAACATCTTCTGGAGCCGGCGCTGGCCGCTGCTTCACGCATCCTGCCACGCAACAATGCCGATATCATCGATGGCTTTGCCGCGCGCCGCGGCATCATTCGCGAAGGTTATACCGGCATCCTCAGCGCTCCGCCGGAACAGCGCCCGCACGCACTGGAGATTGTCTTTGAAACTCCCGGACGCGCCCCGGTGGAACTTCAAGTCGAAGCGGCGGTGATCGCTGTGAAAACCATCCTCTCTGAATACCGGCAGCTTCTTGCGCATGGTCAAAATCTTTGACGTGCAGCCCGCCGGCCAGCGTCCGGTCTTATGGTCCTCCCGCTCATCGTCACGTGTCTCCTCACGGGCATCATCTCATTCGTTTGTTCGCTCACCGAAGCGGTTCTGCTCAGTCTCAATCCCCCCTTGCGCTCCAGCTTCAAAGTTCGCGCGGCATCAAAAGCGCCACCCGCTGGCTGGCTCTGAAACAGCACATCGAGCGTCCTATCTCCGAAATTGCGATTCGGAACTCCTCTTCGATTGCCAAAATGATCTCCACTGGTTCGAGGTCTGTGCAATCCAGATCATTGGTAAAACGGGACTCGGGTTTGATCACGTCAGCAGCCACCCCTGTGATATCAGACACGATCTCAACAATTGTAGCGTAGATCGTTTCCGGAGTCATTGAATACCGCACTGGACTCGCGTTGCGCTCGCAAATGTGCTCTTTGCGGTCATTCCTCTGCCGCCGCGGTGGCTGCTTCCTGCTCCTCGGTTTGCGCGGTCTCGGCTGGCTTGCGTTTGAAGTGGAGCCTCAGAATCTTCCGCTCGTCCACGGAAGTGATCGTGACATCATACCCTTCGAGTTGCGTCTTCTCGCCTGATGCCGGGAGGTGGCCGAGGTGGCTCGTGACATAACCGCCAATGGTGGAGACCTCGTCGCTTTCGAGGTCCACATCGCTTTCGCTGGAGAGTTCGTAGAGCGGGAATTTTCCGTCCACGTAGAATTCGTCAGGGCTGATCCGCTCGATGCCATTGTCCGCGGGCCCCGTGCCGGGCAGGTCGAACTCGTCCTCAATCTCGCCCACCAGTTCCTCGAGCACATCCTCCAGCGTCACCATACCCACGGTGGCGCCGAATTCATCCACCACCAGCGCCATGTGTGCGCGGCGGGCGAGGAAAGTCTTGAGACATTCATCCAGCGGCTGCGTTTCCGGCGCGATGAGGATCTCGCGTTTGATCTTCATGAGGTCCGGCTTGGGGTCATTGATGATGCGCAGGAAGTCCTTGATGTGCACCACACCGGGACAGTTGTCGAGGTTCCGCTCGCGCAGCGGGAAGCGGGTGTGCTTGGCCTCCAGTGCCAGTTTGAGATTTACGTGGAAGTCCTCGCGCAGGTCGAGGGCGATGATCTCGGTGCGCGGGGTCATCACGTCGCGGGCCACGCGGTCGTTCAGTTCCAGCGCATTGATGGAAATGTCGCGCTCCGTGGGCGTCACCTGCTTGGAGCGCTGGCTTTCGGCCACGAGCAATTGCAGTTCCTCCGCGCTGTGCACGAACTCGTGTTCGCCCACGGCATCCAGTTTGAAGATGCGCTTCAGCAGGGCGTTGGCGGTGCCGTTGAGCGATTTAATCGCCCAGCGGAAGATTTTTTCAAAAATGCTGAGCGGCGTGCTGACCGTCAGGGTGGTGTTCAGGGCGCGCCGGATGGCGATGGACTTCGGCATCAGTTCGCCGAACACCACATGGAGGAAGGTCAGAAGGCTGAACGCGATACCGAAGGAAATGACGGGGATCCAGCTTTCGCCGAGCGAGGGAAAATAGAGGTGGAAAAACGGCTGAATGAGCCGCTCGATATAACGTTCTCCGAGCATGCTCAGGGCCACACTGGCCATGGTGATGCCGAGCTGGGTGGCCGCGAGGTAACGGTCGAGATGTGAGACGATCCGCTTCGACTCCATCAGCTTCTTTCCCGAGCGCTTTTCCTCGATAAGTTCGTCGATCTGCGACGCCCGCACTTTGACGATGGCAAACTCCGCGGCCACGAAAAAGCCGTTGAGCAGCACAAAAAAAATGATCAGCCCGATCTGCCACGTGACGTCGAAGCCGGTGATTCCCCTCCAGTCCTTAAAGAGCGGATGAGACTCGGCAAACAGCGGCAGATAGTCGGGAAAAGCACTCATAGGCGGGGCAATGCGCTCTGCCGGGGACCTCCCGCAGAAAGAGCCATGCCATGAAGGTCAGAGTTTTTCATAGACTCCCTTGTCCCGCCGTTTCATGACGGTGAATCCCGCGGATTTGGCCTCGCTGACCGAGAGGGGTTTGGCCACTTTCGGGGTGTTGACGCGGGAGACCAGCTTGCGGACCGGGTTTTTGCAGTAAAGGCACCTCTCCAGCGGGGCTCGGTCCACCGGGCGCATGAGTTCGAATCCCTTCGCGCAAATGCGACAGGATTTGTCAGGGTCTTCAGCGATGTATTCGTAAATGGGCATGACTGCCGCCCGCCGGAAAGGAAACGGGCCGGAATACATAACGTACTCCGGCCCGCGCCGTCAAATATTGCGGAAAAGTGGTTACCAGCTCGATTTTGTCACCCCGGGGATCATGCCGGCGTTGGCCAGTTCGCGGAAGGCGATACGGCTGAGCTTGAAACGGCGGATGAAGGCGTGGCGGCGACCGCTAAGCTGGCAGCGGTTTGTGCAGCGTGTGGGGCTGGCATTGCGGGGAAGCATGGACAGACCCACGTAATCACCGGCTTTCTTCAGTTCGGCGCGCAGGGCGGCGTACTTCTTTACGGTGGCTTGTTTGCGCTTTTCGCGTTCGATCCAGCAGGTTTTGGCCATACAGAGCAGAGGGAGTGGGAGGGAAGGGAGAAATTTTGGGAGCCGGGTTTCTACTCCCGGACCGGGCGTCCGCAAGGGAAAGTTTAGGCGTTTCGGAGTTTCTTAAGAATAGTTAAATGTCCTGAAGCGGCAGGAGGTTTCGGGGGTCTCCGGTTTTCGAGCACACGTCTCACGCGAGAATCTCGACCTCGACGCCTTCTTGCACGCGATTGAACAAATCGATCACATCCGCATTGGTGAGGCGGATACATCCATGACTGGCCTGGGTGCCGATGAGCTGTTCCTGATTGGTGCCGTGGATGTAGATATAGCGGTCGCGGGTGTTGGCGTTGTGTTCTTCGAGACCATCGAGCCAGAGAATGCGGGTGAGGACGTAGTCATCATCGGCGGGCTGACCGTCCCAAAGACCTTCGGGCAGGCGGCTGCGGAAGATTGTGCCAGGTTCGGCATCGCGCCCGATCATTGCGGAGACGCGGAACTTTCCGAGCGGCGTGTGATTGCTGCCGGGTTCGCTGCTGTAGCCGAAACGGGACGTGGAACAGGGATACTCCTTTTGCAATCCGCCGGCGTCGTTGTAGAGCCGAAGGGTTTGAGCGGGGACGGAGACTTCGATCTTCATCGGTTGAGGAGTATGGAGTAGCGGAAGCGGCGCGTTATTGCAACCAGCGCCGGGCGGCAGCCTCCCGCACTTGACACTTCCCGGCGCTGCCCGCATGTCGCAGAATGATGACGGTTCCGGTTTCTTTGGGGGACAAGTCCTGCGAGGTGCTCATTGGCGATGGATTGCTGAGTGCTGCGGGGAGGGAGGCGCGCGCGCTTTTTCCGAAGGCAAAGACGTGCGCGGTGGTGACGGATTCGAATGTGGGGCCGTTGTATGCGGATGCAGTATGCGGCAGCCTGCGGGAGGCGGGCATCGTTCCGCATTTGGTGACGGTGCCGGCGGGGGAGCCGTCGAAGTCTTTTGAAGCGCTGGAGACGGTGACGCGGGAAATGATTTCAAACGGGCTGGACCGGAAGGCGTTTCTGGTGGCGCTGGGCGGCGGGGTTATCGGTGACCTTGCGGGGTTTGCGGCCTCGGTCTTTTTTCGCGGCATTCCATATATCCAAATTCCTACGACGATTGTGTCGGTGGTGGACAGTTCGGTGGGAGGGAAGACGGGAATCAATACACCGGAGGGGAAGAATTTGATAGGGACATTCCATCAGCCGCGCCGGGTGCTGATCGATCCGCAGACGCTGCGCACACTGCCGGCGCGGGAATACAACGAAGGGTTCGCGGAGGTCGTCAAACACGCGGCCATTCGCGATGGTGCGATGCTGCCGGAAATTGCGCGCGCCTCGGTGAATGAATCGCGGGAGGGGCTGGCGCCGCTGATCGCGCGGAATGTCGCGATCAAGGCGGCGATTGTCAGCGAGGATGAATTTGAGACGAAGGGGCTGAGGGCGCTGCTGAATTTTGGACACACGATCGGTCATGCGATCGAGGCCAGCGCGGGCTACGGGCAATTGCTTCACGGCGAGGCGATCAGTCTCGGGATGCGGGCGGCGCTGCGGCTTTCGGAGGAATTTGCCGGGCTGTTACCGGCGGATTCAGTGGCGATCCTAACGCTGCTGGCGGCCTTCCGTTTGCCGCTGGTGTTGCCGGAGACAATCACGACGGAGCAGATCATGGAAAAGCTGGGGCGGGACAAGAAGTTCGACCAGGGGGCGATTCGTTTTGTGCTGCTGCGGGGAATTGGGGAAGCGTTCGTGAGCGAAGACGTAACGCGGGAGGCGATTGTCAGTGCGGTGGAGGCACTGAGGACGATCAGTTAGGCAGCGGGTTCCGCGGGCGCCTCCTGCACATCTGCGGGAGCCGGCGCCTGTTCCTCCGCGGGAGGGGCCTGGCCGCCGTGGCTCAGGAGCAGAGAGACTTCGCGCTGCACGCCTTCCACCTGGTCGAGGCGGAGTTCGGGGTCGCGAATGATATACACTTCGCCGCTCTTCGGATGCTCATAGATGAGGAAGTTGGCCTCCTCGGTTTCACGCGTGGCGGTGTGCTTGAGGATCTTTTTCCGCTCCAGCATGATGGCGAGAATGTAGCGGGTGTTTTCGGTGCCTGCAGTGTCCTCTTCGATGAGGCGGCGAAGAAGTCCCTCGGCGCTTTCCTTTTCCACGACCTCCACTTTCGCTTCGGTGCGCGGCGCTTCATAGATGCTCTTCCAGAACGAAAACGGATGGAGTTCATCCTTCAGGGATTCCCATGCGGTAACGGAATAATCCCGGCGCACCAGTTCGTCTGTCTGCGGGTCTTCGAAGAGAGCGGTATAGAAGGTTTCGCCGTCGGCGAAGGCGTCACCCGTCTGAAGGCAGGTGTGGGAACGGCTGCGGATGTTCCAGTTTTCGTTGATGGGCATGAGGGAGAGGAAGAGAGAAACGGGAATTAATCGCCGGACCGGCAAACTCAACAGGTTTCGTTTGACTCTGCTTCCGGGATGAAGAATGCCGCCGAAATGGCATTTGCCTGCCGTGAAATGCGTGTATGGAAAAAGGTTCCGATGCTGACTCCGCCCGCACCCCGATGGATTCTGCGGCCGGTCGCCGAAGAGGCGATACGGCGCGTGGAGTCGTGCTGTGGTGCGGCGCTCTCGTCGCTGGTGAGGCGGCTCATTGCGCAGCGCGATCCGGGCAGCGCGGAGGCGGTGGAGCGATATCTGAATCCGAAGCTGCGGGAGCTGAGTGATCCTTTTCTGCTTCCGAACATGGAGGCGGCGGTGGATCGTCTTTTCAAGGCGGTGGATGGCAGGGAGCAGGTGGTGCTTTACGGCGACTACGATGTAGATGGCGTTTCCTCCCTGACACTTTTGCGCACGATTCTGTCCGCGTATGGCCTGGAGGCGCGCTGCTTTCTGCCGCTGCGCATGGAGGAGGGATACGGAGTTTCGCGCGATGGATTGGAACGGTGTCTCAGCGGCGGCCACATTGATTTGCTGGTGGCGGTGGACTGCGGCACGTCGTCGCGCACGGAATCCGAGTGGCTGCTTTCGCAGGGGATTGAAATGGTGGTGCTCGATCACCACGAACCGGACCCGGCACGACTGCCGCCCTGTCCGGTGGTGAATCCCAAACTGGGCGACACGTTCCATTATCTGTGCAGTGCGGGCGTGGTGTTCAAACTGGGGCACGCCATGTGCAAACGCCGGCGTCTTGAGGGATTCGAACTGCGGGATCATCTCGATCTGGTGGCGCTGGCCACGGTGGCGGACATCGTGCCGCTGGTGGACGAGAATCGCATGTTTGTGCGGAAGGGTTTGCAGATTATGGAAAATTCGCGCCGTGAAGGTCTGCGCGCGCTCATTGAGATTGCGGGTGTGAAGTCGCCGCTGGACAGCATGGATCTTGGCTTCCGGCTCGGTCCGAGGCTCAATGCCGCGGGCCGGCTCGACACGGCGCAGACGTCGCTCGATCTGCTGCTGGCGCAAACGCGCGAGGCGGCGGTGATGCTTGCGCAGTCGCTCGACGGGCATAACCGAGAACGGCAAAACGTGGAGCACACCATGCAGCAGGAGGCGCAGGAGATGGCCCTGCGATTGACGGCGGACAACGATCCTGCGGGTCTCGTGCTGGCATCGAAGGAGTGGCATCCGGGGGTCGTAGGAATTGTGGCGGCGCGGCTGATGCGGAAGTTTCACCGGCCGGTTTTTGTGATTGCCATCGATGCGGAGGGGAATGGCAAAGGGAGCGGGCGGAGTGTGGATGGCGTATCGCTGATTGCCGCCATTGACGACTGCCGCGGGCTTTTGCTGGCGGGCGGAGGACATGAAGCCGCGGCCGGACTAACCGTTAGGGAGGAGAACATCGAGGCGTTCCGCGAATGTTTTGCGGAGAGTGTCGCGCGCCAGCTTACGAACGGACAATTGGAGCCGAAACTGTATGTGGATGCCGAGACGCGGCTGTCGGAGCTGACGCTGGATTTTCTGAGTTCCTATGACCGGCTGCAGCCCTTCGGTCAGGGAAATCCGCGGCCGCTGTTCATGGTGCGCGGCGTCCAGCCCGTGAATGAGCCGCGGTTGTTGCGGGAGCGTCATTGGAAGTTCGAGTTTTATCAGGAGGGCAGCATGAAGAGCGGTGTTTGGTTCAACGGCGCCCATGATCAGTTGCCGCCGCCGCCGTGGGATGTGGCGTTTTATGTGGACCGGAATACGTGGAGGGGGGAGACGGCAGTGCAGTTGCTGGTGCAGGACATGCGGACGAGTCAGTAAGGGGTTTCTATTTTGCGGAGGGCTCTTCAAAGCGTTTGAATTGTTCCGTTGCTTTGTCACGGGCGTCGCCGGGAGGCAGTTGGTCCACCCATGCGCGGGCGGCGGGCAGATCAACGCGGCCCCAGTTGAGGACGAGGTTTGCCGCGGCGGTGGTGGCGGGTAGACCGGGCGGCAAGGAGCGAACCCACTCTGCCGCAGCAGAGGGATCGCGCCCCGCCCATTCGACAACGAAGTGGACGGTGAATTCTGAAACAGCTTCAACAGCATCGTCACCGCCGGAATCACCCGATCCATCATCCGCAGGGGTGGCGGAATCAATGTCCGGAGGAGGCGTTTCCTTATTAACGTTAGGAGCGGGAGCGGCCAGAGATTTGATGACATCCTCCGCAAAGCGCGCCGCGGCTGCGGGCGAGTCTTCCAGCAGCGATCCCGACATCTCCATTTGGATATTCCTTGCGGTCTCAGGCGGCATTCCAGCCAGAACCTTTTCCGCCTCCGCCGGGTCCGTCTCCAGCAACAGCCGGAATGCTGCGGGGTGCGCAACTCCGGCTTCGTGCGCGAGGGCCCGGCGCTCCTCCAGCGGCAAGCTGTCCAGGTGCGGAATCATGCTGCAAAGGACACTCTGCCGGCTTTCGTCAGGGAGTGACCGCGCCCACTCCAGCGCATCGGCGGCATTTATTTGCACCTTGCCTTCCGCAATGGAAAAGAGGAGCCCCTCGCGACTGTCGGCGGACGCATGCTCCAACATAGCGAACGCGCGGGCCGGATCGCGCAGTGCCAAAACCCGCGCAGCGATCTCAACCGCTTTTGCGCCGTTTTCTCCCCTTGCGACCGCCCACTGGAAAACCGCCTCCGGATACTCCTTCGCCCATTCGTGCAGGAGGGCGTCTCCCGTGCCATCGTCGAATTTCCTGCCGGTTGCCGTCCACTCCTTAAATGCCGCAGCGGGCTCCGTTTTGGACCACTCCTTGTAAACCTCATCCGGGCGCACGAACACCTGAGTGGAAGGCGGAAGACTTTTCTGCCATGCGAGAGCGGCCTGCGGATCTTTGGGCGCCATCGCTCTCAGGATGGCCGCGGCACCGGTAGTGCGGGTGCCTGGAGGACCGGACTGTATGGCGGCGAGCGCAGCGGCAGGATCCTTTTCTGCGATGGCGACGTAAACGGCGTCCCATGCGGTGTAAAGATGGCCCGCGACGGGTCTGGTTTTCAGCACCGCGATCGCTTTGTCAGGACTGTGTCCGGCGATGCACTCAATGAGGTAACTGAAGTAACGGTCCTCGATGGTATCGCTTTCCTTTCTGCCGAGGATATTGAGCACCGCGTCGGGATGCATACAGGCCCACGCTTTGAGGGCCGCATAGCACATCGAGCCGTTTTTCATTTCCAACAGAGATTCCAAACCGGCGTCCGTAGCGGGAGCCTTGCGGCCAATCGCCTCGCCGAACAGTTGTTGGGCAAGCGCTTTGGCCGTCCAACTGCCAGGGTGCAATTCGTCTACGGAAAACCCCGGGGCTCCGCCGGCTTCCCGTGCTCCGCTGATGACCGCCTGAAACCGGGCGACGATTGAGGGTGCGGTGCGGGCTTTCTCCTGCCAGCCGGAGGCTGGTTTGGATTTGGATGAAGCGTCTGCCTCCATCGGAAGGAGCCGCGGTCCCGGCGGCGGAGCGGACGCCGTCCACAGGGAAGGCAGCCATGCGCCAAGGGCAGCGCAAGCCAGCGCGGCGGCGTATGCAGCGGCAGTGTTCATGGCGCGGGAGTGGCCTCCAAAAGTTTTTGCTGTTCCTGCGCCGGAAGAGAACTGCCGCGAATGGCTCCTGCGACATCGATGTATTTGTTCAGGCTCCAGGTTTTGACGGTTTCCTGCAAAAGCGGCAGCCGCTGTTCCGGGGTGAGATTTGCGGCCCATGCCAGCGCCGCGGCGGGTTCGGCCACCCAGTCGTTCAAGATCTTTTGCAGAGAAGGACTGCCGTGGGCGAGTGACCATGAAGCCGCTGCCGCCCGGTTTTTACCCGCCCAGTTTATCAGGAGCAGATCCAGCCGTTCCAGGGATTTTTCATCACCGGCAAGCTGAAGTGCCGCCGCGATGGCATCCGAGGGGTATGTCCTGTCGCCCGAGATCAGTTCTTCAACGTCCACCGGGTTGTTTGTCAGGATGGCGGCCGCCTCCTGAGGATCGCGCACCGCGATGCGTCCGAACAATCGCGCCATCGCCTTCAGGATTGGCTCGCCCTCATTGTTGTCGCCTTCGCCGCTGGTTTGGGGGGATTCGTAGGCGGAATAAGACGGAGACCACGCGATGCGGAAATCCCAGCCCAGTTCCCCTGCGAGCGCGGCAGCGGCGGTATCATCGCTGCGCTGAACGAGTTCCCGCAGCACCAGACCGCGAGCATACTGGCGGGCGGGACCGGCGGGCATGGATTCGAGTTGTTGCTTTGCCGCTGCCGGATTCGTGGAGGCGAGACGCGCGAAGACCTCAGACTCGAGAACCTGACGCGCCTTTCCGCGGGGAAGGCTTTCCAGCAGCGCCGGAATCTGCTCCGGCGCGTATTTAGCGAACGATGCGGCGTTTTCCTGCAGTGTCACATCCCTAACGGATGGCCCGAGACGGGCGAGCCAATCCACCGTGGCAGCGGGATCGACCTTCAACCACTCCAGCACGATTTTACCGGCATGGCGACGGCGCTGCTCCAGCGTGCTGTGTTCCAGCAGCGCGGCGGTGCCGCGCGGATCGTGCGCGGCCAGAAGTTTCAAGACTTCATCGATGCCGCCGCCTCCCTGCAAGCCGAGGGATTCCGGATGTTCGCGAAGGAACCGGAGACACTTGTCAGGATCAGCGGAGGCAAGCCCCATCAGCGCGGCGGTGCGGCTGGCCTGCAGCGAATCACTGGCCGCCGCCCATGCGCTGTCAAAATCCACGCCCGCCCACGCAGTAATCGCCGCGCCCACCACCCAGCCGGCAGCGTCAGAATGCCTGCGGCCAGCGGCGCGGGACCACGCCAGCATGCCTTTCGGATTCACCTCCGCCCAGTGGGCCATGAGGAGATGTGCGGAAAGGCTTCCGTACGGGTTCTGTTCCAGCAAATGCTCCGCCATGCGCTGGAGTTCCTCCTCCGTGGCCTCCGGCAGCCACGCCACCAGCAGTTCCAAACGGGTGCCGTCCGCCGCCTTGAGGATGTCCGCTTCCGCGGGACGCGGCGCTGATTTGGACGCTGCTCTCGACAACAAGGATTGTTTGTTAGGCTCCGTGGTCCTGCTGCGGCCCGATTTCGCAGCGTCCTCCGGCCATGCCAGTGCCATGCGTCCGCCCATGCCAGCCGCCAAACCGGCAAGCATCAGGAGGACGGCACGGGAGGGTTTCACGGGACAGGGTTTTATCGGGGTGGTGGTGAGGGGAAGGTGAGGTGGCCTGCGGCGAAAACTTCAAACTTCAAAATTCAAACATCAAAGAAACTTCAAGCTTCAAGCATCAGGATGAAGATAATGGATAATGGATAGTGGATGAATGAGCGAGTTCGGAGGGGGAGTAAGAGTGAGAGTATGAGTATGATTTAGCATCGGCAGGGCATGATGGATTTGAGGGGGCGGGAAGTGGGAGGATCGTGCGGGATGGTGAGCCACGGAGGGATGGGATGGAGGATTTTTTCGCGCCATTCGGGCATGGGGTCGGGGTTGTGGTGGCGGAGACGGTTGAATTCTTCGG
>DASZQB010000036.1:0-31220 GCA_035550135.1 Verrucomicrobiales bacterium
AATTCCCAACCGCGCAGCGGCGAAAGATAATAACCGTGGACTTTAGTCCACGGTCGCCCAGGCCTCGAATTCCAGCCGCGCAGCGGCGAAAGAATCCCGGGTTTGGCTTTCCCTCGCTCTAGCTCAATGTTTCCCAAACTAACGCTTTCTCGACACGATTCTTCCTCCGCTCTCACCCTATGAATTCGATTCGCCTCCTCGCTCTCACCGCCCTCCTGCAAGCCCCAGCCATGGCCGGCGACTGGCCAAACTGGCGCGGCCCTCACTTCGACGGCTCCAGCGACGAAAAAGGCCTCCCGGAAAAAGTCACCCCCACCGAAGGTATTCTCTGGAAGGTCAAAATGCCCGGGCCCGCCGCCTCCACTCCCATCGTGAGCGGCGGCAAGGTCTTTGTCAGCACGGCGGATGAAGCCGCCGGAAAACTCCTCGGCCTCTGCCTCGACCGCAAGACCGGCGACATCCTCTGGCAAAAGGAACTCGGCAGCGGGATCGCCGCGGATGAGAAGAGCAACTTCGCAAATCCCTCCCCTGTCACCGACGGAAAGACCGTGATCTTCCACTTCTCCACCGGTGACACCGCCGCCTTCGATTTTACCGGCAAGGAGCTTTGGAAGCGCAATATGCAAAAGGACTACGGCTCCTATGCCATCCAGTGGACCCCGGCCACCAGCCCCGTCATCACCGGCGGAAAGGCCATCTTCCAGGTCCTCCAGCGCGACAGGGCCTTTGACTTCAACCGCAACCAAAAAGGCAATCCCTCCGGCAGCAACGACAGCTACATCCTCGCTGTGGATGTCCTCACTGGCAAAGAAATCTGGAAGCACATCCGCCCCAGCGATGCCGTCGCCGAGTCTCGCGAATCCTTCAGCACTCCCATGCCGTGGTCCCATGACGGACGCGAGGAACTGCTCGTTACCGGCGGCGATTGCGTCAGCGGACACAGTCTCAAGGATGGCTCGGAGCTTTGGCGTTACGGCTCATGGAACCCTGGCAAGATTCCCCACTGGCGCCTCGTGCCCGGGCCCGTCGCCGGGGACGGCGTCATCCTTGCCTGCGCGCCGAAGCGGGCTCCCGTCTATGCCGTGAAGGCCGGCGAAAAAGGAGCCGTGGAAAAGAGCGAACTCGCATGGGTCAGCAGTGCGGAGACTAACAACAAAGACGTGTCCAGCGACGTCAGCACGCCGCTCTTCTACAAGGGACGTTTTTATGTGCTCAACAGCGACCGCAAAGCAGTCTCCTGCGTAGAGCCAAAAACCGGAAAAGTCTTCTGGGAGCAGCGCATCGATGGCGGCGCTAAGATCGAGTCCTCCCCCACCGCCGGCGACGGCAAAATCTATTTCCAGGACATGCGCGCCAAACTCACCATCCTCGCCGCCGGCGATGAACCCAAAGTCATTTTCTCCGGCAGCATGGCCGATGGCGAAGAACGCGATGTCCGCTCCTCCATCGCTCTTTCAGATGGAAATCTCTTCATCCGCACCACCGGCATGCTCTACTGCGCCGGTTCAAAATAACGGAGCGTAAATTCATTCATGAAATCGCTCTTCACCGCCATCGCTCTCGCCGGTTCGGTCCTGCACGCGCCCGCCGCGGAGGAAATCTGGAACCAGTTCCGCGGTCCCAAAGCCGACGGCCATTCCACAGCCACCAATCTGCCCACCGAGTGGGACGACACGAAAAATGTGAAGTGGAAAACGCCGATTCCTAACAAAGGCTGGTCCACTCCGCTCGTCTCCGCCACGCAGGTCTGGCTCACCGCCGCCACCCCCACCGGACACGATTACTTTGTCTATTGTCTCGACCGCGCCACCGGTGAAATAAAACATCAGGCGAAGCTCTTTCATTCCGACAAACCCGAGCCTCTCGGCAATGACCTTAACAGTTATGCCTCCCCCACCGGCGTGCTCAATGAAGGCCGCGTCTATGTCCACTTCGGCAGCTACGGCACCGCCTGTATCGATACGAATACATTCAAGGAAGTCTGGCGTCGCACCGATCTCCCGTGCCGCCATTATCGCGGCCCCGGCTCCTCTCTCTTCGATTGGAAGGATACGATTATCCTAACCATGGACGGCGTCGATGTGCAGTACCTCTGCGCCCTCGACAAAAAGACCGGCAAGGACGTCTGGAAAACGCCCCGCAGCACCGCCTACGGCGATGAAGGCCCGGACGGCAAACCTGCCGCGGAAGGCGACTACCGGAAAGCCTACACCACGCCCGCCCTTATCACTGTGGACGGCAAGCCACAAATCGTCAGCAGCGGTTCCAAGGCCGCCTTCGGTTACGATCCCGATACCGGCAAAGAACTCTGGCACACCACCTACAAAGGCTTCTCCAACGCCGCCATCGCCGCATGGTCCAACGGCGTCGTCGCCATCAACACCGGCCACGGCAAAGCCAACCTCCAGGCCTTTCCCATCGCTGCGGACACCGTCGGCGACATCACCGCCAAACGCATCTGGGAACAAACCAAAGCCATCCCCACCCGCTCCTCTCCCGTCGCTGTCGATGGCGTCATCTATCTCAACGGCGACAGCGGCATCCTCTCCGCTGTCGATTTCAAAGACGGCGCCCTCCTCTTCAACGAACGCACCCAGGGCAACGCCAGCGCTTCCCCTCTCTACGCCGACGGCAAACTCTTCTTCTGCAACGAACACGGCGTCACCACCATTCTCAAACCAGGCCGCACCTTCGAAAAAATCGCCGCCAACAAACTCCCCGACGGCATCATGGCCTCCCCTGTCGCCCTCGGCAAAGAACTCTTCATCCGCACCAAAACTGCTCTCTACTGCATTAGCCAGTGATTCGGCCTCTCAATTGATTGCGCAGCATCCAGCGCCGCCGCCTCGGCAAGAGAGGCACCAAGCCCTCACTTCAACTTCTTCAACTCCCGCTCGGCATAGATATACTCGCTATACGTACTTTCTTTCGTTTCCACACATTTGCGAAACAATTCCCCCGCCCCTGTTTTATCCGCGGCGGCCAGGCGCTTCACACCGGCATAGAAAAAGGCTTCGCAGAGATTCCCGCTGCGGGTCGCAGCATCCGTATTCTTTTCCACCGCCGCCAGAAGTTCCTTCTCCTCCATCGCTCCCGTCACGAATTGCCGCAGCAGGGCCTCATGCTCTTCGGGTTTACTGTTTTTCCCATCCTCCGGGGTGTTCTTTTCAAGCTCTTCCGCCGCCTCCTTCGATTTGCCCTGGAGGCACAGAAAATACCAGAGTTTGAGACGCTGGTAAAAATCCCCGCCGCCCAGTTCCAGCCCCTTTCGGGTTTTTTCAATCGCCCCTGAAATGTCTTCGACGTAATATTTCGCAGTGCCTGCGTTACAATGCGCCCAGCCGTCTTTCGGGTCGAGTTCCACCGTCTTCTCAAAATCGCGGAGCGCTTCCGGATATTCACGGGTTGTGACTCTCACCCAGCCCCGGCGTGTGTAGGCC
Organism: Verrucomicrobiales bacterium; assembly: GCA_035550135.1. Classification (GTDB taxonomy): domain Bacteria; phylum Verrucomicrobiota; class Verrucomicrobiia; order Verrucomicrobiales; family V1-33; genus V1-33. The sequence goes on from DASZQB010000036.1 coordinate 3,441, forward strand.
AGCGTTTGCTTCGGATCTATTTCGACAGCTTTGCTGTACTCCTTGATGGCGTCTGCATGGTCGCCGGCAGCGTCTTTTGAGCCCCCGAGGCCAATGTAAGCACTGTACAACTTCGGATCGACCGCCAGCGCACGGCTGTAGGTTTTGACCGCCGCCGCGTAGTCTTTCAGTTCGTGCCACGCGTTGCCGCACGCCAGATAACGGCTGGTATCGTTCGGCTCCAGCGCTATCGCCGTTTCGTAGTCTTTGATCGCCCCCGCGTAATCGCCTTTCCCGTACTTTGCACCGGCACGTCCATGGGAATAGGTGGCGTCCTTGGGATCCAGTTCCATCGCCCTGGTATAGTCCGCGATCGCTCCGTCCAAATCCTGATTCGCTCTCTTTGCCCAGCCGCGACCGCCATAGGCGTCTGCGTCAGGATTGAGTTTGATGCATTCCGTGTAGTCCTTGATCGCCCCTTCGAAATCCTTCTTTTCACTCTTCGCCCAGCCGCGGCTGTACCACACCCTTTCGTTTTTTGGTTCCAATTCGATTGCACGGTTATAGTCCTCTATCGCGCCCTCAAAATCCTTTTTCTCCCCCCTCGCATATCCGCGGGCGGCATAGGCGTCGCTACTCTTCATCCCCAGATCAATCGCGCGGTCAAAGTCCTCGATCGCTCCCGCGTATTCCTTTTTGGCAGTCTTCAGCCTCCCCCTTTTCCAATGCGCGTCCGGCAGCTTGTCATCGCGCTTGATCGCTTCGTCACAGTCCTGAAGAGCCCCATCCACATCACCCTTCACCTCCTTCACAATGGCGCGGGCGAAGTAGGCCTGTGCAAATCCCGGCAACGCTTCAATCACTTTGTCAAAGTCCTTGATCGACTCATCGTACTCCCCTGTCGCCCCTTTCAGAGCCCCGCGCTTCATTCGCACCAGCGGAGCGTCCGGAGCCAGTTTCATCGCCTTGTCGATGTCCTTTTTCGCTCCCTTGAAATCGCCCAGCGTCATCCGCAATTCCCCGCGCATCACATAAGGAATCGGTTCCAGGGGCACCAGCGATATCGTTTTATCATAATCCGCGAGCGCACCCTTCGCATTCCCCTTGAGCTGCTTCGCATATCCCCTGAAAAACCACGCCTCGTAATCCTTCGGGGACAACTCGATCACTTTGCTGAAGTCTTCGATCGCCCCGTCGAGGTCCTGGAGCACCGTTTTGGCATTGGCACGGTAATAATAAGCGTCTGCGTTTTTCGGCTCCTTCTCAATGATCTTGTCGAAATGCTCCTTCCCCTTCTGAGGATCAGTCTCCCCGCTCAGCGGAATACTCCGTTTGATCTCCTTTCCCGGACCCTGCGCCGGCGAAGGGTTCGTTGATTTCGGCACCTCTGCCACTCCGTCGCCGATGGCGCGGGCCGGAACCATCGGCGACCAGAGGCATACAAAAGTCAGCAGAAGCGGTGAACGGCGGAAACACTTCTTCATTTTGGTAGGGAAACTAACGGATCCGGCGTGTCTGCCAAAAACACGTCCGAATAAACTCTTGTCCCCGCCGCCCGAGGTGTCAACTTCCCCCGTTATGAATGCCTTAATTTTTCGCCGCGCCGCCGTGTTCACCTGCTTTTTGACACACCCGGCCATGGCGGATGCTCCTCTGACCGTCATCTTCACCGGTCCGGGTACCGGCCTTCAGGCACCCTGCCTCCCCTACACACAAGTTGCCGCCACCCCGCTGCCCTTCTCCCCGTTTTCCGCCGGACGCGAAACGGGCACCCGCGTCGCCGCCGGGGACGTCAACGGAGACGGCACCCTGGATATCCTCGTGGGCAGCGGCCCCGCTTCCGATGGCCGTGGCACCGTCTCCATCGTCGATGGCACCAGCAATGCGCCCCTCGCGACCATCGACCTGCCCGGAACGAACTATCGCGCCGGCGTCTGGCCTTCCTCCGCGGATGTGAACGGGGACGGCAGGGCGGACATCGTCGTGGGTGCCGGCACCGGTTCGGAAGTAAGAATCTACGACGGCACTAACAGCCAGCTCATCCGGACCTTCGACGCCTACCCCGCCGCTTTCACCGGCGGAGTCCGGACTGCCGCGGCGGATGTCAACGGCGATGGAAAGGCGGACATCATTACCGGCGCCGGGGCGGGCGGCGGCCCTCACGTCAAAGTCTTCAACGGTGCCACCGGCGCGGAACTGGCGAGCTTCCTCGCCTATGATCCGGCCTTCACCGGCGGCGTCTTTGTCAGTGCCGGAAATCTGGACTCCGACAACAAACCCGACATCCTCGTCTCTCCCGGCCCTAACACCACCGGCCTTCCGCTCAAGGGTTACGCCGGCCCCGCCTTCACCGAAAGCCAGAGCTATCCCCTCTCCCCCAGTCTTGACCCCGCCTTCACCGCCATTGGCGGAAACACCGGTACCGGCGCGCAACAGGTTCATCTTCTGAAGGACGGCAAAATGTTCGTGCTCGATTGGCTCACCAAACAAGCCATTCGCACCGTGAGCCACTCGCTTGTCCTTACAGGCCCCAAACCCGCCCCCTTCGCCGTCGCCAACGTCACCGGCGATGCCAAACCGGAGGTCATCGGCGGCAGCGATTCCCTCCCGCTGGTGCGGAAGACCACGCTGGATTTCGCCAAACGTTTTGCATTCGATAAATACCCGGAAGGCCCCACCTTCCGCGGCGGCATCAATGTCGCCGCCGGAGACCTTAACGGCGACGGCGTTTTCGATATGATCATGGCCCCGGCCAGCGCGGGCTCCGGCAGCATCAAAACCTGCACGGGAACCGACGGCAACCTTATCGATGACTTCCTTCCCTTTACACCGCCCCCTCCTTATCCGCTCAATGTGGCGTCCGGAGACGTGAACGGCGACGGCAAAGACGACATCATCGTCGCTGCCGGCAACGGCGGCGGCCCTCAGGTAAAAGTAATCGAAAGCGGCTCGCTCAATCCTCTGTTCTCCTTTTTCGCATATGCCCCCACCTTCACCGGAGGCGTTAACGTCGCCTCTGCCGACGTCAACGCAGACGGGAAAGACGACATCGTCACCGGCGCAGGCTCGGGCGGTTCACAGGTGAAGGTCTTCAGCGGCGTTGATCTCAAGCCGCTTTATGATTTCCTGTCCGAGGCGGCCGGCTTCACCGGCGGTGTCTCTGTGGCCGCCGGCGATGTGAATGGAGACGGACGCGCGGACATCGTCACCGGCGCAGGCACCGGCGGTCAAAACATCCGCGTGTTCGACGGTGCCACCGGTGCTCCCATCGGCGCCTTTTTTCCGTACGAAGCAGGCTTCGCCGGCGGCGTCCGCGTCGCCGTCGGAGATGTGGATGGCGACAGCAAACCCGAAATCCTCTGCAGCCCCGGGCCGGGACGCGTTTCCGAAGTGCGCGGCTTCAGCTTCCCCGCCCTCGAACAGGTCTTTTCCTTCCAGCCCTATGCCGCCACTTTCACCGGCGGCTGCAGCGTAAGCACCTGGACCCCCGCCCCCGCCAGCATCCTCCAAACCAGCGCCCGCCGCAACGTCGCCGGCAAAATGGAAATGACCCTCCAGGCCCCCAAAGGCCGCACCCTCTACTTCGACTTCTCCACCGATCTCCTCAACTGGAAGCAAGCCACCTCCCGCCCCGGCACCGGCCTCCCCTCCCTCTTCGAAGCCGACCCCTCCGCCGCCCCCCAGTTCTACGTCCGCGGCCGCGTGCAGTAATATCCTCCATTGTTAGCGGGAACCGCAGTTCGATTTCCCGTGAATGGCACCGGCTATTCAAACAGACCCCTGGCTTGAGGCAGATACAAAGGAGTCCCACCGCGGAGCGGTGACCCATGAATAGCGCGGGGTGAACGCAGTGAACCCCGGGGGCATCGCCTCACAAAAACTCCGCCACAGCGTGGCGGCCCAAGCCGCAAGGGCTACGGCGGATAATCCGGCTTCCATACCAGTTGATGCTTTTCCACCATTTCCTGCAACTCTTCCAGAAATCCTGTGCGCTCGTGATGCGCCTCCTGGTTCTTCACATATTCAATGAGACCAGGCCTGTCCGCCGCCGACACGGTAAAAGCCCCGTATCCCTCCTGCCAGTGTTCAAAAAAGGGAAACACTTTCCGGCCCTTGATCCATGCAGAACTCGCCGTCTTGACCTCCCTGATTAAATCCGCCAGCGCCACCGTGGGATGCAAAGACGTAAGCACATGAATATGTCCTCGACTCCTCCAATGCGATAGAGATGGCAGTTCCGCTTTTTCCGCAGCCCCCAAAATGAAACGGTATAGTTCCTCCCGCCGCGGCTTATCCAGTGCCCGGACGCGGTTCCTAGTGCCGAATGAGATGATAGGTGATATCCGTATACGTCGCCATGCGGAGAGCATGCACGCGGGCCGTGTCCGGATACAACAGGGGACACCGGCTTCCGGGTTCTCCTGCGGCATCAAAAAATTGCGCCGCTCGGTCAGGTCCACCACGCTGTGGTGGCGAGTTTTGTTAGGCATGGGTCCCGGGGTTCACTGCGTTCACCCCGCGCTATTCAAAGGTCACCGCTCCGCGGTGCGATACCGGCCTATCGCATGGCTGCCTTTGGCTTCCCTTCAAACCGCACATCACTCCCGGAAATCATTTGACATTTTTCGCGTTAATCACCGGAGTATCCGAAAACAACGCATGCTCCGGCCCGTCCGCATCGCCCTTCCGGCACACCGCACCTCCCCTCCCAGTCCAGGGCATTCCTGTCTTCGAAACGCCCGCGAATCTAAAAAAATTCGGCCCGCCCCTTCAATTTCCAAAAGGAAGATCAAGGTAAATCAAGCTCCAAAAATTCCCTCAACCTTGATGCCCGGGAAAAAATGCTCGCAGCGCCTCCGCGCATCCCCCGGTTTTTTTAGAATTCCATTGCCTTACCCGCTCTTCTACTTCCCATGAATCCTCCCGCCCTTCCCATCTCCCGGCGCCGCGCCATCGCGGGCGGTCTCCTCACCGCCGGCGGCATCTCCCCTGCCTTGGCCCAGGAACCGCGACCGCTCTTCGTCGAAGGTTACGCCACTCAGGTCAGCTACGCCCCCGGCGAGGAGGCAAAACTTTGCGTCTCCACCACCGGCTCTGCTTTCTCCGTCGAGATCACACGCATCGGTGCAAAGGCCGAACGCGTTTGGTCAAAGGACAACATTCCGGGCCGCGAGCATCCCGTCCCCGACAACGCCTCCTCCCACGGCTGCCGCTGGCCCGTTTCCGTCAGTGTGAAAATCCCCGCCGAATGGCGCAGTGGCTACTATCTCGTCACCCTGCGCACCCAGGACGGGGGCGGCGGCTTCATCCAGCGCAACCGGCGCACTGCCGAGGGCCGCTGCTGGTTTGTCGTCCGGTCCGGCGGCACCGCCCCCCGCTCGAAGATGCTCCTCCAGCTCAGCGCCAACACCTACAACGCCTACAACAACTGGGGCGGCTTCAGCCTCTACGGCTACAACGGGCGCAACGGAAACCAGGGACACCGCGTCTCCTTCGACCGCCCGCCGGAATCGCAATTCCCTAACTGGGAGCAGCCCTTCGTCGAATGGGGGGAACGCAACGGCATCGCCATGGACTTCGCCGCCAACAGCGACCTCGAATTTCACCCGGAGGAACTCGATGGCCGCAAACTCGTCCTCAGTGTCGGCCACGATGAATACTGGTCCAAGCCCATGCGCGACAACCTGGAGAAGTTCATCGGCAGCGGCGGCAATGTCGCCTTCTTCAGCGGCAACGTCTGCTGCTGGCAGGTCCGCAGCGAGGACAATGGCCGCGCCCTGACCTCGTGGAAGCAGAACTATCACTCAGATCCCGTCTATGCCGCCCGCAAAGACCTCAGCACCCTCTCTTCCCTCTGGAGCCACCATCTCATCAAGCGCCCCGAAAACTCCCTCACCGGCGTCTGCTTCCTCTGGGGCGGTTACCATCGCAGCCACGGCCAGCTCATGGACGGCAGCGGCGCCTTCACCGTCCACCGGCCCGATCATTGGATCTTCGCCGGCACCGGCTTGAAAAAAGGCGACGCCTTCGGCGGAAAGGATACCATCGTCGGCTACGAATGCGACGGCTGCGAACTCGAAATGCGCGATGGCCTCCCCTTTCCCACGCACCGCGACGGCACCCCTGACAATTTCGAAATCGCCGGCACCGCCCCTGCCATCTGGCATCCGGACGACTGCGAATGGTATGACAAATGGGAAAATGGCCGCAAAGGCAACGCCGTCCTCGGCACCTACCGGCGCGGCGGCACCGTCTTCACCTGTGGCAGCACCGACTGGTCCCACGGCCTCCGCGGCGCTGACCCCGCCGTCGAACGCATCACCCGAAACGTCATCGAAAAGCTTGGTGTATGAGACTTTCACCTTTTCCTGCTCGATCGAAAAACGGGCCTTTTGGCTTGGTAGCATCTGGTGCGAGTTCCACTCTTCACCGCGCGTACTGGTGGAACGGCGAAAGGCAGCCCGGCGAGGGCCTAATTGAACTCGCGGGCCGGAGGTCCGATCAGAAATTAGCCGGTGGTGGAGCGACGAAGGAGCGGAACCACCGGAAAACATCCATAAAAATTTCCTGGGAGCCCTGGAGGGGCGACAGAACCCCTCGCACGCCCCTCTCCCTAACAATATTATTCCTAACGCTTTCTCTTCCTGCGAAATCCGGTGAAATCACCCGCGACATCAACCACGACGGCAGCCCCGAAACCGCCGTCCTCCCTGACGGCATCCCCGCCACCGATCCCGCCCTCCGCTTCATCGATCTCAACGCCGACGGCTTCGACGACCTCCTCTTCTCCTCCCAGGACCACATCGCCATCTACCTTTGGATGAATCTGGAGCGCAAGGACCTCGGCTGGCAGCGCGGCTGGACGCAAAAAGTGCGCGACGCCAAACGCACTAACACCGCCGAGCCGCCATCCCTCGCAGGCATGGATGTCACCACCCAAGGCGACGATCTTATCATCTCCCGCAAAGACAAGGAATCGAAATTCAAAATGTCCATGAAGGCCCTCATCGCCTTCGACACCCCTCCCCCCTTGTCCCCGGAAGAGGCCCTCAAATCCTTCCGTCTGCCTCCAGGCTTCCGCATTGAACTCGCCGCCGCCGAGCCGCACGTCATGGATCCCGTAGCCTTCGACTGGGGACCGGATGGCCGCCTTTGGGTCGTGGAAATGCGCGACTACCCCACCGGCATGGATGGCAAAGGCGCTCCTGGCGGCATCGTCAAATGGCTCACCGACGACGACGGCGATGGACGCTATGACCGCGCCGTCGTGTACCTCGATAACCTGCCGTTTCCCAGCGGCATCATGGCATGGGGAAACGGAGTGCTCATCTCCGCCGCTCCTAACATTCTTCTCGCCACAGGCGACAGTGCCAACGGTCGTGCGGATGAAGTCAACGTGCTCTTTAACGGCTTCAAACCCGGCAACCAGCAGCACCGCTTCAATGGATTTGAATACGGTCTCGATGGTTGGATTTACGGCGCGAACGGCGACAGCGGCGGCAGTGTCACATCCACCCTAACTAAAAAATCCCTCAACATCAGCGGGCGGGACGTGCGTTTCCGCCCGGACACCGGCGAAATCGAAACCGTCTCCGCCGCCTCTCAATATCAGCGCCGCCGCGACGACTGGGGCCACTGGTTCGGAAACAACAATCCCGCATGGCTTTGGCACATCACTCTGCCGGAGCACTATCTGAAACGGAATCCGCAGCTCGCCGTGCGCACCACCAAAAACGGGCTGGCCAACTATCCCGATTCCACCCGCGTCTTTGCCATCAGCAAGCCCATCGATCGTCCTAACCAGCCATGGTCTCTTGGCCACGTCACCAGCGCCTGCAGCCCCTGTCCGTGGCGCGATGAAACGTTCGGTCCGGAATTCGCCACCAGCGTTTTCATCAGCGAACCCGTGCACAATGCCGTCCACCGCGAAGTCCTCGCCCCGGACGGCGCAGGTCTCAAGAGCACCCGCGCGAAAGACGAAAAGAGCAGCGAATTTCTAGCCAGCACCGACAACTGGTTCCGACCCACCTCCACTCGCACCGGACCGGACGGCGCGCTCTATATCGCGGACATGTACCGCTTCGTCATCGAGCACCCGGAGTGGATCTCACCGCAAATGCAGTCCCGCCTCGACCTCCGCGCAGGATCGGACAAGGGCCGCATCTACCGCGTCGTCCGTGACGGCGTTCCCCGCCGCCCCATTCCCAACCTCGCAAAGATGTCCGACGCGCAACTCGCCGCCGCCATGGACTCCCCTTCCGGATGGCAGCGGGACACGGTGCAGCGTCTCCTCGCAGCGCGAAAAGCCGTCGCCACCGCCCCGGCCCTGCGTGCCCTCCTAACAATTAATCACGCTCCCCAGGTCCGCGTCCAATCCCTCGCCGCCATGGGCCTCCTCGGCGTCCTAACGGCTTCAGACATCACCGCCGCCCTCAACGATCCGCATCCCGCCGTTCGCATCCAGGCCCTCCAGCAAAGCGAAAACCTTACCAAAGAAACCGCGCTCTTCGATGCCGTCGCCGCTCTCGCCTCGGACAGCGATGCGGAAGTCCGCCTGCAGGCCGCCTTCACTCTCGGCGAATGGCCCGCCGCCCGCGCCGTGCCCGTCCTGCAGCAACTCGCCGGCCAGCATCCCAGGGACGAAATGCTCCTCACTGCCATCAAATCATCCCTCCGCCCCGACGACCCGCTTTTTGTTAGTCTAAACAAAAACGCCTCCGCTCCCCCCGCTGCCGAAATCCCCAAACTCAAGCCCTCCTCCGAAGACCGCGCCAAAGTCATTGCCGGTTATAACAACCTCAACGGCCTCACCGGCGACGCCACCCGCGGCCACGCCCTGTTTGCTACCCTCTGCGCCACCTGCCACCGCTTCCGCGACGAAGGCGCCGCCGTCGGTCCCGACCTCGCCATGACCGCTAACAAACCCGCGGACTGGCTCCTCACCGCCATCCTCGACCCTAACCAGGCTGTCGAAGCCCGCTACCAGTCATGGACCCTGACAACCAATGGCGATCTCACTCTCGCCGGCCTGATCTCTGCCGAAACCTCCAACAACCTAACCCTCCGCCTCCCCGGCGGCGCCGAGCACCCCGTCCTCCGCTCCTCGATAAAATCCCTGTCCCCCACCAAACTCTCCCTCATGCCCACCGGCTTCGAATCCACCCTCCCCCCTCAATCCATGGCCGACCTCCTCTCCTGGCTCCGTCAACCCGCGGAGCGAACACGGGAAAGGCCTAACGGCGGCGGCGCATTACCAGACCACCCAGAAGTCCCAGCGCGAGGGCGCTGACGGAGGGCTCCGGGACGGCTTCCACAAAAACATTATCCAATTGCCCGTTGGCAAAGGCGGAGCCGGTGCGGCCTCCGGCGATGAGACGGAAATTCGAACCGACCGAATCGAGGTCCACTCCCGTCGCCAGCAGGCCGGAGTAGATAGTGGTGCCGTCGATGGTGAGGCCGATGGTGGAATTCGCCCCGGCATCGGTAATGGTCATGATGGCGCTGTGCCATGCGTTGTTATTCAGCGTAATGCCAGGGACCGGCGCATCGGCGAGAACGGCACCGTTCCATGCAATGGAGGCATTGTTTCCCTGGGGGCCGCCCGAGTCAAAGATGTCAAATGCGAGCAGGAGCGCCGGAACGCCCGGAACCACACCGTCCTCCCAATTGAAGGCCACCGGGCCGAGACCGGGATTGGAGGCGCCGGTTGCACCATAGACGGCGTTCGGAAAGAACCCGATCGCCAGGCCATCCGCTGCTTCGCCGCAGCAGCCTCCGCTGCCGTTGTTGGTGGCATCGTCGGTCATGAAGAAATCAAATCCGAGCCGCAACACAGGAGTGGGAGCCACCGCGACCGAGTTCCATGCAATGCTGTTGTTGTTACTCGTCGTCAGACTGATAATTTGGGCCACATTTCCGTGCCCGGCGCCGGTGTTGACGGTAGAGGCCGTGCCGCTGTAGGCGAAAACGGAATTGACGCCGCCGCCGTCGAAGTTGTCTGACAAAAGAATGGCGGACTGAGCTGCGGGGGCGAAGCCAAGAGCGAGGAGAGCGGTTAGTCTTTTCATTGAGGGAGTTTTGGGAAATTCGAAACAGGGACGAGGCATGAGTTTCCTACCAAAAAGCCCGGCGGCCGGACAACAAATTTATGCGAACGATGAACGATAGTGTGCGAATCCGGAGAACCGCCGCGCAAAAACGCCAGCCTAACGATTCGATTCACCATTCGCTCATTAAAGTTCTATTGGAATCATTTCCTTTTGGAGGACACACTGCCAGCCTGGCACACACGCGGAAGGTGCCCCATCACTGAATCCCGAGCTCGTGTGCACAGGAAGAAGTCCTGCAGGACTGGTGAAGGTTGCGAGGTCTTCGGGAGAAAAAAGCTGCCATGAAAAGAGTTCGTGAGTGTTGTCAGGGTAATCCAGCCGAACGTGCAGCCTGCCGGACTCGACGTGTTTGAATTCCTTCACTGTGCCGCGGGGAAGCGTGAACTCCCGCTCACCCTGATGTGCGAGGAAGAATTCAGGATTCCAAAGATCGAGGACGAGCTGTCCGCCGGAGCGCAATCCCTCCGCGAGACGCCGGAGAAGGGAAAAGTTAGTTTCCGGATCGAAATAGCCGAAGCTCTGCCCCATGATAATCATCGCATCGAAGGAGGCTGCGGGCGGCGACCATTGCAGGACGTCCGCGCATTCATACTGCGGGCCGCCGCCGAGCGTGCGGGCCTGCTGAATGGCGGCGGCATCACGCTCGACTCCCGTGACAGAATAGCCGCGTTCGCTGAGAGCGCGGGCATGACGCCCCATTCCGCAGCACACGTCGGCCACGCGGCGAAAAGCGGGCAGGGGAAGGTGCCTGACAAGAAAATCTGTTTCGCGTAGTGTGCGCTCCGCGGAAATGCCGGCGTGGAAAAAGTCGAACCACTGAGGAGAGTATTGATTGTGTTCGAGCAGCATGGTGAGGATTCAGGTGGAAGTCGCATTTCCGGCTCTCAAGCCGCCGCGGATTGCACACCGGCTGTCAGCGACATCTTCAACTCCAGCCCCTGCGGCTCACGGTTTCTCAGACTAACACTTCCCCCGCATGCCTCGATGGCGCTCTTTACAATGGCCAGCCCAAGTCCGGTCCCGCCGGTTTCCCTGACACGGGAGACATCCGGCCGGAAAAAAGGATCGAACAACCGGTCAAGCATCTCCTCCGGCACGCCGGGACCGCTGTCGGAAACCGTCAGGGCGATCTTTCCGTCCCCCTCCACGCGGGACGTGATTTCCACCGGCCCGCAGTCGCCGGCGTAACGGATGGCATTGCGCAGACCGTTGGCGATGGCACGGTCCAGCAGCGCGGCATCCGCCATTGCGACGTGATGCTCCGAAACCTCGATGCGGATTTCACCGGGCGCGCCGTCCGCCATTTCCCTTGCCGCGATTTCCCGCACCATGGGCGCCAGGGCTACGGATGTGAGGGAAACGGATGTTCCGCCCAGGCCCGCTTTGGTGAAGGAAAGCAGTTCGTGGAGCAATGAGGTCATCAGATGCGTTTCTGTCAGCGCCCTGGTCACATAGCGCTGTCCGTCGTCGCCGGCGCGCTGCTCCAGAATGCTCAGAGCCACCTCAAGACGGGCGAGCGGAGAGAGAAGTTCGTGGGCGGTGTCCCCAAGGAAGCGCTGCTGGTCCTCCACATAACGGCTGAGTTTTCCCGCCATGTGACGGTGCGCCCTGTTGAGACGGCCCAGTTCATCCTGACGCTTCAATACCGGCGGGGCGTCGAACTTCCCGCGCGCGATTTCCTCCGCCGACGCGGTGAGTTTCCCCAGCGCGCCGGTGAGCCGCCCTATCATTGGGAGCCACAGCAGCACCGACACCAGCAGCAGCCCGCCGCCCACGGCCAGCAGCGGATAATAATCGAAAAAGAGCCCGCCGCCGCGCATGGAATCCGAGCGCAGCAGAAGCGTCAGGGGCGGACGCATTCCTCCCCCGGTGCGCTCCTTCTCCAGTGAGCCCAGCCGCACGCCCGCCCAGTAGAACCGGGGGTTGTCTGAAGCGAGGATAAACTTTCCCGCGGGCCGTGCCGCCATGCTGAACCTTCCGCGCCGTTCCTCCGAACGCGGCGGAGGACGGTCACCGAAGTCCGGCGGCGGACCTCCCGGCCCGTCGAATCCATCCGGCCGCGGTGCGCCGTCCCTCCCGGCACCGCCAGGACCACCCGGGCCTCCGCGGCCGGGTCGCGGCCCTTTGCTCTGGTCCCGGAGTTTCGTCCTGACAATTTCCGGAAGCTCCTGGAAATCGCCCGCAGCAAATTCCACAAAGTCAGGTCCGGTGCGGAAGAGCGCCGCCTGCACGCCCCTGGCCCGCCATGCCTCCACCACCTTGTCCAGCGCCGATGCGGGAGTCGCCGGCGGCGTTTGCTGAAACTCCGTGATGACGCTCTGTCCCAGCGTTTCCAGCCGGTCCCCGGTAGCCCCTTCCAACAGCCATCCCAGCCCCGCGCCGAATTGCAGCCTGACAATAAAGTACAACACCACGCCGATCACCAGCAGGTTCACCAGGAACCAGCCGAGAATCTTCCAGCGCAGCGAAAGAAAGGTCTTCAAGCGGGTGAAACGCAGGAGGGAAGAAGAGAATCCGCCGGACGTGAGGGTGAAGTTGCCGGTATCACCGCGGCGGGGCGTCCGGATCGACGAGCATATAGCCTGCGGAGCGCACGGTGCGAATGAAGCGCGGATTCTTCGGATCGTCGCCGAGCTTTCTGCGCAGCGCGGAAATTTGCACATCGATGGACCGGTCGAACACTTCCCAGTCACGCTCGCGCACCTCCTCCAGCAGAGCATCGCGCGTTTTTACGCGGTTCCTCGCTTTGGCCAGAGAGAGCAGAATGTCGAACTCTCCAGGTGTCAGGGTCAGCGACTGGCCATTGATGTCAGCGCTGCGCGAATCCGGATGAATGCGCAATTCCGCGATGATGATCTCCGCCGGCGTCTCCGCCTTTTGCATCGTTGCGCGCCGCGTGATGGCGCGGAGCCGCGCAAGGAGCGCGCGCGTGGATGAACCCTTCGGCAGGTAATCATCCGCGCCGATTTCCAGACCGATGATCTGATCCATCTCAGCACCGCGTGCCGTAAGCATCAGCACCGGCACGTCACACGTCCGCCGGATGCGCCTCAAGACCTCAAATCCGTCCATGCCCGGCAGCATCACGTCCAGGATCACCGCGTGCCATGCCTCCTGGGTGGCTGCCTGCACTCCCGCCGGCCCTGTGTGGGCCATGGCGACTTCATAGCCGAAACTCCCAAGGTAGTCGCGGATGAGCCCGCAAAACTCACGGTCATCATCTATGATAAGCACGGGAAGAGAGGCGGGGAAGGGTGCGGGCATGAGAAGGGAACTCCAATTCAAACTCCAAGCATCAAAGAAACACCAAGCACTTGAAATTACCAAACCATTACAAATCTCTGTTCAACCGTCATCAGATCCTTACGCCGGCGTGTCATGGTGCGCCATTCCCAACCCAACCAACCATGAATACTCAGCCCAAACCGTTCTATATCCCGCTGAATCGCCGCCGTTTCATGGATGCCATTTTCAAGGCGTCCGCTGCGTTCACGCTCCCAGGCTTTCTGGCGGAGGCGCTGGCTGTCACGCCCACTGTCACCCAGGGGCCTTATTATCCACTGGCGGACGACATTCCGCTCGACAAGGACAACGATCTCGTGCGTCTCAATGACAGCCTGACGCTGGCCACCGGCATCATCACCTGGGTCACCGGCACGGTTTACGACGTCAATGGAAGTCCTGCCAAAAATGCGCTCGTCGAACTTTGGGCGGCGGACCATGAAGGGGATTATCTTTATTCCGCCGGCGCCGGGCGAAATGCGGCCTGCGATGCCAACTTCGCCGGCTTCGGCCAGTTTCTGACAGGAAGCTCCGGAAAATTCCGCTTCCGCACGATCAAAGCCGGACTCTACACCGGACGCACGCGTCACTTCCATTGGGGCATCACGCTCTCCGGACGCAGTTCACGCGTCTGCACGCAGACCGGATGGAACGAAACAGCCATCGCCAACAACGGCACGACGTGGGCAACGCAGAATGCCAATGACAACGTGTTCGCCACCCTAACCGCCGCCCAGCGCGCTGGTCTGCTGCTGAACTTTTCCGCCGTGCCCGGCACGAGCACCGGCGAGATGGCGGCGACATGGGACTACTACTCCGGCCTCACCGCGCTGGAGACCACGTATCCCTCGAGCGACGGTCAGTTTACCGCGGACAAAATAGAAATCGTGGCGGGTCCCGCCGCAGGGACCTACCGCTCGAAAATCACCCTCTCCGCCTACACCGGATACACCTACGAACTCTACACCGGCACCAGCCTCGACGAACTTGAGACCAGGAGTGTTCCGTTCTTCCTGAGCCAAACCGGAGCAGTGGCGAATCACAAATACACCGCCACCGCCAATGGAAGTCTCAGCTTCTATGTTCCCATAACGAACACCGACTTGCGCAGGTTTTATACCATCGCCTATCGCGTGCCCGGCGCGAATACCGGGACACCCTGACGGGCCGCGCTTTTTTTCCCACACACTGCAAGCGGTGGGGAAAAAGTCGAACCACTGAGGGGGGCTTGGTTTCCGTTCCGGGACCTTCTTTTCCAGTGCAGAGCGGGAATTTTGTTCCTATGTGCCTCATGGCTTCGACTGTTCCTCCCCGACTTCCTGCGCTCCGCGATGACCCGTGGCTGGAGCCGTATTGGCCTGACCTCGACCGGAGGGCGGCAAAAACGAAGGCCATGCGGGAACGGCTGACGGGAGGGGCGCAGTCCCTAACCGAATTTGCCTCGGGACACCTTTATTATGGATTGCATCGCACGGCGGAGGGTTGGGTGTTCCGGGAATGGGCGCCGAATGCGACGGCCATTTATCTGGTGGGCGATCACTCGGCCTGGGCGGAGCGCCCGGAGTTTTTGGCGAAACGGCTCAATGCGCACGGGGACTGGGAGCTGAAACTGCAAGCGGATGTGTTGACGCACGGAATGCACTACCGGCTTTCGATGCACTGGAACGGCGGGCGCGGGGACCGGATTCCGGCCTACACGCGGCGGGCGGTGCAGGATGCGCACACGCTTATTTTTTCGGCCCAGGTGTGGGAGTCGCCGGAGTGGACCTGGAAGCATCCGCGGCCGGATTCATCGCGCCCGCCGCTGATCTATGAAGCGCACGCGGGAATGGCGCAGGAGGAGGCGAAGGTGGGAACGTACGTTGAGTTTCAGGAGCGCATCCTGCCACGGATCGTGGCGGCGGGTTACAATACGGTGCAGTTGATGGGCGTTCTGGAACATCCGTATTACGGATCGTTCGGTTACCATGTGAGCAGTTTCTTTGCGCCGTCGTCGCGTTTTGGGACACCGGAGGAATTCAAGGCGCTGGTGGATGCGGCGCACGGGATGGGGTTGTCGGTGATTATCGATCTGGTGCACTCGCATTCAGTGAAGAATGAGGTGGAGGGGATATCCATGTTTGACGGGACACCCTATCAATATTTCCACGAAGGGCACCGCGGGCAGCATCCGGCGTGGGACAGCCGGTGTTTTGACTACAGCAAACCGGCGGTCCTGCATTTCCTGCTGTCAAACTGCCGTTATTGGACGGAGGAGTATCATCTGGACGGATATCGCTTCGATGGCGTCACCTCCATGATCTACGATGACCACGGGCTGGGAAAGGCGTTCACCGGTTACGACGATTACTTTCACTACGGCGTGGATGAGGACGCCCTGACTTACCTTGCATTGGCGAATGAGGTGATCCACAGCATCGCGCCAACGGCATTCACCATTGCCGAGGATGTGTCAGGAATGCCCGGTCTCGGCGCGCCCGCGGAGACCGGCGGCTCGGGGTTCGACTACCGGCTGGCGATGGGGATCCCTGACATTTGGGCGCGGCTGGCATCGAAGGAGCGGGATGAGGACTGGAATGTGGAGCACCTGTATTATGAACTCACCACGCGGCGCGCCGAGGAGAAGGTGATCGCTTATGTGGAAAGCCATGACCAGGCGATCGTGGGCGGGAAGACGTTTATCTTTCGTCTGCTGGGATCCGCTATCTACACAGACATGCACCTCCACGCGTCAAGCATGGCGGTGGATCGCGGCGTGGCGCTGTGGAAGATTGCGCGCATTCTGACATTGGGGACAGCGGGGCACGGTTATCTGAATTTCATCGGCAACGAATTCGGGCATCCGGAGTGGATCGACTTTCCGCGCGAGGGGAACGAATGGTCATGCCACTATGCGCGGCGTCAGTGGTCGCTGCGGGACAATCCGGATTTGAAGTATCATGCGCTGGGAGACTTCGATGCCGCGCTAATGAACCTGCTGGGGCATCCGGAATTTTTGCGTGATGCGCCGCAGCATCTGCACAGCCATGTGAGCGGACACCGGCTGGTGTTTCACCGGGAGGGATTCATGATCCTGGCAAATCTCAGTCCAACGGAAAGCGTGACGGACTATGCGGTGCCGTGTTTTCCCGGCACGTGGGAACTGGTGCTGGACACGGACGAGAAGCGCTTCGCGGGGCTCGGCAGGCTGACGTCCGGCCAGAGATTCCACGCGGTCCCTGCGGGGCACGGCGGGCTGGAGATCAAGGTGTATTTGCCGGCGCGATGCGCGATGATCCTGAAGGTCTGCTGACTGACGTTTTGTCAGGGAGATGACTCCGGCTGCGCAGGCGCAGGCGGCGGGGTTTGATTTCCCGGCGGTGGAACAGGCTGGCGGAATTCCCCCTGGGGACGATTGGGACCGAATGGCGGGTTTTCCCTGCGGGGTTCAGGGCGGTCTCCGGGGCGCGGTGGCTGGCCATTGGGAAACCGCTGCTTCATCCTGAGCGCGCGGTTTTTTTTGAACTCTTCAAAGAGCGGCTTCTGCTCTTCGGTCAGCAGTTGGAAGACGGCTTCATCCGCCCGGGCCATGGCATTGCGCGTGCGGAGACGAAATTCCTCCCGCTGACGCACCATTTCCCGCTGTGCCGGAATCATGATGTCCCGGACCTGCTCCACCTGCTCCGCCGTGAGGTTTAACTGGCGGCGCATCACCTGCACTGTCTGCGGAATCCACTCCGGCCTGATCACTTCGGGACCCGGGGTGGATTGATGCACCACTTCGATTTTTCGTTTGATGATTTGCGCCGTCACCAATCCCCCGCCGACGCCGCCGAGGCCGAAAATCAAAAGCGTTAGGAAAGCTGTTTTCCAGTGTTGCATGGATATCAAAATCAAAACTCGAGATCGTCGAGGCCGGTGGTCGAGAGTCCGTCTTCGTGCTCCGCGCCCGTGTGCGACGAGAGCCACTCTTCATTGAAAACATCCGCGGTATTGCGGCCGCTCCAAACGCCGATAACCACCACAGCAGCGGCAGCAGCGGCGAGTATGCGCCATGAGGTCATGGACAAAAGCGCCTCGCTCCATGATTCCGGACGCGCGATGCGCTTGAGCACACGGGCCTCTATGCCCCGCGCGGCATCGCTGGTCCACGCAGCCGGCCGGGAGTCCGCGGCGGCGGCGCGCAGGAGGGTGTCGAGATGATCGTCGTCAGGCGGGTTCATATTCCTTGAGCAGTGCTTTGAGTTTCAGCCGCGCGCGCAGCGCCCGTACTTTGACGTTCGATTCGCTCCAGCCGGTGAGTTCCGCGACTTCTGCGACGGAACGTTCGTCCAAATGCAGAAGGGTAATGACGAGGCGGTCCTTTGGTTTCAGCGCTTCGAGGGCAGGCCGCAGCCGCTCGGCGGCCTCACGCCCTGCTGCCTCCGGATCGCCGGGGGACGGATCGGCGATGCGCTCGAGGCTTTCCGGCTCCTCCGAATTTACAAAAAGCGACCATCGGCGCTGTCTGCGTTTCAGATGGGTGAGACATGTGTTCACCGCCACCCGCGACAGCCAATGCGGGAAGGGTGCATCGAAGCGATAGGTTCGCAGACCCTTCCAAATGTGCACAAAGATTTCCTGCCCCAGGTCGTCCAGTTCTGAAGCCCCCTGGACATAGCGCGAAGCCATCCCCAGAAGACGTCCCTTGCACGCGCGCATGATGACGCGGAAGGCGCCATCATCACCCGCCTGAGCGGATCGAATGACATCCGCAGGCAGCATCGATTCCTCGCAGTCCATGAAAGACTGACGGGCGGGAAGGGATGAAAGAGGAACCGGAATGACCAGGGCGGAAGTCATGCATTTTAATTGAGTGTCGGGGACGCGGGGCCGTTACAGGATTTCGACCTTTTTACCGGTCCGGGCTTTGAGGACGATTTCTTTTTCGCAAGCTGCGGGGTCGGACTGTGGGGCGCGTTACTCCGAATGGGCACTTATTGGCCATTTTGAGACTGAATCTCAATAAACGATTGACAGTGCCTCACCCGTAGTTACTTGGAGCGTGATGATGAGAGCGGACCCCATGCTTTTCGGTTCGGTGGAAACGGTGCCTCAGGCACCGGTCTCCGCCCGCCTGCGTGCGCGCTCCTGGTCTCTCCGGCGCTGGGCCGGCCCCGAATATGACTTTCGCCTTATGTGCGTGCTGGCCTTTGGAATCTGCATACTGAGCATCGGCTGGGCGGGCGTGCTGTTGCCGCAATGGTCGCCGGCAGAAATGATTGGCGGAGGCAATCAGTCCCCGGAAGACAACCTGCCAATGGTGGATTTGGCCCCCGCTCAAGAGGCTTCCTTGACGCCTGACGTCCCCCCTGCGGTGGAAGAGCCCGTACCGCCGGAGGTGGTGGAAACACCGCCGGAGCCGGTGGTGGTGAACGATGCTGTTTTTGTCATCCCGGCAGCTCCGGAGATCGTCAGGCCTCTATCGGTGGCGGAACCAGTGCCGGATCGCCCGAAACCGGCCGTGCAGCCGCAAACTCAGCCGCGCCGGGCAGGTCCGCCTTCCACCGCGCCAGCCATGCCTTCAGGCGGACAGGGAGCAGGTCCGGGACCGGTTGCCAAACCCGGAAAGCCGAAGACTCCGCAACCCCCTTATCCTTCCTTTGCACGGTCCGGCAAAATGACCGGCACGGTCGTGGTGAGCATCGTCGTGGACAGTTCCGGAGGCGTGAGTTCCGCCTCCGTGGTGCGGAGTTGTGGATTCCCTGAACTAGACAGCCACACTTGCAGTTATATCCGGCGCGCGTGGCACTGGCCCGCCGGCGGACGGCGCACTTTCACCCAGAACGTCGTTTACCGGCTCCGCTGAGCCAGCGTTCATTTTTCTTCCTAACGCAGATGTTTAGTACTCCTGTCTTCGCGAATTTCCTTATCGATCTTATCCATCGCGGTGGTCCCATCATGTATCCGGTGGTCGGAACCGCGTTATTTGCGGTGTGCATCGTCATCGAGCGCATCGTCTGGTGGGTGCGATTCACCCGCCGCCGGGATGCCGCAAAGCTGGAGGAAATCTATGCCGCGCTCGATGAAGGACGCACGGGCGACGCGACGACCCTCTCGAAAGATTCCGGTGATCCCGTCGTGCGCATGGTGCATCACGGATTGAATCATCCGCACACGTCACTGCAAAACGCGCTGCAGGTGGCGGCGGGTTTGGAGTTGCAGCAGGCGGGACGATTCCTGACGGCCATGGATACCGTGGTGACGCTCGGCCCGTTGCTGGGATTGCTCGGCACGGTGACCGGTATCATGGGGTCCTTTCAATCCATTGGCGGCTCTGAACTCGCGGTGGAGAAGGTGACCGGTGGCATCGGAGAGGCGCTTATCGCCACTGCAGCCGGTTTAGGAATTGCTATCGCCGTGCTCGTGCCGCTTAATTATTTCCATTCGCGTGTGACCAAACTGCAATTCGAACTGGAAGTGGCGGCCACCAATGTCGAACTCCTGCAGGCGGGCGGCGCCTCGCGCGCCTGATTCCCGAGCCATGAAACTCCGCTCACCGCTTCCGCAGCGAAAGACCCGGCTGGAGATCATCCCGCTGATCGACATTATGTTCTTTCTGCTCGCCTCCTTCATGCTCGTGAGCCTGAGCATGGCGAAACTGCGCACGATCAAAGTGGATCTTCCCGTGGCCGCCGCCTCAAAAGCGGACATCAAGCCTGACACGATCGATATTGGGATCAATGCGGCGGGTGATTATTTCTTCGGCACTCAACCGATGAGCCTGCCCGAACTGGAACGCACTCTCACGGAACGCCACGCGCAGGATCCGAACACGCCGGTTTATATCAGTGCTGATGAGAACACGCGGCACGGGTCCGTGATGTTCGTGCACGGTATTGCCAGCCGGCTGGGCTACACCAAAATCGCCCATCGAACCAAAAAGCCGGAAACCAAATGAAGTCCGCGCTGGTTGCCATTGTCCTCGCGCTCAGTGCGCTGGTGGTCGTGCAATGGGTGCGCGAATCGGGCCTGCACAGGGACCTGTCCGATATGGACAAGCGTCTCCGCTCATCTGAAGCCGCGCAGGCTGATCTGGAGGACAAACTCAAAAACTGGGAAGAGGAAATCAAACGCCTCACCGAGAACGCCACCGCCGCCGCCACCAAAGAAAAAGAACTCCAGGCCGAAATCGCCCGCCTGACTACGGAACTCACGACTCGTGACGCCGCACTCAAGACCGCCACTGAGGCGCCGCCGGATTTCGTCGCCACCATGAAGGCACGCAATGAGGAGGTGGCCAAACAAAACGAGGCCATCACCAAAGCCAACGCAGCCATTCAAAAACTGGTGCAGGAACGCGATGCCCTCATTGAGAAGCTCAACGCCCGGAACAAGGAGTGGAACGAACTGACGGAGAAGTATAACAAACTGGCGAAGTCCCGCTGACGATCAGTTTCGGGCCCGGCATTCCTTCAGCAGGGCTTGCAGTTCCGCCACCTTCTCCGGTGCCCTGGCGTAAAGGTTCTGCTCTTCGCCGGAATCGTCGGCGAGATTGTAGAGCTGCCCGGGAGTGGTCACCGGAGGATCTTTGCTCCAGCCGCCGCTGCCGGGGCCGTCGATGTATTTCCAGTCTCCTTTGCGAATGGCGAAAAGCCCTTCGATGGAATGATGGATGATGAACGGGTGCGTGGGTTTGTCAGGCTTTTCGCCGCGGAGCAGCGGTGCGATGCTGAAACTGTCAGGACCCGCGCCGGCGGGCAGGGGAAGGCCGGTGAATTCGGCGGCCGTTGTTATGAGTGTGTTGAGGCAAACCGGTTCGCGGCACACGGAACCGGCCGGCGTTGTGCCGGGCCAGCGAACGATAAATGGAATCCGGTGGCCCCCTTCGAAGATGTCCGACTTGGCACCGCGCCAGGGAGCGTTGGAGCGGTGAGGCACCGTGCCGTCAGCGGCTTTTTTGATGTTGTTGGGTGTTGCTCCGTTGTCGCTGGTAAAAATGACGAGCGTGTTCCTGTCCAAAGCGCTATCACGCAGCGCGGTGAGGACTTCGCCGGCGGCATGGTCGGTCTCCATGACAAAGTCGCCGTACGGCCCTATCGGACTTTTTGCCTTCCACTTTTCCGACGGCGCCACTGGCGTGTGGGGCGATGTTAGGGGCAGATACAAAAAGAAAGGCTTTCCGTCGGCGGCGCGCGCACGAACAAAGGTGCAGGCTTCACGCACGAGTTCCAGAATTACCTTTTCCGCCTCGAAACCGGGCGTCGCCGGACCGGTGCGAAGATAGGTGCGCGTGGCAGTGAGTTCTCCGGTCAGGCGGTCATTGCGTATGAAGGCAAAGGGCGGCATGTCGAGCGAAGCCGCGATGCCGAAGTATGAGTCGAAACCATTGGAGGTGGGACCATGAGTGACCGGCTTTGAGAAATCGATGCTCTTCCAGTCTTTTACGGGCGCAATGTCATCGCCTAAACCTCCGCCCTGTGCCGGCCAGTCCATGCCGAGATGCCACTTGCCGATGCAGGCGGTGACATAACCGCGCTGCTTGAGCATCGACGCCGCGGTGAGGCGTCCGTCCTCCAGCAAGTGCGGGGACCAGCCGCCGAGCACTCCTTTCTTCAAGCGCGTCCGCCAGCAGTAGCGGCCGGTCAGCAGCGCGTAACGAGTGGGGGTGCAAACGGCGGAGGCGCTGTGCGCATCGGTGAAACGCATGCCTTCCGACGCCATGCGATCAAGGTGGGGAGTCGGGATTTTTCCCTCCGGTTGATAACACTTCAAATCCCCATAACCGAGGTCATCCGCGAGGATGACAACGATGTTAGGTTCTGCGAAGGCGCGGAAAATACATCCGGTGAGAAGGCAGAGCGTAATCCACAGCCGGAGCATGGCTCAGTGCTCTTTGCCGAAAAACACCATCGCATCATTTCCGCCCGAGTGCGGCGCGGAGAAGCGGTGGCGAAATTCCTGCTTTGGAAAAATGAGCGCACTTTGACGTCCGCGCTTCATGAGCACCAGCGCAGTCAAACAACAAACGAGCGCGCCACCCGCAATCCATGCGGTGATATAATTGTGAGGAGCCTCCTCCGCGGGGAGTGCTTCGGGAGGCGGGCCAAGACTTCCACCCGAGCGGAAAACGCCAACCTGCGCGATGAGACTGCGGGCGGTTTCCAGCAGTGCGGGCAGGTCCTTTCCCGCCCGCTGGCCCGCAGCCACCGCCTCTGTAATCATCGCGGCAGTGCGATCCTCAGGAGCCGCACCCAGGGATTCCCCCGCCAGCGCAATAACGATGGGCGGCTCCATTCCTGGCCCGGACATAATGACGGCGCGGTCCGCGCTTCCCGTCCATGATTGAACGAACCGGTTCGCGAGATCCATGGGCGGCTCCTCAGGGGCACTATTCAACAGCACGAGATAGACGCCGAGCCCGGATTTCGAAGCGGCCAGATCCAGTTCCGTCTTGATGGCGGACCGTTCCTCATCGGTGACTTTTCCGGTTTGGTCCAGGATATGATCCGCCGGTTTTTCCTGCACGCGAATCTCCTGCGCGTGCAGGGCAATGGAAAATGTCAGGAAGATGGCGGCCAGCGAGGCTCTCATGGCAGTAATGTGCCTCACATTCCGCAGGAATGCCAGTGAAGGATGCGCACTGGAATTTCCTCCTTCCCGTCCTTGCCACGGGCGGGTGGTCATGGACAATGTCCGTTCATTCCCCCCACTCACTGCATGTCCAGAAATCTCAGTTCCCTCTCGTTTCGCAAAGGCGTCGAAAAGAATGTTTTTGAACGCATGGTCGATGCAGCGGAGGCGGACGGAGCGGCGGAGAAACCGGATGTCGTTAGGAAAATGGGAGAGGACACCCTGTTTGGCGATGCGGTCACGCTGGGGGCAGTGTCGTTTTACGATTTTCTGAAGAAGGAGAATCAGGGGAAGAAGGTGTTCGTGTGCAATGGATCGGCGTGTCTGGTGGCGGGGACCCAGGATGGGCTGCATGAGCGGCTGACGGGGCACTTCAGCGAAGACGAGATTGGGCACATCTGCTGTCTGGGGAGATGTCATCAGGGAGGAGCATTTCAGTATCAGGGCAGGAACTATTCCGGGCAGTCGCCGGAGGCGCTGGAGTCGCTGTTTGCGAGCAGCGAGGGAGATGCGGAGGACCGGTATGCGGTGGTGTCGCATTTGCAGCCGGCGCAGTTGACGGCGGAGTTTCCGGGAATCGCGGAATACTATGCGCCGTTCCGGGAGTTGCTGAGCAAAGACCGCAACTGGCTGCAGGGTGAACTCAAGGACAGCGGTCTGCGGGGGCGCGGGGGCGCGGGATTCCCTCTGCACTTCAAGTGGCAGTCGTGCCGTGAAGCGGCGGGGGCGGTGAAGTATATCGTGTGCAATGCGGATGAGGGAGATCCGGGCGCGTATATTGACAAGTATCTCATGGAGCAGCGTCCGCATAGTGTGCTGCTGGGGATGATGGTGGCGGGGTGGTTTGCGAATGCGGAGACGGGTGTGCTCTACATCCGCGCGGAGTATCCGGACTCGGTTAGGATTATTGATGCAGCGATCGAGGAACTGTATAAAGAGGGGCTGCTGGGGAGGAATATTCTGGGCAGCGGATTCAACTTTGCTTTGAAGACGATCAAGGGAGCGGGGGCTTACATCTGCGGGGAGGAAACCGCGCTGCTGGCGAGCATCGAAGGGCAGAGGCCGGAGGTGCGAGTGCGTCCTCCATTTCCCACAGTGGAGGGACTGTTTCGGAAGCCCACCATTTTGAACAATGTGGAGACGTTCTCCAACCTCCATGCGATCCTGACGATGGGCGGCAAGGGTTATGCGGCGGTGGGCACGCCGCAGAGCACGGGGCCGAAGCTGCTCTCGCTGGACAGTCATTTTGTGAAGCCGGGGATTTATGAAGTGGCGATGGGCACACCGCTGCGCACGGTGATCGATCTGGCGGGCGGGTGGAAAACGGATATCAAAGCGATCCAGGTGGGCGGGCCGCTGGGAGGCATCGTTCCTGTTAGTCATATCGATGCGCTGACGGTGGATTTCGAGAGCTTCAAGAAGGCGGGATTCCTGCTGGGACATGCGGGAATGGTCAGTATTCCCCAGTCGTTTCCGATGATCGAATACATCGAGCACCTGTTCAAATTTACGGCGGATGAGAGTTGCGGAAAATGCTTTCCGTGCCGGCT
The DNA here is from genome assembly GCA_035550135.1 of Verrucomicrobiales bacterium. GTDB lineage: Bacteria > Verrucomicrobiota > Verrucomicrobiia > Verrucomicrobiales > V1-33 > V1-33. The sequence goes on from DASZQB010000036.1 coordinate 27,952, forward strand.
GGGAAGCACACGGGGGAAAGAATTGATCGCGAAGGCGAGGACGGATGAGAGTTACAAGATCGACCGGACGCTGATCAATGATCTGCTGGACACGATGGAGCAGACGTCACTGTGCGCGCTGGGGGGCGGGGTGCCGCTACCTATCAAGAACGCGCTGGAACACTTTGGGGACGAGATGGCAGGATATTTCAAAGCCTCCTAACAATTTTTAGAAGCGGTAGCCCACGCCCGCGCCGAAGCCCCATGAGCTGGCGTCCACTTCGGCGCGGCCGCCGCTGTTGTTCATGTTGAAGGGCTGGACGTAGTCATAGCGGCCCCATGCCTCCATGTACCAGCGTTTCTTTTGATCGAGGTCGTATTTGATCGAAGCCTGGGCGAAGATGCCGAATTCGAACTCGGTGGAGTTGTCGCGGGAGGAGCGGTAGCCGTTGGCGACGGCGATACCGGGGAGGCGCGGGGAGAGGGCGGTGCCGCCTTTGCCGCCGCCGGGATTTCCGGGGGTGCCGGGGTTTCCGGGATTGACGTTAGGGATCACGGGGGAGGCCGGCTCCGCGGGGCGGACCGAGCCGACCGAGCCGCCGCCGAAGCTGTCGGAGTTGGCGGGAGTGTTAGGAGAACCGGGAACGCCGGTGGAAGTGCCGCCGATCTTCGGTCCCATTTGATTGCCCTCCACAAAGTCACCGGAGAAGGGAGCGCCGGAGCGGACGACCAGGTTCCCGGTGGTGTTGGAAACTACCTGGCCGGCGCTGAGGTTATCGAGTTCGCGGGCCCATGCTTCGGTGGTGAATTCGGAACTGAGGATGTTCAGCGTGGGACCGGCACTAACCGCGAGATAGGCGCGGTCGCTGAGTTGCCACTGCAGGCTGACGGGCACCGAGATGGCATGGAGCGAGGCATCCAGTTTGGAACTGACAAACGTGGCCACACGCTTCACTTCGCTGCTGGTTTCGATGAGCGCCTCCTGCGGCGTGCGCGTCGCATAAAATGCCTGCGCGCTGGGGTTGCCGGCGAAGAATGAGTCGCCGGACATGGCGGCGGCGTCGAAGATGACGGTAGCATTGCCGAGGCGGGCGTCCACGTCATCCAGTTCATTCACATCGTAAAGGTAATGATGCTCCTGCTGGCGCTCGATGGCTTTGTCCAGCGAACTGAGCGAGATGCCGGAATCGAATTCGCCACCGGTGTAGGAATACATGAAGCCAACGGAGAGCTTCGCGTGACCGAACAGCCCCACCGAGCGGTCCACGCGGAAGTAGGGGGACATCACATCATCGTCGTCCGAGATGTTGCGGTCATAGTTCTCGAGAACGTTAGAGTAGGAATAAGTGCGCGAGTGGAAGCGCACCTGCTGGTCGCGATTCTCGCGCGTGCCGCTGACCTCGCCGCCGGTGAAACGGGACGTGCCGTTGATGGCACCGGGTTGACTGCCGGAGAGGACGGTGCCGTCGGCATAGACCTTATCCGCACCGGCGGTGGCGAAGCCGAGAGTTCCCTCATCTGCACGCCGCTGCACCAGCCCGAGAGCGGGTGAGTTGGACTGGCTGGGCTGCCTGAAATCGCTTTTCATGGAGCGCCAGCCATCGCCGCCGGAAAAGTCCCACTGATAGTCTTCAGGGTCTGATCTGACCATCTTGCCTTTGCCGAGCCCCATGCCGTCATCCGGGAAAGCGCCAATTTTCGTAGCGGTGCTCATGCTGACGCCGAACCAGAATCCGCTGTCCGTGCGATCCCGGCCCCCGCTTTGATCGCCTAGGTCCTCGACGTAGGCGGCATTGAGATTGAGCGCGAAGTTTTTGCCCACCGAGACCGGAATGTTGACGCCGAGCTCCGCATGGTTCCAGCCGCTGTTGGAGCCATTGTAGCTGAAATCGTAGGCCAGCTTGCCGTAGGGAACGATGCTCCATTTGCTCTCGCTGGAAAAGAGCGGCCAGTAGGGGATGTCTTTGGCCGTTACGGTCAGCTCGGCGTAACCGCCTTTGAAGCCGTCGAAATCATACGCATAGAGGAGCGACGGGGCGATGTAAGGGAGCCGGGTGTAACTAAGGCCCGCCTGCAATTCGAAGGCGTGATCGACGCCCCAGAAGTCCTCGTTGAGAAAGTGATAGTAAGTGGCGCCGAGGGTGCCGGTGAAACCCGCACCGAGCGGGCGGGTGTAGCTGAGCCAGAGGTCGAGTTCGGCGTAGCGGTCTTTGGAACGAACGCGGAAATTTTCGTAGTCGGAGGCGTTAGGATTCGGGAGGCCGGTGACGGGATCGGTGAGGTTCGGTTCGCTGCGGAGGGCCTCGCGGTCCGGCAACTGGCGGTCGAGGGCCTGAAGATACTGGGCGCCGAATTCCCATCCGCCTTTGGTCAATTTCATGCGCGTGGTCATCGCGCCGGTGGCATCGTTCGGGGAGACGCGATCGAGAATATCGAGGCCGCGGAAATAGAGCTTGTTGGAGTAGCCGGCGGTTAGGAAGAGGGTGGGCCGGTCGTCAGGGGGAGGGGCTTCCGGAACATCGGGGCCCTTGTCCATTTTTGGAGCCGGTTCGGACGGCACTGGCGCGGTCCGTTCGACGGCGGGAGCGGGGGCCGGTTGGGCGGCACTGCGGCGGGAGGGTTTCTTTCCGGGTTTTGCCGGGACCGGTGTGGTCTCAGTGGCGGCAGGTTTAGCGGTTGGCTTTTGCGGGGTCGCCGGTGTCGTTTCGGGAGCCGGCTGTGCGGGCGTCGCGGCGGCTCTGGTCTTCTCGGCCTCGCGGTTTCGCGCAAGGTTGGCAAGAGAACTGAAGTCCTTTTCGGCTTCCCGGTTGCGGGCGAGATTCGCGAGAGAACTGAACTCTTTTCCGGCCCCGCCTGCGCCCAAAGCCGGGTTTCCTCCTTCGGCTTCCGGCAATTGCCAGTCCATTCCCGGGAGCGAAAGGACAACCGCTGAGGCCGGGTTCGCGAACAGGAGCGCCATCGCGACGGCGGTCCCCCATGCGTAAGGTCCTGGGAAAGAGAGACGCAAGGGTTTCATAGGCTCGCCGGTGGTCAGGGTTTCACGTGTCTAAGCAGCGATGTTTATTGCAGGGAGTGCCAGGGGGAGTCAACTGGTTTATGGTTTTTGCACCGGAGGCGTCGCCTGCGGCGAAAACGTCAAAATTCAAACTCCAAACATCAAAGAAACTTCAAGCTTCAAGCATCGGGATGGAGATAATGGGGAATGGATAGTGGATGAACGGGCGGGAGACGGAGTTTGGGGATGAGGGGGAATCGTTGAATCGTGAATTGTGAATTGTGAATCGGGGTGG
>DASZQB010000037.1:0-16665 GCA_035550135.1 Verrucomicrobiales bacterium
GAAGTGAGGAGACTGGAAGTCTGCGACGGCGGCGCCTGACGGGGCTGCACGGAAAGGATGGGCACGCTGCCGGTATGCTGCGTGACCTGCGGAGTCACCGATCTCGCCGGGGGGGTCGCGGGAGGGGTTGACGGCGCGGCAATCCTTTCCTGAGCCGCCGGCGTGGTGGTTTTCACTTTGCCGACGGACGAAATGATAGTGACGCTGAGACTGTCCGCGAGTTTGTTATCGCTCGCAGCACCAAAGAGAATCTGCGCATCGTCGCTGACGTGTTTGGTCAGTTCGCGCATGAGGGTCTCGATTTCAAAGAGAGTGAGCGTGGCGCCGCCGCAGATGTGGACGAGCACGTTGCGCGCTTTCTCGAGCAACTGGCCACGGTCGAGGAGCGGGCTCTTGAGCGCGAGTTGCAGCGCCTCGGTGGCGCGGGCTTCGCCCCGGGCCTGGCCGAATCCAAAGAGGCAGCGGCTGTCGGCGTTCTTCAGCGCGGTGACAAGATCGTCCATGCCGATGCGAATGAGGCCCGGCTGGGTGGCCACGGTGGTGACCGCCCTGACACTTTGACAAATGATTTTGTCCGCCACTTCGAAGGCCTCGGTGACCCCTTTCTTCGGCAGGACGAGTTCACCCATCTTGTCGTTTTCAAAACAGACGAGCGCGTTGGCATAACGCCGGATTTCCTCCAGCGCGACCTGGGCCTGCTGCATGCGGCGCTTGCCCTCGAAGATGAAGGGCATGGTGGCGAAAACGATGACGAACGCGCCAGTCTCGCGGGCGAGGCGCGTGATCATGGGCGCTGCACCGGAACCCGTGCCGCCGCCGAGCCCGACGCACACGAAAATCATGCGCCGTCCGCCGAGCGCTTCGCGGATATCCTCAATGCTGCTCATGGCCGCCTCCTGGCCGAGTTCCGGATCGCCGCCGCAACCGAGTCCCTGCGTGAGCGTTTTGCCCAACTGCACTTTTCGCTGCGCCATGGAACTGGTGAGCGAACGAACGTCGCAGTTCATACTGATCAACTCCACGCCATCCATGCCTTCGAGTGCGATGTGGTCCAGCACGTTGGCACCGGCACCGCCGATGCCGATGATGCTCACCGCCGGTGCTCCCTCTGCGCCGGTGGCTGCGGTTTCGAGTTTAAATTCGATCATATGCGGTTTCGGTTTTGGATTGTTGGTTCGAGGTGTGAGGAAAGGTTATCCGAGCATGGCGCTCCACATGCGGGTGCCACTGAAAAGGGTGCTGAGTTTTTCCGTCAGGCGGGCGAACGGTCCGCGGGCGGGACGCTCGCTCTCCACGCGCTGCGCGTAGCGGATGAGACCGATGGGCGTGGCGTATTGCGGATTTTCAAAGTTGGACGTGAGCCCGGTCATGGGCGTGAAACTGGAGCGGCGCACGGGCAGGCCGAAGACCTCCTCCGCGAGTTGATCGATGCCGCGCAACTGGCTGGTGCCGCCGCAGATGTACAGCCCGCCGGCAAGGCGGTCCAATGGCGCGCCCTGAGCGAGGAGGCGTTTCCTGACAAGTTCGAAGGTCTCCGTCAAGCGCGCGCGAATGACGTCATTGAGCACGCCGCGTTCCACGTCGCGGCCATCGAAAGTGGTGTCTCCCGCGAGGTGAATGATGTCCCCTTCCCCGCCCGCCGCAGGCAGAACACTGCCATGCTCCATCTTGAGTTTCTCGGCGCGGCTCATGGGAATTTTGAGCACGATGCTGAGATCGTTCGAAATGTGATCACCGCCCACGCCGACGGAACCGCTGGCCGCGATGGCACCATCGTCATAGACCACGTAATCTGTGGTACCACCGCCGATGTCGAGGAGGAGCGAGCCCTGCTCCCGGGCCTCGCGATTCAGCACCACCTGCGCCGCCGCGATGGGACTGAAAACCACATCCTCCACTTCCAGTGGAAACTCGCGCAGGCAGCGCACAGTATTCTGCACCCGGCTGCGAATACCGTGCACGATGTGATAGTCCGCCTCCAGTTTTTTTCCCAGCATGCCAACGGGGTTGAGCACCTTTTCCTGACCATCCACCCAGTAGTGGCGGATGATGCGGTGGAGGAAAATATTGTCAGGGGGGATGGCCACGTTGCTGGCCTGCTCCTTCACTTCCTCGATGTCGTCCTCCGTGATTTCGCTTTGGTCATCCGGGATGCGGAGGAGGCCGCGGTTGTTGCAGCTTTCGATGTGCGGGCCGGTGATGGCGAGCCACACTTTCCGGATCATGATATCGCTGCGGTCCTCAGCGCGCACGAGGGCATCCTGCAAACAGGTCTGCGCGGTGTCGAAATCGACGATTTCTCCTTTCCTGACACCCCGCGAGGGGGCCTGACCAACGCCGAGAATCTTGATGGAGCCGTCACTGCGCGCGTCGCCCACGACCACGCAAATCTTGCTGGTGCCGATTTCGAGTCCGACGTAGATGTTCGATCTTGGCATTAACGGGCGGATGCTATTTGCCGCGGAGAATGGTTTGGATGTCCCGCTCCTGCCGCGCGCGGGCGGCGGGTCTGGCGGGACGGGGTGGTTCAGTAGAGCCCTTCGCGCGGGATTGCGACGAAGGATTATAGGAAACATTTTGAGGCTGGGCGAGGGGAACGGCAGTCCCGGGCTCGCGCTCCGGTTCCTGAACGGCGCTGAGCTGAGGGAAAAACGTGACCGGCACGTTGCGCTGCATTTGCAGATTCACGGTGGCGACATTGCGGCGGGCGCTGTGCGCCGTCGAGAGGATAAACTGCAGCCGGTCCAACTGCGGTTCCAGCCGCGCGGGGTTGAACGTATAGACTGCACCGGAATCCATGGAAGCGGTGAGGGTCCACGCGTTGGGGATATCGATGGTATTCACGCTGCACGGCACCGGCCATGTGCGGGCGCTCACTTGCTCCAGCAGAGAAAGGGCCGCCTTCACCGCGGGCGAGGTGATTTCGCGGCCCATGGTGATCACGCGTTCGTCCACGGCATTGATGACCGGGAGGGACATGTATTCGCTCAGGTGCTCCTCGCACTTGAAAGCCACGCCGTCCTTGTCGAGAAAAAGGCGGCGCTCGCGGTGGATATTGACGCCTTCACCCTGGCGGTCGCTGCTGACGCTGGTGATCCATGCGACCGGCAGGCGCTCTTCGATATTGATGGAAAAGTGATCCGGCAAACGGCGGGTGACATGCACCTCCTTCACGCGCGGCAGAGCCATGAGCCGGCTGCGCACGCTGCTGAGGTCCACCTCCATGAGGTTCATGTCGCCGCGCAATCCGGCGGCGGCGGCGGCCTGCATGGCGGGAATGCCGCCATTGGTGCGATATTCAAACCGCCCCACGGCAAACTCCGCGTTATTCCGAAACGACTGTCTCCAGACGGAACGCGCATAGACGAGCAGCACGGCCAACGACACGCCGATGGCACCCCAACGGACGACAGAAACCGTCCGCGCTCTGCGGCGCTGGCGCAGTTCCTTCCGCGACATGGGCACTTTCACCGCCAGACGCGAATCCCGGTCCCGGTTCCGAAACCGGGTATTCTCTTTTTGCCGGGGGCGTTTGCGCTGGAGGAAAGAAAAGTTCATGCGCGGATTAGCGCGGCGTTGCGAGCGAGAGTTCCAAAATGCGGGCGCAGAGTGCGGGATACATGATGCCCGCGGCGCGTGCGGCTTTGGGCAGGAGGCTGGTGGCCGTCATGCCAGGGATGGTGTTCACCTCCAGCACGAAGGGGCGCTCGTTTTCATCGAGGAGCACGTCCACGCGGCTGTAAACCTCCACACCCAGCGCACGGTGCGCAGCCATGGCGGCGTCCTGCACGGCGCGCGTGGTGTTAGGGCTCAGATCAGCGGGGCAGAAGTAATCGCTGCCGCCCGAACCGGTGAGCCAGGGATATTTGTTAGAGATGTCGTAGAATCCATCGCGCGGCTGAATGTGAACGACGGGCAGCACCTGATCGCCAAGAATGCCGACGGTGAGTTCCTTTCCGAAAATGAAGGGCTCCACCAGCGCCTCGCCGCCATACTTGCGCAGATCTTCGATGGCGGGCGCAATGCCCGCCGCGTCTTTGATAATGTGGACGCCGACGCTCGAACCCTCGCGCAGCGGCTTCATGACGAGCGGCACGGGAATGGTGACGTCCGCCGCAGTGGCCGTGGCCAGGGGGAGAATTTGATAGTCCGCCGTGGGCACATTGCATTCCACAAAGCGCTTTTTGCTGCGCGCCTTATCGAAGGCCAGTTCGCTGCTGGCCGAACCCGCGCCAGTGTACGGAACGCCGCGCGTCTCCAGAATCTTCTGGAATTGCCCGTCCTCACCAAAGGTGCCGTGGATGACGTTGAAGACCGCGATGCCTCCCTCCGGCACGGTGAAGTCGGTGGACTCAATGTCGAGTTCCACCACCTCCGCGCCGAGGCTGCGGAGAGCCTCCGCCACGCCCTTGGCGGTTTCGAGCGAGACCTTGCGTTCAGACCCCGGCCCGCCTTTGGCCAGCACGATGCGTTTCCCGGTTAAATCCATGATTAAAGTTAGGTCTGAATTTTGATAACGAATGAGTTCGCAGTAAACAATTAACCCCTCCAAATTTCCAGCAAAATCAAAAGATTCTGCGGGACGGGTGAAGTTCGGGAAAAGGCCGCCGCAGGACAGAGCTGAAAAGTATTGGAAGCAGGCTTCAAGTTTGAAAAAGAGGCTTGATGTACCTTGATTTAGCTAGATTTAGCTGGAGGTTGGGAGGCAGGGTGATACAATTTTGATTTGGGGACTTCCCAGCAGGCCGGGGTGGGAAGACGAGGAATGCAGCAGCCTCGACTCAACAGAAAGAACCGGGCGAACCGGGACTGTTTTCGGACCCTTTCCAGGCATCTCCAAACGCGCACGGTGATACCCTGCCGGACCGCGACGCTCCCGGCAAAAAGCCGGGAAATGCGCGGCGGGAAGCACGGAAGGGACCGAAAGAAACATGAGTAACTTCGGTGATTTAACGGGTGGTTTTGCAACCGGTTTTTCCGTTTATTTCGAGTGGTTTTTGGGGGCTGCACGCGGCAAACTTATGGGAAGACGGGCCATTTCTGACACAGCCCACGGCAAGAAGGGCGGGCTTCTTTGCAAATCGCCGCCCTTCAGCTATATTCCTCATTCTGCGCTGCATCCTCCGACTCCAGTGTGAGTTTGGCGGAATTGAAATGCAGCCAGGAGAACCTTCAGGACACTTTACGATATGAGTTGGCTACAAAAAATCTTTGGCGGTTCAGGACGGCGGGGAGTGCCGGGTGCCCTGGTAGCGCGTACATCTAACGGGCAGGCGGTCTATAACATGCTCACGCCTCACATGCAGCAGTTCATGGGGCGCTGTGTGAGTGCCATCAAGCGGAGCGGCATTTCCGCCAGAGGCACGGGTGAATTCAGCGTGATCGTCGGAGAGAAGGGCACCGAAATCCGTCTGGATAGGTTTTACAAACCCAGCGATGATCCGGCGGCTATCGATAATGTCGTGGCAAAGGCACGGAAATGCTCTGAGGCGGGCTGACCATGCTCAAACACGCCCCCACCCGGAATTAATCGGGCTAAGCACTGACGGACCAACGATGTACATTCCAAATGAAAAATGCTATCGGGCCCTCTACTTCGACGACGAGGCGGAATATGCGGAATACATAGGCGCTCTTACCGACAGGATTAACTCTGACGGCGCCGACTTCGTATCGCTCAACAACCGCGGAGTGGCCCGATTCGAACTTGGTGAGGTTTCCGGGGCGCTGGACGATTTAATGGCAGCATGTCGGTTGGCTGCTAACGATGCCACTCCATTCCTCAACCGCGCGGATGTGCTGCAAAAGAAAGGCGACCTGCGGGAGGCACTTGAGGCGGCGACGGAGGCGATTCGCATTGAGCCAGCAACCTGTTCCGGCTATCTCACCCGGGCCGGGATTTACGAAAAGCTGGGAGACCTTGTGAGAGCGCGTGAAGACACACAGACTGGAGAACGATACAAAGTGGCTTAGATAGAGGCTTACGCAGTGAATCCGGCGAATAGCGAGTCACACACATGCATTCCGCGCTGTTACAATGGAAACCGATCCACCAACCTGGGAAGTTATAGAGAAGTTCGAGGCCGATCATCCGAGATTGGCGGCCGCGGCGGAGTTCTTCTACCGAACGAACTTTTTCAACTCGTTCATGGACGTGCTGGGCGACTATATCGACTGGCGTAGAAGCGGAAAGCGCCCCAACTCGTTCCTCAAACGGCAGCTGAAGAAATGGGGCATCCAGTCGTGGATTGGAGAGTATCCGGTATCTGCCGTCAAAAAGATGCTGGCGTCTGCATGGGCGACCCGGCAGCTGAACGACGAAGCGACGATTTCCACTGTTCTGGCACAGCAGTTCTACGATCGGAAGACGGTAGCGGCGGACCGCAGGAAGGCGCTGGTCTGCATTGAACGGCAGACATCGAATCTAGTCCTCGAGCATCTTAACTATCGCAATCCCGACGCAGCGAAAACGCATTTCGCCGGACTCCGATCCGTAATTGAAACCAAACTGGGCGACGGGGATGCACGCAACCGGCGTGCTGGGGAAGTCTGACCTTTTCATCCGAGGGTAATTTGACCTGCCCCCCGCTGCGGGTGAAGATTCTCAATTCACGATAAAGACCGCGGGACCGGACGGCGTTATATGAAATGCGATCAGAAAATCACCCTGCTTCCGCCACCGGAGCCCTAATCCCCATGCCCTGGAAAATCGTAGAGCGAAAAATCGGCCGGGCCGGCGGCGAGCGGAAGCCGTGGCCGCTTTGGATAGCTCCTTGCGATTAACGCCGGATGCGCAGATGAATTCCGGCATCAGGTTGCAACCACTTTGTTCAGATGGGGCTTCTCAAACAAAAAACTGAAGGCGGCAGCGGCGGGAAACGCGGGCACTCCAACATGAACCATTGGGTTTACAGCCATGAGATCAAGGCCGCCGCGAAAAAGCGGCGGCGCATAGAGGCCAAACAGGCGGTCCGCGAAGCCCGCACGGAAGCCAACCCGGAGGACTAAACAGAGACGGAATCTGTCGATGAAACGCAAGAAGGTCCTCCCGATAATCGCCGGACTTCTGGTCACAGGCGTGGAAGGGACGCGGACATTTCTGGTGGACGACAGAACCGGCGAACTGAGTCGAAAAGGAGAACGCCGCCTGTCGTCGCGCTTCTCACGATGATCTCTCTCGATTCATAAGAATTCCTGACCTTGCGATCACGGCGGGGGCTGGAGTTGAAACTCGGGAAGCTGCCGCGGGTGGGTCATGTTTTCGGGCTTCAGCAGATCGAGGAGGCTTTCTTCGGTGAGCCAGCCTTTTTCGAGGACGAGGTCGTAGACGCTGTTGCCGGTTTTGAGGGCTTCTTTGGCGATGGCGGCACTGCGTTCGTAGCCGAGGACGGGGCAAAGGGCGGTGACGAGGCCGATGGAGTTGCGGACATAATCGAGGCAGCGGTCGCGGTTGGCTTCGATGCCGGCGATGCAGCGGCTGTGGAGGATGATGGCGGCATTGCGCAAAAGTGTTAGTCCAAAGAGGAGATTGAAGGCGATGACGGGCTCGGCCATGTTGAGTTCGAGTTCGCTGGCTTCAGCGGCCATGGAGACGGTGACGTCGGCGCCGATGATTTGATAGCAGACCTGATTGACGACTTCGGGGATGACGGGATTCACTTTGCCAGGCATGATAGAGGAGCCGGGCTGCATGGCGGGGAGGCGGATTTCATAGAGGCCGCAGCGGGGGCCGGAGGACATCCAACGGAGGTCGTTGCAGATTTTGGAAAGCTGCACGGCGGCGGTTTTCATGGCGCTGCTCATGCCGGAAAATTCACCGGAGTCCTGAGTGGCTTCGACGAGGTTCTCCGCGAGGGTGACCTGGAGGCCGCTGACTTCGGCGAGGCGCTGGGTGCAGAGGACAGCGTAGCCGGGCGGGCTGTTGATGCCGGTGCCGATGGCGGTAGCTCCCATGTTGCACGGGAGGAATTCCTCGCCGGCGCGCCCGAGGTGGCGGATCCCGTCGCCGATCATGACGGCATAGGCGCTGAATTCCTGGCCGAGAGTCATGGGGACCGCGTCCTGATTTTCGGTGCGGCCCATCTTGAGGACATCGGAGAATTCCTGGGCTTTGGCTTCGAGGGCGGTGCGCAGTTCGCGGAGTGCAGAGAGCGTGTCGCGCATGGTGAGGACGACGCCGAGTTTGACGGCAGTGGGATAGGCGTCGTTGGTGGACTGGGAGCAATTTACGTGATCGTTAGGATGGAGGTACTGGTATTCGCCTTTGAGGTGGCCCATGATTTCGAGGGCGCGGTTGGCGATGACCTCGTTGGCGTTCATGTTCGTGGAGGTGCCGGCACCGCCCTGGATCATATCGATGACGAATTGATCGTGGTGCTGGCCGGCGGCGATTTCATCGCAGGCGGCGATGATGGCATCGGCACGGGGGGCATCGAGAACGCCGAGTTCTTTGTTAGCGAGCGCGGCGGCTTTTTTGACGAAGGCAAGGGAGCGCACGAAGTGTTCGAAGTGAAAAAGCCGGATGCCGGAAATCGGGAAGTTCTCCACGCCGCGCAGCGTTTGCACGCCGTAATAGACATGGTCCGGAACCTCGCGCTCGCCCAGCGAATCCCTCTCAAGGCGCACGGACGAGACGACAGTGGCGGAACGTTCGCCGGCGATGCGCTCGGCGGCGTGGCGCAGGCGCTCGCTGAGTCGCGCGGCGATGCGGCCTACGATGCGGTAGAAGATCTCGGGCTTCTCAGCACGCAGTTGTTCAAGGGCATCGCGGGGAATTTTCCTCACCAGTGCACCCTGCCGCGTGACCGCGCTGGTGGCGTGCGGCGAGTCATCGAGCACCACCCCTTCCCCGAACAGCGCGCCTGGCATGAGGCGGGCCAGAACGACGCTGCGCCCGTGGGCGCCGCGCACGATCTCGACTTCACCCTCCAGCACGATGCCCAGCCACTCTCGCGGGGTGCTTTCGTGAAAGAGATATTCACCAGCGGCGAAGTCTGCATCGTGCCCCAGTTCAATGATGGAGGAGAGGTCGTCCGTGCCGATGCCGATGCGGTGGGCGGCGGTGGCGATGGTTTTAGGATGGAGGCTCATGCGGATCATTCGCATGCCCTGGCAAACTCACAAGGTCGGGACGTTTGACAGAAACCTCCAGCGGGCATCCGCAGCACATGATCCGGGCCGCGGACGTCTTCGCCGCCGTCGCTCATCCGTTGATCAACTCCGGCATCGGCAGCCAGCCATCCACAAGATAGTGGGGGCGGCCGGAGAGATCCGGGATGGTAACGCGGTTGGCGTCGATGCCCAACTGATGATAGAGCGTGGCGAAGACCTCGCCGAAATGCACGCCGCGTTCGGCGATTTCGCCGCCGAGGCGGTCAGTGGCGCCGATGACCTGTCCGGTTTTCATGCCGCCGCCGGCGAGGAGCGCACAGCTCACCTGCGGCCAGTGGTCGCGCCCGGCGTCTTTGTTGATAATGGGCGTGCGGCCAAATTCGCCCCACGCCACCACGGCCACGTCCTTGTCGAGGCCGCGCTCGTGCAGGTCTTCAACGAGCGCACTGATGGCCTGGTCGAAGAAGGGAAGATGTGTTAGCAGTTCGCTGTGGTTGTTGCTGTGAAAATCCCAGCGGCCGAAATTCAGCGTCACGCAGCGCGCGCCGGCTTCCACAAGGCGGCGGGCCATAAGGAAGTGCTCACAATTCCGCGGCGCTCCATCGCCATAGTTTTTGGTGTCGCCTTTGCCGTAGCGCTCGCGCACTTTGGGGGCCTCTTTGCTCAGATCGAGCGCGTCCATGAGCCTGCTCGATGTCAGGATATTGAAGGCCGCCTGCGTGAAGGAATCGCTGGCGGCGACTTCACCGCTGGCATCGACATCGCGGCGGAAACCGTCGAAGGAGGCGAGCAGGGCTTTGCGGTCGGCGAGCCGTTCCAGAGTGATGCCGTTGAGGTGCAAATCCTCCATGCCCGGTCCGTTAGGGCGGAACGCTGAATGCCGCGCGCCGAGGAATCCTGGATGCCCCGGCGAGCCATACGGAGGATGGCCGGCCTTTGGCGCGAGACCGGTGAATGCGGGAACGGAAGGGTCGGTGGCGCCTTTCAGTTTTGAAAGCACCGCCCCCATGGACGGCCAGCCACCGGGCGGCTGATTGGCCACCGTGCGGCCTGTATAACAAATGAACGAATCGTGATCCCCGCTGGGCGAGCCATACATGGTGCGGATGGGCACCAGTTTGTCCATGATTTTCGCACAATACGGCATGTGCTCCGAAATTTCGATCCCCGGCACATTCGTCTTCATGGGACGGTGCGGGCCGCGGATGTGCGAGGGCGCATCCATTTTGAGATCGAACATGTCCTGATGCGGAGGAGCGCCCGCAAGATAGATCATGATCACCGCCTTGTGCGACTTCCGAATGCCTGACGCTTCCTCTGCGCGCAGCAACTGCGGCAAAGACAGACCTCCGAGCGAAAGGCCGCCGATCCTCAGGAAGTCGCGCCGGGAGATGCCATCACAAAGACGAGCCCCCGATTGTCCCAGGATTTTCAGCATGCAGGGAGTAACGGAAAGCGAAGGGCCATCTTTCGGCGATCTTCGTTATCCGCAGGATGCGCGTGGCCATCCGGGCGCGGGCAACAAAACCCGTGCTCAGTCCAGGATGATTAGCCGTTGCAAAGACTTACTTCAACAAGTCCGCCGGAATCCCGGAGTCTTTGATCTTCACATCATTCTTCAGCCCGCCATCGATCCACCATTTCAGGATTTTGATTTCCTTTTCGGTGAGCTGATCTTTGTCCTTGGGCGGCATGTGATCGTCGTCATCCGCGGGAAGCGAGGCGCGCTTGATGATGCCGCTCTCGCCGGACTTGCCTGCGACGACGGTTTTCTCCCCGCTGTCGCCGCCTTTCACCAGGAGGTCAAAGGTGTGCACCTGGAGTTTGCCCTTTTGCTTTTTCTCGCCGTGGCAGCCGGCGCATTTGGCATCGAGAATCGGCTGGATGAGGCCGGCGAGCACGGGTTTCTCCGGATCAGCGGGACCCGCCGGAGCAGCGGCGGCTGGAGCCGGCGCGGGGGGCGGTGGAGGCGCCTGCGCGGTTTTCACTTCGCTGTCCCAGCCGAGGTTGATGGTAATGGCGGGAAGCTTTTGATGCAGCGCCTCGGCGGCGGGCTTGGTCACCCCGGTTTGCCAGACGAAGAGCTTCTTCAGCGCGGCCAGCTTTTCCAGCTTCGGCATCGCGGCGTCGGAAACTTTGGTACCGACGAGATTGAGGTACTCCAGCGCGCCGAGCGGGGCAAAGTGGTCCGCCGCAGCATCTGAGACGGCGGTATTGGCGAGATTGAGGCGCTTGAGATTCTTCATGCCCGCGACCGCCGCCATGCCGGCATCCGTGACCTTGCTGCGGGAGAGATTCAGGTCCACAAGGCGTTCCGCCACCGGGCCGAATTTAGCGAGTTCCGCGTCTCCGAACTTATCCGCCACATTGACGCAATTGAAGGTGAGGCCGTTGTCGTTTTGCGCGATCGGCAGCAGTGTAATACCGAGTTCCTTTTCCAGGGCAGCGACTTTTTCGGCACTGCCCGGAGGCAAGGGAGCCTGGGCCACCGCCGCAGCAGGAGCGGGTTTGGCAGGGGCATCGCCGACTGGCGCGGCCGCCGGCGTCTTCGCGAGCGAAAGCACCTTGCCCTTCAGCGGATCGGAAAGGCCCGCGTCCTTGATCTTCACATCCTCTTTCGCTCCGGCATCGATCCACCACTTGAAAACCTCCAGCTCATCCGCGGTGAGCTGGGGCTTGTCCTTGGGCGGCATATGATCGTCATCATCGGCAGGCAGAGCGATGCGGCGGACGCTTTCACTCTCGGCGGACTTGCCAGGAACCACGCTGGCTTTTTCGCTGTCCCCGGCTTTGAGCATTCCGGCGAGACTGTCCATGCGCAGGTCACCTTTGTGCTTCTTGTCGCCGTGACAGGAGATGCACTTCTCCGCGACAAGAGGGGCGATCACCGCCTGATAGACGGTGTGCTCCTCCATCGGTGTTTTGTCCGCCGGCGCATTAGTGGCGAAGAGGCCTTTCACCTTCCCTGGAAGGTCGAAACCGTGCGTCATTTCGCCGCCGAAGTGGCCGGCGAGGGTGACACTGGCCGCAGTGAGGAACAGGGGGATTCGATAAATGCCGGTAGCCATGGCGGGTTTGGAGTCGTGGATGAGTTTGGTAATGAGGGTGAGACCGGTGGCGATAGGCACCGAAATGCCGGCCCACATGTGCCGTTCAAAGGTTTCGCCGGAATGGCCGTTGAGGCCGAGAAAATACCCCGCAAGCGCGGCGAGCGAAGCGGAAAGCAGCGTGAACCACAGCAGCCACGTCACCGCTCCGGAGTGCACCTTTCGCCCTCCCCCGAAGAGGTCGAGCGCAATGGTACCGATGAGCATTCCGATGGGCAGATGCAGGAAAACCGGGTGAAATTTCCCTCCCAAATCGAGCAGCGGCGGCACGTTTTTCGTTCCTGCAGGGAAAGCACTGAAGGCCCAAATGAGCGCTCCCCCGAAGGCGCACAGCACCGCCACGGCCATGGTGATCGGCAGACCGCAGGGTTTCGACTCCAGCGGAATCCCCGCTGTCGCCGCGCTGCTCAGGCCCAGCGGATGCGTCAACTCCGTCGCCGGATCGGGACGCCGGATGGTAAATTTCGTCGCACAGGAGGGGCAAAGGCCCTTTTCCCCGGCGAGGGAATCGTCAACATCAAAGGGGGTCCGGCAGGCGGGGCAGTAAATCCGAATAGTCATCCAGCGGGGATTATAAGACAGGGTCGCCCGGCTTCTTTCACGGGAGGGAATCGCACGATCAGACCAGGCGGCGGGTTATTGCTCCCCTATGGCCTTCTTTTCCTCGGGTTTGAGCAGGCCCATTTTCTTGAGTTTCGGCAGGATGATGCCGTTGCAGTAGCGGCTGTTGCCGGACTGCCTGAGGAAGTTTTCATCGAAGTAATTCTGGTGGTAGTCCTCCGCCTTGCTGAAATTGTCCACCTTCGCGATCTCAGTGACGATGGGGTTTTTGTACTTGCCGCTCTTCCCCACCTCGGCCTTCACCTTCTCGGCGACCGCTTTTTGCTCGTCCGTTTGGTAATAAATGCCTGAGCGGTATTGAGTTCCGCTGTCCGGCCCCTGCCGGTTGAGGGTCGTCGGATCGTGCAGTTCGAAGAAAATGTGCAGCAGCTTTTCCAGGGAAATCACGGAGGGATCAAAGGTCACCTGCACACACTCCGCGTGCCCGGTGTCACCCTCGCAAACCTGCGCATACGTGGGATTTTTCACGTGACCGTTCGTGTAGCCGCTCACCACGGTTTCCACGCCTTTGACGCGCTGGAGAATGACTTCCGTGCACCAAAAACAGCCGGAGGCGAGGGTGATGGTTTCCATTTTCTTTTTCTCGGGAGCAGGGGTGGGTTTGGCGGTGTCTTTTTTCGGTTCATCCGCCCATGAAGGGCTTACGAAGAAGGCCGCCATCAGCAAAAGCAGGAGGGAACGCAGTTTCATAACGGGTAAGACGCAGGAACAGCCGGGAATCTTCCCCGGCATTTTCCCGCGGCAAGGCCTTTTCCAACTCAATCCCGGTTTGCTTTCCCGCTTTTTCGGTCTCCCGACCTGATCTCGTCCTTACAAAGACTTAAGGTATTCGGTCAGGTCCGACTTCTCCTGGTCCGTAAGCCCAAGGGAGAACGTGGTATTATAGTGGTTCACCACATCCAGCAGCGTCGGAAACCGGCCATCGTGAAAAAAGCCCCCTTTGCTGTGAGCAAACAGTCCCTTCAGGGGCGCGGTGCGGTAGCGTCCGTCCGGCGAACGGCTGGCCTGAAAGTCATCGATGCCGATCTCCGCTCCTGTGTGGAGATTCCAGCCGGGTTCGGTGTAGATGTGCTCCACGTGGCAGCGCACGCAGTCCGCCTTTCCGCTGAAGATCGCGTCGCCGCGCTCGGCGGCCTCCGCGTCGAAACTGTTTTTGGGCGGCTTGGGCGCCTCAAGACTCAATTGATACACGTGCAAGGCCGGCAGCTTGTCCGTAATGAGATCCGTGGCATTCTGAATGTCCCCAAGATTCGCGCGCGCCGCGACAGGAAAACGCGTGGCGTCATTCAAGCGCGGGTCGAAGAAGTTGCCCTGTCCGTGCATCTCAAGATTGGCCACAAAGGCATTCCAATACGTCACCGTTCCCCATCCCGTGTAGGTATGCAGATTGACCCCCGCCAATCCAAAAGCAGGCGGGATCAGCGTGGCGGCGGTCTTGCCGTCGGGCCGGAACGCTTTGCCGTCGAGCGTCAATTCGGCATCGAATTTTCCCGGTCCCCACGCCAGCAAAGCCATGCGCACGGTCGCTTCATCGACCTGGAGCAATTGCGCGAAGGGTGCCAGCGTCGGCGCCGAAGCCACGATGGCACCCACATTGAGATCACGGTTCGGCCATCCATCCAACCGCCGTCCGACCCCCGGCGCCACCGAATCATTCACCGTCGAGTGGCACAGCGCGCAGGTAATGCCGATGGAAGTGAGTGTATTGTTGGTGAAAAAACCCTTCACCCCCACCACAGCTTTTGCCTTGAGCAGCGCCGCGGTGTTCGCCGGGTCGGTCAAATCCAGTTTCCCTTTCCGGATATCCTTAAGGATGCGGTTCGGGACCGAGTCCGCGTCCACTTTGAGACCAAGCGCCAGCGCATCGGCGGGAGAAAGTTTCGCCACGCTCTCGTGCAGCCGCAACTGTCCGCCCCAAAAGGCTTCATCCCCAAAGGTATCGTACCGGAAAATTTTCTCCCCTTCGCGCACCATCTCGAATGCGCTCGCGAGAGGAACCGCGGGGCGCGGCGGGGAGTTGTGATCAGCCAGCGCCGCGCCGCCCGGCCAGCCTAACAGGATTGCAAAAATCATCGACGTTTTCAGGACACCCGGCCGGGTGCCGTGGTTTGAATGCGCATACATAAGAGTGGGCTTTGGTTGCCGGGTCTTCCCTGACCCGTTGGTTTCGCGCAGGTGAATCCCCTTCGGCTGCACACCGCGTGCCGACGCGTCTCTGCACCTGACATGCCACTGCGGGCGCACCGCCTCTTCCCTAACATCACGACCCGCGATGGAGATCCTCTGCCGTTTTTAGTGCGAGCCGGATAAATATCAGCGCGTCAGCTATAACAATTTTTCTCCGTTGGTATATTTCTTCACGGCATCGGCGTCCAGTTCCAGACCGAGACCCGGGCCCGGAGGAATGGCCAGCATGCCATCAGCATCCAGTTCCCAGCCGCCGGCGGTAATTTCATCGATGAAGGGTGATCCGGTGAGATACTCCACCAGATCGGTGCCGGGAAAGGCGGAAGCGAGATGCAAATCAGCGGCAAGGCCCACCGCCGTATTCCAGCCGTGCGGAATGAATCGCACCCCGTGATCCTGCGCCATCCACGCGATGCGGCGCTCTTCGCTGATACCGCCCACCTTGGTCACATCCGGCTGCACGATGTCGAAGGCGCGCGCTTCGAGCCACGGCTGAAAGGACTGGCGGCGCGTGAGCACTTCGCCGCCGGCGATCGGGACGGGCGAATGTTCGCGGAGCTTTGCATAGTCCTCCAGCGCGTCAGGATGCAGCGCTTCCTCGAACCAGTGCACGTCGTAGTTCGCCAGCATCTTCGCCGCGTTAAGGGCCCACTTATAACCGTTAGTCCAGAACGCATCGCTGCCGCCCGCATCCACCATCAAACGCGAGTCGGCGCCCACTGCTTCCCGCGCTGCTTTGACGATGGCTTCATCCGTCGCGGCATTGCGGCGCCCGAACGGTCCCCAGCCGATTTTGAACGCCCGGAATCCCTGCGCTTTCACCGCCAGCAGGTGTCTGCGCATCTTCGCTGGCTCATCCATGAGCAGCGAGGCATACGGCTGCACCCGTTCACGATAGCGTCCGCCCAGCAGCCGTCCCACCGGCTGTCCCGTCACTTTGCCCAGCAAATCCCACAGCGCGATATCGATACCGCTGATCGCGTGCGTGATCGACCCGCCGCGTCCGGGCCAAAACATGTTCTGATGCAGCTTCTCGCTGACACGTTCCGGTTCGAGCGCATTCTCGCCGCGATACAGCGGCTCCAGCATCGCGAGCGCGGCCCGCACCAGCGCATCGTTGGTAAACACACTGCCGAGGCCCACGGCTCCCTCATCGGTATGCACGGCGATGAGCGTGTGCACACAGTCTTCAGGCCGCAGTTCATTGCTCCAGCCGCCTTCCGGCGTCGCTCCGCGCAATCCTGCGCAGCGGATTTCTCGAATCTTCATGCGTTGTTAGGGTGTCGTTGAAAAAGTTTCGCCTCCGCCGTGAAGGTCACGTCTGCATCCAGCGGAAAAATCGGACGCGGGCAGCGCCTGTGGCCCAGATACGGCAGGTTCGCGCTGGAGGAACCGGGCGCATCCACGTTCACCATGCGCGTGCACCATTCGGCATACATATGATGCTGGCAATGCGGCGACTTCACCACCACGGCATCAAATCGCTTCGGGTCCTGACCGTGCGCATAAAAGAAAGAACGGTCGTAGAGATTCACCGCGCGACTGCTCACCACCAGCATGAAACTCTCCGCTTCGAGCACGGCCGTCGGCCCCGCATACCATTCTTCACCGAAGGATTCACTGCGAAAACGGCCGTCTG
>DASZQB010000038.1:0-49513 GCA_035550135.1 Verrucomicrobiales bacterium
TCCAGAGACTCAAAGTTTACCGCAGAGTGGCCTCACGCTTCGAAAAGACCCGCAGGATGTTCCTGGCTTTGGTCCTTTGTTCGGTGGCCGCCACTTACGAGCAGTTCAAGCTTTGGCGGCCATTGTAAACAAGCCCTAGGACGGAAACCGGGGTTCGCCGTGCCTCTTGAAGTCTCCGAAGAATACTCGGGCGCACGCGATCCAATAGCTCATTAGCCTCAGCAGAAAGGGGCGTATCTGGGACGAGAGACATTTCGGCTGTAATTTATGTATTGGATCGATGCGGGCAGAGAGACCAGCTAATTTCTGCGGGGTTATTCTCAATGCTATTTAGTTTCGCGTCCGTCTGCAACACGTTTTTGCAGGAAGAGACAACGGCGATCTGCGCCAAAAGTTTTGTTGCCCGGAAGGGGTGACCGGTTCGCGTGAAGCGGTCGTTGTGCCAAGCGGGAAGAAGAGGACAGACCTTTTGACAGAAGAATTCGAAAAATGTCGCTCCGGGCAAACTCTCCGTTATATGGCAGCCTTTGGAGATCCAGACTTTTTCCGTCTCTTTTGTGGTGGACGAGCTATCAAGCCCACCGAGCTATCCGCATTGATTTTGAGAGCGGCTTTTGCAGGAAAGGCGCGCACAATCAGCAGAGTCAAAGCGGTGGTCAGAACGGGACTTACACCTATCCAAAAATGCCAACACTCGCTTGGATTCAGAATGGAAAACACGAGTCCTCCGATCGTCAGAGTCATGCTAACGGCCCCCACAAAATACACTCCCGCCTGTTTCAATTTCAACTCTCCATCCTCACCCATCCCGCTTAAACTGCTAAGCCTCAATAGCTTGCGTTTCTCTTTTAGTGAGGCTGAGGACGTCTTCATTTGAGGGCTTCTTGGTTCAAAAACAATTCCACGACTAAGTGCTGGTCGCGTATGGCATTTGAATGACCAAGAAGTCCTCCCCCAAGGACTCCTTAAGCAGCCCCCGTGAAGGGACCAACTATCATTAGTTCGGCTTTTACTCGGGTTTCCGACGACGTCAACTTTTTTCAAAAATAATGCTGCTCCTCGGAGTAGGAGAAAGAGGACAGACCTCTTAACAGAGAAATTCTTTCTCTTTCATTGCGGGATGGCCAAGCCCCGCGTTTTCACCTCCGCTGACACCCAAGTCGGCGTCTATCACATCGTTTCCCGCATTGTGGACCGGCAGTTCCGGCTGGATGAACGGGGGAAGGAAACCTTCGCGCGTATGATGCGCGCGTTTGCGTCCTTCCATCAGGTGCAAATCCTCACTTACTGCCTGATGGGCAACCACTTCCACTTGCTTGTGAGGGTCCCGCAGCGCCCCGAAGGCTTCGATCTCTCCTTCGAAGAAGTGTGGCCTCTGTGGCAGCAGGCGGTCGGAGAAGCTTGGAACAAAGGCGTTCACCGCCAGTTTGAGATCTTTCGCTCCAATGGCAGCGAGGCGGGCATCGAAGAATGGCGACAGCGGATGCTGGGCCGCATGTTTTCCCTGACGGAGTTCATGAAGGCCCTCAAGCAGCGCTTGACGCAATGGTACAACCGGGCCAACAACCGCACGGGCACTCTCTGGGAGGGCCGGTATAAAAGTGTCATCGTGCAGGATGAGGGATGAGGAAAGCGCCCTGCGCATCATGGCCACTTATATCGACCTCAATCCCGTTCGCGCCGGCCTCACCGAAGACCCCGCCACGCATCTCTGGAGCGGCTATGCCGAGGCGATGGTCGGAAAACGTGATGCGCTGGAAGGCATTGCCCGCATCACCGGAACTACCGCTGAGCGAATTCAAGGCCAGGCATTTGGCACAACTGCACCGCAGGAACTCCCGCGCAGCGCAAGAAGCGGCACCGCCGCGCGCTCATTCACTACCGGCAAATGCTTGGCGTCGCGGGAGGCTCCCGGGTAAGGGAAGACGGAAAAGTCGTCCGCCGTGGCGTGAGTGAAAAGGTGCAAAAGGCCCTCACCAAAGAATCCGGCCTCGGCATTCAGCGCGAACTCCTCTTGAAGCGCGTCAAACACTTCACCCGCGGCGTCATCATCGGCAGCCGCGAGTTCATAAACACCTGGTTCGAAGGCCATCGTTGTTGGTTGGGGGGGCCGCAGCCGCACCGCCCGCGAGACCGGTGCGCGCCCCATCTCAAAAGAATGGAAACACCTTTATAATCTGCGGCAATTGAAAGGTGAAGGCGAGAGCCCCGGTCGTGGGGACCCGCAGGTTATGAAGCAGGCTCTTCTATCATTCGTGCAGGCTATCCTTGCACGCTGCAAATACACCGGAGCACCTAGGGTTCGAACTTCCCGCTCTCGGCCATCTCCTTCAGGCTCAGCGAGGGAATGAACTTCTTCTCAAAGCGATAAATGTTGGAAACAGCTCCGGGATCAAATCCAGTCAATTTCGTCTTTGGAATGGCATTTCCGTTCCCTTCCTTCCACGCGGCCTTCCACAGCGCCGCCAACGTCAGCACACTTTCTGCGAGGGACGTTATCGTGGCCTGGCGAATTCTTAAATCCCCCCACAGCGCAGCGGCGCGATTTTTTTCCGTCAGGTCCGGATCATCCGCTTTGAAAATATCCCGCGGCGGGAGACGCTTCTGGGCATCATGCATCAATTTCAGCGTCGCCACCGCTGCGTCATGACCGGTTACAATCGGGATACCAGGGAGACCAATCGAATTGATCTTCGCGTCCACCAGAGCCAGCACGTTGGCAGGATCCACTTCCAGCATCTTCTCTTCATAAATGCCGTGAATCTTCGAGGGACGGGTTTTTTTGAACTCCTTGAACGCCGTACTGTCTTTCGGGACGGGATATTTCCGTCCGTCACGGGTGAGCATGGGCGGCACGCCGTGGTGCATGAATGAACAGTGCAATGGCTGCGATGCGTCGCCGACATAGTGGGCAAGGATACCGGCGGCCGCAACGAAATGGACCAGGTCCTTCTTTTTCACATAACCCACCATAGCCTCATAAATCTGCCAGACACGAAACGGGAGCGCCCCCTCCTCCGGACCCACTCCGGCCTCCGCAAACCCGTCGAAATAAGCCAGCCATACTTTAGCGGAAATCTTTTTCGGATCACTGATGCATTGCGCCAGCAGAGGCGGGTTGCCATCAATGTCCCGGATGTCAATGTCGGCAAAGTGCTGTATCCCCTCATTTTGGTGCGCTCCAGACCCGATCCAAACGTAGTCAGGCACGTCGGCCAGCGGCACGAATCCCTTGTCGTCGACCGAAAACGGGCCGCTCAGTTTTCCATCATCGAAACCGATGTTTGCCTGATTCGCCTTCATCAGCGTCTTCAACTTGCCTGCCGTGGAGTCACACGCTTTCCAGCCGATGGTAAAGTGGCCGATCTTCCCCCAAAAAGGGGCGTGCCCGGTGCTCCAGTTCCGTACCAGTTCCACATCGAGTGCCCTGCAAATACTGGAAAGAAAAGTCCCCAGGGCGTAGGCCCCCTTGTTCCCTTCGGGCAGATTTACCCGCTGGCCACCCCACTGCATTGCGATCGGTCGCATCCGGGGTGCCTGGGCGCCACTCTCCAGCGGCGGCGGTGCCGGCAGGTTAAGGTCATGGTCCTCCTGCGCACACGGGTCCGCCGGCTGATCATAAAACCACAGCGTGCCCGAGTCGCCCGGTGCGGTGAATGGATGCGCATCATTGTTCTTTTCCCCCTGCCCCTGACGCGGGCCGATCAACACATCGGTCACGTATTCATATCCGCCAACTGATTCGTAACAGAAGAAGAGAGCCTGGATCTCACCTTTTGAACGTCCGCTGGTACCGTTGTAAGCGCACACCGGCGTGCCGATGAGATCCAGCGTGAGCGAATATTCCGTCGCATCAAAAATCTCACCGACTTCTCCGATTCCGAACGCCTGCGACGTCCAGTCATTGATGTCCTCAATCCGTGCCAGCGCTGCGTCCATGGTCAGAAGCGACTTGGAGTATCCGTAGGATGGAAAAATTCCGGGCATTGGAATCCGGTCCACGGTAAACGATGAGGTTCTGGCCACTGGAACGAACTGACCACGAACATAGGCGCGCACGTCCTCGCCTTCGCCCCCCGCCACGTGCCGGTTCGTCAGCGCGTAATAAGTGCCCCCTTTTCGCACCATGCAGGCGAAAGTGCCCCGGTTCTCCACTCCTTGATGTTCGCGCAGGCAGGTATAGCCTCCCCCGATCAGGGGCGTCGTGGGAAACTGCAGTGGAGGCGAGGTCGCAAACTCGCTGTCCGGTTCCGCCTCCATTACACAGACCGGCACCACCCGGCCATCAGGCAGATAAAGTGTTTTCGGAACGATATTTTCACCCAGTTTGCCTGGTTGTTCCCATTTCTTTACGAATACCAGCACTGCAGGCCATGACCACGGGCGAATGACTGAGTTCGCGAGCGTACGCGGTGTGGAGGGCTTTCGAAAATCCGCAGGCTTGCGCGAACCCGGCGGGTGCTTCGCGTACCAATCCTCGTTATGAATAAAATATCTGCCGATAGCAGTGGCAACAACATTTTCGAGCTGTGAAAGATAGACGTGATAGGCCTCGCGTGCATCCAACAGGTCCTTCAGGGAAAGCGAAGAGTAATCCCTTCGCGGCGGAAACACTGCGGGCCGAATCCTGGGACGGCTGGTTTCCAGCGGCATGGTTTTGGTTTTCATAAAATAATACCACAAATCGTCGGCGGGCACCGGAGGCCGTAAGAGCGGGCGTAACCCGGGAGCCTGTCGGGTAATCTTCGCAATGTCACGCATTAAATTTAAATTCCGGCATCGTCGTACATGCTGCTTCCGGAACAAAAGTTCGACGTGACCAGGCGGAATGACGGATTCCTTCACAAAGCAATGAACCGTGACTTACGCTGATGTTTTCAATCAATCCGCATCCGTCATCCCATGGCCACCCAATACGATCCCGCTGTCATTCAAAAACTCGCCGACAAGCTTTATTCCCAGGCCAATACCGTAGTTTTCCTTTGGACGCTGCTTCTTCTCCTGGTCGGGGGAGCCGGAGGATTTTTCGTTACCACTCAGCCCGGCGTCCCTGACAAAAACCTGGGAATGTTTGTTGGCATCGGTGCCTTAGTCGGCGCGATTTTGGGTTATGCCATTGGACAGGCCAGAGCCTTCCAGTTGCGCGTGCTTGCACAGACAGCCCTCTGTCAGCGACAAATCGAAATCAACACCCGCAGGTAAACGCCCCCCCGGACCGCAGCGCGGTCCACTGTGAATAGCCCGGCGTGAAGCGCAGCAAACGCCGGGTAAATGCAAGATAAAATCCTCCACCACAGCGTGGTGGCCCTGACAAAGCGGCATTCCCCGCACCCGGCCCCGTGGTGGCGCATGCATCCCGGATCCCGGATGCCTGCCCTTCCGTTCCAACATTGCTGGGTTGAGCAAAGGCGGCAAAAACCTCATCGTTACCAAACGGATGGTAACGATACACCGGGAAATTGCCGGTAATATCACCTGCGATACCTTATCAAAACTGTCTCCAAAACCCTTTCCACCGCACTCTCGAATGCGCAAAAAGGCGCCTTTCACCTTCTCCCGCTCGATCATCCCCGGTTCGCACCGCAGATTCCCGCACCCCAGAACTTTCCCGGCAGTTTTAGTTGACATTTTTTCCGTTAATCACCTGTCTATTTGCAGCCGCGGGCTCCATCCAGGACTTACCCACAAAGCGGCTGCGCTTCCGACCCGGCCCGTAAAAAGCTTACCGGGACTCGTTAGCGTCCATTCACACATTCACACTCTTCGACCGGCCCTACCCGGATCGATGATCGTTTCTCTATATCTGCTCGTCACCATCACACCAGGCCACATCTTACGTCTTAAGTCCTGCCTCTTCCATCCCGGCAGCGTCCCTCGCGCATCCACACCTATCGACTGGCCTTCCAGAATTCGATGCCCTCCGCCATGCCCCCTCCTCACCACCGGAACAGGCCACATCTCACATTTAAAGAACTCATGACGCAAATCAGAACAACGAACCGCAATTTGGAACCAACCGTATTTCGTCATTCGCGCTTCGCCATTCCTTCGGGCTTCCGGTTTCTGGTTTCGTCATTTGAGGCCCCTCACCCTCGTTCGTCAGAAATGTATCACTCGCCCGTTTCAATCAGGCTAAATCAAACCAAATCAAACCACTTATTTTTCCGGATACCTTTAAAATCATACTTTTCCTCCACGCACCCTTCTCCGCCAACGCCAGGGAGAATCCGCAGGAATGGCCGCGTGCGAATAAGGGATGGGCCTCTGGCATTGAAAGATGGAAGGATCCCAGCAGGTATAGTCGAGGCCGAACCGGTTAAAGGCATTTCTTTATGGACCACTTGAGTCGAGCGACGAGGCGCCAGCAGACGCGGAGGCGTTTTCTAAAAACGGCGGCGGGCGGAGGGGCGATGTTCGGGATGGGCGATCTAATTGCCCTGTGGGGACTGGGGCCGGCAAACGCGGCGGAGGCGGTGGTGACGCCTGATGTGGTGCGGTTTGGGCCGGAACTGGAGCCGGTGGTGAGGCTGATCGAACAGACGCCGGAGGAGGATTGTGCGGGTGTGATGATCGGGCAGTTAAAGAACCGGCTGCCTTATCGTCAGTTCATCGCGGGGCTTTACCTTGCGGCGATCCGGGCGGCGCGGTGGCATGAAGGGATGCACGCGTTCGATCACAATGCGTATGTCGTTCATTCTGCTTACCGGCTGGGGCTGGACCTGCCGGCGGGGGAGCAATTGCTGCCGGCTTTCTACGCTTTGCTCAGTTTCAAGGGAATGCAGAAGGTGTATCCGGACAAGAAGGGGATGCGCGAACTGACGGGGAAGCTGCCGCCGGCGGAGAAGGCCGCAGACGAGCTGCGCGCGGCGCTGGAGGAGTGGGACGCGGAACGGGCGGAGCGGGCGGTAGTGGTGCTGGCTCGCACGCGCGGATCGGCGGCTGTGCTGGAGCCGCTGTGGCGTTATGCGGCGCGCACTTGGGGATTCATCGGGCACATGGCGATCTTGACGGCTAACTCGGCGCGGTTGCTGGAGACGATAGGATGGCAGCATGGGGAGCCGGTTTTGCGCTACATTGTGGAGGGGTTTGCTGGATGGGGAAAAGAGCACGCGGGCAGTGCGGACGTGCGGCCATACCTGGCCAATCTTCCGCGGGCGGAAAAGGCGGCGGCGCGGCTCCCGGGCAATTGGGCGGAGGCGGTCGCCAACGAAGGTCTAACGAAAGACCTGCTGGCGGCGCTGCGCGATGGCAAAGGCGATGAGGCGTGCGACCTGGCAGTGAAACATCTGGCGGAGGGAAAGGCGCAGGCAGGGGCGATCTGGGATGCGGTGCATCTGGCGGCGGGGGAACTGGTCCTGTCGGTCAAGCCAAAGCAGGGCAACCGTCCGGATGGCAATGCGCTGCACGCCAATACCGCGGCCAACGCGCTGCACTATGCGTTCCGTTCGAGCACGCTCCCTGATACGCGGCTGCTGCTGACGCTCCAGGCGCTTTCCTGGATGGACCTGTACCGGAAGTCCCGGGCGAAGGATATTCCGGCGGTGACAGACATCACAGCGCTGACGGGAAAAGAGCTTCTGCAGAAGCCGGAGGCGGCGATAAACGAGGTTTTGGCGACGCGCACTGACAGCCCGCATGAGGCGGGACGCCTGGCATTCGCTCTCGCACGGAATAACGGAGTGGAGCCGCTTCTGCGCGCGGCCCGGCGACTGCTGCCGATGAAAGCATCGGCGGATCCTCACGACATCAAGTTTCCAGTCGCGATTTTTGAGGACCTTGACCTTATCAGCGCCCGATGGCGTCCACATTTGCTGGCGGCGGGGGTGTTTTCGTTCTGGGGGACTGACCGGCCGGATAATGCGCGGATGGAACAACTGCGGGAGGCGGTAAGAAGGATATAGGTTGCCGCGACCGGCAACGGAGGCGAACAGCCGGCGGCAAAATTAACATTGACACGCTACGCCGTTCCGAAAGACTCGCGCCATCACAGACCAGAACGGAAACCAATTCAGAAAGGAGAACGCGATGTCCAGAGTGTTCATGACAAGTGCCCTTGTTGCCGGGTTGGGTGTCAGCGCGGTGCGGGCCGCCACGCTGGATATCTCCATCGCGGCGCAGCCGAACTACAACAACATGGTAGCGGACGCCAAACTGCGCGGTGATGCCGCTGGCGGGCTTCAAGACGCGAACCTCGGAAATGGCGCGGGCGGCAGCAACCGGTTTTACGCGAATTACTTCGCGGATGGGGTAACCCTGGACAGCAGGATGACTCATTTCGTGCAACGGTTCGATGTGTCCAGCATTCCGGCGGGCTCGATCATCACCAGCGCCACCCTGACCACGTTCTTCGCGAATCAAACCGCCAACAATCGTATCTTCGCGAATGTGAAGCTGTCGCAATTGCTGCCGGGGAAGGCGTGGGTGGAGGGTGTGGGTCAAAACCCGGCAACCGACGGTTCAGTGACATGGAACAGCCAGGCTGGAGGTTCGATTCCGTGGACAGCCCCGGGCGCGACGGCTGACATCGTTCTGGCCAGCACGCAGACTTTTGACCTTGTGGGGGTTGATGGCACGGCGACGGCGATCAGTCGCGACATCACCTCATGGGTTCAGGACTGGGTCAACACGCCGGCGAACAACACCGGGATGCTGTGGTGGGGCGGCAGCAGTGCGGATTCCGACAGCGGCAATCGATACTTTCACTTTGGCACGAAGGAAGACGGCGCGGGGCCCGCAGGCGAGGCGTCCGCGGCCGCGCCCACACTGGTGATCCAATACACCGTCGTCCCGGAGCCTGGCGCGGTGGTGTTGCTGGCGGCGGGATTCCTGGCGTCGCTCACCGTTCGCCGCAGGATATCCTGATTGATTTGGGGCCGGGCCCGCTCAAGGCGGCTACATGCGCCGGTATCTGAGAATGCCGTTTCCGATCAGTTCGGCGAGGCGCTGGCGGTAGCGGGGGTCGAGGATGCGGGAGCGTTCGTTGGCGGTGGAAATGAAACCGCCTTCGATGAGGGCGGCGGGCTGGCTGCAGGAGCGGAGGACTTTGTAGCGGGCGTACTTGACGCCGCGGCTTGGGGTGCCGAGGCCGGCGGCGACAGTGGATTGGATGGCGGCGGCGAGGGGGACGCCGCTGCTGCCGCAATAAAAGGTTTCGGTGCCGCTGGGGCCTCCGTAGCTGACCCAGTTGAAGTGGATGCTCACGAAGATGCTGTTCCGTGAGGCATTGGCGGCGGCGGCGCGGTCCTCCAGAGGAATGAAGACGTCCCGCTGGCGGGTGAGGGTGGAGCGAATGCCTTTGTCGCTCAGATACCGCTCCAGGCGCAGGGCGACATCGAGGGCGAGGTGCTTTTCAAAAATGTAGCCAATTTTGCCGCCATTGTCGTGGCCTCCGTGACCGGCATCGATGATGACCCGGCTGAAGCGACCGGCCATCGCGGGAAGGGTGGCGGCGAGCAGGACCAGGGCGGTCAGGAGCCGACGGAGGCAGTTGCGCGGGGGAACGACAAGGGGCATGGACGCATCGGGATTAGTTAACCAATCTAAAATACCTTGGCGCGTGCGCCAATGAGTATTTTACAGCAAGAAGCCGATTTTTCCGCGTTTTTCGCGAATTATTGGAGCGGAACCCCCGCGGGACGGTCTGACAGCCGACGAATGGCCGAGCCATTCGCAGTGGCGGGCGCCGGTTTTTCGGCGGGATCGTAGATGGTGCCTCCAAGAATCGTCACCCCGCCTCCCTGGGCCACCAGTTGCGGCACGCCTTTGCCCTGCTTGTAGAACTTCTGGGCGATCAGTTTGCCGTCCGGATCGACGCATTGGTACACCCACGCGAGCGGGCTGGCGAGACAGAGGATGTGGAGGTTCTGCTCGTCGTCCACGGCGGGCTGGAGTTGGCGATCCGGGGCCATGGAATTGAAACGCGTGGTCATCAGATACATGCCGGTGCTCTCGTCCACGATGCGCACGTAGAGGTAGGAGCGGTCGCTGTCGTGAACGGTGAAGAGCTGATATTTGCGGTATTTGCCCGCCATTTTGAATCCGGACGGGACGGTATAAGTCCGCTCCCACTGCGGTTTCGGCGCCTGCATGATGTTAAAGCGGGCGGGGGGGGAATTGAGCCAGCGCTGGAGATCGGGGAAATAAACGCTGGCCTTCACCACATAACCTCCGGATTCGATGAGGTGAAAATGACGCGGGAGGTTGAATTTCCGTTCCAGCGCCTGGTTCTTTTTGCACACGATCGCGTCCACATTGGGGCTTTCGATGGCGGTGACGGGGCGGCCTGTCTCCGACGTCACGAGAAAGTTGAGCCATGAGGAATTGTTGGGACCGCCGAGGACCACGTCCGAGCCGCTCGTATTGGTCACCGTGACGGTCACGGGGAGCGACTCGTAGGAGACGTAGTTCCCGCGTTCCAGCTTGATGCTGACATTGATCTGGGCCTGCACCCGCGGCAGGGCGGCAGCGGCGAGGATGAGGACGACAAAACGAAGGAGCGGGCGTAGCGGCAGGTTCATGGCATGGGGAGGGCGGCGGGAATTTATTCGGCGGAGGGCGGGCTGGAACTGGCGGTGCGGAATCCGAGATACGGCTGAGTGTAGGAGGCGCTTTTGGCAAGCCACGGAGTGGAGAGGGGAACAGGAGGGCGGTGAAAGTCACCGCCCCGGAAAACGGGAACAGTTTCGTCAGGAAGTTCGGGGTCGGGCACCCATGAGGAGGTCCACTCGGAGACGTTGCCCTCCATTCCGATTACGTCAAAAGGGCTGACATCTCCGGGGATGGCGTCCACTTCGCACCACCATGTGTAGCCGTCAACGGCGCCTTCGCCCGGGCGCTCGGCGTAGTCGGTGCCGGTGTTGGCGCGTTTCAAGTCGGCCTCGTTACCCCACGGCCAGCGCCGTCCGTTGGTGCCGCGGGCCGCTTTTTCCCATTCCTCCTGCGAGGGAAGACGCCTTCCCTTCCACGCCGCATAGGCATATGCATCCCACCAGTCCACATTGAAAACGGGGCAATTCAGGCTGATGGGATACTCTCGCCAGTTGCCGCCTTCGCGCGCCGCTTTGAGGATTGCCGCCCAGTCCTTTGGCTCGTGGCTGGTTTTTTGTTTTGGCTGCTTTGGGTTGTCGAATTTCGTACCGGGATTGCCGGCCAGAAATTCCGCGTACTGCCCGATGGTTACCTCGTGGCTGTCGATCCAGAATTGCGGCAGAGTGAGCCGCGTGCTGTCCCCGTAGGTGAATTCGCCCGCAGGAATGGAGATCTGCACTCCAAGATTTCGCGGGCCTGAGGGTTTGTGGCCGCGGTTGGCGAACCATGCCACTGCGGTACCCCCGCCGGTGAGGGCCAGGACGATGCCTAACAAGAGCGGCGCGCGGGACTTCCGCCTGCGGGCACGCGGCCGGTCCTTTCCCTCAGAGATCAGAGAGGTCCGCGCCTCCACCATGCGCTGCAACCCGGCGCGTGCCTCGCGAAGCACGGATTTCCAGCTCTTCAAAGCATGAGGCCCGCCCGTTTTCATGAGGCCCAAAACGTGGGAAACCTCGCGCGACACGCCTTTCTTGAAATCGGTCACCCGCATCACGGCTTCCGCGATGGACTGGATTTCCGAGACCTCGTCGGCAGGAACCGCTTCCGCAGCCGCGATGTTGGCGATGCGCGGAGCGCCGTCGCTGCCCTGGTAGAGGTGCTGGCGCTTGAGTGTCTCGCGGCCCAGGTTTTTTTCCGCGAGCCACGTCATCGCTTCGCCGGCGGCGCGCAAGAGATGCAGGCTTTCCTCGGGCTGCAGTTGAGCGCGCGAGGCAACCAGTTCATTCAAATTGAGACCCCGGACCAACTCCCGCGTGTAGAAAAGCACGCCATCCGACTCCTGCGCTTCATAAACTGTCGCGATCCACGGGCAGGAAACATTGGCCCGCGCTCTAACCATGCTGCGGAAAGCGCGGGTCGCCGACTTGTCCTGGCTGAGTTCCGGCTTGAGGCGCTCCAGCAGGACGACGCGGTTCACCGAGCGCTGCACTGCGCGGAAGGTCTCGGTGGTAGTGCCGGTGCGCCTTTTTTCCTTCAGTTCGTAATCGCCCAGGATGACCGGACCGGCGGTTTCGTCTGATATCTCTGCGCTGCCGTTCAGTCCGGCAATCCAGTCCACCACCTCCTGCGGGGGCACGGGTTTCCCCTCTTCGTTAGTGATGAGAGCGGTTTGCAGTCCAGGAAAGCGGACGCGCAGGGCATCGCGGAGTTCTTTCCCGCGGCCTTTGTTGAATGCGGCGCCGAAGAGCAGGACCTCGAGTTCTTCGAGTGATTCCGCGGCTTCCTCCAATTCACCGAGTTTCGCGGCGGTGAAAATCTGATGCGGCCCGTGCCCGGCGAGGATTTCTGCCAGGCTCCGGCTGGAACCGGCGTCGTCACTGGCAATCAGGATAACCATGTGTGAGGCCGGGAGCGGAAGTCAGGGCTTGAGGACCGGAGGAAAGAGACTCGGCTCCGGTTCGGAACCGGGCGCGCCAGGGGTGGAATCAAGAATCGAATTGGAGGGCTCGGCAGGCGGGAGCGGCAGTTCCCGCGCGTAATTCAATACCACCGGTGTAGTGCCTGCGCTGTCCTGGAGCTGGTCCTTGTAGAATACCTCGAGCGTACAACCGAAGTACTTGCAGAGGCCGTATTTGCGGACCTGTTCCGGAGTCATGTCAGGCTGCCAGTAGTCAAAAGTAAAGGTCTCTGTCCCGCCCGCCCAATCGAGCAGTTGATTGGGAGGCTGAGAAGTGCAGGTGACCACTGGCTGCTGCACCTGCGAACGGGCGACATGCTTGCCGTTCACGGTGTCGAAGAAGTGAATGGCCAGAACCATGTCTTTGTTCACGTCCACTGTCTCCGTCGTGTTTTTCCTGACGACCGCAGTGAATCGAACCCGCTCGCCTCCGGTGTTGTCCGGCATCTCTTTTTCCTTCAGGTTCAGCACGGTGAACTTTTCCTCTTTTTCCTCATCCGGTTCGTTGAACACCTGCGGACCGTCAGCGATTCGTTTCTGCGCGAGGATGTAGAAATCTCCGGCATCCAGACCGAGGTGGTAAAGCGACCTCCACAAATGGATCGCTTTCCGCGACTGTCCCATCATGTCCAGCGTTTGCGCATTGTGATAGAGCAGTTTCGGGTGATTCGGCATTTTGTTCAATGCGGCCCGGAGGTGAGTTACGGCACCGAGCATATCCCCTTCACCGCGAAGATGCAGGCCTTCATCGAGATGCTGCAAAATTTCCGCGTCCGTAATCGCCACGTCCAGCGGCGCGGCACGTTTGGGCACCGTCACTACCGGCTCCGGGCTCAACTGCGCCAGCGCCGGATCGTTCGGCGGGGGATCGCCGGCGGGTTTCAGCATTTCAGGATGCGGGTCATCCGTGGCCCATGACGCAGAAAACGGATCGGAGGGTTTCGGCTGCTCCGGGGGAATCACCACCGTCCGCGGGGCCGCGGGTTCGACGGTTCTGGAGGAAAGGGCCGTCGTGGCCGCCTGGGCTGCAGCGACGGTGGCAAGCACAATACAGGCACCCCGGAAGGTCCGGGCACCACGGCGGGAAGAGGAAGGGGAGGGTTCAGTCATCCAATTTCGGGGGGAGAGTAGGGTTTTCTCTTAGTGCTGTCAATTCATTCTCCCGGAGCTTGCGCCGCCGGTTGGCCGGGTCCATTTTGGTCAACGAAGGAGCGTATGAAGTCCACACGGTTTTTGACCGCCGCCACCGCGCTTCTGTTCGGCCCGGCGACGCTTTCAAAGAACGCCTCTGCGGCTGATCCGGTTTCCCCTGCTGCCGGGAAAAGTCCAAAAAACCGGCTCCTGGCCGGGTGGGGTAATGAGGTTTTCGTTCAGGGCGGGAGTTCCTCGATGCGCAAGTCCACCTGGAGGGCTGCGGTGGCTCCCTGTGCACCAACAAACCGCCCGGATACCGGAGCGGCGTCGTTGTAGTCCCGGCCGGTGGCGATCTTGATGTGGCGTTCGTCGGCGAGGGTGTCATTTGTGGGATCGAGCCCGAACCAGCCTTTTCCCGGGACGTAAATCTCGCACCATGCGTGCGAAGCCTGTGCCCCGCGCAGGCTGGCGTCGCCTCCGTTGAAGAGGTATCCGCTAACGTAACGCGCGGGAATGCCAATGGCACGGCAGATGCCGATCATGAGGTGCGTGAAATCCTGGCAAACACCGCTCCTCGATTCCACGACCTCGCTCACATGGGTGGAGGCGGTGGTGGTGTTTGGAGCGTAGGTCCAGTTTTGGCGGATGTAAGTTCTGATCTGCTGCGCGGCCGTAAAAACGTCTGTGCAGCCGGCGGTGATGTCGAGCCCCAGCTTCCAGAGTTCCGGTGAGATCCCGACGTAACGGCTGGAGTCAAGAAACTCGCGGAGCATGTCGTCCTCCAAAAGCGCCAGGGCACCCATTTCCACCCCTGCCGGCAAACCCTCGCGGTAGGGCGAAGTGGTGTTGATGGTGCACTGCGCCTCAATGGAAAGTTCGCGGTGCGGCTCGCTGATTTCGAAAAAGTGAACGTAGTTGAGATAACTGTCGCGGAAGTGCCTGAGCTTCACCGGAGGCTGCACGTTCAGCAGGAAGAATTCGAGACGCGAGGTGTCGTTCGTGACGGGGCGGAGACGCACTTCATTGTAGCTGTCCGAGACTGGAACGCGGTATATGTAACGGGTGCGATGAAAAACCTGAAGCCTCATGGGGGGAAAGATCAGGTCCCTCGCTTATTGCTGCTGCTGTTGCACCTGGGCATCCTCCGCCGCAGGTGCGTGCCACGCCCCCTGCTGCCAGTTGGTTGTCCGGTTAGCGGGAGCGACGGGGACGGCATCAGCATAGAGGACGAACGTTTCAAAAATAGAGGTGCCGATGTCATTGAACCGTGTTTGCAGGTCATCGATAAACGAATGCAGGCCGGCTTCCATCACTTCCTCCACGGTGGTATAACGCAGGTCGGCGGCGAGACGCCCGGCGAGGCGGACGGGCTCCTCCATTTCGCTCATGGTGCCGTTCCCGCAAAGGGCCAGCAGAGTGGAATGCACTTCATTCACGCAGAAAGTGATGGAACGCGGAAACGTCTCGTTGAGCAGCAGGTAACCGATGACCTTCACCGGATCGAGTTTTGCGCTCAAGGCGTGAAAAGCATGCCACGCCGAGCAGGACCGCAGCAGGGCCGCCCATCGCAGCGGCCGGCTGCCGGGGTGAGGTGCCATTTCAGTGGGCAGTCCGGAACAGGTATCCAGCAGACGTGACACTTTATCCGCACGCTCCAGCGCGGTTCCCAGCCGCAGGAAGTGCCATATTTCGCCCCGCGGAGTGGTGGATTCCGCAATGCCCTGAAATTGATAGGAACTGATCAGGACCCGCTCGAAAAGCGCCGCCGGCTGGTACTGGCGTAAAGATCTGGCCTCCGAGGAATCAAGGAAAAGGCGCAGCCCGTTCACGCATTCCCACATCTCATCGGAAATCTGATCACGCACCGTGCGCGCATTTTCCCTGGCGGCCCGCACGCTGTTGATCATGGAGTTGGGATTGTCCGCGCGGAGCGTCAGGAACTCCGCCACTGTCGCGCCGCTGACGGCGGGATACAGCGCGGCGTAGCGTTCATCGTCCCCTGTGGCCATGAGCAGCGGCTGCCAGAACTGGTTTGCATCCGCCGCCTCCGCTCCTGCATCAAGCAGCAAGTCCTGCGTGGAAAGCAGCAGGCGGGCGAGATTCTCTGTTCGCTCCACGTAGCGCGCCATCCAGTAAATGCTGTCTGCAACCCGGCTGAGCATAACCGGTCAGGCGACGGGAGTTGAGGCAGGCGCAGTGCCCGGCACCTGATCCAAGCGGTCCTCCCACAGCACCCATGTGTCCTTGCTGCCGCCGCCCTGGGAGGAGTTCACCACCAGCGAACCGGCTTTGAGAGCCACTCGCGTCAATCCACCCGGCACCACTCTCACTCGGTCTCCGTAGAGCACGTACGGACGAAAATCGATATGCCTTCCTTCAAAATGATCCTGCACAAACACAGGGTGCCTCGACAGTGCAAGCACCGGCTGGGCAATGTAGTTCCGCGGATTCGCCTTCACACGCTCGCCGAATTCTGCGCACTCTTTCTTTGTGGAATGCGGTCCCATCAGCATGCCGTAGCCCCCGGATTCGTTCACCGCTTTGACCACCAGTTTGTCCAGGTTGTCCAGAATATAGCTGCATTCGCTGTCGTCCGCGCCAAGATACGTCGGGACGTTAGGAAGAATGGGGTCCTGATCCAGATAGTATTTGATCATCTTCGGCACGCACCCATAGACCGCCTTGTCATCCGCCACGCCGGTACCAATGGAATTTGCCAGCGCCACATGCCCCGCCTGGTATGACTGCACCACTCCAGGAACCCCCAGCAGCGAATCTTTACGGAAAACGAGGGGATCGATAAAATCATCGTCGATCCGCCGGTAGATGACATGCACCTGTTGCAGGCCCTGAGTAGTCCGCATAAAAACCCGGTCCTGGCGCACGATCAGATCGCGTCCCTCCACAATGGGCACGCCCATCTGCTTCGCCAGATAACAGTGCTCGAAATAAGCGCTGTTATACACGCCTGGCGTCAGCACTACGATCACTGGATCGAGCACACCCGGCGGCGCAAGATGAGCGAGGGTTTCCCGCAGCAGTGTCCCGTAGCTGTCCACAGGCCTAACCGGCAGTGACTGCAGCAGGCCAGGAAACGCGCGCTTCATCGCGTTGCGGTTTTCGAGCATGTAACTCGCTCCGGAGGGGCAGCGCCCGTTGTCCTCCAGCACGTAGTAGTCCCCTTTGCCGTCACGCACGAGATCCGTGCCGCAAATGTGAATGTAAATGTTATGCGGCACTTTCACCCCGCGAAACTCCGGCCGGTAATGCGAGGCCGATTCGACCAGCGACGCCGGCACGATGCCATCCGATATGATCTTCCGGCCATGATAGACGTCATGCAAAAACAGGTTCAAGGCCGTGATCCGCTGCACCAGACCAGCTTCGATGCGATCCCACTCCCGCCGCGGGATGATGCGCGGCATCAGGTCGAAGGGAAAGATGCGTTCCGTGCCCTGCTCGTCGCCATAAACTGTGAACGTCACCCCCTGGCGAAGGAACGCGTTATCCGCGGTTCGCTGGCGCAGGCCAAAGTCCACGGGATTGAGCCCTCCAATGCTATCGAGCACCGCACCGTAGTGAGGCCGCCGCACGCCGGGGGCGCTGAATACTTCGTCAAAAAACTGGTCTGTTCTGTAGTCGTCGAATATCGATGCCATGCCGCTGCGGGTTGCTGAGCGCTACTAAGCAGACCGCGTGCCAAGCAGACCGCGTGCCAAGCAGACCGCGTGCCAGGGCCGGTGGCAGGCATTTTGAATGATCTCTTGCCGGACTTTCAGGGCGTTATTCCATGACCAGCGAGCGAAGGTCTTCGTCGGTGAGCCCTTCCATCAGCGGAGCTGCGTCGTCGAGGGCTGAGTCCATGAGTCCGCGCTTCTTTTGCTGAAGCTTTAGAATCTTTTCCTCCACCGTACCGGTGGTGATGAGCTTGTAAACGCTGACCGGACGGCTCTGGCCGATCCGGTGCGCCCGGTCCGTGGCCTGCGCCTCCACAGCCGGGTTCCACCACGGATCGAAGTGAACGACCGTGTCCGCTTTTGTTAGATTCAAACCATATCCCCCCGCTTTGAGGCTGATGAGGAAGACCCGTTTGTCAGTATCCGTTTGAAAGGCCGTGACCTGCGCGCTGCGGTCGCGGGTCTGGCCGTCCAGATAACAATACCCGAGTTCCGCCTCCTGGACCGTCGTTTCAATCAATTTGAGCATGGATGCGAAGGCGCTGAAGATGATCACTGAGTGTCCGCCCTCTTTGATTTCATCCAGCAGTTCACTCAGGGCCTCCATTTTGCCTGACAGGGCGGCATCGCCGGTGCGCGGCTGATCGGCCGGCAAAAGCCGGGGATCACAGCAGGTCTGCCGCAACCGCAGCAAGGCCGTCAGCATGTGCAGCCGCGCCTGACCTTTTTGTTTTGCATTCTCCGCGTCGATGACTTTGGCAGCCCCTTCACGCAGCAATCCGGAATAAAGGTCCCGCTGCACGGGCGAGAGCTCGCAGGAATGGATAATTTCGATCTTTGAGGGCAGGTCCTTTGCCACATCCTGTTTGAGTCGCCGCAGGATATAGGGCGCCATGCGCCGGCGCAGGCGGGTCATCAGTTGCGGCGAGCCGCCGGAAGTCAGGGGAACTTCATAGCGTTCGCGGAAATCGTCCCGCGAGCCGAGATAACCCGACAGCGCAAACTCCATGATGGACCACAGATCGCGCACCCCGTTTTCAATCGGCGTTCCAGTGAGAGCAATCTTCACTCCCGCCTTCAAGCTCCTCGCCGCTTTCGCCGCCTGCGTGTCGGGATTCCGGATAAACCCCGCTTCATCGAGAATGACTCCGCCCCACTCAGCGGCCGCGTGGTGCGCAATGTCCCGCGCCAGCAGTTGATAACTTGTCAGGACAATGTCCGCCCTGCTGGTTTCCGCGAACCGCTCTTCTCTGCCTGAGCCATGCAGGCAGAGCACCCGCATTCCGGCCGCGAAGTGTCTCGCCTCCGCCTGCCAGTTGCCGAGCAGCGACTTCGGGCAAACGATGAGTGCCGGACGTTCCGGCCACTTCTTCCGCAGGGCGGTAATCATCGCGAGGCCTTGCAGCGTTTTGCCAAGGCCCATCTCATCCGCCAGAATGCCGCCAAAGCCCCGCGCCGCGTGATCCAGCAGCCACTGCACACCGGTCTTTTGATAGTCCCGCAGGATTTTCCGCAGGTCTTCCGGCACGGTTTCCTCCACCGGCCAGGCTGGCGCAGCGGTGCCCTCGATCGGTTTTCCGAAGGACTGCTCCAGATAGGCCAACTGCGCCCGTTTCACGCGGAAAGCACCGGTCGCCTGGTCCGGACGCACATCGCGCAGCACTTCATTGAGGTCCGCGGCATCGCCCAGGGAAAGCACCGCCAACTTTCCGTTAGGCAGCTTCTTGTGGCCTGAACCGGTGGCCAGCATGCGCGCGATCTCCATGCGATCCACCGACGTGCCGCTGCCCGACGCGAACCGCATGTCGAAAGCCAGCCAGTCCTGCCCGCTGCCCACCGGTGTCCACTGCGGCGTGAGCCGCTCCACTTTCGCCGTCGCCGCCGTGAATCGTGTGCCCAGGGTGACTTTCCATTCTTTTTGCAGGCGCTCCAGTTCACCGGCGAAAAACTGGAGGATGGCGTTTTCCTTCTTCAGCACCAGATCGCCCTCGCTGAGTTCGAATCCGCACCGCTCCAGCCGCTGGAACGCCGCCGCTTCCGCCGGCAGGTTTCTGGTTAGGAAAACATCTTTTGAATCCGGTGTTGCCAGCGGGAATCCGGACACGACCTCCACACCGGGCGGAAACGGCGGAGGTCCGTTTTCGTAAACGCACAGCAGCTTTGCGGTAAGCCGCTCAAGAGAGCCTTCCAAGTGAAGTTCGAATCCAGGGACCGCCGGAACCATGTGCAGGCGAAGCAACTCCGGATCGGTGTTCTCTGTATCGACGGTAAACGCTTCCTGAAGGTCGGCCAGCATCTGCGCCAGCCAGCGCCGCGATTTCTCCAGAGGGCGTCCCGCCAGGGTGGACAGAAGTTCGTGAGCAGCAGCCGGCACACGCATCGGCTGTAAATGTGCCTCCGCCGGTTGCCACAACCAGCCGCTTTCTCCGGGCGAAGGTGGAACGGCGGCCTCCTGTTTCGCGTCAGGAAAACGGAGGCTGAGTCGCACGGTGTCACCAGCGCCCGCTTTGATAGTCAGGAAAAGGGGTGCCGGTTCCTCCGCGATACGCAGGGGCAATTTCTTTCCACCTGCTTGCAAAAACAGCCGTGGATGCGCAGTGACCGCGGCGAGGAAATCCGACATCTGTTTGCGTGCACTGAGCATCAAGTGCGGCGGCACGGTCTTCTGCTGAAGAGTGCCCAGCCACGTTAGGAACGGAGTATCGGCCGCTTGGGCCACCGCATCCGGAGGACCGGAATCCACAGTCGCGGCGAGTCGACCCCGCCGCAGTCCCTCCATGAAATTTCCGGCAAACGTAAAACTCAAGGGACCCTTCGCCGCAGCGGGTTGAACTGGTAGCGCGGAGGATTTGACCTGACCGGACACTGGAGATGACGAAGAAGCAGAGGCCGGAGCCTTCTCATGCCGGTTTACCCAAGCCACTCCAAGGGCGAGTGAGTGTTCGCAGATGCGTCCGTCGCGGCGGGCCATGTAACAGGTACAGCGGTTCTCAAGATCACTCCGGCCTTTGATCGTTAGCCCTGCGAAAAGCTCCTTTCCGCTCCCGCGCACCGTGCCCTGCAGCACCGAGCCATCGAAACTAACGGACGTCACCGAGCCCGCCTGCCACAGGGCACGCGCCGCCTTCATGGCCTGCCAGCCACCCATCTCCATGAGCCATTTGTCCGTGATTTCCATCGCTGCAGCGTGGAGGAGCGGCGCAGGATTTCAACTCCGCTGAGTTGAAACCGGGGGGCGGGATCTTTCCGGGCCTTACGAGGCCCCGGCCCTCCTGCATCGCTTGACGTCCCGCTAATTGCTGAGACCCTGGCGGAGTCGCCAAATCCGAATGTGCGAAGTTATGTGAGCGGTCTGATCGCCTTCCATGAAAACGACCATTTTTTTTACGCTTCTTCTGCTGACCAATAGCCTCATTGCGGCTCCCCGGCTCAAGGTGAGCGGGAACAAGCGTTTCCTTGTCACGGAGGATGACAAACCATTCTTCTGGCTCGGTGATACTGCCTGGGAACTGTTCCACCGGCTGAGCCGTGAAGAGGCTGATTTTTATCTTAAGACGCGGCAGGAGCAGGGTTTCACGGTGATCCAGGCAGTCGTTCTCGCGGAGTTCGACGGGCTCACGGTTCCGAACGCTAACGGCGACAAACCGCTCACCGACAATGACCCGCTCAAGCCCGTCGAGGCTTACTTCAAACAGGTGGACTGGATCGTGAATCGCGCTAACGAACTCGGCCTGGTGGTCGGTTTGCTGCCGACGTGGGGAGACAAATGGAATAAGAAATGGGGTGTCGGTCCCGAGATCTTCACCCCCGACAATGCCGAGACCTATGGTCAATGGATCGGTGCGCGCTACAAAGACAAGTCCATCGTCTGGATTCTCGGCGGTGACCGGCCCGTGGAGAACGATAACCAAAAGGCAATCATCAACCGCATGGCTGCGGGCCTGCGAAAGGGCGATGGCGGCGCACACTTATGCACCTTCCATCCCACCGGCGGCAGCGGCTCGTCGCAATATTTTCACGATAGCCCGTGGCTTGATTTCAACATGCGCCAAAACGGTCATGGAGTGGAATTCGGAAGCTACAGCAAAACGAAAGCGGACTACGATCGTCAGCCGGTGAAGCCGGTCATCGATGGTGAGCCCATCTACGAAGACCACCCGGTTTCCTTCAAGGCGCCGGAATTCGGGCACAGCATCGCCGCGGATGTGCGGCGGCCGCTCTACTGGGATTTGTTCACCGGTGCTTTCGGACACACGTACGGAAATCACTGCATGTGGCAGTTCTTCGACGCCGGACGCAAGCCTGTGAACAACCCGCTCCTCCCATGGCGGGAGGCTATCAAACAACCGGGTGCTCTGCAAATGCAGCACGGGCGGCACCTCATGGAGTCGCGTCCTTTCCTAACCAGAATTCC
This sequence comes from Verrucomicrobiales bacterium, assembly GCA_035550135.1. Lineage (GTDB taxonomy): Bacteria > Verrucomicrobiota > Verrucomicrobiia > Verrucomicrobiales > V1-33 > V1-33. The sequence goes on from DASZQB010000038.1 coordinate 21,710, forward strand.
GGATGATTCGATCATCGTCCCGTCGAACGTGCCCACCGCCATGCCCGGGGCGGGCACACGCCGGTTTGCAGCAACACGGGACGAAGCCGGAAGTTATGCGATGGTTTACGCGGCGGTGTCGAAGCCATTCACCATCCGCATGGATAGGATCACCGGCCCGAAGGTGCAGGCGTGGTGGTTCGATCCGCGAACCGGAGGCGCGACGAAAGCGGGAGAGTTTTCCAACTCAGGCACACAAACCTTCACGCCGGCCACGCCTGGAGAAGCCACCGACTGGGTGCTGGTCCTCGATGATGCCGCAAAAAACTATCCACCGCCGGGAAGCAAGGGCGGGTAAAAGCTGCTATGAGACTGGTCCCCTTCCTTACCCTGACGGCGGCAGGCCTGTGGCCGTTGAGTGCAGCGCCGCTCACGCCCGGGAGTTTCATCACAGCTCCCTGCGGTCCCCGCGGAACCTGGAATCTTTACCAGACTTCCAAAGAGCCGCTGACGTGGGTGGAAGCCCAGGAACTTGCAGAGAAGACGGAGGACCCCGGTGGCGGCACGGGCAAGAAAGGGCACCTCGTGGTCATCAGCAGCGCGGCGGAGAACATGTTCGTCTATCAATACGCGCAGGGAACTTACCTGTGGATCGGTCTTACAGACCATGAACGATGGGGCGGTAAAGAAGCCGGCGCGGACCGTCTGGGCGGCTGGCGCTGGGTGAACGGCGAGCCCTATACATGGAGCGCGTGGCGCAGTGCGGAGCCAAATGAATCTCCTGCGGGGGCAGAGGACGGCGTCGTGATTCAGCACAGCGGACGCTGGTCGGATTGGGGTATTGGCATCGACGGGCAGAGGCCGCATAAACATCCGTTTATGATCGAATGGGATACACAATTGCCTCAACCCGTGCCAGGCGTGCAAAAGATCGGGCGGGTGCTTCCGGAAAAATGGCCGGTGGATTTGACGGCATGGAAGGGGCAGGTCGTTGGGCAGGGTTTGTGGAGAACCGCCGGCCAGACCGGGATCGATGGCACCAATCTCCGCACGATTATCGAAGGGTTGATTCCGGCACTCGAAAAGAATCCTGACGTGTTCGGTTCCCCGCGTCTGAACTACCGCTGGCCGGGCCGCAAGAAAAACCCTGGCGGATGGGTGGACATCACCGACCGGCCTCTTCAACCGCTGGCCATAACCGGGTGCGGCTCTCTGCATGTGTCGAAAGTGCATTTGGATACCCCGGGCACGTGGAGCTTCAACGTGCATGGAGACGACTTCTTCGCCGTTCGATTTCCGGGTTTAAAATGGAAATCAGTTAGCGGCATGGGAGGACTCGATCCGCTGGACGCGGAGACGGTGTATTTCGACACGCTTTCCGGAGATGGCCGCCTCATTGGCGTGATCGACCTGCCGGCGGGTGATCACACTTTGGAGGTCGTGAGCGGCAACCGGGCAAACGATGTCATGCTGCAGCTTCTCGCGGCTCCCGGTGAATTCACCATGGACGGCGCCACAGACCGCTGGCGGTTTCCAGGGCACAAGGCAAAAGAGGATCTCGCCTGGCCGGGTGTCGATGACAAAGGCTGGAAAGTGACCCGGATCGAACAGCCTGCGGACGCAAAACCCTTCAGGAAGTTTGAAGACGCGATCACGCTCGCAGACAACGGAAAGGCGACAGCCACCGGCGATTTTGACAGTATCAACTTCATCGATTCAGACGCCGAGGGCGATGTCAGGTTTCCATCACCGGTCCCCTTCCCCGGAGACCAGCCGGGCAACCAGGACAATTATGTCATCAAGGCGGAGGCGACACTGGTCATTCCGCGCGACGGCATCTATCACATCGGGATTCATGGAGAGGACCACTGCGGACTGTGCATCGTGGGTGAAAAGTGGACCAGCATCATCCGCGACACCGGCTACAATGCGCGCATGGTCAAAGACACGCTCGGCGAAGGAGAGACCGACCTGAACGGCGCAAACGCGCAAGTCGCTGGAGAAATCAGTCTAACTAAAGGCACCTACCGGATCGAAGCCGTGCGAGGCAATTTTGTGGGCCCCTCTGCCTTGTCCGTCTTTGGCGGACCTGCGGGATATGCGCCCCGGCTCTTGACAAAAGGCGGCGCAAAAATTGAGCCGGATATCAACGGGCTCCCGCTCGTGGAAGCCCCGAAGTAAGCAAGGCCCGTCAATTCTGATGCTGGTAGCGCTCGTCCTTGAACGGATTCGGGCTGCCGGGGCAAGGGAATCCCGTTCTCTTTCAAAAGGTTGTTCAGGGGATCGGGACTGATCGAGCGGAACGCAAAAAGCTCCGTCATTTCGCCATCGACGTACACCTTGAGATTGCCGCATTCATAACAGATCAAAAGTTCCAGCTTTCGCCCATCCCTCATACGGCCTTCGAGAGCGTGGCGGGGATAAAAACACATGGAACTGGTATTATCCATCTTACCGCGGTCGATACGATCCATCTCTTCGATAACGGGCTTCGCATCCTTCAACGGAAGGCGCCCCAACACTTTATATCCGTGCAGAAAATCCTTCCGCGCCAAATCCTCTGGCCGGGGATCCCTGTTGCCGGGTTCAATTGAAATCAGTGTCCAGGACTGCGCCGAATGCAGAGCCTCCCGCACTTCCGCGGGCAATCCGTGATGAAACCAGCGGAGCCCAATCAACGTCACGCCAAAGCCTGCAGCAATGGCGGCGACTACGATCAGCAACAACCTTCGAAGGCTGGTCTTGAAGATTTTCATTTTTTGAGCCGGGAGATCCCACTCTTATGCCGGCTTTTGCTGTGCCGCCGTAACGGGATGTGAGCGGAAGCTAACGGCTACGCAGAAGGTAATGATCGTTCCAAACATGATCCACCATGGAAACTCCAGCGCAGGCACCCAGTCCGGCCGGGGAAGGCCCGAGCCGCCGAACATCGAGACAAAGCCTTTATCGAGTCCGCTGAGATACGCGACGCCGAGAAAACCAGCAGCCATGGCGATGAGATTTCCGCGGTCGTTTCCGCGGCCCGGCGCGAACAGGGCTACGAAGAAGATGCCCAGCAGCGATCCATAGGTATAACCGAAACTGCTGAGGATGATAGGGATGATGCGGAGGTTTGGATTATGCGCTTTGACGAGCGCGGTCCCAAGTCCCACGAGAATGAGGAAGACGGCGAACAACGCCGTCGCGCGGCGCACCGTGCGAACCTTGCCGGCTTCGTCCTTCGGTTCGCCGAACCAGCGGAAGTGGAAATCCCTAACGTAACTTGTGGCGAGGGAATTCATGGCCGTGCCGAGCGAGCCCATGGTCGTTGCGAGCACGCCGGCGATCACGAGTCCGCGCAGGCCGCCCGGCATTTCAGTCATCACGAAGTAAGGAAACACCTGCATGCTGTCCACCTTCCCCTGGCTGTTCACTGCCAGCATGGAATGACCGACGCCTCCCGGTCCATAATAGACCGAGAGCAGAATCCCGATCGTCAGGACCGCCATCACCACCGGAATATCGGCCAGACCGGAAAGGATGGTAGCCATGGCACTTTGGTGTTTGTTCTTTGCGGTCAGCATCCGCTGCACCATGTCCTGGTCGGTGCCATGAGTGGCCATGGTGGTGAAGAGTGATCCAAAGAATGCGGCCCACATAGTGTATTCCGTTTCGAGCACGCTTTTTATTTTGCCCCAGAGAGTGTCGGCGGGCTGATCGCCGGACCATTGGAAGAGTTTCAGATCATGGTCACCGGTCAGGTGTTTTTTTGCGCCTTCCCATCCGCCCTCGATGTGCCCGAGCAGGAACCACAGCGAAAATCCTAGCGCGCAGAAGAGGACCAGAATCTGGATCACGTCGGTCCAGATGACCGCCTTAATACCTCCCACGGCGGTGTAGAGCGCCGTGAGAACCGTGACGACAACCAGCGACACCGCACACACGGCAAACGTGCCCCATGTGCTCAACGGTTCGCCAGGATGATTCAAATTCCAGATAATCACAGCCAGCACTGTGGGAACCCAAAGCCGGGCACCGCTGGCCAGCACACGGGTCACGAGGAAAACACCGCTGGCCACGCGCCGGGTATGCACGCCAAAGCGCTGGTCTAGAAACTCGTAAATGCTGACCACATTATGCCGGTAATAGGCGGGAATGAACACGGCGCTCACCACCACCCGGGCCAGCAGATACCCAATGAGGAGCTGGGCGTAAGTATAGTTCTTGAGAGCGAAGCCTTCTCCCGGCGTTCCAAAAAACGTGCCCGCGCTGATTTCCGCGGCGAGAATGGAGGCCAGCACGGCCCACCAGGGAATCGACCGCCCGCCAAGGGCGAAGTCATGCATGTCACCGGTGCGCCTGCTGAAGTACAGCCCTATGCCGAGAACGGCACCGAAATAGGCGAGAATGACCAGCAGGTCGGCGATAAGTCTCCAGTCCATGCAAAAGATCTGCTGAGGAACGCAGGACAGGCTGTCAGCGCTTCGGCGGGATCTTGAGCTTCTTTCCGTCCACGACGACGTCGGACTTCATGCCGTTGTAGGCTTTGATCCTCTCCACGGACACACCGGTTTTCCGGGAAAACGAATATAGTGTGTCGCCGGGTTTGATCGTAACCACTGTCGGCTTCGCCCCTGATTTGGAGGCCGGCTTCTTTTTGGATTTGGAAGTGCTGACCGTGCTCTTGCGGCTGCCGGAGGAAGAGGCCTTCCGGCTGCCGGAGGACGATGCGGAAACCGTCTTTCGGAGAGTGCTGGAAGTAGAACGGCTGGAAGAACTGCTTCCCCTCGGGGGAGAGTAGTCCGGCGGGCTGGAGGAGATATCCTCCTGCACGTAAGGGCTGGGAGTGTCAGTGGAGAGGACCTTTTCCGAAATGCCGGTGCTGCGAGCGCCGGAGTTGGCAGCCACCCAGCTCTCCCGGTATCGACCGCTCTCATCGAAGGCATAATTCTCCTTTTCCCTCTTCGACATGCGTGTGGTGGGGGAGGTATAGTCCACCACATCGTGGGAATCGGAACCGGTCCTTGAGCCGGTATTTTCACAGGAGTTGAAAGCGAAACAGGCGGCAAGGCCAAGCAGCGCGGCCAACGGTCGGTTTGGTCGAGGGGTCATGAACGGCAAAATACGGCTACTTTCGCCGGATGTCCAGCGTCCCGTATCAAAAATGCGAAAAACCTAGCACTAATAAAAAGACCGCGCCCACCGGAGCGGACGCGGTCCTAAAGACTTGATCTTCAACGCTTAGCGCGTAGCAACCTCCTTGACCTGCACCGCTTCCTTGCCGACGCGCTTGCGAAGATAGTTCAGCTTGGCACGGCGTACGCTGCCGCGTTTCGTCACTTCAACGCTCGCAATCCGGGGGGTATGATACGGGAAAACCCGCTCCACGCCTTCGCCATAGCTCAATTTCCGCACCGTGAAGGATTTGCCGGCACCGGCTCCCTTGATGCCTATGACAATGCCTGCGAAGACCTGAATTCGCTCCTTGCCGCCCTCGATAACCCGGGTGTTTACCTTCACGGTGTCGCCGACTTCGAACGGGGTCATATCTTTCTTAACCTGTTCCTGTTGAATCTGTTCCAGCTTGTTCATGGGAAAAAATCGTGCCTGAGAGTTGTATGGTGGAGAAGGCCTGCGGGAACAGGCGGGCAGCCCGGAGAAGGAGGGGGCCGAAAAGGGAGGGCGAACTAATCTCACTGCCTCCCCGGCGCAACGGAAATTTTGATCTGGCAGCGCGATAAATCCGGGCCATTGCTGCCCGGCATGTGGACCACCGCCCAAACTTTCACTGACATTCGATACGAGAAATCCGCCGACGGCATTGCGAAGATTACCATCAACCGCCCGGAAGTGCGCAATGCCTTTCGTCCGCTGACGGTGCAGGAATTACTGACCGCCTTCGAACTGGCGCACGAGGACCCGGAGGTCGGCGTCATCATCCTCACGGGGGAGGGTGACCTCGCCTTCTGCTCGGGCGGCGACCAGTCGGTCCGGGGGCATGCCGGCTACATCGGCGCGGACGGCGTTCCGCGGCTGAACGTCCTCGACCTTCAGAAGAAGATCCGCTCCCTGCCCAAGCCGGTCATCGCCATGGTGGCGGGATATGCCATCGGGGGTGGACACGTGCTCCATGTGGTGTGTGATCTCACGATCGCTGCCGACAACGCCCGCTTTGGCCAGACAGGCCCCAAGGTCGGCTCGTTCGATGGCGGCCTCGGCTCGAGTTACCTCGCCCGCATCGTCGGCCAGAAAAAAGCGCGCGAAATCTGGTTTCTCTGCCGTCAGTATGATGCCGCTCAGGCGCTCGAAATGGGATTGGTCAATGCTGTTGTGCCCCTCGCGGAGTTGGAGTCCACCACCGTCGCATGGGCGCGTGAAATTCTTCAGCACAGCCCCCTCGCTCTGCGCTGCCTCAAGTCCGCCCTCAATGCGGACTGCGACGGTCAGGTGGGACTTCTGGATCTCGCTGGCAATGCCACGCTGCTTTATTATATGAGCGAGGAGGCCAAAGAGGGCAAAACGGCTTTCCTTGAGAAACGGAAGCCCGACTTCAAAAAATTCCCGCGCGTTCCCTGAACCATGAATCACCTCCTCGCTGCCAGAATTGCCGCCGGATTCGCCATGCTGGGCGTGGCCTATGGAGCGTTTGGCGCCCATGGGTTAAGGGTCCAACTGGAAGCAAATCATAGCATGGAAACCTGGAAGACCGCGGTGCTGTACCATCTCATCCACTCCGTGGCGATGTACGTGCTGGCTGTCACCAGGGGCAGCCTCCGTGCGTGGACTCTCTTCGGAGCCGGAGTGCTCCTTTTCAGCGGCAGCCTTTACGCCCTCGCCCTGTGGCCCGACCTGCGCTGGCTGGGGCCTGTAACTCCTTTGGGTGGCGTGCTTTTTATCGGTGGATGGGCGACGCTGATGATCAAAAAGGCGGAGGAGAAGGGAAAATGACGAAACCAGAATTCCGAAATCCGAAAGAATGACGAAGCCCCAATTACGAAAGGCCGAACCAACGATGTCACTATCGTCATTTGTCATTCGGAATTCCTTCGTGCTTCTGGCTTCGGATTTCGTCATTCCATGATGATCGCCGGCATCGACATCGGCGGCACTCAAATCAAAGCCGCCGCCTTCTCTGAAGATGGCCACCTCATCTCCTCCGTCCTCACGCCGGGAGAGGCGCTCTGCGGACCGGCATGGCGCGAAAGCGTGCGCGATGCCCTAACAGCATTGGAAAAGGAGTGCGGACAGCGGGTGGAGAAGGTGGGGCTCGCGGCACCGGGTCTCGCCGCAAAGGATGGCCGCTCCATTCGCCACATGCCCGGGCGGCTGGATGGATTGGTGGGCCTGGATTGGACCACATTCCTCCAGCGCGAAACACCGGTGCCCGTTCTCAATGACGCTCATGCCGCGCTTCTTGGAGAGGTGTGGTGTGGCGCAGCGCGCGGCGCTCGGGATTGCTTCATGCTCACCCTGGGCACCGGCGTGGGCGGTGCAGCGATGTGCGATGGCCGCCTCCTCACCGGGCACCTGGGGCGCGCCGGTCACCTGGGGCATATCAGTCTTGACCCTAACGGTTCTCCGGACATCGTGAACACACCTGGCAGTCTGGAGGAGGCGATCGGCAATCACAGTGCCGGTCTGCGCACCGGGGGGCGATTTACCATGACGCGCGATCTTCTGGCGGCCGCAGCATCCGGAGACGCCGCTGCACAGACGGTATGGGAAACAAGCGTTAGGGCGCTTGCCGCAGGCATCGCCAGTCTCATCAACGTCCTTGATCCCGCCGTGGTCATTCTTGGTGGAGGCATTCTCACGGCGGGGGATCAACTCATGATCCCGCTGCGCGCTCATATGGACAAAATGGAGTGGCGACCCGACGGCATCGGCGTGCCGCTCGTCATCGCGCAACTCGGTGAGGTTGCCGGCGCATGCGGAGCCGCATGGCAGGCGCGGCAGACCGGTTAATACTTACATGCCCGTTATGTGCGGGGTGCCAAACTTCATCACCTTGGACAGGAACCGTTGCGTCAGTTCCACTTTCGGATGTTCAAGCACCTCGGCCGCGGGGCCGTGTTCCGCCACTTTTCCTTTCGCAATAAGCGCCACGTGATCCGCCACCGCGCGGGCGAAGCCCATCTCATGGGTGCTCAAGATGATGCGCTGTCCGGCAGCGGCCAGTTCGCCAATGAGTTCAAGCACCTCAGCGGTCATTTCCGGATCGAGCGCGGATGTGGGCTCATCGAGGATGAGAATCTCCGGCTTTGACGCAATGGCGCGCGCGAGGCCGACGCGCTGCTGCTGCCCGCCGGAAAGTTGCGCGGGCAATTTGTGCGTGTGTCCTGTTAATCCAAAGCGGTCCAGGCATTCATCCGCGGTGCGCGCGGCGTCCTCTGCAGAGCGGCCATGAACTTTCTCCAGCGGCAGCGTTACATTGCGATGCGCCGTGAGATGTGGGAAGAGATTGAACTGCTGAAAGAGAAAGCCGTTCCGCCGCCGCCACGCCAGGGCCGCCGCTTTAGAGCCCGGCTCGACGCCATTGACACTCAGCGACCCGCCGTCCGCCTCCTCAAGGCCGCCCATCACGCGCAGCAGCGTGCTTTTCCCCCCGCCGCTGGGGCCGATGAGTGCCAGCACCCGCACACCGGAAACACTCAAATCCAGCGCATCGAGTGCATGCAGAGCACCATACGTTTTGGTCAGGGAGGCAGCGCGGATTTCCATGGGATTACATTTGATAACGAAACCGCGATTCCATCCAGTGCGCGAACCATGCGATCGGCAGAGTGATGAGCAGATAGCCGATTCCCAGAATCACAAAGGCTTCCAGTCCGCTGTAGGAAGCGGAATTGTAGGCCCGCGCCTGATAGGTGAACTCGCCCACTGCAATCACGCTCAGCAGCGACGAGTCCTTTACGAGCGTCACGAACTGCCCCGCCAGGGCCGGGAGCACGCGGCGCAGCGCCTGAGGCATGATCACATATCGCAGCACCTGAGGCCGGTCGAAACCCACCGCCCGCGCACTGTCGATCTGTCCCTGCGGGATACTATCCAGGCCGCCGCGAAGGATTTCGCTGAGATAGGCGGCGGTGAACACCGAAAGCAGCGCAATGCCCGCAAACATCTTGCTGCCCAGCCCAAGACCGGCCAGCACATCCGCGATGCGCTGCTGCGTGAAGACCAAGTAGTATCCAATAAAGATCAGCGTCAGGAGCGGCATCCCGCGCATGATCTCCACAAACCCGCGTGTGATCCACCTCACTGAAACCAGTTTCGCCCGGCTGCCTGCCACCAGCACTGCCGCCACGAGGCACGATCCCGGCAGCGCCGCCACCGAAATGCCGAGGGTCGTCAGCCAGCCCTCCCACAGCACCACCCGGTAACTCCACGCGCTCTCCCACTGCCACTTTTTGTCCATGCTGTTGAGCAGCCACCAGAACAGGGCACACAATACCGAAGTCAGCAGCACCCCGACAACAGCATCGAATAACAGGCGGCGTTCTCCTGGACGGGATGACATGAGTGAAATTCTTCGGTAACCGCATGTTCAAACCCCGGACGCGGCGGCGCAATCTTCTTTTTACTTTTCAGCGGGCGGATTTCGCCGTTCTTTCCGGCATGAAGAAAGCGGAAATCGAATCCCTCGCGGAAGCCTGCGCGGAACGCTTGCGAAAGCGCGGCCTGCGCCGCACCCGCGCGCTGGATCTGCTCATTCGCGAAATGGCGGCCCGCGATAAACCGGTGACCATCGCGGACCTCTGCCAGGCCAAATCCCTGAAGGAAAACTGCGATCCCGCCACCGTTTACCGCCTCCTCATGAAACTTGAGGAGCACGGCATGGTGCGTCGCCTTGGACTCCATGATCGCGCCACCTATTTCACTTTGGTCACTCCCGGCCACCATCACGACTACCTTGTCTGCACCGGCTGCGGGAAAATCGAGGAAGTGGATATGGACTGCCCGGTGGGCACGCTCGAGCGGAAACTCGAAAAGGCCTCCGGCTTCCGCCACATGTATCACGAGCTGGAATTTTTCGGCATCTGTCCCGGGTGCCATGATGGCCGCGAACGCGAGGGCGTCGCGCATTGCTGCTGAATGCGGCACCGGTCACTCCTGCACCGAAAGAACGGCGTTTGCCTTGACGCCCTTTTGCTCCACGAGTTTTCGTGACGGATAAAACTCCACGCTGACATCCGCTTCTAAATGGCCGCCCAGGCCGAAGTGGCGTTCCGTTGCGGTGTTGGTGTAATAGCTGTGAGCGCTTTGGCTGTCCAAAATGGACACCTGCTCCGACCAAAGGAGTTTTTCCGAATGGCCGGGTTCCTTCACCCGGATTTTGGCGCCTGCGGCACACCGGTTTCCAGCAGCGCCGGTCAGGCGAATGCGCAGCCGGTTTTGCGGGGACAGGTCGTTGCGATAGACCTTCACGTCGCGGCGGGAGTCGAGGCTTCCTGTGTATCCAATGATATCCAAATCACCATCGCAGTCAATGTCGCCGAAGCAAAGACCGTCATCCACCGAAGCCGCGGACTTATCTTCGATGCCCCATGCCTTGTTCATATAGGCAAAGTGGCCGTCGCCGCTCCCGCGCAGGAGCCAGAGAAAATTGCGCCCGTTCCAGAGGATGTCCGCTTTGCCATCGTTGTCGAAGTCGGTGACTGCCGCGAGCCCCCACGAAACATAGGCCGGCCTAGCGGAGGACTCCATTCCGGCGATGGCATCCGCCAGTCGCGCGAAATGCCCCTTCCCGTCATTGAGATAGACCTCCGGGCGTTTGCGCTCCAGCACCAGCAAATCGGGGAACCCGTCGTGGTTCACATCACCGGTGCCCTTGATGGCGAGACCATCCTCTTTCAATCCGGCTCTGGAAGTGGAGTCGGTGAAGTTCATCCGGCCGTCATTGAAATACAGCCGGGACTTGCCCGGCTCATAGTCATAGCGGCCCCAGTGGAGGGCGAGATCGATGAACCCGTCGCCGTTGGCGTCCACGGGATGAATATTGATCTCGTTGCGTGTCTGCACCACTTCAAGATGACCGCCCGCTTTGAATCCTCCCTTCCCGTCTCCGAATTCAAAGGCCACGCCGGGCCGTTCGTGCAACCAGTCCAGTTTGCCGTCGCGGTTGAGATCGATCATCGCGTTGGCGCGGCCCTGACCGGCGGTCACGGCCGTTTCACGAAAGCTGAGCCGACCGGGCGCGGACTCGTTGAGCCACCACTTTGCGCCGCCGTCCTGCCAGGTCATTTGCAGGTCCAGTTTGCCGTCTTCGTTGATGTCACAGGCGAGATGGATTTCCGAAGAGGGGTATGATCCCGCGGCTTCCTTGAAATGGCCGTGCCCATCGTTCAGCAGCGCCAGCGCCGCACCCGCACCATGCGCGGCGAGGAACAAATCAAGACTGCCATCGCCATCGAGATCCGCCAGGTTCAGTCCACTGAGCCACCACTTTGGATATTTTGCATATTGCGCCGCGATGGCCTCCTCCACTCCCGACTGCTTCGTGACCACGGTGAAGGGAGTGGCTTCCTCCGCCACGCAGTTTGCGGAGGCGATTACCGCCAAACAGATTCCCGGCAGGGACAACGACCGTTTTCGTTTCGTGTGCATGGACGCCTGTCGCACTCTCGCCAATGCGGGAGCGGGCGTCATCCCCCTGTTCGCGGGGCTGCGCAGGCGATTACACCGTGCGGCGCTTCCGCTTCAACTTGAGCTGCGCGAGGCTGTTGGCGATGGAAGCTTCTACGGCGGCAACCTCTTCGGCACCGAGCTTGTCGCTTTCTTTGAGACGGTCCTGGGCGCGCTGGAGAGCAGCCTCGACGGTCTTCTCGTCGATCTGGACATCCCGGATCGCCATGTCGGTGAGGACATTGACGTGGTCGCCCTGAATTTCAGCGAAGCCGGCGCCGATGGCGAGTTCGTGGGAGTGACCGTCTTTGTTGTAACGGAGTTCACCGGGAACGAGCGTGCTGACGAGATTACTGTGGGCAGGCAACACGTCCATTTCGCCGGCGCCGCCGGGGAGAACCACGTCGGAAACTTCGTCGGAGAAGGTACTGCCCTCGGGAGTGACGATTTGGAGGCGGAAAGGCATGGGATTTAAGATTTGAGATTTTGGATTTCAGATCGGACTCGAACCGGAAAGTTCAAATCAACAATCTTCAATCATCAATCAAAAATGCGTTAGGATTTCTTGACGGTGTCGATGCCGCCCTTCATGTAGAAGTTGGCTTCGGGGACGTCGTCGTGTTTGCCGTCGAGGATTTCGGCGAAGCCTTTGACGGTGTCCTTGACGCTGACGTAAACGCCGGGCACACCGGTGAAAACTTCGGCCACGGAGAACGGCTGGCTGAGGAAGCGCTGGAGCTTGCGGGCGCGGAAGACGGTGAGTTTGTCATCGTCGTTGAGCTCGTCCATCCCGAGAATGGCGATGATGTCCTGGAGGTCCTTGTAGCGCTGAAGCACGCGCTGGACACCGCGGGCGACGCGGTAGTGCTCTTCGCCGACGATTTCGGGAGAGAGCGCCTTGGACACGGAAGCGAGAGGATCAACCGCCGGGTAAATGCCCAGCTCGGCGAGCGAACGCTCAAGCACGACGGTGGAGTCGAGGTGCGCGAAAGTGTTCGCGGGAGCGGGGTCGGTAAGGTCGTCCGCCGGCACGTAAACCGCCTGGAAGGAGGTGATGGAACCGCTCTTGGTGGAGGTAATGCGTTCCTGCATCGCGCCCATTTCGGCGGCGAGGGTGGGCTGGTAACCCACGGCGGACGGCGTCCGTCCGAGGAGCGCGGACACCTCAGAACCGGCCTGCGAGAAACGGAAGACGTTGTCCACGAATAGGAGCACGTCTTGGTTCTTTTCGTCGCGGAAATATTCCGCCATGGAGAGCGCGGAGAGAGCAACGCGGAGACGGGCTCCGGGGGGCTCGTTCATCTGGCCGTAAATGAGCGCCACTTTGGAGCCGGGGGCGAGCACCGGGCGGCCATTGGAGTCAATCTTGGTGTGGGTTGCCGGCTTGCCGTCTTTCCCCATCACCTGCTTGCCGTCCTTGTCGAGTTCCGGCACGCGCTCGGTGGCAACGACCTGAGACTCGATCATTTCCCAGTAGAGGTCATTGCCCTCACGGGTGCGCTCACCCACACCGGCGAACACGGAGTACCCGCCGTGGCCTTTCGCGATGTTGGCGATGAGTTCCATGATGACGACGGTCTTGCCGACGCCCGCACCACCGAACGCACCGACTTTACCGCCCTTGGTAAACGGACAGATGAGGTCGATAACCTTGATGCCGGTTTCGAGAATCTGCGCGGACGGGTCCTGATCGACCAGCGCCGGCGCTTTGCGGTGAATGGGGTAGCGCTTCTGAGTGGTGGGAGCGGGCTGATCGTCCACCGGGTCACCGGTCACGTTGAAGATGCGGCCCAGCACTTCCTCGCCGACAGGCACGGTAATGGGAGCACCGGTGTCGTTGACATCGAGACCGCGCTTGAGACCCTCCGTGGAGGTCATGGCCACGGAACGCACCCAGCCGTCGCCGAGGTGGCTCTGCACTTCGCAAATGAGTTTGGTCTTCTTGCCACCGAGGTCGTAGCTGATTTCGAGCGCGTTGTAGATGGCGGGAAGATTACCCGAGGCGGAGAAGTCAACGTCCACAACCGGACCGATGACCTGAACGATTTTGCCGATGTTGCTCATATGCGGAATGGGAAGATAAAGAATGAAGGGAAGTGCCGCGGGCTTATTCGAGGGCCATCTTGGCGGTGGTGATTTCGAGGAGTTCGTTGGTGATGGCGGCCTGACGCAGCTTGTTGTATTCGAGGCTCAGGTCCTTGAGCATCTGCTTGGCATTGTCGGTGGCGTTCTTCATGGCGACCATCCGGCTGGAGTGCTCGGAAGCGCGGGATTCCAGCACCATTTGATAGACCGTGTTGTTCACATACTGCGGCAGCACGGCGTTGAAGACATCGCCAGGGCTCGGCTCGAAGGTGTATTCGAGAGAAGGTGCCTGCGAAGCGTCGGCGACCGATGCATCTTCGTAGGAGCGCTTACCGCCCAGGGTCACGGGATTGATCGGCAGCAGCGTCTCGATGGAGGGAATCACCGTCACAGTGTTCACATAATTATTGAAGGCGACGAGGATGGTTTTGTATTCGCCCGTGAGGTAACGGTCCTGGAGAAACTTGCCCACCGTCCGCACATCCACAAACCTCGCAGGATCCTTCACGGGGAAATCGGCGATAAGGTTTTTCTTCAAACGCGCCAGTGAGCCGGCACCCTTGCGGCCCACCGTGACATATTCGACTTCGGTGCCGAGCTCGCTTTGACTCTGTGACAGCTTCCGCAGCAGGTTCGTGTTCAGCGCGCCGCAGAGGCCTTTGTCGCTGGTGATGACGAGGACCAGCGTCTTATTGCCGGTGCCGGGAGAGAAGTACGGATGAACGTTTTCCTCTGCGCCCTCTTTTAGGCTCACGAGCACCTTGTTCATGAGATCAGCATAGGCCCGGCCATTGGTGGCCTGGTCCTGCGCCTTCTTCATCTTCGCAGCCGCAACCAACTGCATGGCCTTGGTAATCTGGGCCGTGCTCTTTACCGACTTGATGCGGCGGCGGATGTCACGCGTTGATGGCATGGAAGAAAAGGTTAGGTAAGATTGGGACGGAGCCCGCTGCATCATTTCCAACTGCTCTTGAAGTCGGCGAGGCTGGATTTGATGTCGGCCTCCACGTTGTCGAGGTTCTTCTCGTTGCCGAGCTTCGTGAGGAGCGGATCTTTGCGGGTGGTGAAGTATTCCTCCAGCTTCGCCTGGCACTCGCGGATGCGGTCCACGGGAACGTCGTCGAAGTAGCCGTTTTGCATCGCGTAAAGGGACACCACCATGATCGGGAGGCTCTTCGGCAGGTATTGTTGCTGCTTGAAGAGTTCGACGATGCGCGCACCGCGGTCGAGCTTGGCCTTGGTGGCGGCGTCGAGGTCGGAACCGAACTGGGCGAACGCAGCGAGCTCGCGGAACTGGGCGAGGTCGAGCTTCGTCGTGCCGGCCACCTTTTTGATCGCCTTCGTCTGCGCGGCGGAACCGACACGGGAGACCGAGAGACCGACGGAAATGGCGGGACGGATACCCTGATAGAAAAGGTCTGTTTCCAGGAAGATCTGACCGTCGGTGATGGAAATGACGTTCGTCGGAATGTAAGCGGACACGTCACCGGCCTGCGTTTCAATGATTGGCAAAGCCGTGAGCGAACCGCCGCCGTAGTTTTCGTTCACGCGGGCGCTGCGCTCAAGCAGACGGCTGTGGAGGTAGAACACGTCACCGGGATACGCTTCACGACCGGACGGGCGCTTCAGAATGAGGGAAACCTGACGATAGGCCACCGCCTGCTTGGAAAGGTCGTCGAACACGATGAGCGCGTCCTGGCCCTGGTCCATGAACCACTCACCGATGGCGCAGCCTGAATACGGGGCGAGGTACTGGGCAACCGCGGAATCGGAAGCGGAAGCGCTGATCACCACGGTGTATTCCATAGCGCCGGCGTCTTCGAGAGTCTTCACCACCCGGGCGATGTTGGACTGCTTCTGGCCAACCGCGACGTAAATACAGTAGAGGGGCTTGTGGCCCTGAAGTTTGCCCTGCTCGGCGGCTTTGTTCTGCTTCGCCTGAGAAATGATGGTATCCACCGCAATGGTGGTCTTGCCCGTGGAGCGGTCACCGATGATGAGTTCCCGCTGGCCGCGGCCCACCGGAATCATCGCATCGATGGCCATGATGCCGGTCTGCACCGGAACGGACACCGACTTGCGGGTAATAATACCAGGAGCGATCTTTTCGACCGGATACTGCGCATCGGCCTGAATGGGTCCTTTGCCATCGATGGGCTCACCGAGGGCGTTCACCACGCGGCCAAGGAGACCTTTGCCCACCGGGACGCTGAGCAGACGGCCCGTGGTCTTCACCTGGTCGCCCGCCTTGATGTGTTCACCGGCGCCGAGCAACACGCAGCCGACTTCGGTTTCTTCGAGGTTCAGCGCGAGGCCGTAAACACCGCCGGGAAACTCGATCATTTCGTTGAGCATGACGTCGGAGAGACCTTCGACCTTGGCGGCTCCGTCACCGATTTCGCGGACGACTCCAACGTTTGAGCGGGTGACGGCGGACTTGATGCCGGCGATTTGAGATTCGAGTTCCTGAAGGATGTTGCTCATTGCTTTGGTGAAAGTAGGAAGTGAAAAGGAAAAAAGGGATGGCGTTAGGCGGCCAGAGAGCTGCGCAGATTGTCGAGGCGGGATTTGACGCTGCCGTCCCAGACAGTGGAGCCGATTTTGACGCGCATGCCGCCGATGAGATCAGGATTGAGATGGAACTCCGCGGTGAGATCTTTGCCGTGCGCCTCCTGAAGCTGGGCGCGGATTTCGTCGCACTCTTCGTTGGAGAGAGTGGCGGCGCTTTCCACGATGGCGTGGCGGCGGGACGCTTCGAGACGCAGCATCCGGTGATAGGCAGTGAGGATTCCCAGGTAATGCCGCGGCTTGGATTCGGTCACTTTAGCCACGATCTTGCGCGCCGTTTTCTCATCGACCTTTCCCTTTTTGAGAGTGAGGCGGAAAAGCTGGCGGGCGGTGCGCAGGGCTTCTTTGCTGACTTTCATGCTGCGGCTCCGTTAGGGATCAGTTGTTGGCGACGTGCGAAAGCGCTTCCTTGTTCAGGCGCTTCTGGTCGTCGGCGCTGAGGGCCTTGCCGCTGACGCGGGCGGTGGCATCCACGACGAGGCGGCCAAAATCGCGCTTCAGGTCGGCCATGATGCGGGTGCGCTCCAGTTCGGAGGCTTCGCGCGCTTTGGAAATGATGGCGGCGGCTTCGGCCACGGCTTTTTGCTGCTCGCTGGCGGCCACGGCGGCGGCGGCATCCTTGGCTTCCTTCACGAGACGGTCCGCCTCGGCATTGGCCTTGCTGAGCGAAGCGGCGGCCTGGGCTTCGGCGCTGGCCAGGTTTTCCTTGATCTTCTTGAGATTCTCTTCGCCCTCAGCGATACGGCGCTGGCGGGTTTCGAGCAATTCCGTAACCGGGCCAAAGGCATACTTCTTCAGTACCAGATACACGATCAGGAAGATGAGGATCTGGGCAAGGAGCTTGGGGGTATCGACGCCGAGTTGATGAAGGATTCCCATAGGAACGGATGCGTTGAAGCGTGAAAAAGTGCGGGCAGGGAAAAAGAATCCGGAGAACCGGCAGCCGCCCGCGCGACCGCCGGTTCCCGGTAAAGTCTTAGCGGCCCTGGAAGGCGAGAACGAGGGCGTAAATGGCGATCGCTTCTGCGAGCGCCATACCGATAATGGCGATCACGAGAATGTTACCGAACGCGCCCGGGTTGCGGCCCACCGCCTGCGTGGCGCCGAGGCCCACGAGACCGATACCGATACCGGCACCCGCACCGGCAACGCCGAGGGTGAAGGAACCGTTGAGGTTCGTCGAGGTGGCGATTTCTTTGGTTTGAGCGAGCACTTCAGGTGTGACCTGAACGGCCGCGTCGGCGAGCATCGAGACGATGTCCATCATAGTTTTAGTATTCCAGTTAGTTGTTGTGTTTTGTTGCGTGCCGCCGTCCACTGACACGCATGGTCACGGCGGCAAAAGGTTAATGCTAGTGAGCGTGGGCGTGGGCGTGACCGTCTCCGTGGCTTTCGTCATGGGTGGTGGTCAGCTTGATATAAACAGCGTTGAGCATGGCGAACACCATGCCCTGAAGAATCCCCACGAGGATTTCCAGGAAGTAGAACGGAAGCTGGAAGAGCACGCTCATGATGAACCGCGCCGCCTGGTTCTCCGTGAACAGCTTCCCGAGCGATCCCATGGAGTGCAGCAGGTTCTCACCGGCGAACACGTTTCCATAAAGTCGCAGTGAGAGCGTCACCGGGCGCACGAGGATCGAGATGACCTCGATGAAGCCAACGATGAGGAAGATGACCACGAGGAACTTCCCGAGACAGCCGGTAATCCCGCCCTTGGGACCGAACGTATGCATCACGAGGCCCTTGAATCCGATCTCGCGGATAGTGATCACGAACCACACCACGAAGGCGCACAGCGCCATGCCGAGCGTGAGATTCATATCCGCGGTGGCGGGACGCAGGAGCGGTGTCTCGACATGGTCCGTGGACCAGCCTTCCTGGTGGGGATTGAATCCGATGGTGCCGACTCCCGGGAAAAGACCAAACCAGTTGGCCACGGTCACATAGACGAAAATGGTGGCCAGCAGCGGGAAGGCCTGTTTCGCCACCTTCGGGCCGAGAATGTTCTCGGTTTGTTTATAAAGGAACTCGATGACGAACTCGACGACGTTCTGCTTTCTGCCCGGCACCAGCATCGGATTCGTCATCGCCCTGCGGACGAACCAGAGAATCAACCCGGTAACGATCAGGGCGACAAAGATGGAGTTGGTCAGAAAAGAGAGGAAATTGTCCCCTCCAAACAGCGGTTTTGCATCCAGCGGGATTCCGTGACTTCCCCCTTCGGCGGCGGAAGCCGATAACGCGGGGAGCAGGGTGAGCAATGAGACGAGGCTGCGCGACATGGCAGGAATGGAGCGAAATTCAGTTCCCGGAACGGGGTCCGGGGCCATTTTCGAGTGGCGGAATGGTGCGATGTAGGTGAATCCTGCCGGACACGCAAGACGAATTTGTGAAATATTTCACAAGCGTCTGGAATCAGCCTCCAATAAGGCTTTGACGGGAATTCGATGGTCGGTTTTTGAAGCTGCGGGACAGGGAATTGCCGCGTGTTGAATGAAATTCAGGGCGGAAATGCAAGCGCCGAATGAAGAAGAATTGTGAAAGGCTGCAAATTGTTCTTAATGATAATTTCGAGGAGCGGCTGGAATTTTCAGGTTTTGAGTCCGGCCCGCGGTCCGGCCACCCCGGGGAAAGGCGAGCCGGAAAAATTGTTTTCATCAGATGTTACTCCGGGGCGGGAATCCGCATTTCCCGCCGACGGCCTGCGTGTCCGTGCGGGCCTGATGTTCACCGTTCCTCCCGTGCCATGAATGCGACCCTTCGTTTGTTCCGCCGCTGTTTGACCGCTTTAAACACCGGAAAGCGACGATGGTGGGGTGCGGCGCTTGTTTTTGCAGGCCTTGGCGGGCAGGCGGGGGCGCAGACCGATTTGGCGTGGGACTCGGGGACGACGAATACGGGGACGGCGGTTTATACTCCGCCCGGCACGGCGGGAGGGGCCTATCACTTTAAGATCGTGACCCAGGCGTCGGTGGCGGGAGGGTGGCGGACGGCGCTGCGGGTGACGGCGGGTGAGGCGAATCTTTATATTCGCCAGGGGGCGCAGGCGGCGACCGACAGCTTCTACCGGAAATCCGATCTCGCGGGGAGCGATGGCTTCGTGCTGCGCACGAACGAATACTCCGAGGGCCAGGACTGGTATATCCTTGTGCAGGCACAGGCCGGGGCTCAGTGGAGTCTGGTCTCGGGGGAAGTGTATGTGCAGGACCTCGGGGCGCTGCCTTATACGGACACGAACGCGAACAATGCGTATGACATCGGCGAGCCTGCGGGAGCGGCGGGCAGCGGATCGGTGACGATCGGAGCGGAGGGCATCCGTTTATTCAAAGCCACTTCCCCGCCGGGCACTCCGGCATGGTCCCTGTGGTTGAACGGATCGGCAAAGGACATCCTCGTGAGAAAGGCGCAGGTGCCCTTCGAAGCCGTGCGGGATCGTTCGCAGAGCGGACGCATGCTGCTGGTGCCGCCGTACCTCACGGGTTCCACAGACACAGTGTTTATCGGGGTAGAGGGCGCGCCGGGGGAATCGATCAATCTCGATTCCCGGATTCAGCCGGTAACGGATGTGGCGTTCGGCAGCACACAAACGTCAGTGGCAATCAGCGGCGCGCCCTTCAAATTGTATCGCGTGACGGTGCCTCCGGAGCAGTTGGGCTGGGAGGTAAGCGTGACACCGGTGAGCGGTGATCCGGGACTGGCAGTGCGCGAGGGGAATGCCGCGGGCGAAGTGGACCACACGGCCTACAGCAATGTAGCGGGCAACGTCACGGACAGTGTGACGCTGGTGCCCCCCGGTCTGACGGACGGCGCATGGTATATTACGGTGTGGAGCGGCGGCGCGGCCACGTTCACCTTGAAGAACGGTTCGCCGGTGGTAACACCCATCGCCTTCACCGATGTGAAGGTGAATGACCAAACGCAGCGCGCGGGCTGGCGTTATTATGCGCTCACGGACATTCCCTCGCAGTTGGGCAAACTCGGCTGGCAACTGCAGCTCACCAATCATGTGCCGGGCACGGAGATCGCCATACGCCGCAATGCGCTTCCGGGCCGGTGGTCCACCGCCACGGGCGGGTCCGTCGATTATGTGCATGCGACCAGCACCACAGGACGCCTCGACGATCCCGTGCACCAGGCGGACGTGTGGTATGCGGGCGTTTATCAGCCGGGCGCGGCGCTCGGCGCATTCACCCTAACCACACGGGAAATCACCCCTGCGCCCGTCACGTTCGACGGCGGCAGTGTGGCGGTGTCCACTGCGGCGGGGACCCAATGGCAATGGTATCGCGTCGAAGTGCCCGTCTCCGCAACGCTCAAAGGATGGGAATTGAAATGCACGAACGTCACCTCCGGTTCCCCCGCCGTGGTGGTGCGGCGCGGGTCGCTGCCGGCGGACGTCGGCATCATTGGCTTCGGCTTCAGCGCCAGTTCGTGGACCACCTGGCCACAGGGCGCCGCATGGACCCAGCAGAAGGACTACGCCAATCGGGGAGCCGACCCGGCAGGAAATCCGCATATCTACCGCCGCCTCACAATGCCAATGGGACGACCGCTGGAAGCGGGAACGTATTTCGTAGGCGTGACCGGTCTTAATGACCCCGCGCCCGTCACCTGCACGCTGGAAAGCCGCGGCATCGGCACAGGCTTCAGCATTCCGATCACATTACTCGGTGATGCGGCGACGCCCTCTAGCGCGAACACGGGCAATCTTGCCGCGCGTGATGTGAAGTATTACCGCGCCACCGTGCCGGCAGGACGCACCAGTTGGCAAGTGACGCTGACACCGACGGCGGGGGATATGACCCTCTCCGCGCGAAAGGACACCATTCCCGCTCCGGACTGGTTCAGCGCCATCGACGATCTGGCCGGCAAACTGCTGCAGATTCCCGGCAAAGAGCAATACGTTCTGCTGCCAAAGAACGGACAGGATTTCCTCGATCCCGGCGATTATTACTTTGCGGCGGCCAGCGAAGGAGTCGATCCCGGCCCCGCCGGGTCCGACAGAATTGGCACCGGCAACGCCGCCGGCACGCTGCAAAACGCCGGGTCGCTTTCCCTAACGGATATGGGCACGGCCACCGCCGCGGGCGTGAGTGTGCCGGTTTCACTCGAGCCCGGACAGATCAAGGCCTATCGCGTGCTGGCTCCGGCAGGCGTGTCGGCGCTGGAAGCGCGGCTCGACTCGCGCACCGGTTATCCCACTGTTTCGATAATCCCCGGCACCCGGCTGCCGGCGCCCATGAGCGGGACCAGCTACGGGTTCGACTATGGTCAGGCCACAGACTTCCGGTCCGCCATCCTGACAACTCTTCCCAATCCCGCGGCGGGCGAGTACCGGATCATCGTCCACGCATCCTACGACGGAGGGTATCCGCCCTCCACGGCCAACCTTGTGGTGACAGCGCGGCCGCCGGTGAATGTGACATTCAACAACGGCGGCAGTTCCGTAACGAACCAGCAGGCCGACTCGTGGCGTTATTTCCGCGTGGATGTGCCTGCGGGGGTGCTCGGCTGGGAGGTGCGTCTCACGGGCATCAGCGGCCGGCCGCAGCTGTCCGTCAGAAGGGATTTGCTGCCTGCTTTCCATGGCACCACCAATCGCTGGGGGCCATCCTATGACACCACCTGGCCGTCAGGAAATCAGACGAACCAGCAGGTGGATTACACCTGGCGCGGCTACGAGCCTGACACCGCCGACGCAACCTATCGCACCTTCGTGGCCGCTATGGGCCGCCCGCTGGAGCCGGGCACTTATTACGTGGGCGTGGTCGCGAACGGGGACACTGCGGCCACTTATACTCTCGAAAGCCGCGGCATTGGCACCGGTCAGGCACTGCCGGTAACGACGGTGGCGTTCAATGGCGGGTCGGCGGTGACCCCGGTGCTGCTGGCGCGCAAGACGGCCTTTTACAAAGTGACCGTGCCGCCTAACACACCCTCATGGGAGGTGACGCTCTGCAACGCGGGAAGCGGCGACTCCACGCTTTGGGTGCGCCAGGGAACCCTGCCCGATCCCAATCAGGCCGATGCGCTCAGCAGCGGCGGCGTGAAAGTGCAGCAACTGGGCTCCGACCGTTTCGTGATGCTCCCGCTGCCGGGTCAGAGCTTCCTGACGGCGGGCGACTACTACCTTGCCATTGTCAGCGAAGGAACGCTCGCGCCGAATTTGAATTTGATAGGCACCGGCGATTCGTCCGCAACCCTAACCAGTGTGGGTCCCCTTGCGGTGACGAATCTCGGCACGGCGACACCGGCGGGCATCAGCCCGTCCGTGAATCTGGCCGCCGGGCAGATGAAGGCGCTGCAAATCACCGTGCCGGCCGGCTCGACTTCGCTCGACGTGCGGCTGGACACGCTGACCGGCATGCCGATGCTTTCGGCGGTGCCCGGCGCGGGACTTCCCTCGGCCGCCGGCGGCGGCACGGGCTGGAATTTCGGACAGACGCCCCTGGAAAACACTAACGAATTTCACATCGTCAATCCGGCGGCGGGCGTGTGGTCGTTTTTGGTGCGGTCCGGCATAACCCAGACGGAAACTTATCCGCCGGCGACCGGGACGCTGAACATCAGCATTGGCGCCGGGCCGGAGCCGATGACCTTCAATAGCGGAACGTCCAGCGTGACCAATCAGTCGCCGGGCACATGGCGCTTCTGGCAGATTGAAGTGCCTTCCGGCGCAGCGGTGAAGGGCTGGGATCTTCGGATCGTGAACGTCACCGGCGGACTGCCGCGCATGGTGGTGCGCAGGGAGCAGGTGCCGGAGTCGCTCATCGCCTCCGGTATTCCGGACAATCAATCGGCGTGGCCGGCGGGCGCATCACGCGCGCCCTACCAGGATCTCACGCACCGGGGGCGCGAAGCAGACGGACGGGACGCGACCGGACAGGTGATGGTCTCTGCGATGGGCCGCCCGCTGGAGCCGGGCACGTACTTCGTCGGGGTCACCAGTCCGCTGCAATCCAACGACGCGATGAGTTATACGCTGGAGAGCCGCGGCATCGGCACGGGACAGAACTTCCCCATTACGGACCTGGCATTGAATGGCAGCCAGCCGGTATCTCCCACGCCCGCGCGGATTGCGCGGTATTTCAAGACCACCATTCCCGCGGCCACTCCGAGCTGGGAAATAACGCTCAATCCTACCATCGGGGATCTCTGCCTGCTGGTGCGCGCAGCGACGCTTCCGGACTGCGAGACCTATAACTCCGTCCATAACTGGGGTGGAAGAATCCAGCAGAAGCCTGGCGCGGAACGCTTCGTGCTGCTGCCGCCGTCCGGACAAAACGAGCTGCCGCCGGGAGACTATTATATAGCGGCAGTGAGCGAAGGCGTGAACCCGGGCGTGCCCGCTTCCGACTGGATCGGCACCGGCAGCTCCGCGGGCACCCTAACCAGTTCCGCGCCGCTCGCCATCACGAATCTCGGCACTGCGACTGTCGCGGGCCTGACACAATCCCTGTCTTTGGCGAGCGGCCAGTATCGGGCATTTCAAATGTCCATACCGGCCGCTGCCACCGCAGTGGAGGTGCGTCTGGATAATCGCGTGGGACTTCCCATGGTGGCCGTGCGTTCGGGCACCGGCTTGCTGTTGGACCAGTATTACAGCGCCGAGGGCGGAGTGAGCGCCGCCGCGGAAAACCCCTCCATCATCACCATGCTCAATCCCGCCGCGGGCCTGTGGACGCTCCGTACCGGCACACAGGCCGAAGGCCTCAGTTTCTCGGACATCCCGCCCGCCACGGCGCAAATCGTCGTGCGTCTGCTGCAGCCGCAGCGCCTGAATTTTTCCTCCACCGAAAACGGTAACGGTTTCAGCCACACGGAAACGCGCTCGCTCCTCGCGGGACAAAAGCAGTTCTATTCCATCCCCGTGCCGGCCACGGTGAGCGGCGCGGAAATTCTGGGCTGGATGCTCAGTGCGCCCACCTCGCAGGGCCAGGTGCGCATGCGTGTTTTTGAAAGCAACGACTTCACCGCCGAGCCCTCCCTAACCAGTTATTACGGCGAGGCCATCGTCATGGCGCCGCCCTATTTCCAGCCGTCGAAGACATGGTACTTGGAACTGGAGGGTGTGGGAGCCACGACCTATACCCTGACAAGTCAGCCGGTCACGCTCCAGCACGCTCCCTACACCATGCCGGTGACACCGGGACAGACCTTTGGAGACACTGGTCAGGGCATCGGCGGAGATCAGGGAATCGATCTCGCCAATGACGCATGGCATTTCTATGCGTTCGATGTGCCCGCCGGAAACGGCGGTCTGCTGCGCGCGGAATTGCAGGCGCTCAATGGAAATCCTGACATCTATCTCCGCCGCGGCGGCATCCCCACTCCGCACCATGACTCCAACGGACCCGTGTGGCTGGGCGCCTCTCTGGTGGATTACTCCGCCATCGGCAACAACACCGAATACGCCAACTGGACACCGCTCAGCGGGCGTTTTGAAAAAGAACTCGCGCCCGGCCGCTGGTATGCGGGCATCCGGGCCGCCGGCAATACGAATGCGCGTTACCGCCTGCTGCTTTCCACCGGCTCCGTGCAAACCCTGGCGCTCAACGGCGGCAGCGTCTCCGGCCAAAACCTCGCGCCGCGCGATGTCCGTTATTACAAATTCGCCGTGCCGCTCGACGCGCCGCTGGAGTGGAAACTAACACTTACTGAACAGCAGGGCAACGTGCGCGCCTTCATCCGCGACACTATCCCGCCGGGACGCGAAGCAGCGATGGGAAACGATGCGGGCACGCTTCAGGACTGGGCGCAGGATTTCAAAAACCACGGGCCTTACCCCTCCCTCGACCTGTCCGGCACCTACACCTTAACCACTCCTCCGCTGCGCCCGGGGAACACGTATTACGTGGGCGTGCAGGCGCTGGACACGGCACAGTTTTCCCTGAGTTCCGCCACCGCCGGCGGCAGCGTCGGCACGCTGCCCGTGCTCGATTTTTACACCGGGCAAATCGATACCACCCTCGCCGCGGGCGCCCGCGGGAGGTGGCGCATTCCGGCCCCCGCCGATGCTCTGCGCTGGAAACACACCAGCACCCATGACGCCGGCGTGCATGTGCTCATCGAGCAGGGATCACTGCCGCCGCCGGCGGACGGACACTACACGAGCAGCGGACAGGACTCGAATTTCAACAGGGGCTTTGGCGTCTGGCCGTGGGTCGCCGGACAGGATTATTATCTGGTCCTCGCAAACGACACCGCCGCTTCGCAGCACGTCGTCCTGACCATGGATGGCCGGAATCCCGCAACGGAGGACGAAAACCAGGACGGCGTCTCTGACGTGTGGCAGCAGCAGTATTTCCCGCAGGGCGGCTACACCGCCACCGGCGACAACGATGGCGACGGCCTAACCAATGCCGTGGAGTATGCGCTGGGGCTCAATCCGACGGAAGGCTCCGGCAACAAACTGCCCGCGCCCTCCTACACCACTGCCGGCGGTTCTCAGCGTCTCGCCCTCGGCATCCAGCTTCCCGATCCCGTCCCGCCCCAGGCCAGACTGGAAGTGCTGGCCAGCGACAGCCTCGATGGCCCCGCCACCAGCGTCGCCGTGCGTCCCTCCGGCGGCAACTGGAGCGGCAACATCATCCAGGTCCCCGGCGGCGTCTCCGCCTACGACTCCCAACCCGTCACCACCAACCGCCGCCGCTTCCTCTGGCTGAATGTAACCCTCGTACCGGAGTAACCCCGTTCTTACTCATACTCATACTCATACTCTCACTCCCAAGCCAGCAAAGCCGGAACCAAAATCGAGGTATAGCTGGCCGGAGCGAAGCTTTTGGAGTGCGGTGGGAAGCGACAGTGCCACACCGCTTTTGACGCCACGCGGCGCTTTGGACAAATTCGGGGGTTCGCATCGGGGGTTTATGGAAATCGGTGGGTTTCTTCGTCCCCGGGGTCCAGCGTCAAAGCGGTGTGGCGCTAACGCTTCCCACCGCACTCCAAAAGGGCTTCCGCCCCCCATTCCAAACAATATCAAAAACCGTTCGTTGCTGTTCGAAGGGTGCCGATCTCACTCCTCACCGCCCCCCTTCGCGCACCATCCATCATCCCCTTCAAAATAAGCCTGCATCTTCTGCACGGCCTCAAGTTCCCTTTCCAGCTTCACGAAAGCAATGGTGCGCCATTCCTCACGCCTGCGGGCCATCGCGCAATAACGATAACCAAAGCCGTCATCCCGGTCTCTGCTGATGCAACCAATGACACACAGCCGCGGGCCGTAATTCATCGTCTGGAAATAGCGAGTCTCAACCGCCGTCCACTCGGAAATCTCCCTGGCGATCCAGTCTTTGAACGCGGGGCGAAACGCTTCCCCTAATTTACAGGCGCGCTGCCACGTGATGGCCCCCGGAATCTCTGACCACTTCGACTGCAAAAGAACAAAAAGCCCCTCCGCCGGAAAATCATGGAGTTCGCAAACAGCGTCGATGTATCCACGCATCATTGCTACTTCAACTTCCGCCAGGCAGCGATGCGGCTCCTCTCCCTCGACCAGCGGAAGACTTTCATGAAACAGAGCGGCCAAATTAATCATTCCCGGCGAAATCAGAAGGTTGGTCGCGCGGAGCAGTCAAGGGTTTGAATCGCAGCGGGCATCGCGATCAAGCCGACCGGTCGCCGAAATTCAACAACGGAGGAAGCGAAGCCTAACGAAACACTCCCGGGCTCAAATACAGCAGCCGCGACTTCACGCCTGTCTTCTCATGCACCACGCTGGGGAGGCGCACAGGGTGGGCGGGGATGAAGACGCTGGCATCGATGCCGAGGGCGGGGGCGAGGGCTTTGAGGTCCTGCAGGGCGGTGTCGCGGGGACGTTCGAACCAGCCGTGGCAGGATTTGCCGCCGGTGTGGATGATGGCGCGCAGGGGCCAGGCGAGGGTTTCGTGCAGCCAGCGGAGGATGCAGAGATTGCGGCGGAGGTTTTCGGCGCGTTCGCCGCCGGTGGCGGGTTTGCGGCCGAGGGCTTCATCGGCTTCCACCACGAGGTAAGGCGAGGCGGCCACGCCGGCGGTATGGCGATGACAGGCGCCGGGCAGGAATGTATCCGGACAAATGAACGGACACGGCGGCGTGCCAGGGTGGCTGTCGAGCCACTGGTCGCGTGTCTGGAAATGCGATTCGTGACCAGGGCCGGATTCGTGAGGGTGACCGATCCAGAGCACGACGCCTGGCGGGTAGAGCGTGGTGAGGAGCAGGTGCCAGCCGCGCGCGCTGCGTTCGAGGCGAATGGAGGAATCGTCCCACAGATCGGCGTCCTCCCAATCCATGGCAAGGGCTGTCGTCTTTCAAAGTTGCTATGTTATATAATGAGTAATATATATAATACACTACAAAATAATGTATGTTATTTATGTTGGATTCTTCCCCATGAGTGCCTGATGAGGCGCGGCTGGACAACTTTTCCGTTTTTGTGCGTCATGCCGTCATGGCCGCGGTTTGCCCCGCGGAGAAAGTGGAGGGCGGGCTGCGGAACCTGCGCGCCATGCACGCTGGAAAGACGCAGGCAGCAAGGACCGCGGATTTGCAATCCGCCCCGTCAACCTGAGCCTCTCATATTAAGACTCATCA
>DASZQB010000039.1:0-76212 GCA_035550135.1 Verrucomicrobiales bacterium
CCGCCCGCCCGGGAACCTCAATCCCCCGGTTCTCCACTACCCGGCGAAATCAACCTCCGGCAATGCCGCCACACCGGAAATTAGTTGCGCCCCGCGCGGATTTCGGGCCAGGATTTTTACTAACTGACGAACTAGGGTTAAAGACCTGGCGAAAGGCATCGACGTTGCTCGTGAAACTGACTCCCCATAAAAAACCCCGCTCAGTTTCCCGGACGGGGCTTGTAATTAGCGGAATTCCGCTATTTGTTACACCGGCGCGGCCAGAAGCCGGCCAGCGGACACCGGAGGAAAACAAGCGTTCGTTGCATCGACAATTGCACGGGAAACGCCCATTCACCCCGCAGGGTGGTGCTCGGAGCGGGACTCGAACCCGCACAGATTACTCCATACGCCCCTCAAACGTACGCGTCTACCAATTCCGCCATCCGAGCATGTCCTGTGGACTAAAAACCAGAGTCCGGCAGGCCGTCTCTGGTGCCCGCAGAGAAGCATTCAGCAGGGGCGATGCAAGCGGTTTTGTCCCGGAAAATTGCTACGGCACCGAAAGGCCCTTTTTCTGGAAATAGGCCTCCGCCTCCGCGGGAGAGGCTGCCTGCCATTCCTTGTAGAGGGAGCTCAGGACATCCCTGCGTCTGTCAGCATTTGCAATGGTCGCAGCCCAATCCACGGCGCTGGGGGGTTCCATTTTGACAACAAGAGGCGCGAAGGCGGCCACGGCGGCATCATGATCGGGCGAGGCGGCCTGATTCCGCAGCCAGGTGGCCGCGCCGTTAAAGTCCGCTTTGGCCCAGGCATTCATGAACTTGCTAACGGCGGGCTCGCGGTCGGCATCACGCAAGTTGTTCAACAACCATTCAGCCCGGACGGGGGTTCCGGCATCGATGCGGGCCATGGCGGCTGCCACGGCAGCGCTGTCATGCTGGGCGGGTGTCAGCATGGAAGCCGCATCCTTGATGAGAGCCGTCGCAGCCTCGAACGAAATTTCGCGGCCGGTCTGTTTCACAAACTGAGCGACAGCTGCGGGGCCGGCGGCCGGCAGCGCCGCGATTTTCTGCAGTGCGTTTAAGCGCTGCTCCGGCGCAGTCAAAAGCCGCACGGTCGCCGCCATTGTCTCGTCCAGTTTTCCGGGATTCAGTTTCACCAGTTGCTCGATCGCATCGCCCTGAAGATTGGCCGCAATTTGCGCCGGCAACAGCAGCAGGCGCAATTCCGCGGCCTTCGTGTCAGCGGGCAGCGTTCCCTCCCGCTCCGCCTTGTCCAGCCAGGCGGAGGCTGCCGCCGCGTCCTGCGAAGCCCAACTGCGAATCGCCATCGCGAACGTCTCCGATCTCGACTTTAACCGCAATGCATAGTCCGCGGCTGCCGCCGGATCGGATTTCGCCAGCGTGTTGATAATCATCAGAGGCACTTGTTTCTTGGCCGCCGCCGAAACCGGGCTTTCCGGCAACTGTTCCATAATACTCTTCAGCGTCGCCGGAGGCGTGACCGCCAGCCGCGAGAAAAGCTCAGCGATTTTCGTCTGCAATTGTTCCCTTTCCTTTCCGGCTCTGGAACCCGCTTCGATCTCAGAAATCTCACCGGCAAGTTGAAAAAACCCGTCGATATCCAAAGGGCGGCTCTCAACGTTGGAAAGGGGCGCGGCTTTGGAAACTGAAGCGCGCTCGCCACGCGTTGTCGTGATCGTCTCTTTCGCCGCGGAAATCTCTCTTAAGAGCGCAGCCTCCCGCTGCTCCGCCCGATCAAGACGTTGCGCCTGCCAGAGGCCGAAAAGCGCCGCGCATACCAAAAAGAAGCAAAGAAGGTATTTCATGGGAAGCGAAAGGAAATCACCTGGATTGAAGCGCCGCGTCCATCTCCGCTGTGGAGACGCCCGCCTGCCGCGCCGCCGCCATGGCGGCTTCCGGATGGAGGCCGTGCATCTCCCGCAGGGTTCGGGCGCGCTCCGCCGGATCAGATAGTCGCGGAAAATAACTGAACGCCAGATCTATGGTATTCGAACGCTCGGCTGCACTGCGAATGAAGGCGCCGAGGAAAGCATCCGTGGCGCCGGCTGCCAGTTCCTTGTCCACCTGTTGCTTAACGGCTGACAAGTCCCCTCCGGCAGTACTCCCCATAAAATAGCCAATCGATTTGTCCATTTGCTCCGGCGGTGTTTGCGCCCTCAGCCAAGTGAGGCGGGCCGCCGGGTCGAAACCGCGTTCACCGGCGGGAGCCAGCGCCGCAGCCACGAGCAGCTTGCGGGTTTCCGCGGCAGGAAGTTCCGCTTTGGCGATTAGTGTCCCTGCCGCGGCGAGGTCCGATTTTCCAAGCGTATTCGCCACTCCCATGAGTGCTCCGGACCTGGCTTCAGAATCTGAGATGCCGGCGGCGAGCCTCACGATGGTCGCATGATCCTCCGAATTGGAGTTGCTGGTTCCAAACCGGAGAAGAGCGTTGCCTCTTCCTGCATCGTCGAGGCTCTCAAAGAAAGCGAGTCCCTCTTTCTGCATGTCTCCGCGCATCATGCCCGTGAACACTCCACCGGCGAGCCAGGTCGCAAGATCCGCATTGCCCAAACTCTTCACTTCAAGTGCACCGCTCCTCTTCTGCGCCTCAAACCATGCGCGCGCTGCGCCGGGGTCTTTGGCCGCCCAGTCGGCGAGGCAGTTAGGCAGCGGGTTCCTCCAGAGTCTCACCGCTTCCTTTCCTGACATCTCTCCGGCGAGTCTAACCCCTGTGGTTACCGCGGCGACCGGATCCTTCGACGCGAGCGACGGCAGCAGCCGCTCATACAACGCGTAACGGTGGCCGGGCGGAAGATCGAGCGTTTCGGCGGCACTCAGCAGCTTCTGAAGGCCCGCGGCATCGAGGCGGGACAACGCCAGACGGTATTGAACCATCCGCGCAAGGTTTCCGTTTGGCCCTTCCGCCAGCACCCGGGCGAGATCCTGCACGTCGATGCCGGCAGCGTCCACAGCGTCCTCTTTTGCAGACGATCCCGCAGGACGCTTCGACACCGCCCGCGCAAGGACGTTGTCGCCTGACAAATTCGCGCCGGCGGCAATCTGGAGTCCTTTCGCCGTGGACTCCAGCCCGGCCACGCGAGCTTCCGCACGGGAAACGGCAGCCGCCTGAAAACTCAGCGGCACCACAGCGGCGGCAATGACGATAACAGTGGAGACAAGTTGTTTGGTATTCATAAAATGCAGCGAGTGAAGTGCCAGGGTCTTCCATGTGACGGTTCCTGCGGTAACCAGCGGAGTCGTGGTCAGGGATGCCGCCACTGCGGAGGGTGCTGCATGGGACAGCGTCGAGTGCAAACCTCCCGCCAGCACCGTGACCGGTACCACCACCCCGCGCCGCGCGAGCAGTTTTCGCAGGCGGGTCATCGCCCGCGACAGCCGTTGCCGCCATGCCGCAGACTGCCCGCCCAGACGGCGAGCCATTTCCTCGCAGTCCCAGTCTTCAAAGTACTTCAGCAGCACCACCCGGCGGTCCGCTTCCGGCAATTCGTCGAGCGCCTCATCAAGATGCGGCGTGACTCGCTTCCAGTCTTCCGGCATGTCGTGTCCCGAAAGAGCGAGAGAAGGATCAGTCAGGTGATTCATGCCGTCTGAGTAGCGGCGTTCACGCCGCCGCAGTTTGGCGGCTTCAAAGCACACCGTCCGGTGCAGCCAGGGGGCAATAGAGGCACTGTTTCGCAACGAGCCCGCCTTTCGCGCAAGAATGCCCAGCGCATTCTGCGCCGCCTCCTCCGCAAGATCGGCCCGCCCGGTCAGTCGCAGTGCCGCATGATAAAGTAAGCCGGCATACTTCCGCACCAGCACCGCAAAGGCAGCCTGCGATCCTTCGCGGACAAAGGCCCTGAGGAGTTCAGCGTCGTCGGTTTCCATCATCACACTCTATACTCCCCCGCGCGGCGGCAAAGTGTGACAGTCTTTGAAAAATTGTTTTCGGACAGCAGTGGCCTGTTCGAGTTTCCGACGCGCATGGGGCGGAAAAGGACGAATTCCGAAACTAGTTAGGCTAACAATCCCCATGCCACTCCCGGGGGGAATTGCGGGGGGGCTGGAAGCGGAGTGCGTGGCCATGGGGGCTCCGGAATGGAGGCGGGGGCCGGCGCTGGGGTTTGCGGCGCGGAGGGCGCGGACCTGTTCCACGGCGGCAAGGACAATGTTAGCTTCCGCGCATCTCAATGTGATGGAAAGGCTCGGCTCGTGATGTCCGCGAAGCCCAACGTGACAGTTTCGGCTTGCTTGCAAACCGAGTCGATTTTCTCATTTCGCTTGCGAAGGAGGATTTCGCGGCGGTGTTTTTGTCGAGATTTGCGGCCGCGGGTCAAGGCAGCGGGGGCCTATTAGAAAGCGCATTCCCCTTGCAACGTGGGTCGGAATGCGTTCAATCCGGGTATGGACCCGCGCGTTTTCTTAGAGAAATTGGAAGTCGCCGCATCGAATCCATACGCAGTTATTGCGCTTCTTTGTGTGCTTGGCAGTTGCGCCTATTTGGTGTTTATTCGCTACACCAACAACCGGCATTTGCAGGTTCTCAAGGTTCTACCGAAGGAAGAGAGGAGTGCGATAGCAAAAAGAGGGATGGATACTATTCCTCGCAAGGGAATCAGTGGCGAACAGTGGATCAGATCAAAGAAGCATCTTCTTGTTTTTTTAGTTTTAATTGTAATTTTTGTATTGCTGGCTATCGTGGCAATCAGGAGCCTTGCCGTCTCTGAGACGCGGGAATCGAACCAATCGAAGGCAACCCAGATGGAGCGTGCCCGGAGAGATCGCGCCGCAGTAGTAAAGCAGCGTTTTCGGCAAGGTTTGACAATCATCGATTGGTTTTTGGAGAGCCTGAGGGCCGCCTTGGTGGCCGGCAGAGACGGAGTCGACGAAGCGGTTAATGAGCAGATTGCCGCACTCGAAACGCTTCGAACGAAATATGCTCAACTATCCTGGGCATTGATCGAGTCGTTGGAAAGTAGTATCAACGAATCTCTTTCCCATGAGTTGACAGAAGCTCGGGCACGGTTAGTGACTGTGGGCGACGAGGTGAAAAAGCTGCCGGGCGGGATTCGGGAGACGATAGCAAAGATTCAGAAGTTCCTGCCACCCGAGCAGCGGAATGAGAGAATGCCGGCGGCTTCCACTCCGGAATTAGGCGAAAACAAGCCGAACAAACCGCTTCCGAGCATTCCGATCCCGAGCGACCCCAACAAACCGCCTCCGACGGACGGCCCCGTTACCCAATCAGATTCTATCATCCGGCTGCCTGCCGCGTCCGCTAAGGTCACTGAACCTTTCGCGCTCGCGGGCGGTGCTGTGTCGCAACAAATCCTGACGACCGATGCACACGCGGGGGGAAAGGCTCTCCTTGAGTTTAAGATTCCTTTTGATGGAAACTACGGGATTTCCGCGACCGTGGACGCACCTCAGGAAGAAAACAACTCTTTCTTCATCAGCATCGATACAGAACCTGAAGCGCCGGCCATGATTTGGGATATTGCTCTTACAAAGGGATTTGAAAAAAGGAGGGTGAGTTGGCGGGGAAACGGCACTGAAAGCAAAAATCAGTTTACTCCCAGGACGTTTTTTTTAACTGCGGGCAAACATCAATTGATTATTAGAGGACGGGAAGGGAACACGGCTTTTTCGGAAATCGAAATATACCCTTCGCCCGCCCCGCCCAAAGGGCTTAGAATCAATAGCGTTAGGCTGCAGTGAACCACAGTCGAACGTGTCGCGCCCCAGGAGTGGTTTGTATCATGTTTCAGGCTGCAGAACTGAAGATTTCCCGTGTTCCCGCGGATTTCAAGGCGGCAAGCAAAAGTTTTTCGAAGGCCAGGAACCATTTCAGGCAATCGCTCCAATCGCTGGGGCCACGCTGACGAGCGGCGGAGGGGAACTTGTTTTCCGTAGCGAAGCCCGTGGCCACCTGGCTCACTATAGAGCGGCAATTTCCTTCAGCCGCTGAATCACATCCCGCACCGTTTCATCCAGCGTGGAAGTCCCTGCCGTCACTCCCGCATTCCGGCACCCCTGAAACCACGCGGGTTTGAGTTCTGCCGGCGTTTCGATTTGATAGGCCGTAATGCCACGGGTCCGTGCGGTCTGGGCAAGTTGGCGTGTGTTATTACTGTGACGCCCCCCTACGACGACGATCACATCACACCTCGCGCAGAGTTCCTCCATCGCTGTTTGGCGATCTTTGGTGGGTTGGCAGACGGTGTCGCGAAAGCGAATTTCTGCTCCGGGAAAGCGCTGTTTCATCGCTGCCACCATGCCTCTCACCCGGGCGATTGGCTGCGTCGTCTGCGACACTACTCCGTACCGCGCAGCCACCGGCATCGTGGCAAAATCGTCTTCATTCTCCACCACCACGGCGTCCGGAAAATCGCCGATCAGCCCGCGCACCTCCACATGGCCGCGCTGACCGATGACGACCGGCTGACAGCCCTCTGCCACCAGTTGCGCCAGCGCGGCATGAGCGCGGTGCACGAGCGGGCAGGTTGTGTCCGTCACGTTGTAACCGGCCTCGCGCCACGCCGCGCGATGACGGTCCGCCGCGCCATGAGCGGTAATCATAACGCTTTGCGTGCCGGCGCTTCCCACGTCTTCCAGCCTCCCTTCACGCACGCCGAGAGTCGTGAGATGTTCCTGCACCACCGGATTGTGCACCAATTGACCGAGGATGGTTACCGGACCGGATGCGGCGGTGTCATGCGCGCGGCGCAGCGCCTCGCGAACTCCGAAGCACATGCCGTAATGAGTGGCGGTATGGATATTCATCGTTGTGTTAGAATTGCTTTGTATTGCAAAGTGAACGGGTAAAAAAACTCAGGGTCGGGCGGACCGCACGATAGCGTCCAGCAAATTGATATATGTCTCAAAAGCGGTGCGCCCCGGTTTTGTCAGGGCGTAGCTGGTTTGCGGGCGGGTCTTTATCTCCCGGGTTTCCGCGACGTACCCCGCTTTGATGAGGGTGCGCAGGTGCGTGATGAGATTGCCGTCGCTCATTTTGAGTTCCGTCTTCAAGTCCTGAAACGACCACCCCGCACGAGCCGCAAGCAGCGTCATGATGGCGAGCCGTCCTTTTTCATGGATGGTTTTATCGAGCTGGGAAAAGTCGATCATGCCCCGGGCGGCGCTGAATTGTTCTCTCTGCGGCTCTGAATCCAGACCGCGGCGGCGTAAATGAGATGCAGCACGCCAAAAGAGAAGGCCATGTGGATGACTGCCACATCATACTTCGATCCGGTGAAATTCCGCACCGACGACAGAAAGGTCAGCACGCCGAACGCAAAAAAGCCGCCCCCAAGCGCCTGCATGGAGCGGGGGGAGAAAGAACCGGTCGCCAGCAGCGCAAGGCCGTAGAAGAGAATCCAGTAAGCCGCGATGTTTGCATAGCAGTCCAGCCGGGAGTTTTCTTCGGCGAAGACTTCCAGCAGACTCATGATGAACCCGGCGGTGAGCGGAGGCGCAAGGGCGCGCAACGCATGCTTCATGCCGGCGGAAACGAACACTTCACCGCGCTGCTGCGCACTGCGGTAAAGCAGCCACGTATTCAACGCACTGACCACCAGCAGGACGCTGAGCCAGATGCAGAGGAAAATCATGGGATCAGGCCTTTCACCGGGTTCCCGGTGCATCCACAGCCACGCGCAAACCGCCAGACTGAGCACTCCCGCAAACGCCGCCGCCGGTGCGGAGATCGCCCGGTAAATCGTGGACCTTTCCATGAGTGCGCGGATCGCGCGTAACTGACTGGCGGCTTCCTCGGCGGGGGCGGACATAGTAACGAAATTGCTTTGTGTTGCAAAGTAATCGCCCGGCGGCGCATTGCAAGCTTCATTTCCACCCGCCGCTTCGACTCGATGGTTGCTCTGCAATCAAAGTCGCGCTAGCATGGAAACCGCTTGTGGATTCCTGTTCGAGTCCGGCGTTTTCCAGCATCCGATGAATTTCATCCTCTGTTTTCGGACCCGCGGAGCATGGGCTCTCCATTGCCTGCTGCTGCTCCTGACCGTGCTCCCGTCGTTTTCGCAGACCGAAAAGAAGCTGGTGTGGAAAAACAATGATGGAAAGGAAATCACCGCGTCCTTTGTGAAACTGGAAGATGGAAAAGTCCATCTCCGCACGCCCGCCGGCACCCTCGCCGAGGTGCCGCTCACCAGCCTCTCGTGGGAAAGCGGTCGTCAGGCCATTGCGCTGAAATGGCAGTTGCTCGGAATGGCGGACCTTCGCCTCGCCGTGCCGGACCGCGCCGGAGTGAGCGAGAGCTTTGTGAAGTTGACCCGCGTGCCGGAAGCCGAAGCCGCTCCCAAAGGCTGGTTTCGTTACCGGTGTGCGAATTTCGAATTCGACAGCCAGACCGAGCTCGACTCGAAATTCGTCGCGCAGTCGGGCCGGCTTTTTGAGGCCACACGCGAACTTTTAAAGCGCCTGCCCTGGCGCATCGAGGCCATTCCGGAAAAAGGCTCGCGTTTCCGGGCGCTCATCTACCGGGACATGAAGTCCTACCTGGAGGGTGGCGGCCCGCCCGGCTCTGCGGGAGTGTTCAAACCCTCCACGGGAGAGTTTTCCCTGCCGCTCACCAGCGCCACCGACAGCCCGGACACCATGCAGCATGAGATCACCCACCAGATGATGCAGCGCCTGCTGCCGGTCATTCCGTGGTGGATCGCGGAAGGCACTGCCGAGTACGTGGCCATCATGAAATACCGCGACGGTTATTACGACTGCAAGATGGTCTCCAAAAAACAGGTGGTGCCGGAACTCCAGCGGCGCGGCCCCTATTGCACGGACGAAGCTTTTCTCCGCGCACTTGAATACCGGTCGCAAACCCAGGCGGAGATGGTGCTCGGCTCCATGCTTGAAAGAACCAGCCAGTATCAAACCCATTTCCGGCAAAGTCTCGAGAAGGAGATTGCGGGTCTGAAAGCCGGATTCGCGAAAATCGAGGAACGCAGGAAACTCTTTGAGAATATGTTCGCGCTGGAGGCAGGCAAATCGATCCTTCTTCCTCCCGCCGAAACGCCCCCGCAGCCTCCAAAGCTTGCAAAAGTAAAATCCAGTGTCCGGATGGAACACGCGATCACCGCGGTGACCACACCAGGGGGCATCGACCAGCGCAATCTTTACGCCGGCTCAACGCTCATGGTCTATTACCTCACCAGTCTCGCTCCGGATCAGGGCGAGGGCTTTGCCCGGTACATGTGGGCCGCCCAGCAGTTGCGAGATGAATTCGATCTCTCCATGAAACTGCTGGAGATGGACATGGCCGCCTATCGAAGGAAGATCGAGGAACTCAAAACGGAGGCCTCCTCCATCCAGAGGACGCTCATGGACAAAGCAAAGGAATACGACGCCTATTTCGACGCGGCCCTCAAGTATTCCAACACCTGCGGCTATACCCATCAGAGACCGGATGGCCGAGTGGAGTTTTTCCACAAGCCGGACGCTCAATACAAGCCCCCCGTTCCCCCGGAGTCGCCCGTCATCAAATATCCGGACCTCCCTTCCCCTCCCTCACCCCGCCTAACTGCCGCCGACGTGCAAAAACGCCAGGCCGCCCTGCTCCGGACCCTGATGAACAACAGCAACCCCCAGGACTTCCTTAATGACGTCAAAGAGGCGGCGGCAAAGCTGGGTGTGAAGTGTGGTCGATGAGCCTGCGAATGAAAGAAGCGGGCGGGCGGCGTCGGTTGCAGGGAGTCGGATTTGAGGCAGAATTGTGTGCCCGGATTCTATCAACCGGCTCCCCTTTTCAGCTATGAAGCGTTGTCTCTTTGGCCGTCATTGGTTGTATGCCGCGGTGTGCGGCGGGTTTTTGCTGAAGCCGACGGTGCCGGAGTTGCAGGCGGGAGCGGAGGCGAATGCGTCGGGGAATTTCGGGGAGGTGGGAAGCCGGAGCGATGACGGTACTGGCGTGGAGGATGCGAGTGCTTCGGTGACAAACGTCTCACAATACTCGGATTCGTATTCGGCGAGCGCGAGTGTGGCGGGCACGACGCTGAAGGCGCGGGCGCAGGCATCGTATGCGGCAGGGAACGGGATCGGTGCCGTTAGCAATGCGCAGGCAACGTGGACGGATACGCTGACGCTGTTCAATCCGGAGTTGTTAGGGGGCTGGGATGCGGGCTCGGTGTTTCTTTACTTTGCGCCGGTGGCGACGGGCCAGGTGAGGTATGGTCAGGCGGTGTTGCGGGCGTCTCTGACGCCGGCTGAGGGCGACGAAATTTCAGGGGAGAAGCGGTCGGCGTTTGGAGCGGGAGGAAAGGCGGGCGCGCTGCGGGTGGGCTTGCAGGTGGACCCTCACCAGTTTTTCTCATCGGGCGGGGTGGACTTCGCCATGGAGCTGTTTGTGGAAACAGACAATACGATGCCGCAAGGCAACAGTGCGGATGTGGACTTTTCCCACACAGCGACGCTGCCGCCGATCTTCGTGGGAGACGCGAACGGGAAGCCGATTCCGGAATTGAAGGGGCTGGTCATCAAGGGATCGTCCGGGTGGACGTATCCAGTAACGATCGTGCCGGATGCGCCGGAGTTGAAGGTGGCTTACGGTGACTGGCCGTGGCAGTTGGTTTTTTCGTGGAATACGGCGCGTGAAGGCTGTGTGCTAGAGTCCAGCTCCACGATGCAAGAGGGCTCATGGGTGCCGGTGATGGGACTGGAAGTGGTGAACGGGACGGCGCATTCCATGACGGTGGACGGCGACCTGAAGAGGGCGTTCTTCCGGCTGACGTGGCCGAATTGAAAACGGCGGCAGGGTTTCTCCCCGCTTTCTTCCGGGCAGACTTTCTGCACAGTCGAAGGGCCCCCCGGCCAGCCGGTTCGTTCCGGCGAATGACAGACACACACACCAGCAGAAATCCACACACCATGAAACTATCCATTATACTCAGTCTTTTCATCCTGCTCGGCGGAGCCCCGATGGTTCGCGCGCAGGAAATCCCGGAAATGCCCAAACCCGTCAAAGAGCATGAGTGGCTGAAGCAACTCGAAGGGGAATGGGAAAGCGAGATGGAGGTGCATATGCCCGGCGCGGACACGCCGGTGAAAGGCAAGGGCACTGAAACGGGCCGCATGCTTGGGGGATTCTGGCTCATCGCTGATGGGAACGGTGAGATGATGGGAATGAAGATGTCCAGCAGGTTCACGCTGGGATACGATCCGGACGCGAAAAAATACACGGGCACCTGGGTGGACTCCATGGGCAGCTACCTGTGGAAATACGAAGGCTCGGTGGACTCCACGGGCAAAATCCTGACGCTGAATACGGAAGGCCCCTGCCCCATGAAGCCCGGGAAATCCAAGTTCAAGGAAGTGATAGAGATAAAAGACAAGGATACGAAAATCTTCACCTCCTCCATGCAGGGTGACGACGGCAAATGGACGCTGATGGTGAAGGTGACGTCCAAGCGAAAGAAGTAGCGGGGCTGCCGCAGCGCGGCATCGTCCTCATACACTCACCGCAACGGGAGCGGCGAACATTCCATCGCCGCTCCCTTCATTTTTCCATGCTATGAAAAAGACATCCCTGTTCGTAAAGATACTGCTCGGCTTCGTGGTTCTCGTCGCGATCTTTGTGATCGTGGCGGCCTTTCAGCCGGCGCATTATGAAGTGAAGCGCTCCACGAAAATAGCCGCGCCGCCCGCGGCCGTGTTTCAACAAGTGGACACGCCGAAAAACTGGGAGGGGTGGAACCCGTGGTTCAAGCTGGACCCTAACATCAAGCTCACTTATTCGGGGCCGCCGTCCGGGAAAGGAGCCAGTTATCAATGGGTGGGGAACAGCGAGGTGGGTGAAGGCAAAATGACGATCGTGGAGAGCAAGCCTAACGAACTGGTGCGTTTCAAACTGCAATTCCTCAAGCCCATGGAGGCGACGAGTGATGCGGAGTTCACGTTCAAGCCGCAGGGCGATCAGACGGAGGTGACCTGGAGCATGTCCGGCGAGAATGGTTTTGCCGGGAAGGCGATCACGGTGTTCATAAGCATGGACAAGATGATCGGCGGGCCCTTTGAGAAAGGG
This sequence comes from Verrucomicrobiales bacterium, assembly GCA_035550135.1. Lineage (GTDB taxonomy): Bacteria > Verrucomicrobiota > Verrucomicrobiia > Verrucomicrobiales > V1-33 > V1-33. Next base: position 12,016 of record DASZQB010000039.1, read on the forward strand.
CTGGCGGACATGAAGGCCATTGTGGAGGCGAAAAAGTAAGACGTTAGGGAAAGGGACGCGGGCACGCCTGGGGCTGCAGGCGTGCCGGCGATTTGAGCCGCCCGGGCCGCTATCCTCAGGGCGAAATGATGATGCGCAGGAAGTAGCGGGGATTGACGTTGGGAATAATGATGCCGGCCGGCAGGGAGGTGGAGGTGCCAGTGGCGGTGATGGGAGCACCAACCGACAGCCACGGGTCGGCTCCGCCGAGGTCCGTGGAGATTTGCGCCTGATAGTTCTTTCCGACGACACTGCTCCATGTGACGGAGACTTCACCGGCGGCGGAAATGGCGGCGGCGGTGATTTTGAAAACGCTGGCATTGTTATTCGCCTGAGTGCCGTAGGTGTATTCGGAGAAGTTGGAGGCTCCGTCGTGATCGAGGTCCGTGTCGCGGTCGGCGTTGCTGTTAGGATTGAGACCGTTGGCGGTTTCGTAACTGTCCGGCATGCCGTCAGCGTCCGTGTCTCCGGGGATGCTCGCTTTGGAGAATCTCACGTTGTCGAGAATGATGTGCTCCGAGTTGGAAACTCCTGCACCGCTGGCGACGATGATGCGGGCGCGGGCGCTGGTGGCACCGACGGGTATTCCAACGACTTTCGTAAACGGATAGAGGATGAAGTCAGCGGCGGGAAAACCGGCGTTATTGAGATCAATATAAGGACTGGCCGCGGGGATGGATTGGCTGAATGCTTGAGGAGCGCCCGCGCCGAAAATGTCAAAGTAAACCTGGGTGATGATATTTCCGGGTGTGAAATTGCTGAAGTTGCCATCGACGGCCACTTCCACGCGCGCATTGAGGACATCGTTGTCGTCCAGTTCGGTGGTGCTGGTAGAGTAGAAGGCGAGGTCGAACTTTGCCTCGAGTCCCACGCCGGCGAGGGCGCTCACGTCCACGGGGTCGGTGGTGAATGTGGCGTTGGCAGTGGTGAGATGCCAGTATTGATTGGTGCCGATAAAAGCGCCGGAGTCAGGCTGTCTTTGCACATTCGAGGCGGTGTTGGCCCCTGCGCTGCCTCCCGTCCATCCTAGTTCAGACTGGTCGGCAGCGGGCGGGATATAGGCTGCGCTGCCGATGGCGGCGGGGGTGAACGTGATGACGGAACTGGCCGTAGCGGTGACTTTCTGGATGAATGGCGGGACGGTAACATCAACGGTTTTAAAGCAACCCGGTTCGGCGGAATCCTCGACGCGAAGCGAGGCGGTACCGGTGGCCCCAAAATCAGCGAGGGCTGCGGTGACGACTTTTGGCGTGCTATAGGCGCCAGTGGTACCGCCCGCAAGACCGCCTGCCGGCACCTTCCAGCCTCCGGCCGATCCATTAACCGCCGAGGCATTAATGGTGAACTGCACAGAATCATCCGTGGCGATGTTAGGGTTGGCGCCTGGGAGGCGGGTGACGGCGGAGACGTTGGCGTCCACGACGCATCCGGAGGAACTGACAAAAGTCAGTTCGAGGTCGTCTATTCCCTGGATGGCGTCCACTCCGCCGTCATTGAGATTGCTCCAGCGAATTCCTAAAAACTGACCCGGCTGAACCTGGATGGTAGCCGAGGTGGGAGCGGAATCGAAGGCCTGGGTGTCGGGTGGGAGAGGAATACCGGCGGTGGGAGTCGTTTGAGTGTATGTAAACTCTCGGAGATTGGTCCATCCGGTAATGTAGTAGGAAGTAGGGCCCGTGGTATTGGTGCCGACTATAAAGTCGGTGGTATTGCCGGCGGCGGGGGCAATGGTATTGTCCTGGAGAAGGTCGTCCGGGGAGGCTCCGGTTTTGTACCAAACGAAAATGCTGTCACGGACATTCGCTGTGGTATTGGAACGGTAGGCCTCCGCTGCGAACTTTACCCGGTTCAGCTTTAGAGGCGTCGCGGAGGTATTTTGGAGAATGAGGATTGCGGACAATTCCCCCTGAGCCGTGGTGGGGCAGAAGCCGAGAGAGCGGTCCGGAGCACTGGCAAGGCCGTTGGAATAAAAACCATGCGCGAGGGGAGCGGTATTGGGAGCGGCGTTTCCATCGGCGACGTAATAAGTTTCGAAGGCACCGGCGAGCCCGATGGGGGCTCCCGCCGTGTTCCCGGCGCGATAGAGCCACCAGCCCGGGATGGTGGCGTCATCCGCCCATGTGGTGATCGCCGGGTTGTTGTTGATATCGACGGCCAGGGCATTGAAATTCTGCGAATAGACAAGAGAGCCGGGGCCGATGGGAACCGGAGCAGCGAAGGCACTTCCGCTGAGAGCGGCGGAGAGCAGGAGGGTGAGCGATTTTTTCATACCGGTGTGGGTGCTTTTTTGTTCGGGGGGAACCAAGTGACTTTTATTTGCCCGCCATTAGGCCTGCCCGATTTCCGGCGGGCGGAGGAATTCGCCCGCTGGAAGCCGACAGTCGTTTGGCGAAGAGACATGTCCGTTGCAGAGACCCGGTAATCCCTGGCAGGCGATTTAAGAGTTCAAGGCGCGATGGCAACGCGCAGGAAGTAGCGGGGATTTCCACCCGGAACAGGGGTGGGAGGGATGGAGGTGGTGGAGCCGGTGGCGGTAATGACCGGACCGAGGTTTGCCCACGGGACGGAGTTTCCAAGGTCGGTGGAAATCTTGATTTGATAACGTTTGCCGGCAACGCTGGTCCAAGTCCCTGAGATTTCGTTCGCCGCGGTGATCGACGCCGCAATGATCCGCAGGGTGCTGGCGGGATCGTTCGCAGCAGTACCAGCCTCATATTCGTGGAGGTTGGACTGGCCGTCGCCGTCGAAGTCGGCATCCCGGTCGGCGTTGCTGTTGGGATTGAGGCCGTTGGCGTTTTCATAGTCGTCCGGCATGCCGTCGCCGTCCGTGTCGCCGGCCACCGTGGAGAGGGAAAACCTGACGTTATCGAGAAGGATGTGCTCGGTATTGGAGACACCTGCGCCGCTGGCGAAGATGATCCTCGCGCGGGCTGACGTGGCACCGCCAGGAATTGCGATGGACCTGGTGATGGGATGGAAGGTGAAGTCTGCAGCCGGGTATCCGACAACACCCAGATCGATGTAAGGATTGGCTGCCGGAATCGACTGGGTAAAGGCCTGCGGAGCACCGACGCCGGATACGTCCACAAAACTTGCGGTAAGAATATTTCCCGCCGCCGTGTTGGTGAAGTTGCCGTCCACGGCGACTTCCATGCGGCCATTCACGACATCATTATCGTCCAACTCGGTCGTGCTGGTGGAGTAAAATGCGAGTTCGATTTTACCCTGCAGGGACTGACCGGCGAGAGCGCTGACATCGACCGGAGCGGTGGTGAAAGTGGTGGTGGCAGTGGTGAGGTGCCAATAGTTATTAGTGCCGATAAAAGCTCCCGAGTCCGGCTGCTTTTGCACGTTGGAATTGGTGTTTGCGCCCGCGGTGCCGCCGGTCCAACCGAGTTCCGACTGGTCGGCAGCCGGCGGGGTAAACGCGGCGTCACCGATGGCTGATGGTGTGAAAGTGATGACGGGGCTGTTTGTCGCGGTGACTTTTTGAACGAAAGCTGGAGCAGAGATAGTTACCACCTTAGAGCAATTGGGGTCTGCGGCATCCTCCACCCGCAGGGTGGCGTTGCCGGTGGCTCCGAAATCCGTGATCGGGACGGTGACTACTTTTGGAGAACCGTAGGCGCCCGTGATGCCTCCTGCGAAGCCCCCTGCCGGGACTTTCCATCCGGACGGAGATCCGCTGGTGGCGGTAGCGTTCACAGTAAACTGAACAGAATCGTCCAGGGCCGAGGCAACATCCGCACCGGGAAGACGTATGATGCTGGTCACAGCGGCATCCACAATGCAGCCGACAGTGGACGTGAAGGTGAGCTCCAGGTCGTCGATGCCCAGCATGGCATCCACGCTCCCGTCGTTGAGGTTGCTCCACCGGATGGCAATGTACTCTCCGGCGGGAACGATCACCGCTCCGGAGGTGGGCGCAGAGTTGAAAGTTTGCGTTTCAGGAGGCAGGGCCAGCGAAGCGGCGGCGTTGTTGCTGGTGTATGTGTATTCGGGCAAATGATTCCAGCCGGTAATGTAGTAGGCATTCGGAGCAGAAACATTGGTGCCGGCGAGGAATTCGGTGGTGTTGTTGGCTGACAAATCTGTGGTGTTTGCCATGAGCAGGTTCGAAGGGGAGGGACCGGCCTTCCACCAAACGAACACGCTGTCGAAGTTATTGGCTCCACTGTTAGTGCGGTAAGCTTCGGCAGTGAACTTGACATTTGAAAGTTTTAAGGGACCGGCGGTGACATTGTGAAAGAGCACGATGGCCGACAATTCACCCTGAGCGGTGGTGGGGACGAGGCCCAACGCACGGTCCGGCGCATCGGCGGCCCCCAAGGAATAATATCCCAGGGCCAGCGGAGCCGCATCGGGAGCCGCGGTGCCGTCCCCCACGGAATATGCGGCGCTAAGACCGGCAAGGCCCGTAGGGACCGCGGCATTGCCGGCGCGATACCACCACCACCCTGGAATCGTATTGTCGTCTGCCCATGGGGTGGTGGCGGCTGCGTTATTGGTGGCCGAGGCGAGAGCATCGAAATTCTGGGTGTAGATCAACGTTCCCGTATCCAGGACGATGCCGGAGGGAGGAGCGGTGACACTTACCGTTTTGAAACACTCCGACTCTGCTGAATCCTCGACGCGCAGAGTGGCGGTACCTGTGGCACCGAAATCCGCGATGGGTACCGTGATTGTGACAGGAGTGGAGTAAGCCCCCGTGGTTCCTCCTGCCAACCCGCCCGCCGGGACCTTCCAGCCTCCGGCTGAGCCGCTGATGGCGGTGGCAATGATCGTGAACCGAACAGAGTCGTCAGCGGGTGAGGCGGGATTGGCACCCGGAAGCCGGGCAAGCGCGGTAACGGTAGCATCAACGACACATCCGGAGGTGGGGGCAAAGGTCAACTCGAGATCGTCAATGCCTTCGAGCGCGTCAGCACCGCCGTCATTAATATTACTCCAGCGAATGCCCAAATACTGGCCCGGCTGAACCACCACCTGGGAGGATGGGGCAGCGTCGAAGGTTTGCGTTTCGGGCGGATTGAAGGCGGCGCTTGCGACTGGAGTCGTGTGGGTGTAGGTAAATTCCGGAAGGTTATTCCAGTTGTTGATGTAATAAGACGTAGGCCCGGTGGTATTGGTGCCGACTATGAAGACGGCAGGGTTGCCGGCGGTGGTGGCGGTGGTATTGCCGGAAAGAAGCGATGTGGTGTCAGCGGCTGCCTTCCACCAAACATATGTGCTGTCACGGTTGTTGGCGGTGTTGTTGGCACGGTACGTCTCAGCGGTAAATTTAACATGGGATAGTTTCAACGCTCCCGCGGTAACATTTTGAAAAATCAGGATGGCTGACAATTCACCGAGCCCGGTGGTGGAACTCATGCCCAGGGCGCGATCAGGCTGGTCGGCAATGCCCAGGGAGTAAAAATTGTGAGCGAGGGGGGCGGTTTGCGGAGCGGCGTTGCCATCCCCGACATAATAAGTATAGGTTGGTCCGGCGAGTCCGGTGGGAGTGACAGCATTCCCGGCAACATACCACGACCATCCTTGAATGGTGGAATCGTCCGCCCATTGGGAGACGGCGGGATTATTGTTCGGGGCCGATGCGAGGGCGTCGAAGTTTTGGGAATAGGTGAGCGCACCAGCCGAAAGTTCGATGGGAACGGCGGCGGCGGTTCCGCAGAGGGAAGCGGCAATCAGGGCAGGAAGGTAGCTTTTCATACCTGGATGAGCGAGTGATAAAAGAACGGCTGTTCTCGTTAGTCCTTAATATCGTTTGTATTAAGCAGCGGCAAAATTGTCCAGACTGGAGTTTGAAGATTCTGACACATTGAACTTCGCGGGATGAGGCTAAAGGAGCGGGAGTGAGTCTGGATTCCAGTATATATTTCATTTATAGAAAACAGGAACTTCATTCGGAATGATCTGAATTCAGTGAGACCGTGATGTTTTGGCTTTAGTGCCTATTAAGCTGTCTTCGGACTCGAAAAGTATCACTTTAGAACGAGCGGACAAAATAAGAGGTTTGATCTGGTTTGATTTGGCCTGATTTTTTTGGAGTCGGGAGGGTAAATGATACAATTTTGTTTTTGTCGGCATGCCTCGGGCTGCAGGAGCCGATCTGCGCGAAGCGGCTGAAAAAAGATGCATTGAAGCAAATGGTGCAGAGGCGTCCTGCGAAGGACGGCAAAGGGCTTGCAGACCACGGCCGGAAGATGACAGAACCCGAAAACCGCATGCGCCCCGCAACCCGTTGCGGGAACCGATTTTCCGGTGCGGATTTTGCACCGGAAGGGCCGCATGGAGGGAACTCCGGAGAGTAAACACGGTTTCGGTCATGAGTAACTTCGGTGATTAAAGCTCCTGGTTGTCAAACGATATTGCTTCCGGCTCCGCGCAGGGACGGCATAAAAACCTTCCGGCGAGCGGTCCGGCGGACATGGATGAATTTCGCCGGGGCGCGGTCCAAATCGACGATCGTCAAGCCGCTGCGACACTACTGGATCACTCAAGCAATTCCCCGTGCAGGACAGCGTCTCCCGACTTGCTGCGGATGTTTTGCATTTCCGCCCAAGGTCCGCTAATTTCACTGAAGGCAAAGATTGGAGGGTGCCGCACGCTGGCCCGACACATTTCCCAAAAAAATTTCGTCGTATTTGAGGCTCGTTCGGCGGGTAATCCTGGAAGCCCCGAATTATGCATAACCTACAAGATGCAGCCCTTTTAAGAGCCTGGTGCCGGGACCGGTGTGAGGAGTCGTTCCGTGCGATCGTGCAGCAGCACCTTGGGATGGTGTATGCGATGGCGCTGCGGAGGCTGGGGAACCGGACGCAGGCGGGTGATGTGGCGCAGAATGTTTTTCTGGTGCTGGCAAGGAAAGCAGGGGGGCTGCGGCCGGATGCGCCTCTGTCACCGTGGCTGCACCGGTGCACCATGATAGAGTGTGCAGACCTTATCCGGCGGGAATCCCGCCGCATGGACGCCATGAAAAAGTATTACGAACACGTACAGCGTGATGAAAGCCCCGAAACCGACCCGCTGCGCGAGGTGATACCGCATCTGGATCAGGCGGTGGATGGCCTTGGCGGTTCGGACCGTGATGTTATCGTGATGCGTTTTTACCAGCGGCTCAGCTACCGGGAGATAGGGGAGGCGCTGGGCAAGACGGCGCAGGCGGCGCAAAAGCAGGGAGAGCGGGCGCTGGAGCGCATCAGCAGCGCCCTGCGGAAGAAGGGCGCCGCCGTTCCCGGCACGGTACTGGCCGCGGGGCTGGGGGCGAATGTGAAGGCCGCCGGGGAGCCGCTGCTGGCGGCACTCGTCACTCAGATCACCAAGAACGCCGTCACCAGCACGGCCACCACAACCACTCTCACTCAAACCCTGCTCAATACTCTTATGCAAATCAACGTCCGCACCGTCGCCGTGACAGCCGCCATCGCCGCCATTCCGCTTGCGTGGAAGTGGCGTGAAAGCAGCCTCCTCTCCCAGGAAGTGTCCGAACTCCGCGGGAAGGCGGGTTCCAGCAATTCCTCTGCAGGCTCGCCATCGGCAGCCAGCCGCATCAAAGGAAACACAAACGGCAGAGGGACGGCAACTGCCGCCACTTCATCGCAGTCCGCAAACAGCGCCGCGGCGTGGGAGCAGGCGCTGTTGGAGGGCGACCCGATCGAACGCCAGCGCAAGATCAGCGAATTGATCTCAAAACTGACACCGGAATCGGCTCCTGCGGTGTTTGCCACGTTTAACAGTCTCCAGCAAAAGGGCTTTCCTTTCGATTCGGAGAAGATGCTCTTTCTGCGGGCCTGGGGACGGCTGGATGGCCAGTCGGTGATGACCGCGCTGAAAGGCAATGCGGACATGCCGCCGGGCGACAGTTTTGCGTGCGCGGCTCTCGCGGGCTGGGCGGCCAACGATGCGGCGGCGGCGAAGGGATACATCGAGGCGCTTTCCGATCCGCAACGGAAGGCCGAGCTAACCTATGGCCTGCTCGACGGCTGGGCGTCGTCCGATTTCGCGGCGGCCGCGGCTTATGCAGCGAGTTCGCCGCGCAGCAGTGAACGGGATCGGTTCCGCGAGCTTTTGCTGGCCCGCGCCTTCGCCACCGGCGGAGTCGAAGGGGCGCAAAAGTTTTTCGCGAGCATTCCCGCGGATGAGCATAATCAGCTCTACCGGCAGCGGGCGTTTGAGGATGTGACGCGGCTCATGATGATGCGCGATCCCGCGATGGCGCGCGAGTGGCTGGCTTCGCAGGATCAGTCGCTGCTCAGCGCCAATGTGCTGGCGCAAGCGGGCCGGACGGATGCAGGAGGAACGCTCAATTGGATGAATTCGCTGACGGGTGTCGATGCCAAAACGGCCACGAAGGCCGCCACGGGCATCCTGAGTTCCTGGGCGCAGACCGATCCCACGGCGGCCTCGGCATGGATGAATACGCAGAAGAACCGTCCGGACCACGATGCGCTCGTTTCCTCCATGTCAAAGTCGCTCGGCTATACCGACGCGGAGGGGGCGATGAAATGGGCGCAGACCATCAGCGATGCGGACCAGCGGCAGCAGGCCATGGCCTCCATCATCCGCAAGACGTTCCGCCGCAATCCCGAGGGGGCCGCCGCTGAACTGGCAAACCTCGGCATCAGCCAGACCGACATCGATCAAGCCCACGCCAATCAGCCGCAAATGTCATTCGTGGACTCGGTCGTGCGTGAAACCATGACCGGTGGGTCAGGCAGCAGCGGTTTCAGTACGGGCTATAGCGTTGGCGGGGGAGGCGGGACGGGCGCTATCCTCGCTCAGCCTCCGACAGCGGTCAGGGTTTCCGGACCAGCCCCAACTGCCGGCGGCGGAAGTATTGGGATCGCTCCTCCGGTGCCGTCGCCGTCCAGTGCCTCATTCGAGCTCTTCCGGGCGATGGACCGCGGGATTGAGTAGGGGTACGGACGCGGACATCCCCGCCGCACACTGGATCAATAAGAGCCGGCCTGTATTGCGCATACAGGCCGGCTCCGTCATTTCGCCGCCCGCGGAGTTGCAGTCTATCAAGAGTTCAAATAAACTGCGCGGCGGGCAGCATTCAGCATCCGCGCCATTTTGAGGCGCGCGGCTTCGATGATGCTTCCCGGTATTTGTATGAGTAAAAGAATCGTCCCGCCGGCAAGAAGAGCCGCATTGTTCGAGGAGGCCTATCGCATAGGGATGCAGCAGGTTTTGCCGGAAATCGAGGGATTCGCAGACACCATCGTTGAGCGGGAAGTGGTGCATTTCCTTGAAATCGGGAGCAACAGGGGCGGGTTGTCTTTTCTCCTGGCCCATCTGACGCCCAACGGGCTCCGGATCATACTCGACAATGCCGGTTCAAGAGCACGGACACAGATGCTTTCCGGTCTGCCGGGAGAGGTGCATGAAATCGTAGCGGACTCTCATCGCGAAGAGACGGTCTCAGAGGTGGAAAACAGGCTGAAGGGCCGCAAAGTGGACCTTCTCTTTATTGACGGGGACCATTCCTATGAAGGGGTGAAGCGGGATTATTTCCTCTACCGGCATCTGGTTAGGCCAGGAGGCATGATTGCCTTTCATGACATCCGGGACGGTGAGTACAGTCTCTGTCAGGGAATCGAGTCGCCCCGTTTTTGGGGGGAACTCAGCGCGGAACCGGGTGCGGATTCCGTGCAGGAATTTCTGGCCGCTCCGGACGAGTGTGCGCTTCCGGCCGGAAACTGGGAGTGGTCAGTGAAATATGCGCGTGAGAAGGGGATTCCGGGACTGTGGGGAGGAATCGGCGTGCTGTTTACGCCGGGTCCGACCGGGCCGGTGACGGGATCAGTTATGAACGCCGGAGATTCGGCCCCTGGGCTGGAGCACACCGCCCGGCGCTCTTTTCTCGTTTACTGTCCGACCAACGCCGGAGACTTTCTCGCCGAATTGGACAATCCGAGGCGGCTGTTCGATGTGGCGCTCAACGACTTTTCCGGAAGCGGAACAGGTATCGACATCGCGGAATGGAAATTTGCTGAACGAACGCACAAGTGGCGGGGGATCGCCGTCAACCTTGAGAAAATCGGCGATGGCTATGATTATATCGCGTTTATCGACAATGATATCACTCTATCGACGGAGCAGCTTAATACCCTTTTTCTGACTGCGAGCGCTTTGCGGCTGGATCTTTTTCAGGCGTCGCTCACGGAGGACAGTTGCACTGCATGGGCCGAATTGAAGCAGCGGAACGATTCCTATGTGCGCGCCGTGAGACTGGTGGAAATCATGATGCCGATCTTCAGCCGGCGGGGATTGGCTGCCTGCCGCGAGACGTTCGGAATGTCAACCACGGGCTGGGGACTCGATCTGGTGTGGACAAAGATTCTAAAGCGCCGGGCCATGGCGGTCTGCGACGCCGTGGTGGCGGGCCACCGGCGTCCGGTTGGCTCTCATCTCTGGCGAAACGAGCAGGGAATGGATGCGCGTGAGGAAATGAGGGAGGTGTGCAGCCGGTTTGGGATTGTGTAAGAGGGCATCCGTCAATTCAACACCAGCATTTTCGCTATCGCCTCCTTATCCGGCACGGGGCCGACGAGGGCGGCGGTGAGGTTGGCGGGGGTGAAGACTTTTTTGGTTAGGGCATGGATTTCCTCCGGGGTGACGGAGCGGAGGCGTTTTTCGTATTCGTCGGCGGGGATGAAACGCTCGTAGAAGAGGAGGCACTCAGCCATGCCGGTCATTTGGCTGGCGGGGGCTTCGAGGCTCATGCGGGCGGAACCGAGAACGTATTCGCAGGCCGCCTTGAGGGCGCGCGGGGTGACGGCTTTGGCGACGAGTTTGCTGAACTCGCGCATCATGACGCGGAGGGCTTTGGGAAGTTTGTCAGGATCGACGCCGGCGAAGATGTGGAGGAGGCCGGTTTCGGAAAGAGAGGTCAGATCGGAACCGACATCGTAGCAGAGGCCGTGGTCTTCGCGCAGGGAGGACCAGAGGCGGGAACTGGTGTTTTCGCCGAGAATGACGTTGAGGAGACGGAGAGCGGCATTGCGGTCCGAGGAACGGCCCGGGACGTGGAAGGCGAGGGCGAGCTGGACCTGGTCGATCTCGCGTTTTTCGAGGGCGATGCGTGGGGCTTTCCGGAGCGTGCGGACGGGGAAGGGACGGGCGCGCGGGGTTTGGCCATCGGGAAGGCCGCGGGCGAGGATTTTTTCGAGCACTTCCTGGACGTGAGCGGCTTCGACGCGGCCCGCGACGGAAATGATGGTGTTTCGCCGGCCAAACCATGAGCCCGCGTGGTCGCGAAGGGCGCGGATATTGATGCGCTGGAGGCTGTCCTCGGTGCCGGCGATGGGGCGGCCGAGCGGATGATCGGGCCATGCGGATTTCCAGAGGAGGTCTTCGGCCTGCTGCTGGGGCTGTTCTTTATACATGGCGATCTCCTCGGAGATGACTTCGCGTTCGCGGTTCATGTCCTCGGCGGTGAAAACGGAGTGACGGTAGATGTCGAGGAGGACATCGGCGAAGCGGGGCATGTGCTCGCCTGGGCCGCGGACGAAGAAGGCGGTGTGGTCTTCGCTGGTGTAGGCGTCCATGCTGCCGCCGACGCTTTCGATCTCCGTATTGAGACGGCGGGCGCTGCGGCGTTTGGTGCCTTTGAAGATCATGTGCTCGACGAAATGGGCGAGCCCGCCGAGGTCGGAGGGATCGTGCCGTCCGCCGACGCCGGCCCAGATGCCGAGGCTGACGCTTTCCATGTGCGGCATCTCGGCCACGCAGAGGATTTCGCCGGTCTTGAGTCTGAGAATGTGGTGGGTGGTCATCGCAGGAGACGCTCCGCGGTTTCCAGGTCGCCGGGCAGCGTGATTTTGGGGTTGGGAGTAAAGTTCTCCACCAACCATACGGCGCAACCGGCACGTTCGACGGCGGACACTTCGTCCGTCACGGAAGCGCCACTATCGATGATTTCCGCATAGGCCGCCCGCAAGAGGGAAAGCCTGAAAACCTGGGGGGTTTCCATGACCCAAACGCCTTCCCGGTCGATGCTTTCGAGGACTTGGCCGTCCGGGTTGGCGCGTTTTAATGTTTCCGTCACGCGGCGGGCGGTCGCGGCGGCTCCGGTATCGGCGGCCTTGTGAATGCAGCGAGTAATTTGTGAAGGATCTATGAGAGGGCGGGCCCCGTCATGGACGGCCACGAGCTCACAATCGTCCGGGAGAGCCTGGAGGCCGTTCCAGACGGAGAGATGGCGTTCGGTGCCGCCGGGGATGAGGCTGCGGAGTTTGGTGAGACCGGCTTTGGCGGCGAGGTCGGCGATGAGGGCCCCGCGTTCCGCGCTGGAAACGACGTGGATGTCGTCAATGTCCGGGCAGGTCTCGAAGGCGCGAAGGGTGCGGAGGATAACGGGTTCACCGGCGAGGGGAGCGAGGAGTTTGTCGAACCCCATGCGTGTGGCACTGCCGGCGGCGACGATGAGGGAAGAGGTCATGAGGAAAGCTCCAAGCTCCAAATCCCAAGCACCAAAGAAACATCAAGCTCCAAGCTCCAAAATGTCCCGGCCTGAAGACGAAGCCTTATTTCGCGCATTTGTGGATTTTCAGGGTTCCAGCACGGCGCGGTAGAAGCGGTGGCGCAGGCGGGTGCCGCCTTCGGAGGGGGAGTCGGTTAGTTCGGCCTGGCCCTGGGCATTCACTTCGACGCTGTCCACTTCAGTCCATGTGGTGAGGTCTTCGGTGCGCTCGAGTTTGTAGGTGCGTCCGGCGATGCCGCGAAGATTGAGATGGACGGAGCCGCCGGCCATGAGGGTGCCGAGGAGGTTTTCGCTGACGGTGCCGAGGGTGAGGTTGCCGGCAGCGAAAACGGTGGGCAGGAGAGCGCCCGCAGTGGAGTAGCCGCGCCCGGCGACGGGCGAGGGAGTGAAGCCGATGGGAGTGACGGTGCCGTTAGGTGTGGAGGCGCTGGACTTGAAGTTGAGACCCGCGATTTCGCGCAGGCCGCTTTGGTAGGTCTCGCCGGCGGGGAGCGTCATGGTGACGCCAAAACGTCCCGCGGATTCCTGGCTCCGGTCGAGCGTGAACGCGACGCCCGGCGCATCAGGCCCGGCGTGGATGTTAGGCTGGCTCAAAAGAGCGGGATCAAAGGAGATGGTGAAAGAGAAGGCGTTTTCATTTCCCTGGGATTGCAGCATGAGCGGGATGCTGATCTGTCCGCCAATGTCGCCGCTGGCGTAGTCGGCGTAGAGGACGCGGGCGTTGGTGACGACGAGAATGGTGGCGGTCTGCGTGACGATGGAGCCGGCGGGATTTGTGACGGTGCAGGTGTATCCGCCGCTGTCGATGACGCCCGCTTTGGCGATCATCAGCGTATCGGTGACGGCGCCGCTGATGCGTCCGCCATCGGAAAGCAGTTCCCCCGCATGCTTCCATTGATAGAGGAGGGACGGTGAGCCGGACGCCCCGACATGCAGTGACAGGGTGCTGCCGGCGATGGGATTATAACTCTCCGGCTGGGTGAGAATCACGGGCGCGATGGCGGTGCTCACATTCCAATGGAGGTTCATTACGCCGGAGGGGCCGTCCACGGCAATGAAATAGGGAGTGCCGGCGGCAACGTGGAACGTGACGCGGCTGGTGCGGTTGACGCCGCCGTTGTCGTCAAAAGCGATGGGAGTGAGAGCACCGACGGCTGCACCGGTGTAAACAGCGAGGCGGGTATCGAAAGTGCTGCCGAGAGTATCGACCGAGACATCGCCTGTGATGTTAGGGGTCAGCCGGTACCAGATGGACTGGGCAGCGGCAGTCCCTGCATGGGCGGGCTCGCCTGTTTCGGCGGTACCGCCGCGGGTCGAGCCGCTAAGAGCGCCGTTGGCTCCCTCCAGGGCAATCGCAGCGGAGAAGCTGTCATTCCGCGCGGGATTGATGGCGAGTTCCACCAGGCCGCTGGCACCGCTTTTGCCATCCACGGCAATGTAATAAGAGGTGCCAATCGTGGCGTTGAAAGTGACCCGGCTGGTGATGAGGGGAGCGTTGTTATCGTTGGAGGCAACGGATACGAGATTGAGGAGCGCGGAGCCGGTATAAACGCCGAGCAGCGTATCGAAATTGCTGCCTTCGGTGGTGATGACGACAGGGCCGGTGAACGGCGCGAGCCAGCGGTACCAAATGGAAGTGCCTCCCGAGTTGCCGGCGTGCAGAGGCTCTCCCACCTGGCGTGTGGCGGAAATGTTGCGACCGTCCGCGGCGGCCGAAGCTCCGAAGAGAAGGGTGGCATCGGTGAATGTGTTGTTAGGCGGAACGGTGCCGGTGTAGTTGACGAGAATGCGGGTGGTATTGTTCGTCTCGTCGCTTTCTTCGATATGATTGTCAGGATCCACGATGCCCTCCAGCCAGTACTGGCCGGGCTGCAGGGCAGTGATATCGATCCACTGCCCTTCGAGACTGGCATCGTAAACATCCCGCCAGCCCACGGAGAGACCCTGCGTGAGACCGCCGCCATAGACGCCGGTGGGGGTATAACCCGGCAGGGAGGAGTTGTGCGTTTCCAGGTCGATGATAGCGAAACTGGTTTTGGTGCCGACCGCGACGATGTCGCCCACGCCATTGGCGGGGAGCACCTTGCGCAGGCGAAACTGCACCCAGTCATCGAAGTGCAAATGGCCGTGGCCAGGGTGGAAGGTAAACGTGCCGGCGAGGCGCTCGTGATACGCGCCATCGCCATGGTAGATGCGCTGGACGACGCCTGGGGAATTGGAACTGCCGCGCAATTCGAGGGGGCCGGCGCCGATGTTAGGCGTAGCGGTGGAAAGGCGCATGAGCGTGCGGCCCGGAATCTCGGTTTGATCCAGATACCAGCCGTAAAGATAGTCGTTGGCCTGGTCGGCCAGAACGAAGAGATCCGGCAGCAGCCACGCGTGCTCATTGGCGAGATCCCCCCATGACATGCGAATGCCGCCAGCATCCGCGGCGGTGGCGCCTTTTACTTGAATGCGATAAACCGTTCCCGCGACCGCTGAGAACTCCACGCGGCTGGTCTGGGCTTCGCCGTCGTTGTCGTTAGTGGCGACCTGCGTGAGGGCCGTCAAGGAGGCGCCGGTGTAAACAGTAAGGACCGTATTGAAATTGCTGCCGGCGGTTTTGAAAAAGGCGGGAAACGCGGCGGGAGCCGTCCAGCGGAACCACACCGAGTTGCCGGCATTGGGCTCGCCGGTCTCGGCGGTGGCGCCGGTATTGAAACTGCTGGTCACACCGGCACGGGTCGTGAGAGGTTGGGCGGCTGAGAAGTTGTCATTTGTGACCGGCGCCGGACTCCATGTCAGGGTAAACGTTCCCATGTCACCCAGGTAGCCATCCACGGCGATGAAATAAGTGACCCCTGCAGCCGCGGCAAAAGAGACGCGGCTTTGTCTCTCCTCGTTGTCATCGTTGCTGGTGATTTCTGTCAGGCTGCTGACCGCATTTCCCGTATAGACGGCAAGGAGAGTATCAAAGTCGGTAAAGCCGCCCTCCGTTTTGAAAATGATCTGCGCCGGAGCAGAAGGAGTGAAGCGATACCAGACCGATGCCTCCGCTCCCACCTCCGCGTGCGGCGGTTCGCCCGCTTCGGAAGTGGCGTCGAAATTAGTGGAGTTCAGTGAGCCGTTCGAACCGCTGATGACGGTGGCATTCGCAAAGTTGTCGTTGACCGGTGCTGCGGCTGCTCCGCAGGCGGTGAAGAGGATCGCGAACAGGGCACGGAAAAGAACGGATTTCATGGGGACACCAGAGAAGTTGGCGGATGTTTAGTCTGCCGGGGGAAATTCACCAGGGGAAAGCGGCAAGCGGATGTGATAGAAGGCAACGGCGGAACCTGGCCCCAGCCTCGATTCGGTCGCCGCAAGAAGAAACGGTTTAGTTTTAAAATACCGTGAAAATCCGCCGATACCCCATTTAGCCTATGGTCATGGGGAAATCTCCCGCACTTATCCATCTTCCCGGTTCCACCGCGCAAATTCCTGACTACTAACACGTCATGCCTGCATCCGACCCTTTGTTTACAACGACGCACTGGTCCGTGGTGCTGTCGGCGCGGGATGCGGAGGATGGCGGGGCGCTGGAAACACTTTGCCGGACGTATTGGCGCACGCTCTATGTGCTCGCCCGGCGGATGGGCCGGGATCAGCATGATGCGGAGGACCTTGTGCAGGGGTTTTTCGCGCGATTGCTGGCGAAGGACTGGCTGCGGGCGGCCGGTCCGGAACGCGGGCGGTTTCGCACGTTTCTCAGCGTTACTTTTCGCCGCCACATGGCCAGCGAGTATGATTATGCCACCCGGCAAAAGCGCGGGGGCGGCGCGGCGACGCTCTCGCTGGATGTGGAGGATGCGGAGTCTTTTTATGCCGCGGAACTTTCCACCATGGAGACGGCGGAGCATGCGTTTGAAAAGGCGTGGGCGCTCGGGGTGGTCGCAGCCGCGCAGGAGCAGCTGCGCCGTGAAAGCGCCTCCGCCGGCAAAGAGGCGCTCTACGAAGCGATCAATAGCGGCGAATCGTATGCGGTTATCGCGGACCGGCTGAACTCCACCGTCAGTGCTGTCACTTCCGCGGCCTTTCGGCTCCGCCGGCGCTGCGAAGAATTGATTCGCGCGGAAATCGCCAGCACGGTCGCCGGTGCAGACGAAGTGGAAGATGAAGTGGCGCACCTGCTGGCCGTGTTGCGGGGGTGATTTTCCTGCTTCTTTCTGCAATACTCGGCAGTCCGCGCCTAATCCACTCTCATGCCTACGGTGTGTCATACCTGCTCCCTTCCGCTGTCCGCCGGCAGCGTGGCCGGCGTATGTCCGGCGTGTCTGATGAGCGGGGCGCAATCTCTGGACGAGGCGGAAATGGTGATCCGGACGGCAGGAGGCTACGATTTGCTGGAGAAGATAGGGCGCGGCGGGATGGGTGTGGTTTATAAAGCGCGGCAGCGTTCCCTTGACCGCATGGTGGCTGTGAAAATGATTTCGGCGGGCGAACTGGCCGCGCCGGAGGCGCTGCGGCGGTTCAGACTGGAAGCCGAAGCCGCGGCGCGCCTGCAGCATCCCGGCCTTGTCGCCATTCACGAAGTTGGTGAGATGGACGGTCTGCCGTTTTACAGCATGGAGTTTGTGCCAGGGGGGCACACCCTCGCAGGTCTTATCGCGGAAAAACCGATGCCTCCCCATGCGGCGGCGGCGTGCCTTGAGAAAATCGCGCGCGCTGTGCAGCATGCGCATGAGCACGGCGTGCTGCACCGCGACCTCAAACCCTCTAACATTCTCCTTGATGAACAGGGCGAGCCGCGGGTCACCGATTTTGGACTGGCGCGGCAACTCGGTTCCGACAGCAGCCTCACGCTTTCGAAGAATGTACTGGGATCTCCCGCCTATATGCCGCCGGAGCAGGCGGGCGGAGGCGGCGGAAAAGCGGGTCCCGCCAGCGATGTGTATTCGCTGGGGGCGATGCTTTATCACTGCGTCACCGGCCGGCCGCCATTCTCCGGGGAATCTGTGCAGACGGTGCTGCTCCAGGTTCGCGAAGCGGAGCCCGTAGCGCCGCGGCGACTCAATCCCTCTCTGCCGCGCGACCTCGATACTATCATTCTGAAGTGTCTCGAAAAGTCGCCGGCGCGCCGTTATGCCTCCGCAGTCGATTTCGCTGATGACCTGGGGCGATTTCTTCGTGCCGAGCCAGTGATGGCGCGACCCGTGGGGATGACGGGAAGAGTGTGGCGCTCTGCACACCGCCATCCTGCGGCTGCGGCGCTGATCGTCGTCAGTGTTCTCGCGCTCGCAGGCGGGCTGGCCGCGGCGCTTTATGTGAATCGCACGCTGGCCGCAGGAAAGCGTTCCGTGGAATCCGCCCTGACAGAAAAGTCCGCCGCCCTCGACGGCCATGCGCGTGCTCTCGTTGATGCGCTCATTTCCCGCGCCGAGTCCGCCGCGCGCCTCACGGGTCAGGCCGGGCAGCGCACTGCCGCATTGGACGCCGTTCGCAAGGCGGTAGAGCGTCCGCTCACGGAGGAGGAAAAATTCCGCGCCCGGAATGCGGCCCTGACTGCGCTCGCATTGCCGGAAGCAACTCTCACCCATTATCCGCACCTGCCTCCGCCAGGCGATTGGACGCTCGCCCTTTGTGATCCCGCGCAGCGCATCTATGTCCGCGCGGAGTACGGAGGGAAGATCGAAGTCCGCCAGGTTGCGGACGGAAAGGTACTTGGCACTTACGATCCTGGAGCCCGCAAGATCGACTGTCTGCTCACCACGGATGAATCCGGCACGTTTCTCGCGCTGCGCTACGACCGGACAAAGCTGGGAATTCTGAACACGGCTAGCGGTCAGTTGCTTTTCTCCGCCGAGCCGTGGCCCGATCCCTCGCTCTTTCGTCCGGGCCAGGTGACATTCGAAAAAACCAGGCTCTCGCTGCCGATCCCAGGCACGGATCTCAGTGCCGACTTCGCAGTGGTCAGTTGGCCGGAGCCGGACGGTACCATTGTCCTTGCCCATTCGCGTTCCGGCATTCGTATTCACCAATGGCGGCGACCCGCTCCTCCCGCCTCGACGGCAGCCATCGCCGTTCCGGGCGTGCCCGAATGGACGGCCCTGCGGATCTCGCCTGACGGAAAATGGATGGCGGCCGCACACGGCCCCACGCAGACCATCGAGATTCGCAATCTGCGGACCGGCGTTTCGGAAAGCAGTCACCGGATGCCTTCGCCTGTGCATTCCATGCAGTGGGCCAACTGGATTGGGCGGCTCCTTGTCGGTCTTGCGGATGGCAGCGTACGGATTCTCGAAACGTTTCCGGGCAAGGGCTTGCCGACGACCGTTTTTCCAGCAGTGGAGGCGCACAGCCGTCCCGTGGTTTGTGTCGAATTTGGCGGGACCGGCGCCATCTCGTCCAGTGAAGACGGCACTACCAAGTTTTGGAATCGCCGGACCCAGGAAGCGGCGTTCGATTTCGATTTGCCCGCGGCAAGCTGGCACCTCACTTACAACAGCCGCACCCGGCGGGCCGGTCCACTGCTTCAAGGCGGTGTCGTCGCGTTCGTGGACTGTCTCCTCTCGCCCATCGCTTATCTGCACAGCTTTTGTGAACGCGGCGAAGCCACCGGTCCGCATTGTGTTCTGCCCGACGGATTCGCCATCGCTCTTCTCCATGATCAGGGGATCGATTTCAATGGCACCACCAAGTACGGACAGCGCAATCTTGTCACTCTCGATCCGGTCTATTGCGCCACAGCCTCGCCGGACTCCGCATGGATGCTCACCGGCCACTCCGGCAAAGTGCAGCGGCTTCCCATCGGCTGGCTGACCGCTGAAAAGAAATCCATCGTGGTCGGCAAGCCGGCCAGCCTCCTTACTGGCGCAGGTCACGTCACGTCTCTCGCCCTGAACGCAAAAGCCACGCTGCTCGCCGTGGCGGATGAAGGCGCGAATGCTGTTCGCGTGCACCCATTGAGCGCGAAAGGCACTGCAGCAGGTCCTCCCCAGGCATGCATTACCATGAACAATCCCATGGGTTGCAGCCTTTCGCCCGATGGAAAATGGGTGGCCGCCGGATCGGCGGTGCCATTTTCGGCAGGCGTGTGGAATGCCGCGGATGGGGCGCCCGCCGCGGAGTTGAAATCCGCCGCTGCGGCGCGAAACTGGCATCCCGTCTTCAGCAAAAACGGGCTGTGGCTCGCCGTTTCGGGCCGCTCATGTCAGTTGTTTCACGCGGGGACCTGGGAACCCGGGCCTGAACTCGATCTTCCGCCGAATGGCGCGGACCATCATGGCGCCGCCTTCTATTATTCCCCGCGGACCCCCGACCGGTGCCTGCTCGCCGTGGTGGCGGGTGATCGCGAGATTCATCTCTTCCGCCTTCTCAACGGACCTCCCGCCACGGCCAAATGCCTTGCGATTTTGAGGCTGCCTGGCGAGCCTTTCGTTTCCCTGCCTGCATTCGATGACAAAGGAAATCTCACCGTGGCGCTGCCGCATGCGCGCATGGCCACCTGGAATCTCGGCGAAGTGCAAAAGCAACTCCGCGATCTTCAACTGGATTGGTGAATCTGGCTGGCTTGCGGGGAACTCTCCCAAAGCCTGAGAAGGCGGGTTGACGGCGCACGCCTTCTTTTCACCATTGCGGCCACTTTTTCCTCCATGAACATCCACGAATACCAGGCCAAGGAACTCTTTGTGAAATTCGGCGTGCCCACGCCCGCTGGTGAGGTGGCGTCCACGGCGGCGGAAGCGAAAGCGGCGGCGGAGAAACTGGGAGGGAAGGGACTGGTGGTGAAGGCGCAGGTCCACGCGGGAGGTCGCGGCAAGGGGACGTTTCAGAATGGATTTAAAGGAGGCGTGCATCTGGCGGAGTCCGCGGAGAATGCCGGAGACCTCGCGGGGAAGATGCTCGGCCAAGTGCTGGTCACGCATCAGACGGGTCCCGAAGGGAAGCTGGTGAGCAAGGTGCTGATCGCGAAGTCTGTGGATATTAAGAAGGAATACTACCTCGCCATTCTGATGGACCGCGCGACCAGGCGCCCGGTGATTGTGGCGAGCGCGGAGGGCGGGGTGAATATTGAAGAAGTGGCGGAGCACAATCCGTCGGCGATCATTACCACGGGCATTCATCCGACGATCGGACTGCAATCCTATCAAACGCGCAAGATCGCGAAGCAGATCGGGCTGGGCGGTGACAAGCTGCGTGCGTTCGAGAAACTCCTCAGCGCGCTCTACCGGCTGTTCATGGAGAGCGATTGCTCCATGGTGGAGATCAACCCGCTGGTGGAGACGACCGACGGGCAGATCCTGGCGCTGGATGCGAAGTTCAATTTCGACGACAACGCGCTGTTCCGGCATGCGGAGATCGTGGCGATGCGCGACATCACCGAGGAGGACCCGCGCGAAGTGGAAGCGTCGAAGTTCAACCTGAACTACATCGGGCTCGATGGGGACATTGCCTGCATGGTGAATGGCGCGGGACTCGCGATGGCCACCATGGACATCATCAAGCTGCATGGCGGTGAGCCGGCCAACTTCCTCGATGTGGGCGGCGGCGCGAACGAAGAACAGGTGAAGCAGGCGTTTCGTCTGCTGTGCAACGACCCTAACGTGAAAGCGATTCTCGTGAATATCTTCGGCGGCATCATGAAGTGCGACGTGATCGCGCAGGGCATCATCAATGCTGCGCGGGAGATCAAGTTGACGGTGCCGCTCGTGGTGCGCCTTGAAGGGACCAACGTGGAAAAAGGCCGGGAACTGCTCGGAGGCAGCGGACTCACGCTGACCACGGCCACGGACCTCACTGATGCGGCGAAGAAAGTCGTGGCGGCGGCGAAAGCGGCTTAAGAGCGCGGCCTCTGCAGATAAGATTCCGCCCTTCAGCGTGTGCGTATGCGGCAGCGCTTTACGCCGCGGGATCGGACGGCAGGATGGCGCATCATGAAACGACGGCATTTCCTTGCATTGGGTTCCGCGGCGCTGGCAGCGGCGCAGGATAAAAGCGCAGCACCGCTGAAGGCGGTGGTGATAGGGCACACGGGCCGCGGAGACTACGGACACGGGCTGGACCGCATTTTTAGCAACCGGCCGGGGATTGAACTGGTGGCGCTGGCGGATGCGGATGAAGCGGGACGGAAGAAAATGGCGGAGGCGCTCAAAGTGCCGCGGCAGTATGCGGACTACCGGGAGATGCTGGAGAAGGAAAAGCCGGCATTGGTTAGTGTGGCGATGCGTCAGGCGGATCAGCACCGGGACATCATTCTCGCGGCGTTGAAGGCCGGAGCGCATGTGTATGCGGAGAAGCCGGTGACGCGCAGCCCGGCGGAGTCGGATGAACTGATCGCCGCGGCGGAGGCCGGGAAACTCCGGGTGGGGGTGGCGCACACGATGCGGCAAACGAAGTTCATCCGGCGGCTGCGCGATGCCGTTAAGCAGGAGGGGTTGATCGGGGACCTCGTGGAAATGCGGGCTTATGGCAAACAGGATGCGCGGGCCGGCGGCGAAGACCTGATGGTGCTGGGTTCGCACCTTATGGACCTGCTGCGAATGTTTGCGGGCGATCCGCTGTGGTGCTCGGCGCGGGTGTTGAGCGGCGGGAAGGATATCACGCGGGCGGATGCGCGGCGCGTGAAGGACGACGTGGGGCCGGTCGCGGGGGATGAGGTGTTTGCGCAGTATGCGTTCCCTAACGGCGTGAACGCCACGTTCACCAGCGCCAACCGCCTGCGCGAAACGACGGGCCATTGGGGAATCGAACTGCACGGCAGCAAAGGCGTGGCGCGGATCAATTGCGATATAGACCCTAACGTATTCCTGCGCAGGACCACTGCGTGGACAAAGGCGGGGCGCGCGGATACGTGGGCACCATTCGATCCGGACGCGGTGAAAGCGCCGGAAGTTCACAAAGAGGATCCGGTGACCGATTGGCTGAGCGCCATCCGGGAGAACCGCGAGCCGGAATGCAGCCTGCGCAATGGCGCGTGGGCTGTGGAAATGGTATGCGCGGTCTATGCGTCCGCGTTGAACGGCTCACGGGCTGGGTTTCCGCTCAAGGAACGGAAACACCCGCTGGAGGGATGAACGTGGCGCGGGGCGCTGCGTCAGGCTTTCTTCGTCGCGCAGGTGGCGCAGGGACTTCCGGAGCCGCCGCAGCAGGAACAACTGGAGAGAGCGAGCATTCCGGCGGCAATGGCGGCGAGGGTGATCAGGCGTTTGGCGGTCTTCATAAGGAGATGGCAATAAGATACACGGGAAGGAGCGGATATTCCGGAAAAATTTGCGGCAAATTCCGCTGCACTTTCTGACATTACGTCCAAGAGTGGAGATATGCCGCTTCTCTCTGTCGAAAACCTGACGATTGGATTCCGCCGCCACAGTGGTGAGGTCGATGAAGCGGTGAGGGGAATCCGTTTCGCGATGGAGCGAGGCGAGGGGCTGGCTGTCGTAGGGGAAAGCGGGAGCGGCAAGAGTGTGACCGCGCTTTCGCTGGCGAGGCTGCTGGAGGAGCCGCCGGCGGTGATCACGGGGAGGATCCTATTGGATGGGACGGACGTGCTGGGATTGCGAGGGGAGGCGCTGCGGAAGATTCGGGGACAGCGGATCGCGTATATTTTTCAGGAACCGGGAGCGGCGCTGAATCCGGTGTTTTCGGTGCGCTCGCAGATAACCGAAGTGCTGCGGACGCACCGGCCTGAGGTGAAGGATACGGATGCGGAGTGCATCAAGTGGCTGACGGAAGTGGGGATCACGGAACCCGCGCGGCGGCTGGGAGACTATCCGCACCAGCTTAGCGGCGGAATGCAGCAGCGGGTGATGATTGCCATGGCGCTGGCGGCGAAACCGGACATTCTGGTGGCCGATGAGCCGACGACGGCGCTGGATGTGACGATCCAACAGCAGATCATCACGCTGCTGGCGCGGTTGCGCCGGGAACACGGGATGGCGCTGATGCTCATCACGCACAACTTTGGAATCATCCGCGGGGTGGCGGACCGGGTGGCGGTGATGTTCCGCGGCCATATCGTGGAGGACGGAGCCGTGGACCAGGTGCTGCGGGAGCCGCGCCATCCTTATACAAGAGCGCTGATCGATTGCATTCCGCGGCCGGGATCGGGAAAGCGGAGGCTGGCGGGAATTGATCACGAGGCGCTCGCGAAGTTTTGTTAGGGAAGCAGGGAGCAGCGAAGACGATAGAACCGGTGAGCACCGGCTAACGGAGTCGATTCTCTGATCACTAACGTTTCGGCATCTCCGGAAGGAGTGGCACTCAGCACCTCAAAGGCGACGTCCAGCCAAGGACCAGTGGTGGCGTCCGCAGTGGTCTCGAGAGCCCATGCAAGATCGAGGGCAAAGCGCGGGCGGCGAAAACTGAGGGCCGGGTGCCCCTCGCTCCACTGAACCTCAACAGCGGAAAGGTCCGGCGTGCGGGGATCGGTGGCAAAAGCATACTCGACGAAGTTGCTTCTGCCGTCGCCGTCGGGATCGGCATCCGGGCCGGAGATGGCGGGATCATCGCGTTCGACGCCGGAGAAATAGCGGTTATCCCAGCCGTGATAGGCGGTGGCAAAGCCGGTGTCCCCTGCCCCGGGAGTGCCGCCGGAGACGGCAGAGATGGCCCACGCCGCAGAGTCGCCAAAGCCATCGTAAGGAGTCTCCGCGGGCTGGAGCGCGACGAGGGAATGGCCGGCGCCATCGGTGGCAGGATACCAGCCGTCACGGAAGCTGAAGTCGAGAATGACTTCGCCGGAGGGCTCTGTGATTTCGAGCCTCTCACCCTCGTTTTCGAGCCTTCCCTGATAAGGGCCGGCGATCTGACCGGAAACGTTAGGATAGCGGAGATGAAAGGCGGCGGGATTTTTTGTCAGGATGAGGCGTTCGCCGCTGTTCAAAGCGGTTTGCGCGGGGAATGTCCATGTGATGCCGCTGGTGAAGGTGACGCCGCCGAGGGAGATGACGGAAGCGCCGGTATTCACGAACTCGATGAACTCGAAATCATCCGCGGTGACGCCCGGCAGGGCTGCGATCTCTGCTGCGTCAGGGTCCGCGGGATGATAGTGAATCTCGGAGATCCTCAGGGATTGCTGGAGCGCGGTGGGGGAGCCCGGATAGGTGTAGCTGGAAATGAGCGAGCCCGCGGTATCGCGCAATTCCAGTGATTCGCCGCGTGAGGACAACTGGCCTTCAAAATTTCCCTGGATGAGACGCATCTCTCCGCCGCGCGGGCCGGTGGTGCGGGCGCGGAAGGCGTTCGTATTTTTCACCACGTGGAGCAGCCCCTTGTAGTTTACCGCGGCCGTGCCGGGCCCTGACGGAATGACGGTACCGGGCTCGAACACATGCTCTACAGCGCCATCCAGTTTCCATCCCGAAACGTCGATGGCAGCGGCGGTGGTGTTGTGAAGGATGATGTATTCCGCCGCCTGAAAGGGGCCAGGGGGACGGAAATCGAGTGAATCCACCACGACAGAGCCGGGACCCGCAGATTGCGGGGAATCAGGGAGCGGAATGCCGTTGTTCAGCGACGGATGCTTCAATAGCGGGCGCGCAGCGGATTGGTCGAAAAGAAACGTGCGGCGCGGCGCAAAGTATCCGGTCACGACGCGCTCCACCTCCTCGCGCGGGCGGTTGGGAGTGTAGCGCAGACTGAAGCCCCAGCGCGCGGCATCGAGGTCACCATCCGTCCATGTGGAGACGGCGGGATCGGGGTCCACGGAAGCGGCGATTTCACGCATGCGGGATTCAAGAATTCCGCCGGTGCTGCCGGGGGGCTGCACAATGGTGTCCATCAGCGTTCGCATCCGGCGCACCCACATTTCCTGGAACTCCGGGGATTCTAAAATGAGATTATAGAGGCGGTTGCCGTTGGAGTGGGCGTTGAGCGGATTGCGCGAGTCGAGCTGGTCGTCGAAATACTGCAGGTCGTTATCCCAGTTGTGGCCCTGGGAAAGGTCAACGTCCCAAATGACGGGACGCCATTCGCCGGTGCCATTGGTGTCGCGATAGAGGCAGAAGTTTTTGTGCCCGTGGTCGCGGTCCGAGTCCACCTGACGCGTGGTGAGATAATTGACGGCGGCCGGAATATTGAGGTTGTCGTATGCCCACGTGCGGCGCGCCGTGAGTGTTTTCTGGGGATTGAGCGCATCGATGAGCCCCTGCAGGTCGGCATTGTTCTCTTGCATGCGCGTTTTCTTTTCCACGCCGGACGTGGAAGAGGTGAGTTCATTGCGGAGCTTGTAGAAAGCGCCCTGGGGATCGAGGCCGTTGCGTTCCAGCATGTGGTCGTCACTGTCCTCCATGAGGTCCATGACGCCGTGGAAGTTTCCATTGAGCTGAACGCGCACGGGGAAGCAGTAATGCCACACGGTGCCCGCCATTTTGCCGACCTCCTGGGAAAGCGTATTGCGCGCCTTGGTTTTGTCGGCGTAATTTGTCAGGAGATTGATGTCCTTGGCCGGCATTTCGCCTTCCTTCCAAATGAAGCGCTGGCCGGCATTGAAATCGAAGTCATAGCTTTTTTTAGGAAACGAGGCGGTGGTTTCGCCGTGGAGCTTGTGGCCGGTATTGTCGTAAAAGCGATTGAGGTAATAACAGGCACCGCGGAAGGCGCCTCCCGTGGGCCCCTTCGAAGGCGAGTTTTCCACGAACCACTCGAGCACCGGGAGCCGGCTCGTATTGGTGGCCGCATTCAAGGCGACCGTGCCGAAATACTGCGGTGAGTCCGTGTCACTCGCGTAGGCGGGCAGCTTTGTGATGTGACCGGCGGTGTCCTGGGCCTCGAAGCGCCAGCGCAGCATTTGTCCTGCGCCTACTGCCCCAGTAGGGATGGAACCGGTGAAGATACCATCGCCCGCGGCGGCATCCGGGGCGATACCATTGTCGGACAGCGCGACCGCGGCGGATTCGGCAGCCCACATGATGCGGTGAAAAAGCCGCACGGTCGAAATGTTGTCCTTCGTGACCAGGGCGCGCACCGACACGATGAGCGGAGGACTGGAGGAGGTGCCGAGAGGACGCGGCACGGAGGGGTCCGCCGGTGCAGGTTCCAGCAGCAGTGGGCCTTCCGTGTTCGCTCCGTTGGGCGCATTCGGAGTGGACGGCTGGAAATACACCACGGGGCCAGGGACCGGCGCGGTAAGGGACTGAATTTCCGGCAGCAGGAGAAAGTCCGCGCCATCTGCGCTGCGGTTCAACCCCTGAATGGCGAGCACGTTAGGACCGGTGACCAAAGCGGAGGCTGGAATGGCCGTCTCGGTCCACGCGCCAGTGCCGTCGAATGAGGCATCGGCCCGTGAATTGTATGTTAGTGCGCCGGTGAAATTCCGTGCATCGATCTGCCGGCCATTGATGAAAGCGACATAGCCGTCATCGTACTTCATCCTGAGCTTCCATGTGAGCGGCGCGGCGGCATCCGGCACATGGAAGACAGCACGGAACAGCAGAGAGGTATTCACATTCCGCAGGGCGGTCTGACAGTTTCCGGATGGCGAAGCGCCCACCAGCGGGAGAAGAACGCCGCCGGTATCGTAGCCGACGCCGGTGGCCGCGGAGGTCCAGGCGGAATCGTTGAACGAGGGCGACACGTTCCACCCGCCGGGTGCGCCGGTGCCCACATGGCCCGCAGCGTAGCTGGTGCCGGTGTATTGAGTTTGTCCGCCGGCGTCTGCGGGCAGCGTTCGATGTTTCGCGGGAGCACCACTGCCGAGCACGGTGGTTGTGGTGCTGGTGAGGAGACGGCCGCAGGATACATCCGTGACCTGCGGCGGATAAGCCGGCGTATATTCGTCCACCCTAACAGGAGTTCCTGTCGCTGGATCCGGACGGTGCAGGCCCAAGTACTCGCCGTCTTTGGAAAGGCTGAAATTTGTATGCAGCGGCTGGCCTGCAATGCGCCGGTCTTTGCCATCAGCCCATACCATGAGTGTGGCGCCGGGGGCGATGGTGACGGCGGGGAAGGTCCACTTGCGTTTGTTATTGGCATTGTCGCTCAACCACCAGCCGTTGAGGTTGACGGTGACTGTTCCGCGGTTTGCGAGTTCGATCCAGTCACCGTGGTTGAGTTCCTCGTCCTGCGGCCCGGTGACGTTGTCCGCGAGGAATTCGGAGATGCTTATGGATTCGTTCTCCGACCCCTGCGCGCTCGCAGGAAACGACGCTGCACCCGACAGGGCAGCAATGATCACGGCACGCAAAAACGAAAAATCCACAGACGGCATGGGCGGCTGGCGGGCGAAAAGGGGAAAGAAGTTCAGGGGAGGACGAGTGGCATTCAAGACCCCAATGCAGGCGGGGGCAAGGCGGGAAAAAGCGGGGGCATTTGCAAAGACCGTGCCTCGGCTGGATGAATGTTAGAGGTAAGGTGGGACGGAACCGCAGGGACATGGAATTCATGGGGCGCGCGCCGGGCTGGTCTGGTAAGGGGACCGTTGATTCCGCAGATGACGCGGAAGGGGGGATTTGCGCGACCATCATCCGGCGCCGCTCAAACCTGTTGACATTGAAATATCATTATGATATCACTTTGATGTCACAACCAAACTGCCATGGCCCACACACCTGCATCCGCAACGTCCACAGAGCACACTCCGGAGAAAATCGGTACCGCTGCCAGCGGCTGGGGCATGCTTTTGCTCAATCTGGCGCTCTTCTTCGGAGGCATCACCCTGCTCGTTTTTGGAATCATCGATGCCGCGCAGCATCGCCGGTTCTCCTGGCTGATTCCTCTTGGTCCGTTGACCTCCCTCCTTGGCTTCTTTTTGCTTTTTGGACACTTCACCCTCCAGCCCAATGTGGCGCGGGTCATGATTCTCTTTGGCGACTACCTCGGCACGATTCGAAAGAGCGGCTTCTTCTGGGCCAATCCCTTCTATGCCCGGAATCGCGGTCGAGTGGACCTGCCGGGCGCTTCATGGAAGAATCCCCAAACGGGCAGGACGGAGACGCCGCATCGCACGCTCAGTTCCAAGATTTCGCTGCGGACACGCAACTTCATGAGCGAAAAAATAAAGGTAAACGACAAGGGCGGGAATCCTATCGAGATCGCCGCGGTGGTCGTCTGGCGCGTCGCGGACACGGCGCGCGCCGCCTTCGATGTGGATGATTTTGAGACCTACGTGCAGATTCAGAGCGAGTCTGCGCTCCGCCACATCGCGAGCCTCTACAGCTATGACCATGCGGAGGAAAACCAACCGACACTGCGCGACAGCGCGGATGAAGTGGCCATGGCCCTGCGGAGCGAACTCCAAACGCGGCTGGAAAATGCCGGGGTGATCGTGGATGAAGCCCGACTCACGCACCTCGCCTACGCGGCGGAAATCGCCCAGACCATGCTGCGCCGCCAGCAGGCCGAAGCCGTTATTGCCGCCCGGCAAAAAATCGTCCACGGCGCGGTGAGCATGGTGGAGATGGCCCTGCGCGAACTGTCGGAAAAAAGCGTCGTCCACCTGGATGAAGAACGAAAGGCCTCCATGGTCAGCAATCTGCTCGTGGTCCTCTGTTCCGAAAGCCAGGCCACCCCGGTTGTAAACACCGGCACCCTCTACAGCTAAGCGGAATGGCGGCCCCCGAGCGCAAACCCTTCCTGTTGCGAATCCCTCCCGAATTGTGGCAGGACCTCGAAAAATGGGCCGCCGACGAGCTTCGCAGCGTCAATGGGCAGATTGAGTTTATCCTCAGACAGGCGGTGGCGAAGAGGAAGCCGCAGGCGGTTAGGGAAGCGGAAGGGCCTGAACCAGTCGATCCAAGTCAGACTTGAGACGTGGGACGTTGAAGTCAGCCGCTTGAAACTCTGGCTTCACAATTGCCTGCGGCACTTACAAGAGATGCGACTGGACAGCAAATCTCAAACTTACACTTCCCTCATTTGCCCGCGGATTGTTTCTGCCGAGATGGTCACACTCGGGCGTGCCTCTATGGATTCGTTGAGATAGTGGCGCTGAGGCAGGGGCATCACCGATATGGGCGCTTATAGCCGACGGGCGCGTCCCTTGATATATTCTGCTGAAGGAACGTGTGAAAGGCCCTCGGACATGGGAGGCAAAAAATTATTAAGGTTGTCAAATTATCCTTGACTCCGAGGTAATAATCCCTCCCAATTGCAAGGACGGCAAATTTCCTGCATCGCAAGCTTGCAGCAGCTCTCACCCCGATTAACCCTGGCATTCGTAAGGATTACTGATGAGCACCGTTTCCAACACCCGCCACTTTGCCTCCCCGGTTCCGGTTAACTGGAGTGAAGCACAGATCGGAAGGGTGGCGGAGGAGATCGCGAGCAAACTCGGATTTGAACCGGGAAGCGATATTAAAGACTTTGTCGAAAGCAAGTTGGGCGGCACCGTCCAGGTGGACGACTGGCGAATCCCCGCTCCGACAGGTATGATTCAGGTTCGCGGGCCGGGAGATTTTACCATTTGGCTTTCACCCTACACCGCGCCAACCCGGGATACTTTTACCATCGCCCACGAACTGGGACACTACTTCCTTCATTCCAAAATGGGGGAGCACCAAATTGAGGTGAAACGGGAGGGAAACAACCGCGAAGAGTGGGAAGCCAACTGCTTTGCTGCCTCATTCCTGTTGCCGGAACAGGCGTTTCGCAACGCGTGGCAGGATTGCACCGGAAACACGACGCTGATAGCCGCCAAATTTGGCGTTTCCACCAGCGTTGCTTCGATCCGTGCGCAGCGGCTTGGCCTTGCCTGATGAATTTTAAGAAAAGCCTGACGCCTGCCGAACTTGAGGCGATTTTGACTCCTCAGTTGAGGCTGTTTCTCAGCGTGGATGTCGTCGGGTCCACCGCCTTCAAGCACCGAAAAGCATTGGAGGGCGAATCCAAGCCGTGGCTAAAGTTCATCCATGGATTTTACACGGGCTTCCCCGAAATCTGCTGGCGAAGGGTTGGGGAAGTCCAGGCCGGCGACGGCCCGGGCACCCAACTTGTTAAGCCCTATCTTTGGAAAGCTCTTGGAGACGAATTGATTTTCAGTGTGCCCCTGAGGCACCCCTCCTACACACGTCTTTATCTAAAAGCCTTCCGGCTCTCGCTGATCGAGGCGATCAAGCATTGGGCGGGAGGGGAACGGCCGCTTCCGATTAGTTTTAAGGGTGCGGCGTGGTTGGCCGGCTTCCCGGTCTTTAATTCGGCGGTTCCCCTGGATGTAGATAAACCTCTTTCAGCGGAGTCAGAACACTTCGATTTCGTTGGGCCGTTGATTGATATCGGCTTCCGGCTTTCCAGATTTGCCTCGCCCCGGAAGTTTGTCATTTCGGCGGATATAGCTTGGCTCATCACTACCCAAGGTGATACTGCTGCCATGAAGTTCTATTACGAGGGAAGAGAATCCCTGAAAGGCGTCTTGAATGATCGTCCCTATCCGATTTTTTGGATCGACTGCTACGAGGACAACAATGACGGTAACATGCTGGACTTTGTTGAGGACAAAGTGATCAATCGGGCAGCAGTCGCGCCGGAAAATGTCCGCGATCTTGCCAGCGCTTTCCTCGATTCAGTTGGCAGTTCCATCCCCAAGCCATTTTTCCATGGAGACGGCATTCCACCGAAGTTTCAGCCCCCGCCAAGCTTTGCTGCCGGACTGGCGAATGCTCAGGACGAAATAAAAAAAATTTATGAAATCTCCTATCAAGAGGTTGAGAACAGCCGTAATCCGCAGGAAGTCGAGGGAGAGGTTACAGCGTTGCTGGAGAACGTCCGAAAAACCAAGCCGCTGAAGATAAAAGCGCCTCGTTCGAGCAAGGCTAATCGCCTTACTCAGAAGGAAAACGCCACTGGAGTCATCGACAAGGAGGGGATACCGCCTAGAAGACGGTAGCCGCGGCTTTCTCCAAAAGATGTGAGCGCTGATTTGCCACTTCCAATTCCATTGCCAGTCTTCAGCGCTTCCCCGCCCATCACAATTGATTTCCGGCAGCGTCGGCGAGGGGAGACTTTTTTTCTTCCGTCATCGCTGCGGTGATGGGGCGGGAGACTTTGAAGTCGGGGAGAAAAACCTGGCGTTCGAGATCACGCACGAGGGCGGGAGCGGAGGAGGCGAGGTTTAGTTCGCGGTTCAGTTTGAGGCTGAGGGTATCGCAGTTGGCGGAGCCGAACATTCCCCACTGGTCGCAAATAACGACCTTGAGGTGAGTCATGCCGGGATAGGCGAAGACGGAGGCACCGGCTTTGACGAGTTTATCCGCGGCCTGATAGTTGACCTTTTCCATGAACCCCGAGTCGTTTTTTCCAGGAACAATGACGCGCACCTGAACGCCGCGGCGGGTGGCGGCGATGAGGTCGGCGATGATGCCTTCTTCAGCGAGATACGGAGTGTGCACCCATACCCGCTGCCGTGCGCCGGCGATGGCGGCGCGGAAGGCGCGGACGATTTGATAGGTGGCCCTCGATGAATCGGTGCGGAGGACACGCAGGGGGATGGACTCGGCCGGGGGCGGCTCTCCAGTGCTTGCCGGCTGCGTGTGTCGCGAGTTGCCGAAGGTCCAATTCCGGACCCAGCTTTCACGGTTCCAATGATCGTCGAAGACGGCTTGCAGTTCGCTCACGACGGGGCCTTCGAGGCGGGCCATGAGATCGTGCCACTCGCTCTTATACTCGCGCCCGAAGTTCATCCCGCCCGTGTAGCCGATGCGATGATCAATGACGTGAATCTTGGTGTGATCGCAGAGGAGAAATGGATTGCTGGTGGTGCGCAGACCGATGTGTGAGTGGTCTTTTTTCAGGTATTTGCCCATGTAGGCGGGCGGAGTGAAGCCGGCGGGTGGTTTGGTTTCCGGCTCCACTTTGTGAGCGCTGCGGGTGCCGATGCTGTCGAAGACCACGCGAACGGAAATCTCTTCAGCGCGCTGCTTCAGGAGATCCGCCATACCCACTCCGAAATCGTCGTTGTCGAAAATGAATGACTGCGTGTCGATGCTCACTTTGGCCTTTTTTGCCTCGCGGATGAAGTCAGGGAAAAAGCGTCTTCCATCCACCAAAAGTTTTACCTTTCCGCTGGTGCGGGCGGGGAGGCGGTGTTGATCGAGGAAGCGTTCGAAATCCTCCGTGCCCGGGGCGGGCGTTCCGGAGGTATTAGGTTTGATGGCTGGCAACGGGATCGAGCCACTGAGGAATGCCCGGGTCCGATGGACCGCGACCGCCACGCCGGAACGGGCGGTGGAGACAGGTGCCCTGGCAAATGAGACGGCTGTCGCCCGCCATACGTGTCCGAGATGTGATAGGATGGCGGGTTGGGTGGACCGGTTCTCATCGAGGCGATTCAGCATTTTCGGGCTGGCGCATCGTGTGAACAGGAGGGGAGTAAGCACCGCGGCGAGCGCGACAAAGGGGAGGGGCTTTGACATGCGGAACTGCCGGGGTAGCAAGTGGATGGCCACAAATTCCTTTTCGCATTCCGGAAGGAGAAGTCCGGTCCCGGATTGCTGAATGCACGTCCCCTGAAATGCAGGTGTGCGCGATGCAATTCCTCGAAGCCCGGGCACGGAGGCTGCGAAGTTCCCGTTTGGTATGATTTGCCGTCAGGCCTTCTGCGATGCGCAACTTCTCATTTCCCGCTTCCGGTTCCGAAAACCCGCGCCTATCGCGGGCCATGTCGATATCAGAACTCACAGCACGCATCCGGGCGTTTCGGGACGCGCGGGACTGGTTGCAGTTTCACAGTCCGAAGGATCTGGCCGTGGCGATCATTGCGGAGGCGGGGGAATTGCTGCAGCACTTCGTGTGGAAGTCGCCGGAGGAATCGTGGAAGCGGGGAGAGGAGAAGAAGGCGGAAATCGCGGACGAAGTGGCGGATGTGGGGATATTGCTGTTTGAATTGGCGGACAATCTTGGGTTGGATTTGGCGGCGATGATGCTGGCCAAACTGGAGAGGAATGAACTGCGTTATCCGGTGGAAAAAGCGCGGGGATCGAATGCAAAATATAATGAGTTGTGAGGGATGTGATTTCTTGTTTACCCCTCCCGTGAACTGTTGAAGCTTTCCGCTATCATGAAACTTGCCTGTCTGGGATCCGGAAAAATGGGAACTGCGCTGCTGCAGGGCATCGTGGCCCGCGGTGTTTGCACGGCTGCGGATATTGTCATCAGTGATCCCATTGCGGCGGCGGTGGCCGCGGCGCGGACGGCGGTGCCGGGCGTCAATGTGGCGGAATCGAATACGGAGGCGGTGCGCGGGGCGGATGCGGTGCTGCTTTGTGTGAAACCGTATGGCATCGTGCCGCTGGTGGAGTCTTTGCGGGAACCGCCGTCCACGCTGTTGATCTCCATCGCGGCGGGAGTGACACTGCCGCAGATGGAAGCAGCGGCGGGAGGCCACCGGGTGGTGCGGGTGATGCCCAACACACCCGCGCTGGTGGGAAAGGGGGCGGCCGCGTATGCGCCCGGATCGAAGGCCACGGAGGCGGATTGTTCCCTAACGGAAAAGCTGCTGTCCGCAGTGGGCACGGTGACCCGGGTGCCGGAGAGGCTGCTGGATGCCGTGACAGGACTTAGCGGGAGCGGTCCTGCGTATATTTACACCGTGATCGAGGCGCTGGCGGACGGAGGTGTGGCGGAGGGGCTAACCAAAGAGCAGGCGCTGCAACTGGCGGCGCAAACAGTGGCCGGCGCAGCAGAGATGGTGTTGCAAACGGGACTGCATCCGGCCGTGCTGCGCGATCAGGTGACGAGTCCGGGCGGCACTACGATAGCGGCTCTGGCGACGCTGGAGGCAAAGGGGCTGCGGTCTGCTTTGATAGAGGCTGTACGCACCGCCACGCGGCGGGCGCAGGAACTGGGGAGGAGTTAGGGAACGGTCTGTATCAGTCCGCCTCCGGAGAAATGTCAGGCTGACCGGTGCCCAGGACGATTTGTTTCCAGAAGAGGCCGCCGGTGGTTAGGCTGCGCTTGCCCAGAGAGAGTGCCAGCGGGATGAGGACATACTCGTTCAGCCACCACGAAACCATGCAGCCGGTATAGCCGGCGAGGGCGGTTTCGACAGCCATGGCGCCGAGGCGTTCGCAGTAGGTGCGATCGGCTGCGTTGGGAGCGATGGCACGAATGTGATGACGGGGCCGGTTGACAAAAGTGGTGACGGCACGGCCGCGGGAGTCGAAAAGAAAATCCCGCTGCAGCCGGCTGGCGACCTGCTGGGCGAAGACGTTAGGATCGATGGGCTTCCCCATGAGATTGACGCCGCGTTTGGCGAGAAGAGGCCCCATGCCTTCGGCGATGACGACGATGGCGCCGGCGCGGTCCTGGCGACGCACTTTTTCGCGCAGAAATTCGAGGCACCTTTCGAACGCGCGCTCTATTTCCTCCGCGGTCTTAAAACCGGCGAACATTTCCGGCACCAGCACCAGGGCCGCGCGTCCCGAGGCCATGGCGGCATTGGCGGCAACGAAGCCGGATTCGGCGCCGAAGAGTTCCACCACGCCCACACGTCCCGTGGCGGCGGCCTCCGTATGCATGGCGGTGATGATTTCCGCAGCCTTGTCCACGGACGTGCTGAATCCGAATGACTGTCCCACCCAGGGGATATCATTGTCCATCGTCTTCGGCAGGCCAATCACGGCTGTGTCCGGCACAAGCGGATAGAACTTTTCCGCCGTGCCCAGCGAGCCATCGCCACCGATGATATACAAAATGCGGATGCCCTCGCTGCGTATGTTCTCCGCCACTTTTTGAGCCATGCCCGATTTGTCGAAGCGGTATTCGCGGCGGGCTCCGAGACAGGAGCCGCCATCGTTTAGCCACTTTCCGGTTTCGTCCGGAGTCAGCGGCATCATGTCCAGGGGGCGTTCGACGAGACCGGCCATGCCATCGAAGACTCCAAACACGGCACCCTCCCGGCTGGGATCGAGTCCGTAGGTGAGGAAATGCCGGCTGACGATGGAATGGACCACCCGATTGAGCCCTGGAGCGACGCCGCCGCTGGTGACGATGGCCGCCCTAACGGTGGCGGGATCAAAGTAAAGATGCTGCCGCGGTCCCGCTTCCAGGAGGCTGGGGATCGGCTTGCCCTCGGCGACGAAGGACATGATGAAATCCATGTCAGCGAGGACGGCGCGGCGTGAATCAGGCGAGCGATAGTTTCCGACGCGGGACTCCGGCTGGGGATTCGGAATGGTGGGTGGTCCCAGGCGCGGCACTTCCGTCGGCAAATCATTTCTCATCGCCCATGCCTTGAGCCGTTCTCCGACTCCGCGGGGAATGCCGGAGGGCGGTTCCTTCAGTCTGCTGTCTGCGTTTGCTCGATCCATGGGTTCACTGGACATACCAGGCGTTTCGCAAATGTCACGCGGGCAGGTTTGCTGCCACGGGGAGATGGCATTCAGGCGCTGCGCAGCAATTCCGAAAATCCGCAAAACATGCCGGAGGTTACCGGAGGAGCCGCGGCGACCGGATGGGGGTGATCGAGAAATTCACGGCAAATGGCGAAGAATTCGGCGGGGTCAGTCACGCGGCGAATAAGGAACTCAAACCGGCCCTGCGGGTCCACACCCTGACTGATGTAGCAGAGATACCTTTTCATCTTTGCGACGTGCTTCGAAGGCACGAAACGCCGCTCGAAGACCGCCGTTTCGTCATAGAGCGAAGTGATCCACTCCAGGACATCCCTGCCGCACGGAACGGGGGCGGAGGTTTTTTCCCAATGGGCGCGCAATTGTGAAAACAGCCACGGATTCCGGATGGCGCCGCGCCCTATCATGAGGCCCGCGGCGCGTGTGCGGTCCAGCCATGCGAGGCCGGTGGGGACATCCACCACATTTCCGTTGGCAATGACGGCGCATGGCATGGCGGTCACCGCCTGAGCGACGCATTCCGGCTTCACGGCGGTGCGATAGCCGTCCTTCACGGTTCGCGCGTGAATCGTAAGGCCGTCGAGGGAATGCCTCTGAAAGATCTCCAGCAATCTGTCGAACTCCGCAGAGGAATCATAACCGATGCGGCATTTTACCGTAAAGCGTGTGCCCACTGCATCGCGGAGCGCGCCGAGGATGCGGTCGATCCTGTCAGGATATCGCAGCAGTCCACCGCCGGCATCCTTGCGGCATACGACCGGAGCGGGGCATCCGAAATTAATATCCACACCGGCGATTGGCAGCGCCTGCAATTCCTTTGCAGTCCTGACAAGCGAGGGAATGTCTTCGCCGATCATCTGCGCCATCACGGGGATGCCGGTTCTGTTTTCAGTAATCGACTTCACAATGTCCGGCTCCAGTTTCGAATCCACATGCACGCGGAAGTACTCCGTCACAAACACATCCGGCCCGCCGTAGCGGGCGAGGAGACGCATGAACGGCAGGTCCGTGACATCCTGCATTGGAGCGAGGATCAGAGCAGGACGGTGCGATGGAAAAAGGGAACGCAATGGGAGAGGCCGCAATGGAGCGGCTGATTTAAGAACTGACAACCGGCTTGCGGTGTGCCGGCATCGCCTCCCCGCGTCGGTTCCGCGCTCTCAGTAATCCTCTTTGCCCGCCGCTATCTGAGGGGCACGCGCTCCCTGCGTTTCGCCGCCCGGGACCGGCGGGCGCGGCCTCGACTTCGGGTCACTTCCTGACGGCGCGTAGTAGGTGTAATAACTCGTGTAGTATTGGTATTGCGCGTCACTGCGCACATCCACGTTATTGAGCACGACGCCGAGCAGATGCCCGCCCACGTTTTCGATCGCCTGCTTTACGCGCAGCAGCATGCTCCGCGGAAGCTTGCGGTGTTGAATGACAATAATTGTCAGGTCCACCTCTGAGGCGAGCACCGACGCGTCCGATACCCCGAGGATCGGGGGCGAATCGATCAGCACCAGATCGAAACGCCCCTTCACCTCTGCTATCAACTCCGACATCCGCCGGCTGTTCAGGATACCCGCCGCGTCCGCCGGCAAAATCCCCGAGGGCATAAAATAGAGGTTCTCGATCGGCGTTTGTAAAATCACGTCCTCCAGCATGAGGGCAGTGGTCAAATAGTTGGTTAGGCCCACCGAATTGTTGATGTCAAAAAACGTGTGTAGTTTTGGCCGGCGGAGGTCGCCATCGATCATCAGGGTATTGTATCCGCCCTGTGCGCAAATGTACGCGAGGTTTACCAGTGTGGTGGATTTGCCCTCGCCCGCGCCGCCCGAAACAATCGTGATGGCATTGGCGTCCGCGCTGCGCCGGTTGAATTCGATGTTCGTGCGCAGAATGCGATAGGCCTCCGCATCCGGGCTGAGCCCGCTTTGTTTGTGCAGGATGCCTACATCCTTTGGAATCACTGCCAGGACAGGCACGCCGAGATAACGCTCCACGTCATCCAGCGATTTCACACTGGTGTCGAGATACTCGAGGAAAAAGGCGATCAGCAGGCCGAGCAGCAATCCCAGACCCGCTCCGATACTCAGCAGCAGCATCACGTTGGGCTTCGAGGGATTGATGTCCGGCTTCGCCTCCTGAAGCGTCGTCACGGGCTTTTTCGGCAGAGTCTGGTCCACAATGATCCTGTTCATCATTTCCTTGATCTGCGTCAGCGTTTGCACCTGATTTTCGTAGTTGAACTTGGCGCGTCCGTAGTCGTTCTGGCCGATCCTTTCCGTCACCGAGGCCGTGGTTTTGATTTCAAGGCGTGCGCGTGTATCGCTCAGGGTCTTCTCCGCCGTTTGGATGCGCGTCTGCAGCGTGTCCTTGTAGGATTCCGCCGCATCGAGGAGCTGGATGTACTTGCGCGAAGTCGATTCCTTCAGCGCCTCCATCTTCGGATGCCGGGGACCGAAGCCGCTCTTGAGGTTCGCGGCGTATTCGACTGTCAGCTTCTGATACTCCGGGTAGATGTTCGTGATCGTGCCGTTCAGAACGCCCAGTTCCACCGCGCCTTTGATCAGTCGCTCGCCCTCCATGTTGATCAGCGACTGCAGTTGGCTCTTCAGCATATCCACTTCCGCCTCCTGAGTCACCAGTTGCTGTTGAACGATGTCCCGGGCGACGATACCGGCGGTCTGCACATTGGAGTATCCGCTGCCATAGTTAACGCTGTCAGGAATCTTATGCAAAATGGCCAGTTCGTTCATTTGAACACGCGCTTTCTCCACTTCCTCCAACTGTTCGGAAATCCGGCTGCGCGTGTGTGTGATCAGCCGTTCCACCTGTTCGGATTCGAGCTCATTGCGTTCCTCCTCGTAGGCTTCCCGCACGGCATTCGCGAGCCGTGCCGCCTCATCGCCCCGGACACTCCACGCGGTGAGGTCCACGATCTCTGTGCCGCGTTCCAGATCCGCCTCCAGCATGCGTTCCAGTTTTGCGCCGGCGTCCTCCGCGCTCGTGTTCCATTCGGTTTCGAGGTTCAATTGCTTCACCACGCGGCTCAGCGTGTCGCGCGCGGTGATGGTCTTGAATTCCGTTTCCAGCCAGTTGCCGGACCGCGTCATCCGGCTGGCTTCTTCATTTTCCTGAAAAAGAGTCCGCGCCGAACTCTGCATGATGCGGAACCTCGTGTGGCCCGCGAACTTCTTGTCCAGCAGCGCGATGATAACCAGCGACGCCAGTGTGATGGTAAAAAATGTTAGAAGAATAACGCCCCACCGGTTTCGAACCACCTGCCAGTAATCGAGGACGTGCATTTTTGTCTCTGTGATTTGTTCTCTCATAAACGCGGGGATGGTTTTCGAGTAATAGGAGACCGGGCAGTGAATAAATACCTCCACCTCCGCGCGCCCGGCGGGCGGCGGAACCGGCGGTGGTTCTCACGGCGTGCTTTCGACAACGCGTCTGTGGAAACCGTTGATAAAATCCGCGGAAATTCTTTTCAGCATTCACATTGAACGCTGCACTGGAGCGTGTGTCTCAGCGGCGACTTTCATCGCTTCGCAGGCGGACGCACCGTGTTGCAGCGAAGCACTGATGAAATCACTTCGGCGGCGCGCCGGTCAAAGTGAGATCGTCGATGTAAAGTTCCGTATGCCAGCCGCCGGTTTGGGTGTTGAAGAGGCCGAAGCGATCGAAGCGGGCACTGCTTTCTTTGAGGCCGGGCTTTAAGTCGAGGGTTTGCGTGCTGTCATCGAAGATCACAGTGATTTGACCTTTTCCCCCTGCTCCCGCGGGCGAGTAGTGCATCTTCCAGCGATGGGTCCTGCCGTCAGGAAGGATGAGCGGACCTGACGATTTTATCTCACCCTCTCCCGCGGCGTTTCGATAAGCGGGGCGGAAGTAATGCCCGACCCGGCTGGGACCTTCGATGTTGATTGCAAGAATGTTTTTCTGGTCCTCGAGATGCTCTGGAGTCGTCTTATTCTGCTTCGCCTGTGAGTCGAACCAGCCAAGATAAACGCTGCTGTCGGAACCGGCGGCCGTGAAGGCGAGACGGCCGGACGCCGTCAGTTCGTCTTGAAGTGTCAGGGGGATCGTCTTCGCGGCGTAATAAGCCGGCTTCTCATCGCGCCAGATGATGCCGCCGATCTCGCCTTTTCCGCCGCCGGCAAAGCTGGTATTGCTGAATCCGAAGTTGTGCAGCGGCCGGATGGCGCGTTCGGCAAACGTTCCGTCATTGCCTCTCGCCTCCCATTGCGGATCTTCGCTGAAATCCATCGCCTGTCCGTCGAGCATCACGTCATCAAAATACACTTCCAAACCGTCGCCGGTGGTTTGCTGATTGAATAAGCCAAAGCGGTCGAACACCGCGCCATCCGCCTTGTGTTCCGGTGCCAGCGGTTGCCGCCACTCCTTTCCATCGAGTGTGAAAACAATCGCGCCGCTTCCGGCTTCCGCCGCGGGGTCATAAGTCAGACTCCAGCGGTGCGGCGTGCCGTCCGCAGCGAACGGTTTGGTCTTCGTTGTTTGATAGCGGCCTTCAAACGTTGCTCCGCCGCCGGTGAGCCAGTGCCGCGTGCCATACTCGAAAAGAATCCAGTAATTGTCGTTGTTGCCATCGATGCGAAAGACGAGCGAGTTGGGTGTGCGCCATCCGCGGGATTTTTCGTTGAACCAGCCGAAAAGCGCGCCGCTGGGGCCGTGATTCTTCGTCACCGCAAACGTGCCCGACGCCGTGAGCTTATCCTCAAGGCTGCGCGCCGGAATCATCTTCGCATAAGTGGCAGGATTCATCGAACGCTGTACCCGTCCGCCGATTTCGCCAGCCTTGCCGCCGCCGGCAAAATGCGTGCCGCGATAACCGAAATGCTGCTTCACCACCGGCAGCGGATCGGGCATCAGCCGGCTGCGAAAACTTTCCCATCCTGGATTGGTGTCGAAGGGCATAACGCCGGCGACCGGTTCACCGGCCGCCATCCCAACCAAAAACAGGAGGAGAGAGAAAGAGAGCCCGGCGGTCTTCATAACAAAGCATTGCGATTGCTGAAATCACCGGGAGACGCGCGCGACGGCAACCGGTTTTTATCCCTGTTCATGGAAGGAATTTCTCTTTCAGATGCATCCTGCCGCCGCATGTCCCGTACATGCGATTCACGTTTTTGAAAATGCCGGCAAAAATCCTTTTCCTGGCAGTGCTCCATTTATCCTGTCAGGGAGAGACGGCCAAGCCTCCCGCGCCCCCGGAACGAATCCCTGTGCTGGCATGGGGCGGCCCGCCTCAGGGAGAGACCAGCGCTGCCCGTTACCGGGAACTGGCGGAGGCGGGATTCACCCACAACTACTCCGGATTCTCCAGTCTGGAGAAGATGCAGGAGGCTCTGGATGTCGCGAAGGCCGCGGGCATCAAGCAATTTGTTAGTATCCCTGAGTTGGAAAAGTCGCCGGAGGAGGTGGGGCGGGCTCTGCGCGCGCATCCCGCACTGGCCGGTTATTATCTTCGCGATGAACCATCGGCATCCGATTTTGAAAAACTGGCAGCCTGGGCGAAGCGGATCACGGCAGTGGACCCGGACCATCCGTGTTACATCAATTTGTTTCCTAACTATGCCACGCCAGCTCAGTTGGGATCGGCCACTTATCGGGAGCATCTCGATGTATTCATCGCGAAAGTGCCGGTGCCGATTTTGTCGTTCGATCACTATCCTGTCGTGGGCAAATCGCTGCGTCCGGAGTGGTACGAAAACCTGGAACTCGTGAGCGCCGCCGCACGGAAATCCGGCAAGCCTTTTTGGGCGTTTGCCCTCGCGGTCGCGCACGATCCCTATCCGGTTGCCACGCTGGAGCACCTGCGGCTGCAGGTCTTCAGCAACCTTGCGTATGGCGCTCAGGGCATTCAGTATTTCACTTACTGGACTTCGAAGAGCGACGTGTGGAATTTCCACGAGGCGCCGATCAGCGTCGATGGAAAGAAGACGGTGGTTTACGATCGTGTCCGGCAGGTGAATGATGAAATCAAAAATCTCTCTGCGGTGTTCAAAGGCGCCACCGTCTCGCGCCCTGGACACACCGGCACTCTGCCGCGCGGTACGCAGGCCTATCAACCGGCGGCACCGGTGACGAAAGTGGAGACCAGCGGCACAGGGGCCGTCATCTCGCACTTGGTGAAGGGCGCGCAGCGCGCGGTCGTTCTTGTGAACCGGGACTTTTTGCAGCCAATGCCATTCACGCTCACATTCGACGGCACTTTGGGTCTCCGTGAGTTTCGCAAGGATGGCACAACGGCGGACATCGCCGGTCGCGAGTGGAAGCGCGATCTCGCGCCGGGCGACATTGCGGTGGTCGTTTGGGATGCGAAGTAAGCGCGGTTCCATGGTTTATTGGCCGGGCTGCGCGGGCTGCAGAAACACGAGGGAGCCGCCGCAATAAGGGCGCAAATTTCCCTGGATGCCGGGGCTGCGGCGGAAATGACTTCGGAATGAAATATACCGCCGCATGGACGCTCCACGCCGTCCTGACCAGTTTGCTTTCCCTCTCTCCCGCACTGGCGGGGAATGTCCGGAAACTGATCGAATTCGGCCACGACGAGCCGGACACAAAGTTCCTGCGGGAACATGCGGAGGAGATGGCGCGCACTCCATTCGACGGCTGCGTTTTCCACGTCATGGCCCAAAAGCCGGGCGGCGGCAGTGAGCATTTCATGTGGGAATGCTGGGGCACCAGAGCCTTCGAGGAAACTGCCGTGGCCGCCGCCCGCGAGGATCTGCGCGCTGTGCGGGGCAGGGGACTGAAGCACAATTTCCTGCGGATCAATGTGGTGCCGGGGTTTATCGACTGGTTTGATGACTACGGGGCGATCGTGAAAAACGTGAGGCTGGCAGCAAGCCTGGCGAGGGAGGGCGGATGTGACGGGATACTTTTTGATACGGAGCAATATGCCGGGCAACAGGGTGGCGCGGCGGCCCATGACATCTTCGGTTATGCGAATCAAAAGGATGCGAAGACGAAATCCTGGGAGGAATACGCCGGGCGCGCGCGGAAGCGCGGCACGGAAGTGATGGCGGCCATGCAGGAGGGGTTTCCGGAGTTGACGGTGCTTCTGACATTCGGACACAGCCTGCCAAAGTATCAAATGGCAAAAGGGAACAAGCCGCTGTCCGCGGTGAGCTATGGATTGCTGGCGCCATTCCTTGACGGGATGATCGACGCGGCCACGGGTGGCACGCGGATTGTGGATGGCTATGAGTTGAGTTATGGATTCAAAGAGCGGGCGCAGTTTGAAGAGGCGCGGCGCGAAATGCTGAACGAGTCGCTCGAAATTGCGGGCAATCCTTACAAATTCCGAAAAACGGTTTCCTGCGGGTTCGGACTGTGGATGGATCGCAATTCCCATACGATACCGTGGAGTCCGGAGAACTTTGCGCCGCACTGGTTTCAACCGCACGAGTTTGAAGCCAGCCTTCGCAACGCGCGAGCCCTGACGGACGAGTATGTATGGATCTACACGGAGAAACCGCGCTGGTGGACGGCGGCCGGCAAACCGGAGGCCCTGCCTGCGGCTTACGAGCGGGCCGTGCGCCGCGGCTGGAACGGCGAACCGCATCATGTCTGGATCGAAGCGGAGTGGATGGGGCCGCTGCACGGAGCCAACTTTTCCTATCAAAAATTGGAGGCGACGCAGAAGGGTTCGTGGGCGATAGCCGGTCCCGCTGTCGCGGATTCGTGGACGCAGGGCGGCGAAAGCGAATGGAGTCAGATTGCCGCGCGCCCGGATGAACCCGGGGAAGTCACCGCGGGGCGCGACGTGGAAATTCCCGCCGCGGCCGGCTACACGCTCTGGGTGCGTTATGCGGACTACCGCCAGCGTGAAGAGAAGTTTGGCGTTAGGATAACGCAGGGCGGGCGGAAAACGGAACACTTCTTCGGCGTGGCGCCGCACGTGGATGAACTGGACCCGATGAAGCTCTACTGGGAATGGTCGTTTGCATGGGACACAGCACGCGTGCCGCTGGAGGCGGGCATGGCGCGCGTGGAGGTTTTCACCACCGGTCCGACGCAGGCCCGCCGCGTGGTGGATTGTTTGTGCCTG
Organism: Verrucomicrobiales bacterium; assembly: GCA_035550135.1. Classification (GTDB taxonomy): domain Bacteria; phylum Verrucomicrobiota; class Verrucomicrobiia; order Verrucomicrobiales; family V1-33; genus V1-33. The sequence continues at coordinate 55,841 of DASZQB010000039.1, forward strand.
ACCACCGACGCATCCTATCATCCCCGCGGACGCGAAAAGCCTGACTTTGCTGCGTGGAAGACGCTGCGCCGCATCCGGGAGGGCCGGTCCGCCGAACCGCTCGCGCCAGTGGTGCCATTTACGCTTCCGGACGCGTGGCGCATCGCGAAGAAACCGCCGGTGTTTATCTGGAACACGGGCAAACCCTGGCAGGATGCGCTGGCACAATCGCCGCCGTTCGAGCATCCGTTCGGCGTCGATCCTCCGCTGGTGAAGGACTTCCTCGCCGCCCACCGCGACAAGGCGCCGGCGATTTTCAGCGAGGCGCTCAGCGGACCGGTCTGGCACGTGCCTGAATACCCGAAGGTGTTTGCGCCTAACAGTCCGCTCCTGGCGTGGCTCGACCGGCACCCTGACCGTCCGTTTGGCATGCTGTTGAACTACGGCGAGCCAGGCTGGCCGGCGGATGTGAAGCCGGACACGAAGAACGCGGCGGAGGCTGCTCTGCGCAAGTATGGCGACCGGTTCGCCGGCTGGGTCAGCGGTGAGAGTATTGCGCATGCAGATTACGACTCAAAGAAACTGGAGGCTCGCGTGCGCGCCGCAAAATCGCGAGCGGACGTGCTGGCGGCGCTGCGGGAGGTGCATACGGAAAGCGTGGTAAAGAAATATTCGGGGTTCTTCGGAAGAACGGTCAGTGCGGAGGAGGCGTGGGCGAAAAATATCTCGTGTCTTTCCGCCAACATGGAAGCCTTTGCGCACGCGCTGCCCGCGTGGGGCGAAAAATTTCCGGGCCACGAGAACACCGGCAACAGCCCCACGCTTGCGCGGAGAGTGGCATTCATGCGCGGAGCGGCGCGGCAGGTCGGGTGCGGGTTTGCGGACTATCAATCCTGCAATCTCGGGGATTCGGCGACGATGTTTTCCCGGGAGTCCTACTTTTTCCCGGCGTCGTCGCGATACATTCTGGACAATTCCTATTACGCTTTTTCCGGCGCAGGCGTGACTTGGCTTTGGAAAGACTATGTGCTCTTTCACTTTGGCGGCGTGAGCACCTTCTACAATGAGCAGGGTATTGACCTTTTCTGGAAACCCGGGGGCAATGCCGCAGGAGACGACGCGCCGGTGCAGTTGTCACCGAAGGGCAAGATCGTGGAAGCCGCGATGCGCCTTGCCCGCGATCATGCGCGGGGAACCCAGGTCACACCCGTGGCCTTTCTGCTGGATGAAGCCCATGGCTGGTCGCAGGAGCGTTTTGAGCCCGGCGCCTTTGCCCTGACGCCGTCGTGGAATCCGGCGGTCCTGACTCCCGGAAAACACGAGGCGGCCTTGCGCGGCTGGTTCGACGTGGCGTATTTTCCCGCTCCGGAAACGCAAAACCGTCCGGCCTTCGGCGGTGCGCAAACGTTCGCCAATGGAATCTTTGGCGACATCTTCGATGTCATCGTGACGGCGCCGGGACACGCGGCGATCCTGCCCTCCTATCGCGTCGTGATCATGGCGGGCGAAGTGACGCTCAGCGCCGAATGGGGGCGCGCGCTGAACGAATATGTGCAGCGCGGAGGAACGCTGGTGGTCTGCGATGCATCTGTTAGCGGTCCCGGCGCGGCGGAACTCGCATTGCCGGCCATGGGGGATCAGACAGTGACCGCGGATTCTTTCGTCTGGCAAAAGGAGACGGTCGCCACTCAGATTTTCAGGGCGCGCCCCGTCACTGCCGCGGCGGGAGACAAGGTGCTGGCGACCGCGGACGGACGCGCTGTTGCCACCATGATCTCGCGCGGCTCCGGCCGGCTGATCACCGTGGGCGTGCCGCTGGGGCTGGGCGTGGATGACCGGCCCGTGCCGTTGCTGGGACTGCTCATGCAGGGACTCACCGAAGGGTTGTTGCCGGTAAAAGCGCGCGGTGATGTCGAGTGGCTTGTCAATCGCCTCGACGACGGACGCTGGATCGTCACTTTGCTGAACAATGCCGGTATCGACAAGCCCCAGCATGGCATCACGCCGACGCGTCACGAAGAGGAACGCCGCGTGGAATTGTCCGTTGCCTTCAAAGTGCGCGGCGCCCGGGAGTTGATAACGGATACCGCCATCGAATGGACGGCATCCCCGTTTATCTCTGTTCCGGCCGGTGCCGTGCGCGTGCTGCTTCTTGATCCCGCACCGTGAAAACTCTCCAATCTGCTGCAACCATATAGCTGCTAGGGAACCCGGAATATTTTGCCCGTATAGGGACATTTTACTTTTGTGCCGCGCGGGATATCGACGGCATCGACAAGTTTTTTCTCACCATAGGGACTATAGACAAAGCCGGGTTTTCCAGCCACAGGAGCACCGTAGGGAAGATCATCCTGTATGGGGTTGTCTTTGACCGCGGGCTTTTCCGGCGCCGTTTGATGCGGGGGTTCGATGGTTTCTTTTTTGGGTGGTGTCAGGTCCACTTTCGGCAGCGAATTGCGGGCCTCGGCAGTTTTCGGCGTCTCCTTTTCCGCCGGCGGCGCCAGTTGGATTGACGGGGGAACCGGTTGCGTTTGCGAAACGACCCCCTCGCGATCCACTGATGAACGGCCGGCTGCGAGCCGGGTCTCTGCGGCGACCGGCGCCGGATCCGGCGGGCCGCCAAGCGAATCAAAAACGATGGAAAAGCGGTCTCCAATGGTGGAAACCCATGAATCGAACTCGCGAAGACGGGAATGGGGATAGGTCAGCGTGAATGTCGCGACCTGATCGCCGTGCACCATGAACTTTTGGTAAAACTCAGTACCCTTCCGGTCCACGCCTGAAACCACAAACCACGACCGGCCTTTTCGCTCATAGCTGATGGAACGGCCCCAGTGGCTCCGGGCCTCCTTCCACTGCGATTCCATGATCCGCGGCGGGAAATCCGGGGATGATCCGCCCCACGCGGTCATGGTAAATTCGCCGTCCTCCGAGACGAATTTGGTTTCCGTCGCCTTCTCGGGGACGCCCACGGCTCTCACTCCCGGCGGCACCGGCAGTTCGTATCCGTAGCGCGGATGCTCGAAAACCGTCCAGTCGGAGTAAATTCTGAATTTCCCGTCCGCCGGGGATTCCGGGGGTCCGGCGATCACTCCCCCGGAGGTTTGAGCAATGCCCGCAGAGGAGCCAAAAAGGCAAATGGAACAGCACAGCATTCGCGACAAGTTCATGGCCGGAAACAGGAAGGAATTTCGAAAGTGTAATGCAAATCGCGGGCCACCCTGCGATCCGCGAACGGTTTCATTCGCGGGTGCGTTTTTCAACCTGCCCTGGTGCAGCGGGCCTCTGATTGGGTTGTGATTAAATCGGAGCGGATTGGCTTAAATTGGTTGGATTTGGTTGGAGCAAGTCGCCCCACCATGTTTCACTCGCGGAAGCGGCAGCCATGTTTGCCACCGGCTTCCGTATTCCTAACAGAGATGGGTCGAGCCTGACACTTAGATGCCCGCCACCGGCGCCTCGCGCACCGCGAGACTGTCCACCTCAAAGTAATCAGCCTTCTGGATCGACGCCATGGAGGCGATGAAACTGGACGGAAACATCTCCACGCGATTGTTGAGGTCGCGAACGTTGGCGTTGAAGAAGCGCCGTGCGGCCTGAATGCGGTCCTCTGTATTCACCAACTCCCTCTGCAGTTCGAGGAAGTGCCGGTCCGCTTTCAAATCCGGATAACTCTCCGCCAGCGCGAACACCTGCGTCACCCCGCGCACCACTTCATTCTCCGCCGCACAAAGATCGCGCACGCTGCCCTGTGCATGTTCGGCTCTCGTGCGCGATTCGGTTAATCGCGTCAGCAGGCTCTGCTCGTGCGCCGCATAACCCTTCACGGTTTCCACCAAATTCGGAATCAGGTCATGGCGGCGCTTGAGTTCCGCATCGATGTCCGCCCACGATTCCGAGCAGTGGTTCTTCAGCCGGATGAGTCCGTTATACGTGCCGATTAGCCAAATCACCACAACGAGGATGATGCCGAGAATAATGATTAGAAGCGGTTCCATGTTAGAGCGAGTCCTTCGTGAACGCAGGAATCCGGTCGAGCAATCCGGTGCTGGTGACAATGGCCTCCTTGATATTCTCCGGTTCAAGTTCGGTGCTGAACACCTGCATCAAGCGCCAGTGATCCATCTCCAGCGTCGGCTTGCCGCGCTCCATCAGGAATTCGATCGTGCGCGATGTCAGCACGTCAAACGCCCAGCGCCGGTCCTGGCTGCTGACGTGGAAACGTTTGCTGAATTCCGCGGACTCGAAGTCGATGTCATCCCATCCGAACGCCGCCGTCACTTTGTCAAAGATGCCTTCCGGACGGATCTTCAACGGCTTCAGCGGAAACGACGGTTGCAGAATGATGACCGCATATTCATGCCGCGTCCTGTTCTTGCCTGATCCCGTCGTGAAGCGGTAGTCAAACGCCGTGAGACCATAAGCGCCGGCCATTCCGGTAATGAAGTTCTCGGCATAACGGCTGCTGCCCCGCGTGAACAAATCGAACTCAGGATAACGCTCCTCCATGTCATTTTGCCGGGTCCGGTCGTATTGCAGGCTTTCACCGGCGGCGAATGTCTCAAGTCTTAGCCGCCTGGCCTTGTCTCTTTTGAAAGCGATGATAATGGCGCCCACAACCACCGCGAGGATCAGAAGGAAAATCGGAAGCTGTTCACCAAAACTTTTGACGCGGGCGAAAACAACGAAGTAGTCAGACATAACAATGGCGTCCCTCGAAAAGGGCTAACGCATTCTTGCGTCAAATCCTCCGGGCTGCGACTACAAAATCACTCCTTGTTTCCTGCCGAAGGCATCAGCGGGCGCGTCGTCCGGTATTCCATCTGGGTGACCTTCACCCCTTTCTTTTCCAGCAGATCGATCAAACTGCCGCTGCCCGCGAGATGGCCGCTTCCGACAAGAATCATGACCGTCTCTGTGCCGTCAAGGTAAGCCTCGATTTTCGGAACCCACGCCGCGTTCCGGTCGTCCAGCATCAACTTCTTCAGCTCCGGCAAGTCCTGCAAGCTTTCGCTCATGCGGCTGGCGAACCGGGCCGCATCTCCCTCGTGCCAGGCAGCGGCCATGTCGCCGGAGCGCTCTTTGAGAGTCTTTTGTTCATGGATGGCCTGAAGCAGCATTCTTTCCTGTGTCTTTGCATCCAATCGATCAAAAAGCGCCAGTTGCTCCTGCAGCGTCTCCAGCCCGGCGGTCTTGCGCGCGCCCGCGGACGAAACAAAGTGGCTCTCTATCCCGAGCGCGGAACTGAATCCAAGATGCTGAAGACTGATCAGCGTCACCGAAAACGCCGCGTTCCAGATCTTCAGCGGCCGCATGGTATTGATGTCCGTCCGGCTGGAAAGGGCCCACGTTTCCAGTGCCTTCCAGGTTTCGGGGGAGACTTTCTTATCCAGCGTTTCGCCGGCCGGCAGCATGCCCGCGGCCTGAGCTTCCTTCCGGTCGTTCCCTTCCGGGCTTTGGCCCCGCTCCGTGACTACTACCGTTGCCTCCCGGAACGCCTGATTGAACGGCTCCGGCAGCGGATAATCCGTTTCGCGCAACAAATGAATGGAACCGCAAATCCACACCGTGGCCTTGCCGCGTTCCGCCTTCCAGACCATGCAGCGCGTGGTCCGCTCCGGCCCTGCCTGGACGACGGGCGGACGCTCGACACGCTCCCACTGGTTCCGCATCAACAAAGCGGCACCGGAAAAGGTGATGAGAATCAGGCCGGCCACGAGGAATTTCATAGCCGGCACCCTCCGATGAAACCCGCCTGCCCGCCAGGGAATAACACCGCCTTGTCGCGCGACGGAGACCGCTTAAGTTATCGCCACGTTCGCCCGTGCAGCCCGCTGCGGGACCGCCGACGACCAATCACTCATGAAACAAATTGCCATCACTTCCGGAAACCGACCGGGCGAAGTCGCCCATATTGCTGAAATCATCGCCGCTCATGGCATCAATATTGACGATCTGGATGTCGATTCCGCCGGCGGGCGCTCCACCATCCACCTCCGGGTGGACCGTCCGGAGGAAGCCCTTCACGCTTTGCGCGATGCCGACTTCAAGGCCACCTTTGAAGACACGCTGCTCATTCGGCTGGAGGACAAGCCCGGCTCACTGGCATCCATCGCCGCCCGTTTTCGCGATGCCAGCCTCAATGTCCGCTCCATGCACATCATCAAACGCGACAGCACCGGCGTCGTGGTGAGCCTGTTCACAAATGATAATAAGCGTGCCGCGGAACTGGTCCGCGACGTTCTAGCCGACGCCGTCTAACGCAGGTCAGCTTTGCGCCGCGTCCGACTTCAAGTCGTTATACATCGTCCAGGCCTGCTCCACGCTCGCGCGGTCATGCACGATGCTGCGCACCGCCCGCACCATCGGAATCGGTGCGTCGCTTTGGAAGATATTGCGGCCCATGTCCACGCCGTTCGCGCCCTGATCGATGGCGTTCCACGCCATTTGCAGCGCCTCCTTTTCCGGCAGCTTCTTGCCGCCCGCGATGACGATCGGCACCGGACAGCAGGAAGTAACCGTATCGAATTCCGTATCCGTAAAATAACACTTCACCATATGCGCTCCCAGTTCCGCCATGATGCGCGTGGCGAGGCGGAAATACTGTGGCGTGCGCGCCATCGCACGGCCCACGGCGGTCACTCCCATCACAGCGATGCCATACCGATTCGCCTGATCGATCAAATCCGTGAGGTTCTTCAGCGTCTGGCGCTCGTGTTCGCTTCCAATGAACACCTGCACCGCCAGCACACACGCATTCAAACGAATCGCCTCCTCCATGCTGCACGCGATGCTCTCATTCGAGAGCGGCTCGTAGCCGGGATGGCCGAGCTTCAGCGGGCTGCCGTTGTATTCGCCTTCCCAGTCGCTCATGGGGCTGATCATGCTCGTGCCGCCGCTGGCGCGCAGGGCAATCGCCTTCTGCGTGCTTGCCGGAATGATGCTGCGCTGAATCCCGCGGGTCAGCATGAGGCAATCCGCGTACGGCTCCAGCGGCAGGATGGTCTGGTCCACCCGCTCCAGGCCCGTCGTCGGCCCCTGAAAGTATCCGTGGTCAAACGCCAGCATCAGCGTGTTGCCGCTCTTCGGATTGAAAACCCGGCTGAGACGATTCTTCAGACCCCAGTCATACTGGTGTGATCCCTTGAGAAAGAACCCCGGGGTCTCCTGAGGAGTGCTCGTGAAGAATTCCTTGTTCTTTTTTTGTCCGTCGAGGTCTGCCATGGTTTTTTCGTGGTGATGTTTTTAAGTGAAGCCCCGGGCAGTATGCGCCCTGATTCCCTCGCGCAAGCCCGAATGCGGACAGCCCGTTGCGCTTTCCGCTCCCTGTGCTTGTATCGCCGCCCTTATGAAAAAGATCGTCGTCGCCTACTCCGGTGGACTGGACACCTCGGTGCTCCTGTCGTGGCTCAAGAACAAGTACCAGTGCGAAATCATCGCCTACTGTGCCGATGTGGGTCAGGAGGAGGAACTCGACGGTCTGGAAAAAAAGGCCACCACCACGGGGGCGAGCAAGTGCTACATCGGCGACCTGAAGGAGGAGTTTGCGCGCGATTTCATTTACCCCATGTTCCAGGCGGGAGCGATCTACGAGGGCCAGTATTTTCTCGGTACCAGCATCGCCCGCCCCTGCATTGCGAAGGGCATGGTCGAATGTGCCCTCAAGGAAAAAGCCGATGCCGTCGCCCACGGCGCTACCGGCAAGGGTAACGACCAGGTGCGGTTCGAACTCAGCGCCGCCATGCTTGCCCCGCAGATCAAGGTCATCGCTCCGTGGCGCATGGATGACTTCCGCGCGGATTTCCCGGGCCGGGCCGAGATGATCGCCTACGCGGAGAAAAACAAGATCCCCGTGCAGGCCTCCGCCAAAAAGCCCTACAGCATGGACCGCAATCTCCTGCACATCAGCTTCGAGGCGGGCATGCTGGAGGAAGTGTGGTTCGACTCCACGGCAAAGAACTGCCGCGATATGTATAAGCTCAGCGTCGCGCCCGAGGATGCCCCGGACAAACCGGAGTATGTGCAGCTCCTCTTTGAAAAAGGAAACTGCACCGGCCTTCAGGCTCCGGGACTCGCCGCCCTGATCAAGAAATTCAAACTCAAGACCACCGGCGAAAAAGATGGCTACACCCTCCTGACACCCTACGGCGTCATGAAAGTCCTCAACGCCCTCGGCGGACGCAACGGCTGCGGGCGCGTGGACATGGTGGAAAACCGCTTCGTCGGCATGAAGAGCCGCGGCGTTTATGAAACTCCCGGCGGCAGCATCCTCTACACCGCTCACCGCCAGATGGAGAGCATCACCATGGACCGCGAGGTCATGCACCTGCGCGACAGCCTCATTCCGAAATACGCCGCCCTCGTCTATAACGGCTTCTGGTTCTCCCCAGAGCGCGATGCCATCCAGGCCCTCGTCACGGAGTCGCAGAAATATGTTAGCGGCGAAGTCCGCCTCAAGCTCTACAAAGGCAACATCATGGCCGCAGGCCGGAAGAGCAGCCTCAGCCTCTACGATGAAGCCATCGCCACCATGGAGAAGGACCCCACGCAGAGCTACAACCAAAACGACGCCACCGGCTTCATTTCCCTCAACGCCCTCCGCCTCAAAGCCAGCGCGCGCCGGGGAAAGAAGAAGTAACGCCTCTGCGCATCAGTCAGCGCCGAACCGCAGCGCGGTTCCCTGTTAATAGCCCGGAGTGAGCGACAGCGAACTCCGGGTTGAAGCACAATTGAAATTTCCACCACAGCGTGGTGGCCCTAACCTGAGAGCATTCTCTTCCCGCTGACTCTACCTCCTTCTCCGGCCCAACAATCCCACGCATCCCATCGCCCCCAGCAGCACCATCGCGCTGCTCCCTGGCTCAGGCACCGGTGTCACATCGAGGCGCACATAATCAATCCCCATCCAGTTGCCGCCGCCCGGCGCACCATTGTAGCTGATGCCCCTCAGCGACACAATATTATCCGCGCCCGCCCCCGTCACCGCTCCCACGCTCGCGAGCGAAAACTGCGGCGTCGTGACCGCAATGCTCAGATCCGCAGGCCGCGTGATCTTCTGCGACATGACCAGCACTCCGTTCACATACACCTCCGCCCCGAATCGCGGGTCGAAATTTGTCGCATTGAGGTCATCCAAATTCAGCGGCTCCCACGTGAAGGTTAGCAGGTCATTCGGCGACATCCCCGACGGCAAATTGAAGTGATACCTCAGGTCCAAATCCCCTCCCGCAAACGCCCGCTCCGCCGAATTCTCGTTGACACCCACCACGCCGATCGGCGCATACGACCCATAGACCCCGATGTTCCCCGGCAGAGCCGTGGAATACGTGCCGGCAAGATAGTAGTCATTGTCAGCCCCCTGTGGAGACGGAACGCTGTTCGCACTTCCCGGGAGGGCATTGATCGCCCCGTTCTCCTGGACAAAATTCGCGTCCGGTCCGCCATTGAATCCGGTGAGAGGCCAGCCGCCATCGTCCTGCCCGATCTGCCAGACCAAAACGGCATGGGCATTTAATGAGGTTGCGGCGAGGACGCTAAGGATGAAGGCGGGTTTTTTATTCACGGAGCCGATCTTATCCAGGACGAATCAAAATCGGATCATTAAAATTTCCCGCATGCGCGGTGTTCATGAGGACCGCCGATTCGATTCGCGTTCAAAGTTTGACATCGCTCTCCCACCGGTGTTTCTAGCCCGTATCTCCCCTGCACCTTCAATTTCTCCGGCATGAGTCCATCCCCGACACCCCGCTCCCCATGGGCGCATCGTGGTTTCGGAATTCTGTTTCTCGTCGCCTGGCTTGCGTGCGCTGTCCTCGTGAGGCGCGATTTCCTCTGGCTCTACATTCTCATCGGAGTTGCGGTGATCGCCGGCCTTTGGCTGGGAAAACGCCAGCCCCTCTGGATGCGCCTCCTGCTCGTGCTTTCCGTCGCCTTCCCGGTTTGGAAAAAAGTGAAATCCTACCGGGACGAAATCACCGCCCGGGAGGACTCCGAAGCTATCACGGCTCTCGTCACCGCCGAGGAGACCATCCTGACCCTCACGCCAAAGCTCAGCCTTCTCTCCAAAGGCCTCCTCGATCTCCAACTCCCTTCGCTTCCCGCCCAGGATCTCTTCGCAGACAAGGTCGCCATCAAAGACCTCGGCCCTGCTCCCGCCACTCCAGCGGATGACGTTTCCCTCGAATCCCGCGACTGGCCCATCGCCACCGATACCGCATCGCTCGAGGGTTCCTCCGTCACTCCATGGATCCCTCTCCTCAAGGAAGTCTCATGGTTCGAGCACGCCAAAGTCTATCACATCGACGGCACGCATCCCGGCGGCGACTTGCAGCATTTCGAGGCCAAAGCCGGCTTCGATGCCCTCGCCCGCATGAAGTCCGGCGTCTGGCAGTCGTTCAGCGGCAAGCTCCGCCTCACATGGGCCAAAGCTCCCGCCCCCTCTTCCTCTGAAGAATCGGAGCCCCGCTGGCAAATCACCGGCTGGGAAACGAAGGAAATGCACTTCATTTCCAGCCGGAAACGCCTCTTCGTCGAATCCATCGAATCCGCCGTTCCGTCCCCCTCCGACCGCGCCCGCGTCCGCCACTCGGAGCACTACGACGCCACCCTCAAATACTACCGCGAAGGGATGAAAAAGGAACCGCACCCTTACTTCTCCCCCATCTCCGCCAATCAAAAACCGGGCGTCACCGTCGCCGACATCGACGCCGACGGCTTCGACGACATCTACATTACCGTCCGCATCGGCAAAAACATGCTCCTCAAAAACCGCCGCGACGGCACCTTCGTCGAGGAGGCCGCGAAATGGGGACTCGACCTCCCCGGCCACACCACCTGTTCCATCTTCGCCGACTTCGACAACGACGGCGACCTCGATCTCTTCCTCGGACGCAGCCTCCTCAAAGCCGCCTATCTCGAAAACACCGGCAACTATTTCGACCAGCACAAGGCGCCCCCGCATTTTCCCATGGCCGTCGTCTCCATGGCCGCCGCGGACTATAACAAAGACGGCCTCCTCGATCTTTACCTCTGCACCTACCGCGCCGCCGCGCCGCAAAGCGACAGCCCCTCCGGCGGCGTCTCTCAGGTTGCGGAGGACGCCGCCTTCGACTGGCAGGATGAATTCTTCCCGCCCGAAATCGCCCGCGAATACCGCCAGCGCCTTCGCGACAAACAACTGCAGCCCCCCGGCGCTCTTCCCAAACTCCTCGACCAGCTCGGCCCGCCTAACGTTCTCCTCGTCAATCGCGGCGCAGGCAAATTCGAGATCGCGCCGGAGAACCGTTCCGTCGAACTCTGGCGCAATTCCCTCCAGGCCACATGGGGAGACTATGACGACGACGGCGACCCGGACCTCTACGTCGCCAACGACTGGGCCCCTGACAATCTCCTGCGCAACGACGGCCCCGCCGGCTTCACCGATGTCACCGAAAAAGCCGGCACCACCCACTTCGGTTTTGCCATGGGCGCTTCATGGGGCGACTACGACAACGATGGCCGCGAAGACATGTACGTCTCTAACATGTACAGCAAGGCCGGCCGCCGCATCACCGCCAAGCTCGCCGGCCTGCGCAAGGACTTCGCCGAATCCGCCGAGGGCAACTGGCTCTACCACCAGGAGGCGGATCACACCTTCAAACTCGTCTCCGGCCTCGAACCTCCCGCCCTGACAGTCACCAAAGCCGGCTGGTCATGGGGCGGAAAATTCACCGACTTCGACAACGACGGCTATCTCGACCTCTTCGTCCTCGCCGGCTACTTCTCCGCTCCGAAGGAGCTCTCCTCGGAGCTGGACTTGTGAAGCAATCTCTGGCGCTCGGTCGTGCGCACAGATGAAAACCTCTCGCGGGAAAGCTTCCGCAAGTCCTCCGAATGGAAGCGCACCGCCGGCAGCAGCGTGCTCACGCCGGAAATCGATGCCCGCCTCGCCGGCGTCGAAAAACGCGGCGACCAACTGGTCGTCCATTCCCTCAGCGGCGGCGAGCGCGACCACTACTTCTCCAATCGCGGCGGCAAAGCTTTCACCGACCTCTCCGCTCTCTCCGGCCTCGACAATCCCTCGGATGGCCGCGGCTTCGCCGTGCTCGACTACGACCGCGATGGCTGGCAGGACATCGCCATGGTCAGCGCTGACAAAGTCCTCTTCAATCTCTATCACAATGAAATCCCCGACTCCGGCACCGCTGTCAGGGACGGCTTCATCGCCCTCAGTTTCGTGGGCGGCAACAGGAGCGACAAGCCTTCAAAGGAGTTCACCAGCCGCGATGGCTACGGTGCCAAAGTCACCGTCACCCTCAACGACATGACGATCATCCGCGAACACCGCTGCGGCGACGGCTTCGCCGCCCAGCACACCGCCACCATGATCGTCGGCATCGGCAATCGCCCTGCCGCCAAAAACATCGCCGTTCGCTGGCCGTCCGGAAAAACCGTGGAGACCGGGCCGGTTCCCGCCGGGACCCTGCTGACTTGTTATGAAAAAGCTCTCGAGGTTCCCTACAAGGGAGCCGGGCCGCACTTCCAGCGCACCCCCTATCGCCTCAAGCTCCCGTCCCGACCTAACCAATCCTCCGAACGCCCCTCCTCCCCTTTCGCCTCCGCCGACACCGGCGCCCGCCCTGAAACCAAAGTGCGCGTTTACACCAGCATGGCCACATGGTGCCCCTCCTGCGCCAAACATCTCCCGCAGCAAAAACGCCTCGCCGCTCAAATCTCCTCTGACGCCGTCGAACTCATCGCCGTGCCCATCGACGAAAAAGAGGACCCCGCCAAACTTCAGGCCTACGCGGAGAAAACCCATCCTCCCTATCGCCTCCTCTCCACGCTCCCCTCCTCCAGCCGCGCCGCCTTCACCGCCGAACTAACAACTCTCCTCGGCCACGAACCAGGTCTCCCCTCCTCCCTCATCACCGACTCCTCCGGCCGCATCCTCGACGCCCTCCCCGGCCTCCCCACCGTCTCCCAGCTCCGCCGCTGGCTCGCTGACAATAAGCAGTAAGCCTCACGACCGTCGCCAGACCGCCCCCAGCCCACTCGCCTCGCAGGATATCACCATCCGCCGCAGACAGCGCTTCTCCATCCGAATTCCGGTCCCTTACATTTTCTTTGCTGTCGCACTTTTGACGACAAGAACGTCGATTCGCCTTTTGGCCTTGGTCAACTCCAGGCCAAGTTGTTCCTGAAGGGCGTGCATGAGCGCTTCCTGATTCGGTGTATTGCGATCTTCTTGCGCCCATTTGAGGTCAATATCAAATCCTCCCTTCAGTTCGGTTTCGTCCACCACCGGCTTGCCAAGGCCCTTCTCAAGGCCTTCCCGCAACGTCTCGATTTGCATGTTGACTCCTGTTATTCTTCCGGGGCCGGCTGAGGAGGAGGAAGCTTTGGTGACCGCCCGCACCAGACCAGGCGCATTTTCCCGCTTAAGGGCAAGGATGAAAAGGTCCATTTCGCGCGTTTCAACGGCAGTCGTGATTCCAAACGAAGTTTGGATAGCCTGCCTCAAAAGGACGTTCCTCGTTTCATCACTTCGATCAGGAGTTTTCGCTACGAAATCGAATCGGCCTTCGGGCAATGGAGAATTGTTGACTATTCTGCAGGCTGAAAACGGATATGCGATGGGCAGAATGTCACTCACACTAAATCCAATGGCGGTTAGACCACCTCCACCTCCTGTGCTTGTGGTGATGCCGGTCTGGCTTGGACGTATGATGATTTGGTAAAGAGGTGGTCTGCCTTCCAGCAGACTTTGCGGGAGTTCTCCGGCTCGATAGTGATCTTTTTTCGACCTCTCAACCGGTGAGAGTTTCTTTCCGGCCAGCAAATCATTCAGGCGCTGCTCTGTCACGGCGCCCGGAGAGGTGACATCAGCGATCTGTCCCTGTTGATCAACGATCACGGTGTGCGGAATTCCGGTAACGCCATACGCTTTGCTCACGGATTTACCGTCGTCCACTCCAACCCAGCCACTGATCGGCTTTTTCTTTAAAAAATCACGAACGGTCGCTTCGTCTTCATCAGTGATAGAAATGAACTGCACTGGCTTGTCCTTGAACTTTTCTGTCAGTCCGTTCATGTGCGGAATGGCGGCCACGCACGGGCCGCACCAGGTCGCCCAGAATTCCAGGATAACTACCTTGCCTCTTAGCGTGGCCCAGTCTGGCCGGGCTTCTGAGGGACTTTGCAGCAACTTCAGGGATGAAATCTCCGGTGGGCTGCCCCCTGCCTTTGGGCCGTTCGTGCTTTCGGCGCGCGTCCAACAGCCGAAGCAGGCGAAACTTAGAACAACTGTCCAAACGTTGATACTATTCATTGGATAGTGGTGTGGGAATTTTTCGTTTTTATATACTTGCAGGGACGCACACCTCTCCTGAATCCTTCGTTCAATCTTCATGGACACTCCATTGATGAAGCGGGGTCGCGGAATTCCCCGTAAACGCGACCAATTGCGACGCCCGTCTCTACAGCCATAGTGACTTCGGAACTTTCGCCCGCCTGACGGCCGATTACTCCGCGTGCTGCGAACCAATGCCAAGCTCTCGAAGCAACTCGATGATTTCCCGGTATCCTTCGCGATCGAGGGGAACCTCCGCCTGCTTCTCGTGATCGTAAATGGTATCCTCTTCGTAGGCGCCGGCCAATCCGCGCTGCGCACAGTGCATGGCGTCTGTGGTATCCGCGCCTCGCCTAACCAATGTCCGGATAATCCTCTTCTGGCGCCGGATGACCGCGCAGATCAGCGGCGTCGAGCCGTAGTCCTGGTTGCGGCGTTCTATATCCGCTCCGTGATCCAGCAGCCACTCCACCCACGCCGGTTTGTCGTCGTCGCCGCAACCCTCCAGCGGCGGCGGAATGTCATCCGGGCTCTCGACTGCAAGGGGATCCGCCGTGACGATCCGCAGGGCCAAATCGAAATCATTCGCGTCGATGGCATCATAGATCGACGGCGGTCCCGCCTGCGCCGGAACGCCCTCGATCGGCGGGCTCTGGTCGAACGCGCCCGCTCTGGCAGCCAGCACCCGAAAACCGCAGTAACGAATGCGCCAGGCGTAGCCGCGCGACGCGGCGCGACAGCACTTTCGCGTGTTGTAGTAACTGCCTCCGCGGCCCGCCGGCTTCCGCCCTTTGTCCTGACACATTTCCCACACGTTCCCCAGCATGTCATAAAACCCCCACACATTCGGCAATTTCCCGCAGACCGGATGCGGCCTCTGATCCGCGTTTCCGAAATGCCACGCAATGGAATCCAGCGGGCCGTAAGTCGCCCCGGCAGTCCCCGCGCGGCACGCATATTCCCATTCCGCCTCCGTCGGCAATCGATACTCCCAGTCGTCAGGAAGCACTCCGGCTTCGCGGTCGAGTTTAGTTAGCTTCTGACAATATTCCGTCGCCTGCGCCGGACTCACCGTATCCACCGGGGCATCCCCCATCTTTCCGTGGTCCGTCGGATTCGTGCCTGTCACCGCTTCATATTGATCCTGCGTTACCGGCGTCCTCCCCAAATAGAAGTCGTTCACAATCGTGACTTCGCGCTGCGTTTCCGCAACTTCACGGCCCTCCTCGGACTCCGGACTCCCCATCGTGAAAGAACCGGCCGGCACCCGGATCATCACCACGCCGACGGAACTCTGGAATTCTGCAGTGAGTGATTCCGGCATAACTTCCTGTCATTTCACCTCATTTGCCATCTTTTCGCGCCGCGCCAATTCCCTCTCACTCGGCTCGTCATCCGGAAACGAACCGGGCCGGATATCACCGGATGGCACGTACTTGCTCATCACCACGCCGGTGGTCGAAACTTGAGAACGAACGAGCCGCAGCGCAGATGGCTTTGCAGTCTCGCTAAAGAGGCGTTTACCCCGCCCCAGCACCACGGGAAACGTCCACACGTTGTACTCGTCTATCAGTGAAGCGGCCTGCAGCGTTTGAATCAAATTGCCGCTGCCAATAATCTGCAGGTCAAGGCCCGGCTGGGTCTTGAGAGCGCTGATGGCCGCAACCACCTCGCCGGGCAGCAGCGTCGAGTTGTTCCAGTCGAGCGTCGTCCGCGTGCGCGACGCTACATGCTTTTTCGCTGCATTGAGCGTCTTCGCGATTGGATTATCCCCGGGCTGGTATGGCCAGTACGCTTCGAATATCTCATACGTCCTGCGGCCGAGCACCAGATCCCGGTCCCTGCCGTCAAAACCTGCTTCTGAGAGGTCCACGCTTTCGTCGTGGTAGTTGAACATCCAGCCGCCGAGGGTAAAACCGCCCGTCGGGTCTTCTTCCGGTCCACCGGGTGCCTGCATGACACCGTCAAGCGACACAAACGTGGATGCGATGAGCCTTCTCATGCAAGCACTCCTGGAGTTTTAACGCAATGATTGCAACCGAAGCGCTTCCAGCGGCTTGTTAGGCCTCCTGTGGCGCCAGGCCAGCGCGCTCATCAGCATATCGCCTGGCAAAGAGAGAGCAATACACCGCAATGCCAACCATCCCGCTGCCGGACAGCCAGCACCCAAACCGGTAAAACGTGCTCATCTGTCCCGCCAGCGTCACACCTGTCACTCCCGGCTTCCCCATCAAGTCGATGACATTGCGCTGATACAGGAAATCCGCGAGCGCAGGTGTCATGATCAGCAGCGCTTCCATGATAATCAGTGTCACTGCGATTGGTGTCTTCATCTGTTTTTGGATTCTGATCGAAGTACAATGATAAGGTGGGAAAGACCAGGGTGACAGAAAATTATTTCCGAAGAAAAGGGGCAAAAGGGTGCGACCGCCAAATCACCATCCTCCGAAGGCAGCACTTCTCCTCCCCCGGGTTTCTGGAAACCGATTCCGGTTGCTTGCGGGCTCCGTGTGTACAAAATGCTAAAAATGCAGCATTTTCTCAAACTCACCCTCCTCCGAATCTTCGCTGCCATCCTCGTCCTCTTTCTCATCTCCTGCACCACCACAAACCCCGGCTCGGACTACATCATCGTCAGCGGCGGCCCTGCCCTGAGAACATGGGAAAACCTCCGCGCTCCGACAGACCAGCACGACCGCTACGCGGGCAACTTCATCAAGTCAGCCCGCATCCGCATGGACCAGTTGCAGGAACAGCATGGCGGAAATCTCTCTATCACATGGTTCGTTTACCGTCCGGCCTACATCACCCGGGAACGGGAGGACGCACAAGCCGGAGTGCCATGGTCCTGCGGCCTTTCGGAGATCGAGACGCACGCCGCCGCATCCCGCGCCAAACTGGTGTGGTTTAGCGAACGCAGCGAACTCCTCGACCACCTCAATCGCCACGCGCCCGGCTCCATCGCAGGCTTCGAATACTTTGGCCACTCCAACCGCTACGCCTTCATGTTCGACTGCAGCAATGGCATCATTGGAGTCTCCACCTGCTATCTCCATATCCGCGACCTGAACCAGCTAAAGCGCGGCCTCTTCGCGCGCAGCGCTCACGTCCAAAGCTGGGGATGCTCCACCGCCGACCGCCGCCAGGGCTCCCTCTGCATGAGCGGCGTCTGGAAACGCCGCACCGGCCACCCCATGAAGGGCGCCATCGGCAAAACCGATTACCGCCCCATCGCCGCCAACCTACTGCCCATCGCCGACCCCGCCTTCGGGTGGAGCGAGTGATCACCTCTGCCAGCGTTATGTGTAGTCACGGGCCTATCGGACCTATTGGCCCCATCAGCCCTATCGGTTCCTTCGGTCCTCTTCTCTTTCCTCCAGCACCGCCCTTCTCATCCGCGTCATGCCGATGGTCAGATGTGGTTGGTTCTTTCACATTCTCCTCACGGCTTCACCCGGCTGTACTTCGTCTCCATCGCCTTCCCCTCCTGCCCGTCCGCCTTGATATTGTAAGCCGTGATTGTGAGATGATCGGCATCCACGACCTCATAGACGGTTTTCCACTCCCACTGCGGACCATCCGGGGTGCCCCATTTCGCTTTGACGGTGAATCCCCGCTCACTCGCGCCGCCCTCGGAGAACAGGATCCCGTCTCTCATGTGGAAGTCGTCCACCCACGAGACCTGAAAACGCTTCGCCATCGTACTGAAGACAATCGTCTCCTCGCCGTGCCGCGGCTTGTCCTTTATCGTTCCATCGTATGTATGACGAACCATGCGTCCATCCAGCATCGGGCGAATCTCTCCTTTCACCTTCGACTCGTCCGCAAGCTTGCCCGGGACAAACCAGGTTCGGCAAGTACCCTCCCATGAGCCCACCAGAGACTTTACAACCTCCTTTGGCGCGACCGGTTTTGTTTCACGCGCTTCCGTTTTGTCCTTCGCAGTTTCCTGCGTCCCGCCCGGCATTGGCAGGACCAGGACGAAACACGTCAGCAAGGCGGAGAGATGGGTCGTTTTCATCGTTTAATCCTTTCGCAGTGTCATTGAGTGGAGTGAAGGGCATTGTTGTAACCTGAAATTTCCCATTTTGGCAACGTGGACTCCGCTTTGTAACACGAGAAACGCAGCGCATGGGGTCAGGCGTTTCCAGTTTCAAGTGCTTAAGAGTATTTTCCGGAATTCCTTCTTAAGCGCGGCGGCGGCACCAACTCGAGCAAGTCCAAACTCTGCAAATTCGCGTGCGTCAGAGACACGCCCGGCATGAAGCGCTATGCGGCTCAAGGCGAGCGCTCGCCGAACCTCGGTGCTGCGCCCGGGAAATGGAAGGGACGAGTCGGTAGCCAACAGGGCTGGTGTGACATGAATGAAGTCGTTGGGAAACTTGGAGAAGCGATTGAAATACGGTTCACCAACCTCGCGGTAGAGTCGCAGGATGGACTCGACGGATGAGCGAGCGGCTTCCCCGGTCAATCCGTAACTCCACCAATAATCGGTCTCGCCGGATGGAGCCAAACGCGTGCGAAACTCGCACTCTGGCTCTGTAATTTTGGTGGGGTCGCAAGCATTGGCGGAGCCTGCGGGAGGAAGAAACGTAAGATGAATGCCCAGACAGACACAGCATTGGCCGCCGTGTAATGAACCCTGCAACGTGAGAACATGAATGACCTCGCCGAGAGCGCGACGATAAGTTGCGCCTGATGCCTGGAAACCTTCCGCAACGAGAACCGGTTTGAGAAGCCGCTTAACTTGGGCGTGGAATTGGTCTCGTTCGTTCACAGGACCCGGGATTAAACATGATATCTTTCGGGAACTTTATCGTTCGCGATGAATTCCCTGGCAACCGCTCAAACCATCGTTGCCAATAACGCCCCAGGCCGTTATTCGGTCTCCGCCGGGCCGGATGAATGTTCTGCGAGAAGCCGTCCTGCGCCTCCTGATCTGCTGTTCGGAGAAAAATTGTAATGTACAATCCGGTGTCTAAACGAAGTAAACCCAACGCTTGATCAAGTTGTCTCGCGGGCCTTCGAGCGGCAATCCGCCCGCGTCTTGAAAACCACTCATAAAATCACGGTCTCTCTCTCTCTGCATCCAATCGTTCTTTCCAAAGCTGAGCCATTGTTAGAGAGCCCGGATTATCTGCTGAACGGACCAACGCGGAGTGAATGAAATCGGACTTACCGTAGTCGGTGTATTAGGCGGGCCACGGCTCGACTTTTCCGTCTAGCGTTGGAAACTCGGCAATCAAAGCGTCTGCTTCCGCTTGGGTCGGAACATACACAGATTCGATATCGTCATGATCGATTACGAGGCGGTGCCCGATGGATTCGTGGTGGTGAGCATCCTCAACAATCTCCCTCGTGTAACCGAACTTCCAACTATCGATGAGTTCCAACGGGCTATGTCTCCACTCCAACTCCTCTTCAAATGCTAAGCTCTCTAATGTTCCCGGTCGGGTAGCCTGACGGTCGCTCATCTGTGGAAGCGCACCTTGGGAAATTACCAGAACATCCAGTGCGGGTAACACTTGATACGATTCTACCCGCGATTAAGCCGTTGCTTCCATTTTTTAAATCCACAATCGGCATTCAGCCCCCTCTTGGATGTACCAGACAGGGTTGATGTCGTAATCGCTCGCGCCATCCTTTGGGATCGCGAGAGCGTAGCTCCCGTAGCGGTCGCGATGAGCGGACGCAGCTGGGAGTGGAATGTCGCAAAAGCAGATAACGGGGAAAGCCATGCACGTGAAGTCACCAAGTAGCCACTGAAACTCTTCGACACAGTACCGCGGCCAAAGACCGTTAGTTAGCATATCGCGGAGGTATTCGATCCGACTCGTGTAGTGAAAAAGGCGGTGGTCCTTTGGCTCGGGGCCAGTGGACATAGGCGTGGCAGTATACGATTTTAGAAACAGGCAGGAGCCTTACTAGGGCTTGTTTACAATGGCCGCCAAAGCTTGAACTGCTCGTAAGTGGCGGCCACCGAACAAAGGACCAAAGCCAGGAACATCCTGCGGGTCTTTTCGAAGCGTGAGGCCACTCTGCGGTAAACTTTGAGTCTCTGGAA
>DASZQB010000040.1:0-31227 GCA_035550135.1 Verrucomicrobiales bacterium
CGGGTAATGGGTGGAGGGGCTCACCACGGATGACGCCTGCGCCAGCCCGCTTCCCTTCGCCGGTATTAGCCGGATCAGGTTCAATGGGTTCCTCTGCATGGATCAGAGAATCTCAGCCAGGCTGGCCCGGCACCCCCGCGATGTGAAGGGGATCATAGGGCGGATGGGGGGAGTTGAAAGGGGGAAATGCGGATGTGATTTCTGAATGATGTCACGGCGGAAAAGTATTGGTGGTCTGTGTTCAGGGGGTGGCTGGATAAAATAATTGGTTTGATTTAGCCTGATTTGGCCGATGTGAATTGGTGGAGTGATAGAATTCTGATTTGCGTTGGGCCGAGGCTTCGCGGCGGAGAACAGTATGGGGCAGAGACTTCGAGGTCCTCAAGCTGGTGGGAAGGAAACCCGGTTGGCGACGGGACGCCCAGCTCGAATGCAGGTTATCCGGAGGAAAAACCTGCACCACTTTGTGACGCGTGTCCCGCAGTCGAGGGCCTATGGATCGTCCGGAATGAGCTGAGTGGGGCATGAGTAACTTCGGTGATTAAACCCCTCCGGTGTCAACTTATTTCCGGCGCAAAAAACGCGCGGATTTCAGGGATATTCCGCCGGTCAAACGAGAGGTGATTCATCAACCAAATCGGCCAATCCAGACCTTTAGGCTTTGATTGCAGTTGCAGATTACTGCATCATTCGTCCCCTTTTTCCTCTCCTATGAAACGTTCCCCGACTCCCAAAACGGTTGCTCTCGCCTTTTCTCTGGCGGCCTGTGCCACTGCGAATGCTCACATCAGTTACACGGGGAGGGACTTCGGAACGTTTTCCGGCGGGGAGGTACCGGTGACGATTCTCGACAAGGTGATCGCGGGGAATTGGGCGTGGGCGGACGGGACGGATGCGGATTTTGGTCCCAGTGAGTATGTGCGGGCCTACCGGTTCACGCTGATGTATGACGCACGGGTCACCTTCGATGTATCGGCGACGACGAGCGGCGGGACGGTGCTTGGAGATCTGGTGCCGGGATTTTCGTTTTACCGCGGGCTGGCGCATGTGCCGCCGGCACTGCTGGACCACGACGAGAATTTGGTCAGCGAGCAATGGCGGAACTCGCAACCGGGTGTTCCGAAAGAGGGGAATTTCCGGGCGCTGGGTGACTGGAAGGTGGGGAATGACGACGGGACGACGGAGGCGGATCTTTCCTCGTTTATCTTCCAGGGATATGCAGTGGATGGTACATCGGCGAATTTCGGGTCAACGCCCGGAATCGTGGGTGATGGTGTTGCAGACGGACGCGTGGCGGGAACGTTCAATGTTCCAGCGGGCACGTACACCCTTTTCATAGGCGGCGCTAATTATGCAGACCAGGTCGCGGGTCTGACCACGGGCCGCGGAGTGAACGTGACGCTGACGGTGGTTCCCGAACCGGGAGTGGCGTGCCTCCTGATCCCCGGAATCGCGGGACTTTTGTTGCGTCGCCGGCGGTAGGGTGACCGTATTGTTTTGCCTGCCGGCTGCCTCCGCAGGCGTCTAATCGGGGCTTCACAGGATTTCGACTTATCATCTCCCCGCCATGGGTTTCCGTCCATTCCATCGCATTTCCGAAGGGCTGCGCCGGCGCGGGGTTCCGGCGCGGGTCAGTTCGCTGGCGATGGTTTTTCAGCGGAGTCCGCTGGTGTCGCTGCTGCCGGAGGCGCGGGTGATTTCGACATCGGGTTTTTCAGAGGCGGTGAAATGGTCGGTGACGGTGATTGCGGGGCTCGGGGCGTATGACTCAGCGACAGGCGCCTCCCAGATGGTGCAACTTTTGCCGACGCCGGGTTCCCTGGTGGTGAATGCGGTGGCAGGCGATCCGCTCAATTTCGTGTTTCAGACGACCGGGACTCCGCATATTCCGTCGTCTCATACCACCACGGCTCTTCCGCCCGGGCTGCGCCTTACGGGTCTGGTGGACAGCACGGTCGATTCCATTACCGGAATCCCGGCTCAGGCGGGGACATTTCCTGTCATTGTCACGGCATGGGAATTGCCGGGACCGTCCGGCGATTCGTTTTCGCAGGCGTTCACGTTTGAAATTGTGAATCCGCCTGTGCCGGAAGTCACGCAGTCACCGGCGAGCGGCAATTTTGCGGCGGGTGCACTGGTGAAGATCTCTGCGGGCCACAACCACGGACGGACATTCACCTGGACGCGGAACGGGGAGGGGCTTCCGCCGCAGGAGAAGGTGTTTTTCTCCCGGAGTGGCGGAAGGAAGTTCCGGACGGCTCCTGCCAGCGATCCGGGAGCAGCCTGGCGGAGCGGCGGGCCCTTTGTGGAATCGACAGATCCGAATTCGCAAACCGATCCTGCGTGGACGACGGTTTTCGGAGGCATCGGGTATGATGTCAGCACAACGACCGGCGGAGACTTCACTCCGTTCATCGTTCCGAGCACCGGGAATCTGCAAAGTCTGATGTTCGGTCCTCCGAATCCGCCCAAACCGGTGGCGGTGCATTTACGGATGCCGTTTAAGATTTCGACCGCAGAAACGCTGAGTTTCCTGACATTGCGTGTGCAGTGCGACGACGGTTTTGTGGCGTGGCTTAACGGAACGGAAATCGCCAGCTTGAACAAACCGGCCACTCTTGCCTGGAACAGCGCCGCGAGTGCCGATATCCTCAACGCGTCGCCGGTGAACTTTCAGGAGATCGACGTTTCGCAATTCCTTGGATTGCTGAGGCAGGGCGATAATCTGCTGGCGGTGCAGGCAATGAACCGCGCGACGAACTCTCCGGATTTTCTGTTCAACTGCGAGCTCGCCGGCGGGATCAATGCGACGAATTCGCCGCATCTTGTCCTAACGGATTTTCAGCCTGCGGTTGCCGGCACGTATGTGCTGACGGTGGCGAATCCGGCGGGTTCAGTCGCCGCTCAGCCTGCAACACTGCTGGTATTGCCGGCCATTCATTCGCAACCGGAATCCGTTGCGATTGAGAGCGGAGCGACCGCGCAGCTTTCGGTGACGGCGGAAGGGAGTGCTCCATTTTCCTATCAATGGTATGCGGGAGCGTCCGGTGATACGTCGAATCCCATTGCGGGTGCGACGCTGCCAAGCTTCACTACGCCGCCCCTAACAGGAATGGCCGTCTATTGGGTGCGGGTGACGACGCCTGCGGGAACGGCGGATTCCAATGCCGCGACGGTGACGGTGAATGCGTCTGTGCCCGATTCGTACGTGGAGTGGAAAGCGGCGCGCTTTCCTGGCGAAGAAGGAGGGAACCCCGAGATTTCAGGTCCGGCCGCTGATCCGGATGGAGACGGACTCACCAACGAACAGGAGTACATTTTCGGCACGCTGCCGCTGCAGCCGGAAACGGTAATCGCGCTCGAGAGCACGGTGAACGGCAATCATCAAATCGAAGTCGCGTTCACAGCTGCGAAAGCGAGCGGGCCGGGATACGGAGGACGCACCCGCCACTATGCCGTGGAGATCACTGCCGACCTTACCGCCGACTCATGGATACCGCTGCCCGAAGCGGCTGATATTGCGGGGAATGACCAGCCGGTAACCGTAGTGCTGCCGCAAAGCGCCAGCCGGGCCTTCTGCCGGCTGAAGGTGTGGCTGACGCCTTGAGTCACGTCCGGGGCGCCGTTTTGGTTAGCCGGATCATGCGCTGCCAGCATTGGGCCACCACGCTGTGGTGGAGAGTTTTTTAGACGTTTACCCGGGGGTTCCGCTCGGTTCCCTCGCTGCACCCCCGGCTATTAACGGAGAACCGCGCTGCGGTTCGCCAAACGGGGGTTGATGCGTTGGTACCGCAGACAGGCGGGCTCGAGCAATTGCGGGAGAAATCGAACATGCGGGAGGGACATTTGTCGGATGAATGACGGGGCATCCCCGGTTTTGCCGCGGAGAACGGCGGACCTGCCCTGCCTCGAGCACCACCCGGAACGCGACGAAAATACAGATATGAAAGCGGCCCGCGGCATATTGATCGTTTGTATCTTCGCATCCATTTGTGTGTTTGGAACGGGCATGTTTTATGGTTACCGGATGGCGGACGCGCGATCTTCAAAGGGTGGCGCCATGCAGGTGCGGCGCGACGGTTTCAGCAGGACGACGGTTTTCCGGATGGCGGCACTGACTGAGGCCGGCGCTGTCGTTCCGGAGTTGCGGCTTGCCGCCCGTCCGGCAACGCTGCTGGATTCCCTAACATCGGTGGATGTGCTTTATCCCGTAGTCCGCTCGCAGGATCTTGAGAGGGAGTGGGAGCTTTCGGGAATCGATGCCATTGTGAGGCTGCGCGGTTTGATTGATGTCCATCGGGAGGCGGATTCCGGCGCGGTGTCCCTAACGGTTTGGAGCGCGACACCGGAACAAAGCGCGGCTCTGGCCAATGCCGTGCGCGATTCGTATGCGGCATGGCGGAAAGAGGAGGATGGAAAATGTTTTCGCGGCGCGGCGCAAGTCGCGGATGAACGAATAAGCCAGCAAGCGGTCGAAGTGGAAAAGGCGAAAGCGGAACTGGCGCAGCGGGAAATGCAGCGAAATGCTTCCCGCCCTGAGGCGCCTTCCGAAGAAATCCGGGGCCGGGAAATCAGTGATTACTGGCGCGCGAGATACAATTATGATTCACAGCTTCAGAAGCAGGAGTCCATGAAAGGACTCCGCAGGAAACTTGAGGACGGGACGGCGCACCGGCAGCCGCCAGTCGAGATTTTGAAGCAGGCGACGGCCGTTCAGCGGTGATGGGAAGTGCACATGCCGTCAGGAGGAAAGGCG
Source organism: Verrucomicrobiales bacterium (assembly GCA_035550135.1). Taxonomy (GTDB): domain Bacteria; phylum Verrucomicrobiota; class Verrucomicrobiia; order Verrucomicrobiales; family V1-33; genus V1-33. The sequence continues at coordinate 4,757 of DASZQB010000040.1, forward strand.
CTGGAAGCACAAAGCGATGCCGGTGAGGAGGAGCACGAGATTCAACTTTCGCGCTGCGTGGTCGCCTAAAGAATCACGGGGAAGAAAAAGAAAAAGCAAAGCTGAGGCGAAGAGGATTGAGACTACAGCGCATTCGAGGCCGAGATGTGCCCAGAGGAGCGGCGTGACTTCAGGAAGAGAAGAAAGGGCCTGAGAGAAAGCGACGCCATGCAACAGGCCGAAAACGAAGATGAGAGGAAGACGGTGCGCACGAAGGCGACGACAGAGCAAATTGTCCGCGGCGGTGAAGGCGACGCTTAAAGCAACGAGTGCGGGGAGTGCAGCAAAGGAGATGCTGAGTGTGCCAGTGGCAGTGAGCCAAAGTGTTAGAGAGTGGGCGGTGATAAAGGTGAGGCTTTGCAGCAGAACGGAGCGCGGACGGCGGTCCAGCAGGAAGAGGGAGAGGATGAAGAGGGCCTGGTCCCAGCCACCGGGAAGGACGCTCGTGAATCCCCGCCACAGAAGATGCGTAAGGGATGAAGGGGTCGCAGGAGGGGGTCTGCTGACAAGTGTCAGGGACTGGCCGGGGAGGAGCGTGGGGAATTCGTCCGGGCCGGTTTGAAACACGAAGTCGGGCAACTGACCGGTGAGTTCGTGAACGACGAGCGGAGTGCCGGGCGGGGGCAGGGGACCTTCAACGCGAACTGTTAGGAAGGCGCCGCCGCCGAGGATTTCCGGGAAGTCCGGAGGGAAGCTGTCGAAGTCCGGGAAACGGCAGGTCCAGGGCAGAGAGGCTGTGCCGCCGCGGAAGTCGAGATGTTTGCGCAGGAGGAGTTCGGACTCGCGGCGAAGGATTTCGAAGTCTTTTGGAGGGCGGGATTCCAGCCACTGAAGAGTGGGCTGAGGAGCCTCGGGATCGTCGCGGAATTCCGGCCATGCAAATCCGGCGTCCATGGTGACGTCGGCCTGCCAGCGATCCTCCCCAGCGGAAAAGCGGGAGAAGATTTGTTTTACCAGATGAGCCTGCGCGGCGGTGGCGGAGAGCAGCCCTGCAATGAGGACGGGGAGCCAGGAGGGAATGCGCAGAGCCGGAAGCAAAATCGGCTAGTCTTTGTCTGTGAATTGGATCTTAACACCCATCCTCTTCATGCCTTTGGCGAACTCATCCTCCATTTGGTCCCATGTGCGACCGTCGAGGAGTTTTTCGCGCGCCTTCATTTCGGGCACCCCGGACTGGAGGGCCTTGAGGTATTCTTTGATACGGGCGGCGTCTCCTTTTCCGTCCTGGTGGTACCAGTAGTAAGTCAGGAGGCAGCCCATGCCGTAGTTGAAACGGGAGTTGGCGAGGAACTCACCGTAGGAGAGCGTCATGAATCTCTCGAGGGAAGGCATTTTGAGATTCTTGCCGAGAGCGGAGCCTCCGTTGCCGTCCTTGCCGTAGGCGGTGACCGCCATGACGATGGAGGACTTGTTGACGGCGATCTTAAAACGCCCGCCGGTATAAGGCGTATTGGCGACGTACTCGGCGGAGCCTTCGATGTACCAACTGGCCTGCTTCACGGGGCGCTCCATGATCATGTGGGTGATCTCGTGGGAAAGCACCGCATAGTCTTTGTCTCCGGGATCCACGGTGTAGTCTTTGCCAACTTTCCTAACACCGAGGCTGCGGAGAGGAACGAGAACTTTGATGCCATCCCCGCGCTCCATGCACACGCCTGCGGAACCCGATGGGCCCCCCGCGCGAACATACTGCTCATAGGTCTCGAAAAGGAGCACCGGGAAGAGCTTCTTCATCCCATAAGTGGTACGGTGATTGAGAGGCAGAAGGCGAAGGAATTCGTGTGTGGCTTCGAACACCTTGGCGCAGGTGGAAACGAGGCGGGGACGCAACTGCACATTGCTGGTGAATTCAAAGTGGGTGCTGCGGTAAACGTAGGTGGTGGAAGCGTCGTCCTCTTTAACGACTTCGATATTCAACTCCTCCGGAACGAAGGCGCTGTCCGGCCATTCTCCCTCAAATCCAGTGGGAGGAAGGGCTGCCTTATCCAGACCGATAGGGCCGGTGGTGGTGCCCGGACTGGGGCCTCCTGGGCTGGCGGGCGGCTTGTCCGGCGCGGTGGGAGTCGGCGTGAGGGGTTTATCGGCCCCTGGCGTGAGAGGCTTGACCGGAGTGGGCGGTTTGACGGGAGTCGGCGGCTTGGGAGCGGCCTTGGGCGGATGCTTTTTGAGCCACGCCTTCACATACATGGTGTCCACGCCCGAGAGCGTCTCCAAATTGATGACCTTCGTCTTGAAATTCGGGAGGCGAAGGGTGACGGTGGTTTCGTCGGCAGTGACGAGTTCGGCCTCCACGATGCGACCGTCGGTATCGGTCCAGATGCGGGCAGGCAGCGAACAGGTAAGCAGCAACGAAATGGCGAGAAGGCGGGGGACGACGCTCAGCTTCATAGAACCGGCAAGGGTTCGCCGTACTGGATGGTACGCAACCTGAATCATTACACGAATGCGTAAAAATAGAGGGGAATCCCTGAGAGACTGCGGCAGGGATTCCCCTATGAAGCTTTGAATATTATGGACTTATACTTTTACGCCTCATGAATGGTACTTTCGAATGCGCCGGTTCAATGGCCTTCTTTTGGATCAGTCGGTGAGGGTTGCGACTTGCGGAATTGCTCCTGCGTTTTGCGGAGATGCGCTTTTAGTTCGTCCGGAATGTTTGGATCGTTGAGAAGGAGTTCGAACGGATCGGCGCGTTGGACGTCGGTTTCGATGACGCGGGTTTTGCCATCCTCCTCCACGACCACGAGGGATCGCCGGCCAATGCCGTTTTTGAACTGCATTTCCTTGAGCAGGCGCTCGGCCTCCGTGGTGACTGCGCCGCCGGGCGGAGCGTCCGCGGGACGGGTGCTGAGAGTGGCAGTGACCGTGAGGGGTTTGCCTTTACGAAGGCAGCGGAGTTCGGCGCTTTGGCCTTCTTTCGCATTTCGCAGTTGTTCGCGGAAAGGCTCCACGCCGGTGATGGCAGTGCCGTTAAGCGAGAGGAGGATATCGTTCGTCAAAACGCTGGCTTTAGCGGCGGGACCATCGGCGGCGACAAATTCGACGAGGATGCCTTCGCCGTTTGGCACATCGACCTGGGCGCGAAGAGCGTCACTGAGGGGAACGGTGTGGACTCCGAGCCATCCACCGCCCACAACCGGCGCAGGCTCGCGAGGCTCTTTTTTTTGAGACGGGTCTGACGCGTCAGAGACGATGACTTTGCCATCTTTTGAGACGATAATTTGGCGGGTGACGCGCTGACCGTTTCGCTCCGTGACGACGGATGTGATGGTGCCGCCCTCCGGGCCGGAACGGCTGCTGCTGCTTTGCATCACGCTTCCGGAACCGGAGGCGTCCGGCGTGGAATGCACGGAGACTCTGCCGTCATGCACCTGGATAAAGGTGCCGTTGCCGAGATCGATGGTTTGATTTTCCACCGCGCATGCAGACGCAAGAGATGCGGCCAGGATGAGGACTGGTGTTTTCATGCTTATTCGGTGGCTTTGCCGGCGGGGGGAACCGGGGCTTGAGGAGCGGCGGGAACCGGAGCGGGTTTTTTGTCAGGAATGCTTCCGGGTTTCGCGTCTTTTAGTTTGCCGTATTTCTTTTCGTATTCCTCCGGCGTCATCTTTTCGACGACGGGTTTGCCGCCGTTTTCGATGGTGGTGACGGTGATGGTTTCCTTTCCTTCGGCGTCGCGCCGGCGCGAGACGGTGGTCATGGTGGCCTTTCCGTTCACGTTCTTCATGGTGGTGGTCTCTGACACCGAAGAGGAGCCGGAGGTGGAACTGCTGGACAGGCTCAAGGAAGCCGTGCCACCGGCGGAACCGCCCGCACCGGATTTCTTTGCATCTGCGTCCGCCGGGAGGTCGGTGTGAAGCTCGATGATGGATTTTGTTTTCGTTTTTGCAGCGGAAGCATCAGCGTCCTGCGCCGGTGTGGATTGCTGCGCGGACGAGCGGGCAATCGCAAAGGCAAGGGCTGCGCTAACAAGCAGGGATTTGGAGGTCATAGGTTCGATCTTGGGTGTTTTGTTTATCCGGCGGAGAGCCGCCGGGAAAGTGTTAGTCAAACTGCACGGCGACCGGAACAACGGTGCGGTAGTGATCCTGCCGCCGCACAGCGACGGGCTGTTTGGCGGTGACGTAAGTGGATTCGTCCACCCACTGCACTTCCATCATTTTCCACGTGCGGTTGGCTTCGTCGGTAATCACGGAGAGAAGACGGGCCTCCGTGACGCGGCTGGAAGTGCTGGCCGCCATGACGGGAACTTTCGCGGGTGCGGCGGATGAAGGTGTGTGGCGGAGGAAAGCAAATGCGATGCAGGCGGCGGCGGACAAGGCGAACGCCGCACGGAAGACAGTGCGCCGGACACGGCGGAGCGGCGGAGGATGGGAAAGCCGTTCGGTTAGGGACGGGGGAAGCTTTCCGGGCTTCAGGGCACGCAGTTGCGCTTCGAGGGATTCATTCATGCGAACTGATGGCTGAGGGTTTCGCGCAGGCGGTCGAGCGCATAGCGGTAACGTGAAGTGGCGGTGGGAACGGGCACACCGGTGATGCCGGCGATTTCAGGAAATGTCAGGTCGCCCCACAGTTTCAGGCTGACGACTTCCTGAAGATGTTCCGGAAGCTCCTTCAGAGCAGTGGCGATGGCGCGACTGGTGTCCGGTTCGGAAAAGTCAGGCTGAAACCACAGGTCGGTGTGCGCGGCGATAGCGGTTTCGCGCTGGAGGCGGCTTTCGTCCGCTCTGCCGCGATCGATCGCCCGGCGGCGGATGGTGGCGAACACGAGGGCATTATCCGGAATGTCTCCGCCGGTGCGCCGCCACGATTCCCACAGGGCATCCTGGACGACATCGCGGGCGTCCTCTTCCGTGCGCGTGCGCTGGCGCGCATAGAGAAAAAACACCTCCGCGCGGTCAGCGATCCAGCGCCGCCAGCGGTCAGTGTTTTTGTCGGGGGACACCATAACGTCATTGTGTTCCCGGAAAGCGGAGCGGACGGGATATCCCATTTGCGGAGCAGCAATTTTTTTTCGAAAGGCCGGAAGGCGAAGTGAAATGAAGCCGGTGCGCCGCAGAAGGATTTGGCGTCGCAGTAACCGAACCGGCGGCTTTACAAGGCGCGGAGGCGCAGGTTAGCTGCGGCCATGAGCCGTGAGTTGTTTGTCGATGTTCTCGAAAAAATCGCCCTGCTGCTGGAACTGAAGGGAGAGAATCCGTTCAAGGTGCGCGCGTACCGCACGGGGGCGGAAGTGGTGCAGGGATATCCGGGGGACATCGTGCAATTGGCGCGCGATAACAAACTGGCGGGTATCAAGGGAATCGGTGACGCGCTGCGCGACAAGCTGCATGAGTTGGCAACGACGGGCGAACTGGCGTTTTACGAAAAGCTGAAGGCGGAATTTCCGGTTTCGATCTTCGAGCTGTTTGAAATCAACGGGCTGGGGCCGAAAAAGATCGCGCTGCTCAATAAAGAGCTGGGTGTGGTGAGCGTGGAGGATTTGAAGCGCGTGTGCGAATCAGGCGAAGCGGCGAAGCTGGCGGGATTCGGAGAGAAAACGGTGCTCAAGCTGCTGGAATCGATCGCGTTTCGCGATCAGCATGCGGATACGTTCCGGCTGGATGATGCGGCTCCGGCGGTCATGCAGATTCTGGATTTTCTGCGCGGGCTGCCGGAGACGTCGCGCGCGGAGGTTGGTGGATCGTTCAGGCGCGGCAAGGAGACGGTGCATGATCTCGACTTTCTGGTGGCGACGAAGATGCCGGGCATCGTGATGGAGGCGTTTGTGAAGGCGCCATTCGTCGCGTCCGTGCTGGCGAATGGAGAGACGAAGAGCAGCATCCGGCTGGCGAATGGATTGCAGTGCGATTTACGGGCGGTGAAGAACGAAGAGTGGGCATTTGCGCTGGCTTACTTCACCGGCAGCAAGGAGCACAACATTCTGATGCGCAGCCGCGCGCTGGCTCACGGGTGGACGCTCAACGAATACCGCCTTGCGCCGGTGGGTGAAGATTCTCCCGCCGCGCCTCCTAACATTCATGAGGAGCGGGATCTGCATCGCGCGCTGGGACTTGATTTCATCGACCCGGCGCTCCGCGAGGCGTCCGGCGAAGTGCTGGCGGCGGAAAGCGGAGACCTGCCGGTGCTGATAGAGTTGGAGAATCTGCGCGGAACATTTCACAATCACACGACCGCGAGCGACGGCGTGGCGACGCTCGAACAAATGGCGGACGCGGCGATTGAACTCGGCTTGCAGTATTTGGGAATCGCGGATCACAGCAAGGCATCGTTTCAGGCGAATGGATTGAGTGAGGAGCGATTGCGGGAGCAGATTTTGGCGATCAAGGAGATGAACAAAAAATGGGATGGGGACTTTCGCCTCTTTACGGGCTGCGAGGTGGATATCCTTAAAGATGGATCACTAGACTTTCCTGACGAACTTCTCTCACAGCTCGACTACGTGGTGGCGAGTGTGCACAACGTCTTCACGCTTTCCGAAGAGGAGCAGACGAAGCGGATCATCCGCGCGATTGAAAACCCTAACGTGACGATGCTGGGCCATGCCACCGGCCGCCTGCTGCTCAAGCGCGATGGCTACGCGGTGAACATTCCGGCCATCATCGATGCGTGCGCGGCGACCGGCACGATCATCGAATTGAATGCCAGCCCATGGCGTCTGGACATGGACTGGCGCTGGTGGCGCATGGCGAAGGAGAAGGGCGTGAAGTGCTCGATCAATCCGGATGCGCACAGTTGTCCCGGACTGAAGGATCTGTGGTTTGGCGTGCGCGCCGCGCGCAAGGGGTGGCTTACGCGCGACGACGTGGTGAACTGCCTGCCGCTGGGAAAGATAGAGGAGGTGCTGGGGACGAAGCGGACAAGGTGATCACTCCTCGTCCTTGCCCTGAGCGGCGAGGCTGGCGACGACACTGAAATCTTCGAGGGTGGTGACGTCACCTTTCACGGTGCCGCCCGCGCAGATTTCCTTGAGGAGGCGGCGCATGATTTTGCCGCTGCGGGTTTTCGGGAGCGCGGCGGTAAAACGGATGTCATCCGGGCGGGCGATAGGGCCGATTTCTTTGGCGACGTGGTTCTTGAGGGCTTTGGCGAGATCGTCGCTCGCGTTTTGGCCGGACTTGAGCGTGACGAAGGCAACGGGAGCTTGGCCTTTGATTTCATCCGGACGGCCCACGACGGCGGCTTCGGCGACGGCCGGATGCGAAACGAGGGCGCTTTCGACTTCAGCGGTGCCGAGGCGATGGCCGCTGACGTTGAGCACATCATCGAGGCGGCCCACGATCCAGAAGTAACCGTCTTTGTCGCGGCGCGCCCCGTCACCGGTGAGATACCAGCCTTTGTATTCCTTCCAGTAAACGTCCTGGTAGCGCTTCTTGTCGCCCCACAGCGTTCGCAGCATGGAGGGCCATGGCTTGCGAATGACGAGGCGGCCGCCCTGGTTAGGGCCGCATTCTTTCCCCTTCTCATCGACGATGGCGGCATCGATTCCAAAGAAGGGAAGCGTGGCCGTGCCGGGCTTAACGGGCGTGGCTCCGGGCAGCGGACTGATCATGATGGCGCCGGTTTCCGTCTGCCACCATGTATCCACGATGGGACAGCGTTCACCGCCAATGGTGCGGTAATACCACATCCACGCTTCGGGATTGATGGGCTCACCGACGCTGCCCAGCAGGCGGAGGCTGGAGAGGTCGAATTTTTTCACATGCTGATCGCCCCACTTGATGAAGGCGCGAATGGCCGTGGGCGCGGTGTAGAGGATGGAGACACGGTATTTTTCGATGATCTCCCAAAAGCGTCCCATGTGCGGCGTATCGGGTGCGCCTTCGTACATGAGCACCGTGGCGCCGTTGAGCAGCGGACCGTAAGCGATGTAACTGTGTCCCGTGACCCAGCCGACATCGGCCGTACACCAATAGATGTCATCGTCGCTCAGGTCGAAGATGTATTTGCTCGTGGCGTAAACACCGACGGCGTAGCCGCCAGTGGTATGAAGGATGCCCTTCGGTTTTCCGGTGCTGCCGCTGGTGTAAAGAATGTAGAGCGGGTGTTCGGCATCAAATCCCTTTGCGGGGCAGTCCGCATTCACTTTTGCGATCTCATCATGCCACCAGACATCGCGGCCTTCATTCATGGGGATGTCCTGACCGGTGCGTCTGAGGACGATCACGCGTTTTACTGTAGTGGCGGACATCAGGGCGGCATCCACATTATCCTTAAGAGGAACAATCTTTGCGCGCCGCCAGCCGCCGTCGGCGGTGATGACGTGCGTGGCGCCGCTGTCCACCACACGATCATAGATGGCATTGGCGCTGAAGCCTCCGAAGATGACGCTGTGCACTGCACCGAGCCGGGCACAGGCAAGCATGGCGATGACGGCCTCCGGAACCATGGGCATGTAAATGATGACGCGGTCCTTCGACTTGACGCCGTTGGCCTTGAGCATGTTGGCGGCGCGGCAGACTTCGCGGTGGAGTTGCTGGTAGGTGAGCGTGCGCGTATCGCCCGGTTCGCCTTCAAAGATGATGGCCGCCTTGTTCTTGCGCGCCGGATTCATCGCGTGACGGTCCACACAGTTCTCAGCCATGTTGATTTTGCCGCCGGTAAACCACTTCGCGAAGGGGGCCTTCCATTCCAGCACGGTGCTCCACTTCTGCTGCCACACGAGTTCGGACGCTTCTCGCGCCCAGAACTTCTCCGGTGATTTGACGCTCTCCGCATGAAGCTTCCGGTAATCGGCCAGCGACTTGATGCGTGCCGCTTTGGAAAAAGCAGCGGCTGGCTTGAACACGCGCTTTTCGGAGAGACTGGATTCGATATTCTGAGACATGAGAGAGGTAACCGGTTGGAAATGAGGAGCGAGGCTAGCGGGCACGCTGCGGCGGCTCAAGCACGAATGACCATGCCAGCCTCCTGGGCGGAAACACTGGACGTCAGAACGTGTTTCCGGTTCGCGGAAGAGAGTTTCCCGAAGCGGTTCAGAATTTTAAAAAACATTCTGTCCGGTGGCGGCATGCGGGGATGAATCCAGCAGTGCGGGTGGCGCAAGAGGGAATGCCGGGAAGCACGGAAAACCAGTGTTTCGCGCCCCTAGCACATCCAATCCTAACATAATTTTCGTCAAGCAAAGTTCTAAAAAAAAGTTGTCGCATAAAAGCTGAATTTGCTTGGCAGTTTGCCCGCGCTGCTTAAACCTCCGGCACAATAAATCACTGCGCTGCACATTTCCGATGTCTTCCCGCAACCATAGTCTTCCCGTTCTTCGAAAGCCCTGTAAAAGGGCGCGGGAATGCAGCAGGTTGAGCGGTCGAGCGCAGTGGAATTACCGCCGCCACCTGGCGGCGCGGTAAGCGAGCCACCGTTTCCGGTTCGCGAAAAGATTTCGATAGTTTTCCTATGCCTTATACCCTGTCATTTGTGAGACTCAGCCGTAATTTTCGGTGCTTTGGCCAGTTGCTGGCGGCCCGGGAGGTACGCGTTGCTGACATCCTTGGGGGAGGATGCCGGCGGGTCACGCGGGTGACAGACGACGCACCCAGCCAATGCCAGCACACGACCAGCTTGAAACACTTTGGAAACATGTCACCGGTTATCTTCGCGCCAGCGTCAGCTCTGATGCCTATTCACGCTGGTTTTCGTCACTAAAGCTCAAATCGGCCGGCGACGACGCCGTGCTCATGGTTGTTCCGGACTCGATTCATCAGTTGTGGATCGAGATGAACTATCTGCCTGCTCTGCAGGCCGCCTTCGGCGCGATCACAGGAATCAAGCATCACTTTCAATTCGAAGTGGATCCGGCGATCGGGCCTGTCCATGAAGAAAACCGTGCGACGGCGCCGCACACCAAAAGCAATGGCAACGGCAGTGGCAGTGGCAGCGGAGGCGGCAGCGGCAACAGTGTTTCGCCGGTGCCGGTGGAGGAGATCGTCTTCGACGAAGAGATGGAGAAAACGCCCGTGGAAGGACTCTCTCCCACGCACACGTTCGAATCTTTCGTCGTTGGGGCGAACAATCAGTTTGCGCATGCGGCGGCGCGAGCCGTGGCCGAACGCCCGGGACGTTCCTACAATCCTCTGTTTTTCTACGGCGGGAGCGGACTGGGAAAGACGCATCTCATGCACGCGATCGGGGTATCGGCGCGGGAGCATAAACCGCGGGCGAGGGTGATCTACATCACGAGCGAAGAATTCACCAATCAGTTCATCCACGCGCTGCAAACGCATTCCATCGCGAGGTTTCGCAAGCGCTTCCGCCAGGCGGACTTGCTGCTGATCGATGATATTCACTTCCTTGCAGGGAAGGAACGCTCGCAGGAGGAGTTCTTCCATACGTTCAACGCCCTGCTGGACGGGCACAAGCAGATTGTTCTTTCCAGCGACAGGCCGCCTGGTGAGATCAAGGACCTTGAGAACCGCCTTGTGACGCGCTTCGAGTGGGGACACACCACGGAGCTCACGCAGCCGGATGAGGAGACGCGCGTCGCGATTCTGAGGAAGAAGGCGGCGTTGCTGGAAGTCGAGGTGCCGTCGATGCTAATGGAGTACATCGCTTCCAAAATCAGCAGCAGCATCCGGCGCCTTCAGGGCGCGCTCATTCGGGTGGCGTCGTGGATTTCGCTGCACGGACCGATGAGTCTGCAAACGGCGGAGGAACTGCTGCGCGATCTGCTCCAGCAGGAGGCGAAGAACGTAATGACGATCGATCGCATTCAGAAAGGCGTGGCGGAAATCTACGACATCCGGCTCGCGGATATGGTGAGCCGGAAGCGTCCGGCGGCGATCGCCTTTCCGCGGCAGGTGGCCATGTATCTCGCGCGGGAGCTGACCAACCTGTCGTATCAGGAGATTGGCACCGCGTTCGGCGGAAGGGACCATGGCACCATCATGCACGCCTGCCGCACGATCGAACGACGCATGAAAGAGGAGGATGCCGTGCGTCACCGCGTCACGATGATTGAGACGCAGATGCGGCGCGGAGGCTGAGGTGCTTCAGTTGTGTTTGGTGCCGCACGACGGGCAATGGAGCGCGGAGGGTGACACGCGTTCCGGAAGCAGATGCAGCGGAATGGTTAGCGAGGTTTTGCATGTCCTGCAAATGCTGGTCAGGGCGCGCAGCCGTCCGCAGCTTTGGCAAAAAGCGGATCGCGGTCCTGGCTGGCCGCAGGCGGTGCAATGGACTTCGGCGCCGGCATCAGGCACCGCGGCCCGGGATTCAGCGAGCGCGTGTTTGAAAGAGGAAACCTCCTCACGAAGTTCCGCCAGCGGACCACCGATGCGCTCCTGGAACAAATGAATGACATCCAGGGGTTTCACGCCATCCTTCAACAGGCTGCGGTACTCTCCGGCGAGACGGGCACTTTCGTCACGCGCCGCCTCCAATCGCACTCTTCCGCCGGCCAATTCCGCACTTTGCCCGTGTTCCAGCAGCACTCCCGCCTCGTTGACGGCACGTTCGAGTTCAGTCATGTGCAGCAACTGGCGGCGCGAGATTCCTGAAGCCTCTGTGGATTCCGCTGCTGATATCGCGATTTTTTCTTTTTGCCAGGTCTCACGCCCTGCAGCCCATTTCCGCCAGGTGATAGTCACGCAGGCGATCACTGCCGCCAGGGCTGCGGTGGCGATGAGGGCAAAGTGCTCCGGCAGGTAAACGCCGCTCAACACGACGACGAGAATGAACAGTGTGAGCGGAACGATGCGCGTGACCGCGAAGCGCATGTCGATAATCCGCGAGACGTGCAGAATAAGAAGCGGCAGAGAGCACACTGCCGAAATAACCAATGCCCATGCCGTGCCTGGCCACTCCCGGAATTCCAGCACCGCAAAGACGATGAAGAAGAGGGAAAACGTAAGTGTCAGCAGCAGAAAATGTCCCAGACGGAAATTTTCCATGCGGCCCGGCTGACGGTGTTCGCTGAGATACCAGAATCCGGCGCCGAACAACAGAACGGCAATTGCCAGGTGGTGGAGGAGCGTCGAAACCCTCCCCAGCGGGGATACAGCAGCCGGCAGTTCCACGATGATGGGGCGACTCGTAACCACATTCTTGAACTCCCACTTCAAATTGTTCCCGCTGGTGGTTGTCGGTTGCAGGGAGCGGTCCGGCACCGAAAAGCGCAGCGCTCCCGTCTGGGCGAGCGTAATCTGAATCCCCCTCCGTTCATGAGCCGGAGGCAACTCCCACTCGAACCGGTCCTGGCCGGTGGCGGTGAACGCGATCTCCGCTGTTATAGGAGTGTCCTCTCCGGCTGCCGGGCGTTCACAGCGGGCGAAGATACCGGCCGCCGTGAAGTTGGTTTCTTCGGGATTCACCACCGCATTCCCGCGGGTGAGTTTCATCGAAACGTCCCGTACTTCCGTCACGTCTTCAGGAAACGGAATGGCGATCAGCATGGGCCCGCTCTTTCCAGCGGCCAGGGAGAATGTGACCGTTCCCGTGCACGTGCAGGTGTAGCGCGTGAAGATTTCCCGCTCGCCGCGTTTGTACTCCGTACGCAGGTCCATATTCAGAACTGCGGAATGCATCAGCAGCGTGGACTCGGCCGTCCTGCCGGTTTCGAGGTAGGTTTTTGCCGGCACCGCCTCCGATTCGAGATCCTTGAGATAGCTCATCCGCCTGGAGGAACCCGATTTCAGAAAAGCCGCCGCCAGAGCGGCCAGGATCGCCATGATCGTGATGACCACCAGCAGTTCGATGAGTGTGAACGCTCTTCTCCGGCGCAGAACGGTGACAGTGCGCGTCGTTTTCATAACAGTCAGAGGACTCATTTCTGAATGACAGCGCTTTGCCGCCGGCAGTTCAATCAATTACCGAAAAGGCGCGAGGATTTCTGCAAGGTTTTCGCCCTTTGTGCGAACTCATTATTAGAGGGGCGCGCCGCCCCGCAGTCCTGTGAAAATCGCCATCTTCGGAGACATCCATGCCAATCTGGAAGCCCTCAACGCCGTGCTGGGAGACGCCGCCGCGCAAGGAGTTTCGCAATACGCCTGCACTGGCGATATTGTCGGGTACTGTGCGAATCCGCACGAGTGCGTGGAAATCATCCGCGGCCTTGGGTGTCCGGTGGTGATGGGCAATCATGATGAAGAGGCTTTCCGCAGTCAGGCCATCACCGGCATGAGCGACCGGGCGCGTCTGGCGATGGAGTGGACGCGTGAGAATCTGACCGCGGAGGACAAGGCGTGGCTCGCGAGTCTCCCTGCGGTGCGCCAGGTGCGGGATTTCACCGTGGTGCATGCGACGCTCGACAGCCCGAAAGTATGGTCCTACGTGATGAACCGGTTCGATGCCATGGCCAGTTTCGCTTACCAGTTTACCCGGGTGTGTTTCATTGGGCATACTCATTCACCGGTGGTGTACGTCAAAACCCAGACCGGTGTGATGCGTGAAAGCGCCGCAGAACCGATTCACATTCAGAGTGCACAAAAGTATCTGATCAACACCGGCAGTGTCGGTATGCCGCGCGATGGCGATCCGCGCGCCGCGTATGCTCTCTATGACATCGAGCGCGCCGTGGTGACGATCCGCAGAGTGCCATATGATATCGAGGGAGCCGCAGCAAAGGCGAGGCGGGGACCTGATTCGCCCAGGACTGCAGGGGCGGCGGAACGGAAGCGCGAGCACGGGAACCGTGATTAAGCGGCATCCCCAGCAGAGTTCTCGAGCGCTGCCGGACAGGCACCGGTCACTTCTTCAATTGCCGCTGCTGCACAGCCAGCACGCGGGCAGCGTTCATGGCGAGCAGGGCTTTCACATCGAGCGTGAGGCCCGGGAACACACGACTTTTCAACAGGCCGGACTTTTCGGTCAGGGGAAGATACTCCTCACCCTCGAGGACAAACCAGCAGACACGCCCTTCACCGGTGAGCCATACGAGATACTCCTGAACGCCGGCACGCCGGTAAACGGCGAACTTCGCGTTCATGTCCAGCGATGCACTGCTGGAGGAAACTTCACAAATCAATTCGGGAGGGCCGGTGAGATAGCCGTCTTTGTTTACGGCAGCCTTGCCACCCTTCGAAGGAATGCGGCACAGCACTGAATCCGGCTGCGGCGTGTTCTCGCGATCGAGGATCAGTGTGGGATTGGCGTAAAGCTTCATGCCGGAGGATTGGGAGGCATAATAGCCAAGCCAGGTATGAAGCAGGGCAACCGGCTCGGCATGGGAATCAGCGCGCGGGGGCGGTGGTATATAGACGATCCCCTCTATCAACTCGGCACGTTTGATCTGAGAGAGAGCTTCCCACCGGCGCAGGAACTCCGCTGTCGTCAGCCGATAGCCGTTTTCCAGCCAAACGGCAGGATGGCGGGATCGGGTGCGCGGCGAAGCAAGCATAGTGAAAGAATATCGCGAAGCCCCGTTGCCGTCATCCGCCGAATTGGTTGTCACGATACCACCGCCGCACACCGGCCGCACAGGGCGGGATGGGCCGCGTGGCTGCCGACATCCGGGAGATGTCGCCAGCAGCGCTGGCACTTTTGATAGGCGGTGCGCGTAACGGTGGCGGAGAGGGTGTCACCGGAACGGACAGAGAGGTCACTAACGATGAGAAACTCGCCGGCGGTTTCTTTATCCTCCATGAGCTTTGCGGCGGGGCTGTCGGCGGGCAGGGAGACAACGGCGGCGGCTTCGAGATTGCTGCCGATGAGTTTTTCCTTCCGGGCCTTGTCCACTTCCTGCTGAAGAGTGTCGCGAATGGTTTGCAATTGCGCGATGGCTTGAGTGGCTTCGATGCCGGCGAAGGCGGGGTCCGGTTGCGGAAAGTCCTGTTCGTGCACGGAGTCCGTGCGGCCGGCGAATCCCCATGCCTCATCCGCGGTGAAGGCAAGGATGGGAGCGAGCAGACGGCACAGGTCGTGAAAGACGCGGTGCATAGCGGTCTGCGCACTGCGGCGGCGCGGGCTGTCGATCGCGTCGCAGTAGAGCCGGTCCTTGGTGATATCGATGTGCAGGGCGCTCAGATCGACGGCGCAGAATTGGTTCAGCGTGATGAAGACCTTACGGAAGTCATATGCGGCGTAAGCGTCCACGCATTCTTTGGTAACAGCGTGCAGGCGCTCCAGAATCCAGCGGTCGAGCAGAGTGAGGAAATTGTTAGTGACGGCATGCTTTACGGCATCGAAGTCGCTCAGGTTGCCGAGGAGAATGCGCAGCGTGTTGCGAAAGCGGCGGTAAACTTCGCCGTTTTGTTCGAACAGTTTGTCGCTGAACGGCACATCATTCGTCCAGTCCACACTGCTTACCCACAGGCGCACCAGGTCGGCGCCGTATTTGTTATAGTAGTGCTCGGCGTTGATGGGTTTGTCGCCGCTCTTGCTGATCTTTGCGCCGCTGGTGTCGGTGACGAAGCCGTGGGTCATCACGGTTTTGTAAGGCGCGGTGCCGCGATAGATGACGCTGCACATGAGCGAACTCTGGAACCATCCGCGGTGCTGATCCGTGGCCTCGATGTAAAGGTCCGCGATGCCTCCGTTGCCCAGTTCCGGATGAGTCTCCGTTACCGCCATGCTGCTGCAGCCGGAGTCGATCCAGACATCAAGTGTATCGCGTCCTTTGGTCCATGTGGTGGGCAGGCCGAGCATGGCTGTGAGTTCGGCGTCGGTTTTCTCGAACCACAGATTCGTGCCGTGCTTCTCGATGAGGTCCGCCACTTTTCTCGCGATGGCCGCATCGACCACGGGTTCGCCGTTATTATAAAAGACGGGGAGCGGCACGCCCCATGTGCGCTGGCGGCTGATGCACCAGTCCGGGCGGCTTTCCGCAGTGCCATAGATGCGCGCCTGACCCCACGGCGGCAGCCACTGCACGCTGGCGATCTCACGCAGGGCATCCGCGCGGATCAATTCGATGTTCAGGAAGAACTGCTCCACGCTGCGGAAGATGATCGGCGTCTTGCTGCGCCAGCAGTGAGGATACTCGTGCTTATAACTTTCCTTTCCTAACAAGTGCCCGCTGTCCGAGAGGAGTTTGATGATGGGGCCGTTCGCTTCAAAAACGAGGGTACCCACGAGATCGGGCAGGCCCGACTCTGCGGTGAATTTTCCATCGTCATCCACCGGCGAAATGAGGCCGAGGCCCGCCTCCCTGCCGGCGAGATAGTCCTCCTTGCCGTGGCCTGGTGCAGTGTGCACCTGACCGGTGCCGGTGTCATCGGTCACGTAAGGGGTGGCGATGACTTTGCTGTCGCGTTCGAGAAACGGATGCTGTGCAAGGGAACCAGCGAGCTGATCGCCGGTGAATTCTGCGGGCTCCCCGGTGAGTTTGAAGCCGGTTTTGGAGGAAAATGCGTCCACCAGCGTTTTCAGAATGAGGAGCCTTTCTTTGCGTCCGCCTTCGTGCTCGAAATCGCCTAACACATAAATATACTCAGCCTTCACCATGATGCCGAGATTTGCGGGCAGGGTCCATGGGGTGGTGGTCCAGATGACGAATGATCCGCCGGCGTCCGCGACGGGGCCGGTCTTTGCCGGGAACTTCACAAAGATGGCGGGCGAGGTCTTCTCCTTGTATTCCACTTCGGCTTCGGCGAGCGCGGTCTTGGCGCCGTAGCTCCACTGCACGGGTCGCTTGCTGCGATAGACGAGGCCCTTGTCCACCGCTCTGGCAAAGAACCTGACGATGTGCGCTTCGTAGTCCGCGGACAGGGTGAGATAAGGATGCTCCCACTCGCCGAAAACCCCGAGCCGGCGGAAAGACGCGCGCTGTACGTCGATCCATTTCCGCGCAAACGCTTCACAGCGCGTGCGCACCTCCGGCGCACTGAGGCCGGTGTCCGCCTTTACCACTTTGAATTCGATGGGCAGGCCGTGGCAGTCCCAACCGGGAATGTAGGGCGTCTCAAATCCCGCCATGGTTTTTGACTTGAGCACCAGGTCTTTGATTACCTTGTTCAGCGCGGTGCCCATGTGGACATCGCCGTTCGCAAAAGGCGGGCCGTCGTGGAGGATAAAGCGCGGAGCTTTGCTGGCTTTCCGGCGGGCCTGAATGCGATGGTAAAGGCCGGACTTTTCCCATTTTTCCAGCCGCTGGGGCTCGCGGATCACAAGGTCCGCTTTCATGGGGAAGTCGGTCTTCGGGAGATTGACGGTGTCTTTGTAATTCTGGCCTTTGGCGCTCATGGGAAAATGCAACGCTCCTTCCGGAGCGAAAGGCGCGCATCTTAGTACCGCAGGCGGGGAGGGAAAGGGGGAATGTGCCAGCGGGTCTTACTCTTTCTCCTACTCTTACTCAGTTGGCGACTGGAGTAAGAGTAGGAGTAGGAGTAGGAGTAGGAGTAAGACCTGCCAAACACCGAAGGGCAGCCGGGATCCGGCTGCCCTTCGATGACCAATACAACACACTAAAAGAAAAAGGAGCGAAGGCCTACCGACCAAAGAGACCTTCGCCCCGGTTCCGCCTGATTGTCGGGAGTGTCCCGGTCAGGCTGGAGATTGAGAGAGGGGAGAGGGGCGGAGACCTACCGACCAAAGAGGTCTCCGCCCGGTTTCCGCCTGATTATCGGGAGTCTTCCCGGTCAGGCTGGAGATTGAGAAAGGAGGAGAGGGGCGAAGACCTACCGACCAAAGAGGCCTCCGCCCCGGTTTCCGCCTGAAACCGGGTGCGCCGGGTCAGGCAAGAAGATTGGAAACCACGAAGTAAATGACGGAACAGGCGCAACTGATGAAAGCCGTAAGGTTCAGTTTTTCGAGGGCGGGGCTGCTGGTCATGGAGTTCATTGTTTTGAGAAAGTTTGTTGTTGGTGTGGAGGGGCGTTGTGTTGGTGAAAATTACCATCTCCTACAGTCATTGCAACAAAAATTCTAAAAATTACTGTTCATTTGTGAGAATAATTGCGAAAACGAGGGATTTTGGGAATTCCCTAGCAAAGATGACGGCTGTTTTACGCGTTGATGAGAACGATACGGGTCAAAACTCGCAGATATGAGAGCCGGATGCCGGTTGATCGGCGCAGAATTGCGGATTTGGTGAGCATCCATGCTGGAACGCCTGCGCTGCGGAGTCATCATTACCGACGCCTTCAAGAACTGGCTGGCGGAATGGCGAGAGCGTGAAAGCGCGGCCAATTTCGGGCTGATTCCGGAATTGAGCTACGTGCGCTGCCGGGAAGGCGAGCGGGCCGGGCAGTCATGGGTGAGCCTCATTTGGCAACCTCTCGGCGGAGCCAAAGAGCATGAAATTTTCGAAATGGGCAGTGTGAAGGTGCATCTGCAGCGCCAAACGCGACAGGCATTGAAGGACCGCTGCCTCGATATCAAGGACGACCGGATCCTGGTGATCTGAGTGCCGGTTACTCTCCGCCTTCCGGTGTGTTTTCGTCCCTGGGAGGCCCCTTTCCGATTTTTGAGGCTGCTTTGCGGAAGCAGGAAAACTCAAATCCCCAAAAAAATGCATTTTTCATCGAATACTTTCCTCTCCCCCTTCGTCCACAAGGCCACACACCTCCTTTTTTCCGCCGACCGCCCCTCCATCCTCTGAATATTCCGCGCTATGTGCCCCGAAGTTCGCGTCTCAAACTCCCCTTTCCCGGGCCTTGCCTTCCCGGGGAGGGGTGCCTATGATGACGGACCGAAGAAATTTGTGAATATTCCCTCGCCCAGTCCGTCGAAAGATCATGTGGAGACCGTCTTCTCGGGCTCCCTTACCGTGGTCGAGGCCATGCCCGCCGCCGTTTCCAATGGTGCGGGTGACGTTCCGGACGCGGAACTGGTGCTCAGAAGCCAAAACGGCTCCACAGAAGCCTTTGAATCTCTCGTCACCCGCTACCGCGGGAAAATTTACGCCATGACCCTCAACATGACAGGCAGCGATGCTGACGCATGGGACCTCTCCCAGGAGGTCTTCATCAAGGCATGGCGCTCGCTGCCGAAGTTTGAGGCCCGCTCCCAGTTTTTTACATGGATCTACCGCATTACGCACAACGTCGTCATTGACTGGGTGCGGAAACGGAAAATCCAGGGCGGCACCGAGTTCAATGATGAACTCGGCACTGTCCCTGCAGCAGGCGCGGTCACCACCCCCCGCGGAACCCTCGAACCTGATCATGCTCTCTCAAACCGCGAACTCGGTGTTCGCATCAAGGCCGCTCTGGCCGAACTCAGCCCGGAACACCGGGCCGTAATTATCTTAAAAGAAGTCGACGGTCTCTCGTATCAGGAGATCGCCGACAGCGTCGGCTGCACGATTGGAACCGTGATGAGCCGGCTTTTCTACGCCCGGAAACGCCTGCAGACCCTGCTCCAGGATGTATACGATAACCGCCAACAGGAGAACCTGCTATGAACCCGCCATCCAACCCGCTTAACGAAGATCAGATCACTCGCTGGATCGACGGTGAACTTCCTCCGAAGGAAGCCTCCCTTTTCAATCAGCGCGCCGACGCCACACCGGAACTCCTCCTGCAGCGGGATGCCGCCAGTCAGCTCGGGGAACTCCTGCGCCAGCACCTGCCTTCCAAACTTGAGCCGCCGTCGCCGGAATTTTTCACCAGCAGCGTGATGGATGAAGTGACCCGCGATTTGCCTGTCAAAAGTGCGACGGTCGCACCCGTCGCCAAATTTCGGAACCTGTTCAACTTTCTCCGCACCCCGTGGTTTGCGCCGCTCGCGTCCGCGGCGGTGGTGGCAGTGGCCTTTCTGACATGGAATCACTTCACCGGCGGCGGAGCACCCGGCGGCAGCGTGGCGGCGACACAGACTTACGCGCCGGACCCTAACGTCGTCGCCAGCGCCTATTACTCCGCCGACGCCGATGCCACGGTCATCGATCTTCAAAATCTCACCCCGGTTCCCAACAGCCGGGAGATCCGGGCCTTCGATGTCGCCAGTGTGGAACCCGCCGCTCCCGGTGAGCCGGTGATCTTCTACGCCGCGAATGATTCCACCCGCGCCGTGTTCGTCCTGAGCCGCGACGCCAACCATACGCCCCGCATCGCTGCGGTGAACTAAGTCATGATTCGCTGCCTCTGCCTCTCCGCCATTCTCCTCGCTGCAGGGGCAGGGGAGTCGCGCGCTCAGGAGGCTGCTGCCAAAGCCCCTGCCGCTCCGGCTGCCGCCACCGAAGCCCAGGTGGAGGGTATGCTTTTCTTCGCGAGCGACGACGCCACACCGCCCGCTCAAAAGGAAAAAGTCACCGTGGAGGCGGCCCTTCTCAAAGACACCACCGCGCGTCTGGGTAAGGCCTTTAAGTTCAAACACTATCACCTCATTGGCCGGCACACCCAGAAGGTGTTCAAGGAATACGAATCCTGGGTCGTGCCCTCCCAGGACCTGTGCCTGAAGATGGACTCCCGCGGCCCTGTGGAGGGCGGTGTGAACGTCCACCTTCAGCTTTGGCAGGATAAAAAAGTGCTCGTCAAATCCGACACCATCATCCGCAAAGACCGTCCCGTCTTCCTTGGCGGCCCGGACTGGCGCGGGGGACGCCTCATTTTCGTGGTGGTGCTGAAATAGACGCGGCCCGCTCCACCATTGCGGAATTTGCCAGACCCGAAGCCGCAGGCATACTGCGCTCATGAGATCCCTCACCGTTTTGTCCGGCCTGCTCTCCTCCCTCGCGCTTGCGTGCGGTCTTCTTGCTGCTGAATCCGCAAATTGGCCCCAATGGAGGGGGCCGGATTGCACCGGAACAGCGCCTAACGCCAATCCACCCGTTGAGTTCAGCGAGACCTCTAACGTAAAATGGAAGATCAAGCTTCCTGGCAGCGGCGCTTCCACGCCCATCATTTGGGAGAACAAAATCTTCATCCAAACCGCCATCGCCACGGGCAAAAAGCCGGCCGGTTCCGCAGCTTCCGAAGCCAAACCCGCGGAGCCGCCGCCCGCACCCCCGGAGCCCGGCCGCGGTCCGGGCGACCGCCGCGGTGGCGGCATGCGCGGTGCAAAGCCCGCGGAAATCCAGCAGTTCGCTCTGCTCTGCTTTGACCGCAGCAATGGCAAGCCGCTCTGGCAAAAGACACTCCGGGAGGAACTTCCGCACGAAGGGCATCATCCGGACCACGGCTTCTCTTCGCACTCGCCGGTGACGGATGGCACGCACGTTTACGCGTGGTTCGGCTCCCGGGGGCTGCATTGTCTCGACATGGATGGAAATGTGAAGTGGTCCAAAGACCTCGGCAAAATGCAGACACGCAATGGCTTCGGCGAAGGCAGTTCCCCGGCGCTGAGCGGCGATACCATCGTGGTCAACTGGGACCATGAGGGCGAGGATTTTGTGGCTGCTTTCAACAAGAAGACCGGCGATGAAATCTGGCGTCAGCCCCGCGACGAAAATACCACGTGGACCACTCCTCTAATCGTCGAGCACGGTGGTAAGAAGCAGGTTGTTGTCAGTGCCTCCACCCGCATCCGCAGTTATGATCTCGCTTCCGGCAAAGAGATCTGGTCCTGCGCCGGCATGACCGCCAACGTCATTCCGACCCCGCTCGTTTCGGGCGATACCGTCTACGTCACCAGCGGATTTATGGGTGCGGCCCTGCTGGCGATTAAGCTGGGCTCCGCGGGAGATCTTACCGGAACTCCGGCCATCACATGGCAGCATGCCAAACGCACGCCGTATGTTCCTTCACCCCTGCTGGCGAACGGAAGGCTCTACTTTTACTCCGGCAACAAAGCCGAGCTTTCCTGCTTCGATGCCAAAACCGGCAAACCGTTCATCGAGGCGGAACGCGTGCCCGGCATCGGTTCGATTGGAGTTTATTCCTCGCCCGCCGCCGCCGCTGATCGCGTTTATCTGACCGGGAGGGATGGAGCGGTGGTTGTCGTGAAACAGTCCGACAAACTCGAAGTGCTTGCCACTAACAAGCTCGACGAAGCGTTCGAGGCCTCTCCCGCCATCGTCGGGAAAGAACTTTATCTGCGCGGCCACAGCGCTCTCTACTGCATCGCAGAGAAGTAGCCGTTGTTCATGCGGATCGAGAAAGTCCTTCGCCTCCTGCGCCGCCTTTCACCCTTTGTCGCAGGCCTCCTTTTTATTGCGCTGCTGTTTCGCTTCGTCTGGAGGGATACTCTCTTCTTCACGGCACCCGCCTTTTACGCGCTGCCTCTTCCACTGCATGCCGCGGGCTGGCTGTGGCTGGCGGCTTTGAACTGGAAGACCGGACCGCGGAAAGCCCTGCTCAGCGCGAGAGCGATATCATTGGGCATGGTTATCCTGATGTTGGGACTCTGGGTAGCGGAGACAAAACTCCTGAGCAGGCAGCTCCCCCCTCCTGCCAGCAACGGACCGCGGATCTTCTTCTGGAACATCGGTCACACGCACAAAGTGCCGGATGCGGTGCATGAACTGCTGGATGAGTTGAGTCCGGATGTGGCCGCCTTTGCTGAAGCAGAGAATATTCGCGGCGACGGGGAGCGGGCGCTGGAATCGCGACATCCGGGTTACGAAGTGCATGCTCTTCCCGCCGGCATGCTTTGCATGGTCAAGGGCAAGGCTTCTCTGGCATCTTCACGGGGACTTCCACAGTCCTCCGTCGTCCAGATTGTCAGTGCCCGATTCGCCCGATTCGAGGGCGAGTGGCGGATTTGCCTAACCGATATCGGGCCTATGCCGCCGCTGCCGCGCGAACCGCTGCTTTCAGAGGTTTACAAGACCGCAGGCAGCCATTCCCGCACGATCATTCTTGGAGACTTCAATACGCCCCTCGGCTCCGCGGCGTTCGACAAATGGCGGGATGCTTTCCATCATGGTTTCGCCGACTGCTCCGCATGGCATGGCCCGCTGGAGACCTGGGCCTTTGGTGTTCCCATCCTTGCCATCGACCACATCTGGATGTCTCCGGACCTTGTGCCTGTGAGAGCGCAGAAGGGCACACGCTTCGGGCAGGACCATTCATGGATCATGGTGGAGTGTGGAATGTAAGCCGCCGCTCACTTCTTCGTTCGCACGGCCTTCTTTCGTTCCGGAAACAATTCCTGACACAACCGGCAGAGCGTGCCGTCGCAGCCGCGGGCGGTGCAGTGCTCGCGGCCGTAGTAAATGATTTGCAGATGGAGCTTATTCCATGACTCTTCGGGGAAGAGCCGTTTGAGGTCGGCTTCGGTTTGCTCCACATTTTTTCCATTCGTTAGGCCCCAGCGCTGCGCGAGGCGGTGAATGTGGGTATCGACGGGAAACGCGGGGAAGCCAAAGGCCTGGGACATGACGACGGACGCGGTCTTGTGGCCGACGCCCGGGAGGGCTTCGAGGGCTTCAAAATCCGCGGGGACTTTGCCGCCGTGCTGTTCGACCAGGATGCGGGACAGTTGCGAAATGGCGGCGGCTTTGCGCGGGGAGAGGCCGCAGGGGCGGATGATTTCCTGAATTTCTGCGACCGGGACCTTCATCATCGTCTGCGGTGTGCGGGCGCGGGCGAAGAGTTTTGGCGTCACCTGGTTTACCCTAACATCTGTGCACTGGGCGGAGAGGAGGACCGCCACGAGGAGGGTGTAGGCATCCGTGTGATCCAGAGGGATGGGTACCTTTGGATACAATTTATCCAACCCGGATTGGATCGCTGAGGCCCTTTCGGCCTTCGTCATCCGTCGGACTTTCTCTTGATCCCCTGAATCATGGCCCGCACGTGGGCATAACTTTGACGCTCGCTGAGGACGTTCATGCTTTGGGCGTAACTGCCCCATTTCAGCACTTTGATCTTCACGTTCCGGGCACCCCAGTCCTTGATACCGGCCATGCTGGGTTTGTAGAGATCGATGGTCTTGGTGCCGACGAGGGCGCGGCCATAGTCATCCACACGATAGATGTGAGGGGTGCCTTCGATTTTGAAGATGGTACCCAGCGGAAAAACGGACCAGTCAGCCGCAGCGCTGCGGACCATGCCGTATTGCAGGTCTCCTCCTGCGGCGTTTTTGACTCCATACTTGAGGCTGTCGGCTTCCACGTGGCTGTAAGCGGTGGTTTTCACCTTGTAGTAGGTTGCATTGTCCACCTGGCCATTTCTGTAAACTTTAGCGCTGGCGAGGCTGGGGGAGGTGGAGGAGCAACTGCACAGGGCGGAGCAGAGGATAGCGGCAACAGCAAGGATGGGTCGATAGGCCATGAGTCGGGTGGTTAGGTTTGGGCCGAGGATGTCGCGTTTCGTGTAGGGCGCGCGGAGAATGCGAAATCGGTAAGCAATTGACAAGCCAATTATCTCTAATCAGTCATTCATTAAGGAAGAGGGCGGGAAGGAGCTTCGACTCTTCATGATTATGAGACCTGTTGATCCGTTGCATGTTCAAAACGGTGCGACGGCAGATATACGCTACCCCCCAAAAGGCGGATGCGCAAATAATTTCCACACGTACAATTTTAATCAAACTCCGCTGAGGGCTTCCTCGCGTTTCTGGATGCGGCGGCGCTCGTTGGAGTCGAGGATGCGTTTGCGGAGGCGGATATTTTTCGGGGTGGCTTCCACGAGTTCGTCGCCGGCGATGTATTCGATGGCGCGCTCCAGGCTGAAGCGGATGGGCGGGGTGAGGCCGTCGCCTTTTTCGGAGCCGGCGCTGCGGAAGTTGGTGAGTTGCTTGGCCTTGGTGGGGTTCACCGGGAGGTCGTCGGCGCGGGGATTTTCGCCCACGAGCATGCCGGCATAGACGGTATCGCCTGGAGCGACGAAGAGTTTGCCGCGCACCTGGATGTCCTCCAGGCTGTAGGGGGTGGCCTCGCCGGTTTCCATGCTCACGAGGGTGCCGGTGGTGCGGGTGACAATGGCACCGGCCCACGGGGCGTAGTGTTTAAACAGGTGGCTCATGACGCCATGACCGCTGGTGAGGTTCATGAGGTCGTATTCGAAGCCGATGAGGCCGCGGGTGCTGATTTCCGCCTCGATGAGGCTGCTGGTCTTGTGAGGAGTCATGTTCACCAGCACGCCGCGGCGCTCATTGAGGCGCTTCAGCACGCCGCTGATGTATTCCTCCGGCACTTCGATGTAGAGGGTTTCGAACGGCTCCAAGGTGGTGCCGTCCTCGTCCTTCTTCGTGATAACGTTCGGACGGCTGACGAGGATTTCGAAGCCTTCGCGGCGCATCTGCTCCACGAGGACGGCGATCTGCATCGCGCCCCGGGCGCTGACGGCGAAGACGCCGGCGAGATCGGTATCTGAAACGTGGATGGAGATGTTCGACTTCATCTCGCGCATGAGACGGTCGCGGATTTGGCGGCTGGTGACGAACTTGCCTTCGCGGCCGGCGCCGGGGCTGTCGTTCACGCTGAATTCCATGCTGACGGTCGGCGGGTCGATGTCCACGAAGGGAATGGCTACGTCGTCCTCTTTGGCGGTGATGGTTTCGCCGATGTCCACGTCTTCAAAACCGGCGATGCCCACGATGTTTCCGGCCACGGCTTCCTCCGACTGGTTCGTCTGAAGGGCGGCGTATTCGAAAATGCGGGTGATCTTGGCGCGGACTTTGGTGCCGTCCTTGCGCAGGAGGTAAACGGTGTCGCCCTTGACGCCGCGACCGCTGAGGACCTTGCCCATAGCGACACGGCCCACGTAGTCGTCCCATGAAATGTTGGAGGCGAGCATGCGGAAGGGGCCGTCTTCGTCCACTTTCGGGGCCGGGATGTGGTCCCAAATGCCCTGGAGGAGGGGCATCATGTCCACGTTTTCGTCTTCGAGCCGGGCCTTGAAGTAGCCATCGCGCGCAGAGCCGTAATAAGTGGGAGCATCGAATTGCTCGTCCGAGGCCTCGAGTTCGAGGAGGAGCTCCAGCACCTTGTCGTGCATGGCGGCGGGCTCGGAGTGGGGACGGTCGATCTTATTGACGACGAGGATGACCTTGAGGCCCTCCTGGAGGGCTTTGCGAAGCACAAAACGGGTCTGGGCCTGGGGGCCTTCGTAGGCGTCCACAACGAGGAGGACGCCGTCCACCATCTTCATGACGCGCTCCACTTCAGCGCCGAAGTCGGCGTGGCCGGGGGTGTCCACGATGTTGATGATGCGGTCGCCCCAGTGAACGGAGGTGTTCTTGGACCGGATGGTAATTCCCTTCTCGCGCTCCAGATCCATGCTGTCCATGGAACGCTCCTGCACCACCTGATTGTCGCGGAAGGCGCCGCCGGCGCGCAGCAGTTTGTCCACCAGGGTGGTCTTGCCGTGGTCAACGTGGGCGATAATGGCGATGTTTCGGATACGGGAATTCATGGAAAGTACAGGACGACAGAGGCGAGCGGGGACTCCGCGCAGGGCAGAAAAAGGAGCCTCAACGAGGCAACAGCCGGGCGGAAAGGGTCGCGATTATGACACCAATACGCCGGAGCGCAAACGACGGTTTCGTCTTTTGGTTCATAAGGAGGGAGGGGAGAGGAATGACGAAGCCAGAATTCCGAAAGAATGACGAATGCCGGGCGCAGTCAGGACATCGTTTACACTTCAGGTTCAGGACATCGTTTACACATGCCGTGAGGTTGGTTAGTGGTTAATGGGTTCGTTCATGGGTTCAAGGCAACGTTCGATGCACAGTTC
>DASZQB010000041.1:0-144591 GCA_035550135.1 Verrucomicrobiales bacterium
TAATTTTTTAAACCGCTCACGGAGCGGCACCGGCATGAAGCGATGGAAGTCAGTCATAGGAACAGGCCGGCATTCCTAACTCAAAAACTGTGGTCCGCAACCGGTCTTCCCGTTTGCAGGGGCCAATGTAAACAAGCCATAGCATCCTGCTCAGCCGCCGGTGCGAAAAGTGCGAATGTAAATGTCTACTATGTATCCCAGGATCTCCGACCTCTTGCGGAGATTGCGGCATACGCCAACGCCGGCCGTGTTGTTTCGATAATTAAAGGAGCAAACCCTACAGCCGCAAGCGTCGCAGCAGCCAAAAGCGCTTCAGGGCCGGTAACGGTTTACATGACACGAACACCGGCGCGGCTCACTATTTTTAGATACGAATATCAGGCACTAAAGGCAAATCCAAATGTTCAGTATATAACATTTAAAATAGTGGACGATTCTTGGAACATAGTGGAGACTCTTATAGAACATTTCCCGCACTAATATTTTACAAATGAACTCCAACTTTACGATTATTTCACCATGGTATGTAAAAAGTGACGATGGATTTACCGTAGATATCACACAGGACGGCGTAATTTTTTGCGAACCACCGTTGCGAGTTAGGTTTAATTACGATTGGCTTATCGATGATGGAATTGGACTGTGCACCTCATCGAGCACCGAGGGGCTCGATGGCCTTAGTCCAGAGAAAGTGCGCGATGTCTTGGCAAAAACGGAGTCAGCACTGGCTTTTATAGGATTTAGGACCGAGTTTTTTGACGTGCTGTGAACTGAAAAGTGGCGATCCAATCGCGGAAGAAAGCAGGCAAGGAAGAGGACATTTTTCTCGAGAAGGAGACCTTTCAGTCCTTTTCCGCCATGGCCAAGCTTCGCGTTTCACCGCAGTTTATAACCAAGCAGGCGTTTCACCTTGTTTTCCGGACAAGACCAAGTTGAGGCCTCCTGGAGGATGAATGGCACTCGAAGTCCTTCGTGACATTTCCCCGGCATTGGCTACTTCGCTGAATGCGCCACGTCCTGACGCTGCTGATTTTCCTCCTTGCCTTCCCCGGCGAAAGAGCATCAGCGTTTTCAGACAACGCCGGCAGCGGCACCGAATCCTTCACTTGGACCGCCAGAGGCCGCGCCCTGACAAAAGGCATTATTCAGAAGTATTTAGATAAGCAGGGATCAAGAATTTTAAGTTTGTCTTTACTCCTTCAACACCATGAACAGAGAAATTCCGGGAATTATTAAAAACAGAGAGAAAGAGTATATTTACATCGAGGGTAGACCGGGTGAGACATTTTATGACATAGCGGGGTTGGTCGCCGTTAAAGCTCTCGGCGTCGCCATACCCGATAGCGGCGGGATAATAGAACAGAAAACCAGAGCGAGACTTCCGGGGGGGGAAAGAGCTGATAGCTTTATCTTATCACGGAGACATCATCGGATGGAGAAATCTATACGTTCAATTTTGTTTATCAGATAGAAGAATATATGGATTCATCGAAGGTTCCCTGATAGCTTTGTCCGGTGGCGAACGGGTTCCGCTAGATGAATTGGACTTTATCTTTGAGCTTTGAGTGTTGTTGGCGCATTGGACCGCCGATCCTGTGGAGTGCCAGAAGTTCGGCAACGATGCGCGGAGGGCCGTTTGGCCCCTCGCCGCATTGTGTGCGTCTTGGCCACTTTCGATCGGGTCCAGATCCTCGTCTGCTGCACCTGTGCAAAAAGCCCCGCAACCTCCGTGACCCGGCTCGTCATCCTGCTGGCTCTTCTCCTCTCCCTCGTGAGCGGAGTGGCATCGTCGTGTGACCGCTTGGGCCGCATGACCACCGCCGTCAGCGGCGGCGTCACCCGCACCCTCGACCTCACCCTCCACGGCCAGCAGGAATCCGAAGCCTGGAGCGGCGGCCCGCTCGATGGCCTCACCGCGGACCCCGGCTTCGATTCCCTCCGCCGTCCCAATGCCCTCGCCGTCACCGGTTCCGGCGGCTCCGTGCCCTCACAATCCTACAGCTACGATACCCTCACCGGCGAACTGAGCACCATCAGTTCCGGCACGGCCACTGCCGCCTATGCCTACCGCACCGGCACCAGGCAAATCGCCAGCGTCACCTTCGCCGAGAGTTCCACCACCCGCCTCACTCAAACGCGCGCCTACGACGACCTCCACCGCCTCACCGGCGTCACCTCGCAAACCCCCGGCCCCGTCGATCTCGCCGCATCCTCCTACACTCTCGACGACGCAGGCCGCCGCTCCTCCACGCTCCTCGCCGACGGCACATGGTGGAAATACACCTACGATGACCACGGCCAGGTCCTCAGCGCCGAACGCCGCCGCATGACCGGCAGCACCCCGAATATTAGCTACCCTGGCGTGGCCGGCCAGCAGCTCACCTGTGCTTACGAAAGCTAAACCAGGCTGAACCCAAAGACGTGCATTCGCAAAAAATGAACAAGCGCTCTTTGATTTTCAAAACGGCATGACCCGGAAAACCCGAAAAACCTCCCCGGCTGCCGGTTTTCGGGGTTTTCCGGGTTTTCCGGGTCGCTGTATTCCCGCGGACGTGGTTGACAAAGTTTCGTTTCGTCACCGCAGTAGACGTGAACCAATCCGGAAATTTTCCGGCCCCTCCAATGATCAAAAAGTCGTTCCTGACAGCAAGGCTCCTGCTCCTGTTCACCCTGCTTTGCCATGCAACCGCCCGCGCCGATTTCCCGCCGGTCGAGGGTCATGCGCCCGAAACCGAACGCCGGCCCAAAGATGTCACGGTCCACGATGACAAGCGCATCGACGACTACTTTTGGCTCAGGAATCGCAAGGACCCGAAAGTCATCGCACACCTGAAGGCAGAGAATGCATGGACGGAAAAGGTGATGAAACCCGCGGAGGGATTGCGCAAGGAGGTGTTCAAAGAGATGAAGAGCCGCATCAAAGAGGAGGATTCCTCGGTGCCCGCACCGCTCATGGGTTGGCTTTATTATTCCCGCATCGGCAAAGGCCAGCAGCACCATGTGATGTGCCGCAAAAAAGACGCGCCCGGCTCAGCGGAGGAGGTGCTGGTGGACATCAACAAGCTCGCCAAAGGCCACGACTACACGGAGATGGAGCACTTCGCCGTGAGCCATGACGGTTCGCGACTGCTCTACAGCATGGACTGGACGGGCTACCGGCAATATGAGGTTTTTGTCAAAGACCTCGGCACGGGCAAGCTTGTCCCGCAGAAGACCGGCAAGGTCTCCGGGGTGGAATGGGGCGCGGACAACAACACCCTTTTCATCGTCACCGAAAACGAAGCCAAGCGCTCCGATAAACTCTGGCGCTGCACGCTTTCCGATGGCAAACGCGAGCTGCTTTACGAGGAGAAGGATGAACTCTACGATCTCGTCCTCTCGCGATCACTCGACTACCGCTGCCTCTTTTGCGAAAGCGCCTCCAAGAAGATCACCGAGGTCCGCGTGCTGAGACTGGACCGGCCGGGCAGCACGTTCACCGTCCTGCGCCCGCGCGAGCCGGACCATGAATACCATGCCGATTTCCGCGAGGGCCGCTATTATTTCCTAACCAACAAGGATGCGAAGAACTTTCGCGTGGTCAGTGCCCCGGCGGAGAACCCGTCGCAATGGACGGATGTCATTGCTCACGAGGCGGAAATCAAGATCGAGGACATCACTCTGTTCAAGACCTTCATGGCGGTGATCGAACGCCAGAACGGCCTGCCATACCTGCGCCTGTTCGATTTCGCCTCCGGCAAGAGCCGCCGCCTGGAAATGCCCGAGCCGCTGTATGATCTCAACCCGGATGAAAACCTGTCGTATGAGGCCACGGAGTTCCGCTTCTCCTACGATTCGATGGTCACCCCGCCATCCGTGCGTGCCGTGGACGCTGCTTCCGGCGCTCAGCGCACGCTAAAGCAAAAGGAAGTCCCGGGCTACGATCCGACAAAATACGAATCGAAGCGCCTCTTCACGACGGCCAAAGACGGCGTGGCCTTTCCTCTCTCCGTCGTCTGGCGCAAGGACCTCGACCTGTCGAAGCCGCAGCCGCTTCTCCTCTATGGCTACGGCTCGTATGGCCTCAGCGAAACAGCGTCGTTTTCCCAGGCGCGCGTCAGTTTGCTGGATCGCGGCATGATCTTCGTCACTGCCCACATCCGCGGCGGCGGCGACCTCGGCGAGGACTGGCGCGAGGCTGGCCGCATGGCGAAGAAGATGAATACCTTCACTGACTTCATTGCCGCCGCCGAGTCGCTCATTAAAGAAGGCTGGACCACGTCCGAACAGCTCGCCATCAACGGCGGCAGCGCCGGCGGCCTGCTCATGGGGGCCGTCATCAATCTGCGGCCCGATCTCTTCCACACCGCCGTCATGGACGTCCCGTTCGTCGATGTCCTCAACACCATGCTCGATGCCTCCATTCCGCTTACCACCGGGGAGTATGTCGAATGGGGGAACCCGACGATTAAGGAACAATACAATTGGATGCGCGCCTACAGCCCCTACGATAACATCAAAGCCGCCGCCTATCCGGATGTGCTCATCAACACCGGCCTCAATGACAGTCAGGTGCCCTACTGGGAAGGCGCGAAATTCGCCGCCAAACTCCGCGCTCTGCGCACCGACAAGAAGCTCACGCTCCTCCACTGCGAAATGGGCTCCGGCCATGGCGGCGCCTCCGGCCGCTACGATCACCTCATCGAAGTTGCCAGGAGCTACGCCTTCATCCTGACGTCCCTTGGAATCCCCGCTAAATCTTCAAAGTGAAGAGTTTGTGTAGAATCGGCCCTCTCGCGACGTAAACTACGCCATGCTCCACGTCGTTCCCTCCTCTGACCGCCACCGTTTCTGCGATGGAACCTCCCGGCGCGGATTCCTCCGGCTGGGCGCGCTGGCTCCGCTGGGGCTTTCGCTGCCGCGGCTGCTGGCCTCCGACGCGCCCGGGAAACAGACGCGGGCGAAATCGGTGATTCTCGTTTACCTCGGCGGCGGCATTTCCCATCACGATTCCTTCGACATGAAGCCGGACGCGGTGGAGCAAATCCGAGGGAAATACAAGGCCATCCCCACCAGCGTGCCGGGCCTGAACATTTGCGAACTGCTGCCGAAGACGGCGCAGATCATGAACAAAGTGACCCTCGTGCGCAGCGGCACGCATGAAAACGATCACCACGAAACCGCGTCGAACTGGGTGTTGTCAGGACGGTTCGGCTCGGCCTTCGGCGACCATCCGGCGATCGGTGCGGTGGTCGCACACGAGACCGGTTTCTCCGGCATGGTGCCGCCGTATGTCGCGGTGCCGAAGAATCCCTCCTTCACATGGGAACTCGGCAAGAGCGTGTGGCTCGGCGGGCGCTGTGAGTCGTTCAAGGCCGGCAATCCTAACGATGCCAATTACCGCGTGCGCGATCTCTCGCAGCCGGGCGGCGTGACCCCGCAGATGCTGGAACGCCGAAAGTCGCTGCTCGCAGCGGTGAATCACCTCTCTTCCACCGTGAAGGGAAATGACCAGATGGCGACGTATGATGAATTCGGACGCAAGGCCGCGGAGATGGTGCTCTCTCCGCAGGCGCAGGCCGCCTTCGCCATCGATAAGGAGGATTCGAAACTGCGCGATGAATATGGCCGCACCGAGTTTGGCCAAAGCGCGCTCCTCGCGCGGAGGCTTGTGGAAAACGGCGTGCGTTTTGTTACCATCAATTACGCCGGATGGGATCACCACGCAGATATCTTCAAAGGCTTGGACAAGAAACTGCCGGAGTTCGATAACGGTTATTCCGCTCTCATTCGCGACATGGATCAGCGGGGTCTGCTCAAGGACACGCTCGTCCTCGCCATGGGTGAATTTGGCCGCACACCGAAAGTAAATGACAAGGCCGGGCGCGATCACTGGGGCCGCGCAGGTTCCATGCTTTGGGCCGGTGCCGGTGTGGCCCGTGGCAAGATTATCGGCGCAACGGACAAGAACGGCGCTTTTGTTACGGACCGCCCTGTGCGCCCCGCGGATGTGGCGTGGACCATTTACGACGCGCTGGGCATCGACCCCGCCAAAGAACTGCTCACGCCCGAAGGCCGCCCCGTCAGCATCCTCGCCGAAGGCGCTCCGGTGAACGAACTCTATGCCTGACGCGGATGAAGATTCGCAGAGGTATCGTTGGCGTTTCGGCAGTGGTTGCTCTTCACACCTGTTCTTTCGTCCTTGCGGATGAGCCGAAAAAAGAAACCGCCTCCATCACGGCCATCGAGCCCGCGTCATTGGTGGCCGGCGGCAAAACCACGCTGAAAATCCGCGGCTTCAAACTCAAGGACGCGACGGAACTCCGCTTTCCCAAAGCTCCCGGCGTGAAGGCGGACATCAAGGAAAAGAAGGATGTTGCGGCGCCCGCCGGTCTTGAAGCGAAGCAGGTCGGCGAATCTCAAATTGTTGCCGAAGTGACACTGCCGCCCGATCTTCCGGCAGGCCCGCTGAAGTATGTGGTCGCGACCCCCGCCGGAGAAGCGCCCGGACACATTCTCATTGCCGGCACAGCGGCGATCGAGGAAAAAGAGCCTAACAATGGGTTTCGTGCGGCGCAAAAACTGGAGCCCGGAAAACCTGTTAGGGGACGCGTCGAAAAAGACAAGGACGTGGACGTCTTCGAGTATCCGGTTCGCGCGGGACAGAAACTGAAAATCACCGCAGCCGGCGGCAGCGCGCTGCTCATGGATGCAGCGCTGGCCTGTTATGATACGCGCGGACATCTCCTGACGATGGCCGATGACAGCGAGGGTCGCGATCCTTCCCTGACTTTCACTGCCGCCGCAGACGGGGCGGTTTTTATCTGTGTCTCCGATGCTCATGACAAAGGCGGCGAATGGCACAGTTACCTGCTCACTGTGGAGGAAGCGAAGTGAGCCGGATTGCGACATTCCTGGTGTTTTGCCTGTCCGCGCCTGCGCTGGCGGAGGACACGGTTTCATGGCACCGTCAGGTGGTTCCCGTTCTCAAAGCGAATTGCATCGGCTGTCATAAACCCGGCAAAGCAAAAGGCGGCCTGGATTTGACCGCGCATGCACCACTGATGAAGGGCGGAAAGAATGGTCCCGTCGTGAAACCGGGCGATGTGAAAGGCAGCTCGCTGGTGGACGAGATTTGCGGCGAAGAGCCGGAGATGCCAAAAGACGGCGAGCCTCTCACTGAAGCTGAAGTGGGAATCATTTCCCGCTGGATCAGTCAGGGCGCGAAGGAGGATACTGCATTTGACAGCAGCACGCGCAGGCCTGCTCAGCCGCCCGTTTACAGTGCCTTGCCCGCCGTCCACACCATGGCCTTTTCTCCGGACGGCGCATTGCTTGCCGTGGCCGGCCATCACGAGATTATCCTTCACAAAGCCGATGGCTCGGGCATTGCAGCGCGTTTGTCAGGCGACTCCCCGCGCCTGGAAACAGTCACGTTTTCCAAAGACGGAAAGCTGCTCGCCGCTTCCGGCGGGGCCACTTCGGAATTCGGTGAGATCCAGATTTGGAATGTGGAGAAGCGCGAGCTTGTTCGTTCCATCCGGGCGTCGAACGATAGCTTGTTCGGTGTCGCGTTTTCATCCGACAACCAGCGTGTCGCTGTCGGTTGCGCGGACAAACTCGTGCGTGCCTTTACCATCGCAGACGGAAAAGAAGTGATGAAGTGCGACAATCATCTCGACTGGGTTTTTGGTGCCGCCTTCACCAACGACGGCCGGCGTCTCGCCACCGTTAGCCGCGACAAAGCCGCCAAGCTCATCGACACCACCACCGGCCAGCTCATCGATGACATCAATCGCCCGCGCGATCCTCTTCTGTGTCTTGCCCGTCATCCCAAGGACGACCTTGTCGCCACGGGCGGCGGCGAAGGAAAGATTCGCCTGTTCAAAATGGAACCGCGCGGCGGACGCCTGAGCGAGGGTGACGACAAAGAGAACAGCTTCGTCCGCGAGTTCGAGCACTTGGGCTCCCCCATCCACGCCATCGCCTTCAGCCCCGACGGCTTACTCATCGCCTGCGGCGGCGAATCCGGAGAAGTTAGGATTTTCAAAACCGGCAATGGCCAGCGCCTCGCGAGCATCAAGGGCGACCGCGGCCCCGTCTATTCCCTCGCCTTCACCGCCGACGGAAAAAACCTCGCCACCGGCGGCTACGATGGAAAAATCCGCATCCACGAAGCCGCAAAGGGCGCTCTGGTGAAGGAATTCGACAGCGTTCCGCGCTGAGGTTGGCGGAGAATAACTACAGGTTCTCAAGTAGTTGCTCCATAGTCACTCCAGCCTGCCGAAGCACATTTTTCAGCGTGCCGGTGCGGACGGGATTGTGCATGGGGACCGTTACATGAGTGTTATCCCTTTGGAGTTGCACGTGGCTGCCCGTCTGTCGTTGAACGGTGAAGCCAAGCCGCCGCAATGCTGCGATGACCTCGCGCCCCGCAATATCGCGGGGAAACTTCATGCAGGTATGAGAGCGACGTCCTCCGTAAAATGAAGAAACACTTTCCCTGGTTGGTCCGGTCCAAAGTGACAGCGGACGGCATCCAGGATGTTCGCTTGAAGATCCACAAGGGAATCTCCTTCTGTGGAAATGCCACCGCCCCCCGGCCCATCCCACGAAGCGGTGTAGCCTCCGGCTTCGTCGGGTTCCACGGTAAACGTAATCGCACTCGGTGCTTCCATTTTGGATGTATAGCATGCGATTGCGGAGCCGCCAGTCAAGAAATGATGGCCGATGCAATGCAGGGGGGTGCGCATTGAACACAAAATGCCGGCAAGTCGAAGAACCAAAAAAATGGTTTTTGAACTTGCTTTGTTCCCTCGAATAACCAAAATATTGGTGAATCGATATGAAATCGGAACCTGGACTCAGCCGTCGCGAGCGTCAGATCATGGACGCCGTATTCTCTTCAGAATGGGCCAGCATTGCGGAGATCCGTGAGCGGATGCCGGAGCCTCCGAGCCTGAATGCGGTGCGAACCATGGTGCAGATTCTGGAGGAGAAAGGCCAACTGCGCAGACGAAAGCGGGGCCGGGAGTTTGAGTATGCGCCGGTGGTGGCGAAGGCGCAGGCAGGGCTGAAGGCCTTGAGGCATGTGATCGCCACGTTCTTTGAAGGCTCGGTGAGCGATGCGCTGGCCGCCCACTTCAGCCGCACGCCGCGCAGGCTTTCCAAAGAAGAGCATGAGCGGCTGCAGTCGCTCATCGATGCTGCCCGGAAGGAGGAAAAGCCATGAGCGCCGTGCTTATTCCGGATGCGTGCGTGGAGTGGCTGCTGCGCAGCAGTGCCGTGATGGCCGCGGTGTGGGTGCTCAGTTTTATGCCGCGCGTCTCCGCCGCCCTGCGGCATGGATGGATCGTCCTCGGCATGGCCGGAGCGCTGCTGATGCCGTGGTTTATGACCGCTTTGCCATCCTGGTCTCCAGGACTATTGACCCGTTACACGCCGGTCCCTTCGGCTCCGCAGACGCGAACTGTCGTCAACGTCGTGCTTGCGGAGCCGTCTTCATTTATGAATGCGGTATCGGCGCCTGCACCGGGTGTGATTGTTCCAGCCATACCTCCTCCAGCGGCGGTGGTGACGGAGGTGTCAAAGCCGCTAACGCTTTTGTTCGCGTGGACAGGCGGCACCGTGCTGCTCGTTTTGCGCCTGTTGTTGGCAGCTTTCTGCTGGCAGCGTTCCGTGCGGTCCGCGGAGCGGGTGCATGGGCCATGGCGCATGGACGTGCGGCGCACTTCGCGGACCGCAGCACCTGTCAGCGGAGGGCTGTGGCGTTCGGTTGTGCTTTTGCCGGAAGACAGCATTCAATGGACACCCGGCCGGATGAACGCAGTGCTGGCTCACGAAGCGGAACATCTCCGCCGCCGGGACGCATGGTGGCTGTTGCTGGGTCACATTCTTTGCGCCGTGCAGTGGTTCAATCCTCTGGCATGGCTCATCCACCGGCGGGCGACGAGCCTGCGCGAAGAAGCGTGCGACGCGGCGGCGCTTCGCGGGGGAGTTCCTGCTGCGGAGTATGCGGATGCTCTGCTGGCGCTCGCCTCGCCACACGGTC
This sequence comes from Verrucomicrobiales bacterium, assembly GCA_035550135.1. Lineage (GTDB taxonomy): Bacteria > Verrucomicrobiota > Verrucomicrobiia > Verrucomicrobiales > V1-33 > V1-33. The sequence goes on from DASZQB010000041.1 coordinate 10,031, forward strand.
TGTCAGCCATGGCGTCGCCGATGGCGCGGCGAAGCGGACTGGAGCGCCGCATTCGCTCAGTGCTGCAAGGTGCCATCGGTGCGCGGCCAGCCAGCCGCCCGGCGATGTTCCTCGGTTTTGCCGGCCTTTGTGCATTGACGCTCTGCGCCTCCAGTCTGCGATCTCAGGAAAAGTTAGTGCCGGCACCGCTGCAGAACGGCAATCCTTCCCCGGCGCAGCGGGACGCACCTGAGATTGTCCTTCCACCTGACCTCACAGTCATTCTGAAGGAACCCGAGCCGGCAGAGGTCGTGCTCGACCCCGGTGGCCGGGAATTCGCTCCGGACGGCCCCGAAGCAGCAGCGGAGGCGGCGCAAACCCTCGACCTGGCCGTCAGGATCAAAAAGCTGCTCGAGACGGAGAGAGCGCGACCTGCTTTCGCTTTTCCGGAAGGCCCGCCCCCTGTAAAAGTTTTCCTAACGAGAACATCTGCGGAGGTCGTTTCGACTGAAGAGCGCGCCCGTTTGATAAAAGCGCATCCAAGCGCCGCGCTGCTTTCGATTCAGCCCGGAGATTTTGAGAGCAAAGACTACAAAGGCATGGCCGCTTTGGTGACAAAACGCGAACCCTGGCTGTCGCGCTCCATGGTTCTGGCCCACCATATTCTGGTCAAGTCCGGTCCCGGTGCCGGAGTGAGGCTTCCGCCTGTTTTTTATTCCGCACATCCGCTCCTTGCGGCTTCTGCAAAGAATCCTGCGGCCGTCGTTCTTTACACAGGCAAACGCACGCGTGATGCATCGGCATGGCGCACGCTCGCATTCGCAGCGGTCGAAAATCTTCAACTGGATGCCCGCGCAAGAGGAGACGGTCCACCGTCTCAAATTGTCAATGCCAGCGGCAGCGGTCTTACAGGTGACACGCTGCGATCGGGCGATGGCGACGGCATTCTCGCCACAAAGATCGACGGCAGTCCTGCCGTCGTGCGCTGGACCGCTGATATGATCGAGTATTCCATGCCGGGCGGAGACAATATTGAAGAAATGAAACTCAATGGCGATCCAGCGATACAATTCCTGATGGGTGAAAAGCCGGTCCTGATCTCAGGTGGAGATCGTGCGGAATGCTCCTTCAAAAGGGGATCATTTCGAGTGGAGGGCCTCTTCGAGCTTAGGACAGAGGGTTACATCTTCAAAGGCTCCGCCCCTTCCTCCATTCTCTCAAGCAACGAGCATGGCGGGTTCACCGTCAACGGTGGCAGCATCATCAACCAGAATCGTTAGGAGACCTGTCCGCCCTGTCTGGGTATCATTAAAACCGGGTTTACAGCAAGCCGGGAAGTTCTTAAGCTCGCGGCGGTTTTTTTGATCCCCTTCCTGAATGCCATGAAGATGTCCCTGCATCGCCTGTCCGCTTTCGGAAAACGAAGTCTTCTCTGTGCCGCAGTCTTCGCTCAAATGGCAGTCTTCACTTCCCGGGCGGCTGTTACCGTTACGGGACAGTCTGTGCCGGAGGGAACGGGGGCACCGGCTTCGGTGGTGTTCACGATCTCCCTAACACAGGCAGAGGCCACACCGCGGGTGATTGAATATGCCACGGTGTCCGGAACAGCGATCGAAGGCGTGGACTATGAGGGGAAGCGCGGCGCTGTGACCATTCCCGCCGGTGAATTGCAGGCGCAGGTTACAGTGCCGGTGATTGCGGATAACGAAATGGAGGACGATGAGAGCTTCGCGCTGGCGGTTTGGCCACAGGGCGGCGTTCCGGTTCCTGCTCTTGCTCCAATCCCTGCCGCACCATTGGCGATTGGTGAGGACCGCCACTATTGGAATGGCATCGAGGGAAGCGTTCCAGGAAGTTTCCTGCTGTTTACCCATTCCGACTCGCACCCGTCGGCACTGGCGGTAATGCGCCGGAACGGGAACACCATCAGCACGGATGGTGTTTTCAAAGCTCCCTCAGGCGGCCACCAATTCGCAGAAGGCAAAGCCTTCAACGGACGGTGGCTGGCCGCGACGGATGGCTGGCCTTCCGGCATTAACGGGGACACTCTCAGGCTGCACCTCTGGGAACGCGGCCGCGTCACTCCCAATGTCTGGACACCCCTAACACCAATCGTTCTTCCACGGACCGAAGGTTTCGTCCCTGTCCTCGCGATGAGCGGTCCGTGGCTGGCCGTGGCTTATGGAACGGACAACGCTGGTCCGCAGTATCTGCGCGTTTACGAACTCATTCCTGGCGGCCCTCCGCGTGAGGTCTGGAATACCGTGATGCCGGTATTCGGTCGCGCGACCCGGCAGATGATCATGAGCGGGCGGCATCTCATTACCGTCTATGTGGCGAGCTCCGATCCTCCAGGCGCCACGGTGGATATTTTCGAAGCGCAGGACGAAGGCCGCACCGACTGGAAGCTCGTGCATACCAAAACCGGCTATGCGTGGCCGGTGCTTTTCGAGGGTGAGCGGTTTATCATCAATGGAGGCGGCAAGCTGAACATCTTCGGCAAGAACGAAGGCGGACCCAATCAGTGGGGCAAAGTCACAGACGGACCAGCGCTCGGGCATTCCTATTACTCTGCTCCCGAAGCGCGCGGCCAGCTCCTGATGATCGGCGAACCCGGCGAGTACAACCAGACACCTTCGGTCAAAGGAAGTGTCAGGGCTTATGCAAAAAATCCCGCCGGAAATGCATTCCCGTTTGTTGGAAGCTTCGTCTCTCCGGTGTCCACCTTCATGGATGGGTTTGGCAGGGATGTCGCGCTGTCCGGTCTCGATATGGCAACGCTGCGGCAGGAGGCGATTCTCAGCGATTTCCAGTCATGGGCAGGCCGGCTGGAAGGAGCGGAGGCCACACTGCTGAATGACGACCTGCCCGTCTTGAAAGCAGCTCCGGGAGTTTTCCTTGAACCGCACGGAGCCGGAGCGGCCGCCGCTTCAATACAAGTAGTCCTGTCCCGGGCCGCCGCAGCTCCCGTCAGCATGGCATGGCGCACGGTGGCAGTTACCGCCACTCCCGGCAGCGACTACGTGGAATCCACCGGCACCCTAACCATTCCCGCGGGTCAATGGCAGGGCCGGGTTTCGCTGGCGGTATTCCCGGACAACACCGCAGAGCAGGACGAATCCCTGCGCATCGAGTTTTCAAACATCGCGGGCGCCACTCCCGCCACCGTCACAACCGAACTCGTCATTCGCGATGCCACTCCTGTGTGGCCGGTAGTGGCGGCGACAGCCACAGAAGGGTACGAGGACGCAGCGCCCGTTTATGTTAGGATGAGAATGTGGGCTTCCCCTCAACCGGTGCAGCTTCCGTGGCGCAGCGAGCGCATTCACAAGACCGCCGGCTTCGATCGCGGGCTTGGTGTGGCCGGAGACGATTTCCAGCCCGCGTCCGGTCTGTTTTCCGCCGTGCCGCCATTTGGCTCCGAATTGAAGGAGATCCCCGTGTTGCACGACGATCTGCTTGAAGGAGACGAGGAGTTTTCGGCGCTGATCGCTCTGCCTGGCGGTTTCGCTTCGGCATCATGGGCGCAACGCGTGGTCCATCCGCTTGAACGTGATCCGCTCACCTCCACAGACGGCAATTGGGTGGCAGCCTCGGACATCAAATTACTGCCGAATCTCGATCCTGAGCGGGGAGATGTCATTCTCTTCAGGCGCGACTCCGCAGCCCCGGGAGGATGGACAGAGCACAAACGACTGAATGCCGCGGGCATCGGTGGCACCGTGTGGAGAATTGGGTGGCTCGGCCTGCGCAACGGGATTCTTGCGGTGTGGGACATCGCCACGAGCAGCTTTCTGTTTTTTGAAGCGGATGCCGGCGGCCCGGGTCTGTGGGGGTTGCACACGCGTCTGCCGGCCGTTCCCTCGGAGTCGGTGGTTTCGATCATGGCTTTTGACGGGCGCACACTGCTCATCGGACAGCCCGCGGACCCGTGGCATCCACGCCATTTTGTCGAGGTCGTCGAAAAGAACCTTTCCGGCCAGTGGGGTATGCGGACGGAACTCGATACCACCGGACTCTCAGAGTCGTCTTTGATCACAGCGATCGACGGAAACGTGGCGGTCCTTGCTGGCAGGCGGATCGGAGACGGCAGTCTGATACTCCGCATTTTCGAACTGGACCCAGGCGCCCAGACCCGCTGGCGCAAGCTGCCGGATCTCAGAATCGGCGCAAACAATGTGCAGCTCAGGCTGAAGCTGAATCGCGGATTGATCGCCGCGAACATGACCGGACCCTCCAGCGACAACATTCAGTTCTACCGGCGCGGCTCCGGCGGAACGTGGGCGCTCGAAGCGACGCTGGAAGCGACCGGTCTCCAGGCATTGGACCGCGGAGTCGTCCTTGCTTCCGGTGATCTGTGGGCCCGCACGGACAGCAGCCCCGGCTCATGGCAAATGCTGTCATCCATTCCCGGCGATTGGACCTCGGTCGATCTCAACGAAGGAGTGATGACAGGAACCACCAGAACCGCCACCGATACGACTTCCACCGGCCCCGCTGCGTTCATTGCCGGGCCCGGAGCCCGCTGCGTCATTACTGATGCGGCGTATGTTAATTACGGCGTCGTTATCGGACAGTCGGTGAGTGAACGAACAGAAACCACGGAACTGCTGCGCTGCCGCGTCCGTGCTTCGAAACCGCTCCATTTCCCGGTGCAAATTCCGTGGCATACTGTCGATGTCACGGCCACCAGCGGCCAGGACTATATTGCCGGCAGCGGCGTGGTGACCGTCCCGCCCGGTGATGCCTCCGGCTTGATTACGATACCCATTCTGGCGGATCAAATTCCGGAGCCCACGGAGCAATTCAAACTCGTCTTCGGAAAACCCTCTTACGGAGGGATGGAGCCGATGGAAATGCAGATATCCATCTATAATGCTCAAATCCCGGTCACAATGCCCGCCGGGCCGTTTTCCTTTCCCGAACCATCCGCCGGCGAGGTGACCTATATGGTCCCGGTGAAGCTGCCCTATCCGTTGCAGGAAGCGATGGTCTGCAATTGTGCCGTGGGTGCCGGCACCGCCACCGCGGCGGACGTGCGCACAGGCACCATTCCCGTCAACGTCCCCGCCGGGTCCAGCGTGCTGCTCCTGCCCGTGACGGTGCTTGCGGACGGGCTTTCCGAGGGCGTTGAAACCCTGACCGTCACACCGTTCTTTCCAACGGGATTCAGTGTCGCTTCCAATCCCCCGGCCAGCATTCCTGTCAGGATTGATGATGGAATCGTTCCGGGGTTGACGCCTCATCCCTATACCCTGGCGGAAGGCGAAACGCTGACTGTGCCCGTTCCGGGCGTGCTTGAAGGCAACACACGCAATTATGTCAGGGCGCGTCTCGTGCAAAGTGATCCCGGCGGCACGCTGGCTTTGCTGCCGGACGGTTCCTTTACCTTCACCCCGCCTCCGAACTTCATTGGCAAATGGCAATTCAGCTATCAGGCCTCGGCGAGCAGTACCGAACTCTTCCCTGCCGGCAATGCCGCGGTGTGGCGTTGGCTGCATCCTGTCAACGGTCAGGACCCGGGTATTGCGACACCAGGATTCCAGGTAAACTGGAAAACGCCGGCCTTCGATGACACCGCGTGGCGAACCGGCACGGGGCTGATGGGCTACGGCACCATCGGTCCGAATCAGGGCCTTCCCATCACCACGAACATTGGCACGCCGAATCAGGGACAGCGCTTTACCGCCTATTTCCGCCTCGCGTTCCAGGCGCCGGAGAACCCTCCGGATGGAATCACCATGGAGTTCATTTGCGACGATGGCGCCATCTTTTATCTCAACGGAGTGGAAGCCGGGCGCTTCTTTCTTCCACCCGGCGGCGCGTTCGCGACGGATCCGGACACTTATACTCTCCTGACACCCACCTTTGCCGCGGATCCTGATGAGCCTGTCATCCGCACACTGACACTGCCCGCCACGGCAGTGTCCGGCACGAATGTGCTGGCGGTTTCACTGCATAACCAATCCGTCAATTCATCCGACCTCGCCTTTCGCCTCCATTCGCTGACGGTGGGAGGATGGTCCACCCCCATGTGGGAAACGATCACGGTCACTGACGCCAAACGGCCACCGGTTTTGATGCCGGACACCTTCGAATTTTCGTTCAATGCCCCGGCGGACTCCCGCGCCCTGAAAAGCGGAGGCCTTTTTGCCAATGACGGCCTTTTCTCTAAAGAGGGCGTTTTCTTCGATCCCGTGCTGGAAGTATCCACCGGCGGCTCTCCGCCAGGACCGGTGGTGGTTGACCCGGCGACGGGCCATTTTCGCATGACCTTGCCGCAGGGCTTCTTTGGCGCGGGGTCTTTCAACTATCGGGTGAGGGACAAAGACGGCTGGTCGGAGCCGGTGGCGGTGAATGTGAATTTTGCGCCTTCCTCCCCGCTGGAGGAATGGAGGGCGCAGCACTTCGGACCGTCATCGTCCGATCCCGAGGGCGAACCGTTTGCCGATCCCGACCGCGACGGCACTCCTAACTTTCTTGAATATGTGACCGGTGCCGATCCTGAGCGCTTTGAGATCAGCCGTTTGCTCACGGCATCCTTCGCACAGGACCACGTGGAATTGGTGCTTCGGCGGCGGTCGGGGGTTTTGGGTGACGTCACTCTCTTCGTGGAGTCCGCGGGCTCGCTCCAGGATGCCGAATGGCAAACGCTCGCAGTCCTGAATGACTACTTCGGTGACGGCATCGCTTTGGGTGTCGTCCGCAGCCAATCCACCTCCGGAGACGATACGATCGATCAATTCGAACTTGAGGCCCATCACCCTGACTCGCCTGAAAAGCGCTTCTACCGGGTGAGGGCCTCCCTCATTCCGCCGTGGTGGCGGCCTTGATTCGAAAAATCCTGCTTTCCCGGGCTCCTCTGCTGCTAAGGTGATCCATCCGTCAACGATGACTCCACTTACCCAGCACCCCGCCGTTCTCTCATGGATTGAAGAGATTCGCACCCTTTGCCAGCCTGACGCCGTACACTGGTGCGATGGCTCAGAAGCGGAGAACAAGGCGCTTTGCGATCTTATGGTGCAGCGCGGGACATTTATCGCATTGAATCAGGAAAAGCGTCCGGGGTGTTATCTCGCGAGATCTGCGCCGTCGGATGTGGCGCGGGTGGAGGACCGGACATTCATTTGCACCCGGAGGCGCGAGCAGGCCGGACCGACTAACAACTGGCGCGCGCCTGCGGCGATGAAAACGCTCCTAACGGAAAAATTCCGCGGAGCGATGCGCGGCCGCACGCTCTACGTGGTGCCTTTTTGCATGGGGCCGCTGGATTCCCGCCTCGCGCTTGTCGGAGTGCAGCTAACCGATTCTCCGTATGCGGTGGTCAACATGCGCATCATGGCGCGGATGGGAAAGCAGGTGTGGGAGAAGCTGGGTTCCGCCGGCCGCTGGGTGCCGTGTCTGCACAGCGTCGGGGCGCCACTGGAAAGCGGACAGGAGGACGTTCCCTGGCCCTGCAATGAAGACAAATACATCGTGCACTTTCCAGAGGAACCGTCGGTGTGGAGCTTTGGCAGCGGATACGGTGGAAATGCGCTCCTTGGAAAAAAGTGCGTGGCTTTGCGCATCGGAAGCTGGCTGGCGCGGGAGGAGGGCTGGCTCGCGGAGCACATGCTCATTCTGGGGGTTCATGCGCCGGACGGGCGGAGCAATTATGTCTGCGGAGCCTTTCCGAGCGCCTGCGGAAAGACGAATCTGGCCATGCTCGTGCCCCCGGAAAGTTATCGCGCCCGCGGCTGGAGGACCACGCTTGTGGGTGACGACATTGCATGGCTCTGGCCGGACGCCGAAGGCCGTCTGCGCGCGATCAATCCTGAAACCGGATTCTTTGGCGTCGCGCCGGGCACTTCTCCGGGATCGAATCCGACGGCCATCGCGACGATCGCGCGGAATACCATCTTTACGAACGTTGCCCTGACCGATGACGGCGACGTCTGGTGGGAGGGTCTCACGGAAAAGCCGCCCACCCATCTCATCGACTGGCAGGGGAATGACTGGACGCCGGATTGCGGACGTCCCGCGGCTCATCCTAACAGCCGCTTCACCGCGCCCGCCGCGCAGTGTCCGGGAATCGATCCGGCATGGGAGGACCCTAACGGCGTGCCGGTGAGCGCCATCATTTTCGGCGGACGCCGGCCTGGCACGATGCCTCTCATCTACCAGAGTTTTAACTGGGCGCACGGCGTCTATGTAGGAGCCACGATGGGTTCTGAAACCACTGCGGCGGCCACGGGGAAATCCGGCGTCGTCCGCCGCGATCCCATGGCCATGCTGCCCTTTTGCGGATATGATGCGGGGGAATACTTCGCGCATTGGCTGGAGATCCGCCGCCACATTCGCCATCTGCCGCGGTTGTTCCATGTGAACTGGTTTCGCAAAGGTCCGGACGGCCGTTTCCTCTGGCCGGGATTTTCCGAAAATATGCGCGTACTGGAATGGATTATCCGGCGCTGTCAGGGTTGCATTCCGGGACACGAAACCAATATCGGATGGACGCCCCACTGGGAAGACTTTAACAGCGAAGGGCTTACCGGGTTCACCCGCGAGCATTTTGACCGCGTGATGGCCGTCGATCCGGCGGAGTGGCGCGCGGAGGTGATGTCCCAAGGTGAACTTTTCCTGAAGATTTACGACAGCCTTCCGAAGGAACTGGTCTATCAGCGGGAAATGCTATCGGCACGGTTGGCTGAAGATTAGGGGGAAATACTATGAGGAAAAGTTGATTAAAAGTTGACGGAGAAAATGGGCATGTTATTTATGGTAATTATAATAACCATGAAAGCACAAGGCCTGACCCTCCTTTTCTTTTCTGCTGCCCTAGCGCATGCTTCCACCACCATTCCCATGACCGAGGCGGATGAATGGAAATCCGCAGATGGCGTCTGCCGGGGAAGGGTGGAGGAGGTGAAAGCGGAGGTGGCTGCGAGCGGACACATCGTGACCCGCGCGGTGGTTAGGGTGGAGGAGGGATTTCGCGGCAAGCTGCCGGAGAGGATCAATTTGGAATATGCCGGCGGATCGGTTCCGGGACGGGGTGAAGATTATGGATGTTCTCCCGCGTTGCGTGCCGGCGAAGAAAAGCTGCTGTTTTTGACTAAATCCCGTGACGGAAAGAAGCTGTCCGTGCAGCGCGGCAGCGCAGGTGCCCGGACGGTGTCCCGCATGCCGAACGGGGAACTGAAACTGGAGGAACTGATGCGTTTCCGCCGCTATCATCGCTGGCAGGCTGAGAACGCGGGCGGTGAAGCGGACCTGACGGGCGCAGCGGCCGCTCAAACACTGGCGGCTGCCGGGGTGGGACAGGGGGCATTGGATGGAGGCGGCGAACCGGGAACTCCTGACGGGTTGATGGTTGATTCCGTCAGCGGCGTGCCGGCGCGCTGGATCGCTGCGGACAGCGGTCAGCCCATTCCTTACCTTGTGGACGCCACGGTGCTGCCGGTTGGCGTCACTCAGGCTCAGGCGCTGACCGCCGTCCAAAATGCCCTGGCGGCATGGACCGCGGTGACGGGAATGACTTTCCGTTTTGAAGGCTTCCAGGATTTCCAGATGGCGGCCACGGATGTGCTCACCACGGATGAGAAAATCCGCATCCAGCTTCACGATACTTACGGAGTGATTTCGTCCGGGGCAGTCCTGGCCATTGGCGGACGCGAGTGGAACTCCATGGACGGCGAACTCAACATGAGCGGCGGTGGCGGAGGCAACGTAAACGGGATGGAGTTTCACAGAGCCGTGCGCGGTTATGTCGTCGTGCGGCACACGGCACCCAATCTTGCCAACCTGAAAACTCTTGAGTCCACGCTCTGTCACGAGCTTGGCCATGTGTTTGGCCTCGTGCACTCCAGCGACAATCCGGCCGAAACGGATGACACCAAAAAGGAGGCGATGATGTACTACCGCACCCACGAGGACGACCGCGGAGCCACGCTGGGAGCTTACGATCCTCCGGTAATCCGCAAGGCGCAGCCGCAGGAAAACACGCCTCCCTGGGCTTACCCGCGCTACATGACGGCACACACCGGGACCGCTGCGCAGACCTCTCCGGGAGTCAATGAGTTCACGCTCGCCGGCTTTGACCGGCAATCCCCCGCGGATACGCTAACACTCTCCACGGGTGCGACTGCGGGAACGCAGGGAACCTTTACCCTGACAGATTCAAAGATCACCTTCACTCCGTCAGCGAATTATTCGGATGGCGGTATTTCGGACCCCACCAGCGGCGCCTATTACGCAAAGAAACTCTATCGTTTCAGCGATGGCGTCAACGCTTCACCATGGCAGCCGGTGACCGTTATAGCCTATCGCCGCGATACCGTGCCGGCCAGCGGCGACGGCATGCCGGACAGTTGGATGGTGACTTATTTCACGAACAAGGATCCCGCCGCCGGACCGAACCGCGGTCCCAACGATGACTACGACAAGGACGGACTGAGCAACCTTGAGGAATATCGCCTGGGAACGAATCCCACCAAAGGCAATTCCCGGTTCGACGTTACCATCCAGCCCAACGACGGCATGCAGTGGCTCGCGCGCCCGTGGGCTCTCTATGCGCTGGAAAGCTCCGCCGATTCGTTCACCTGGACTTTTGAGAAGGGCATCGTTCCGCCCACCATTGCGGCCACCACCACGGCACCGAAGGACCCGGCAGTGAGAAGACGCTTTCTTAGAGTGCGGCAGGTGCAATAGGCCGTCCTCAAAACAGTTCCGCCTGCCTTTCCGCCCTCACCGGCAGGGGCACGCCGGTCTTTTCATAAGCCGCAGCGAGGGCCACGCGACCGCGCGGAGTGCGTTTGAGAAAACCCTTCATGATCAGATAGGGTTCGTTGACCTCTTCGAGAGTGGTGGCGTCTTCGCCGACGGCCACCGCCACTGTGTTCAAGCCCACGGGACCGCCATCGAACTTGTGAATGATGGACTCGAGGATGCGTTTGTCCATTTCATCCAGCCCGTCCGCGTCGATATCGATGAGCGTTAGGGCTGCGTCGGCCACTTCGCGGTTGATGACGTTGCCGGCGCGGACCTGAGCGTAATCCCGGACGTAGCGCAGGAGCATATTGGCCACGCGCGGGGTGCCGCGGGCACGGGATGCGATTTCCTCCGCTCCGGCGCGGTCGATGGGCACGTCCATCAGGCCCGCCGAGCGCTCAATGATGGCGGTGAGGTCCGGAAGCCCGTAGTAGTCGAGCCGGTTCACCATGCCGAACCGGCTGCGGAGAGGCGCGGTGAGCATGCCGCTGCGCGTCGTGGCGCCCACCAGTGTAAAGCGCGGCAGAGGGAGCTGAATGCTGCGCGCGCTGGGACCCTGATCGATGATGATATCGAGCTTGTAGTCCTCCATCGCGGGATAGAGATACTCCTCCAGTTTCGGGTGCAGCCGGTGAATTTCGTCGATGAAAAGAACGTCTCCGCGCTCCAGCTTGGTTAGGATTGCAGCAAGATCGCCGGCCTTCTCGATCTGAGGACCGTTGCAGGTATGAATGCTGGAGCCGACCGTGGCCGCAATGATATGGGCGAGGCTCGTTTTGCCCAGTCCAGGCGGGCCGCAGAGGAGCAGGTGATCGAGCACATCGCCCCGTTGCTTGGCGGCCTCCACCCGCATGGTAATCAGTTCCACCACCTTTTGCTGTCCTACAAACTCGCTGAATGCAGGCGGGCGCAACGAGACATCGAACACCGTTTTCGGCGCGCTGGTGACATCTTCGTAAAAGTGGTTTCCGCCGTCAGACACTGATGCCACGGATAACGGCAACGCCGTGGATTTCCAGGCCGAATGTAAGCGAAGCCAAATCAGAAGCCCGGAGGATGTCGAACGACGAAGGGCGAAATGCTTCAGCTATGCGGAGCACAGTGTCTCTGCAGCCACTGATGAGCCGTTTCCTTCATGCGCTTAAGGACGTAATAGACGGTGCGGCTGCGGAGGCGGACGAGGGTGGCGCCGGCGATCTGTTCGATGAAGGTGTCCGGCAAACGCACGACATCGCCGGCGGGGGCGTTTTCCAAACCTTCGCAGAGGAGGCAGCTGAGCGCACGTGTGAGGGTTTGCACTTCCGGGCCCAGGGTGATGCGGAAATGGCAGCGGTTTCCGTCACTGATGCGAAGATGGATGCCCACGGTGTCGGTGCATTCGGCATCGTGCCGGACGTCTTCGAGGTCGAAAACTTCGCCGGGCTGCGGAGCATGGCGGGAACTGCCGCGGGCATAGTGGATGAGCAATTCCCTGCGTTCGCTCTCGGAGAGGCCGGCGAAGAGATCGACGAGTGCCTGGAGGGCGGGCGGATACATGGCGGGAACCTAGCGTTTGCGCGCGGTCATGACCCCACGGGCGGCAACGGTGTGATGATAAGGCTCGGGTTCGAAACCCGCCTCCTCCATGAGCGCGGCGTATTCTGCGGTGCTGTAGCACTTTCCCTGCGTGGAATGCATCAGGAGAGCGGAATATTCCGCGACATGCAGGGGGCCGTCTTTGGCGGCATTGATGAATGCGTCGTGGATGATGAGCAAACCGCCGGCAGGCAGCGCGGCGTGTGAGCAGGCGAGGAGTTTCTCCACTTCCGGGATGTCCCAGTCGTGAAGGACGTTGGAGAAGAGGTGGGCGTCGCAATGGTCAGGGAGACCCTGGAACATATCGCCCGCAAGCACCCCGACGCGCTCTGCGCAGCCGCGTTCTTCGATGAGGGTTCGCGCGATGCGATCGACGGGAGCCTGGTCGAAGACCACGGCATGCAGATGCGCGTGTGCGGCACAAAGGGCGCAGGCGTAGATGCCGGAGCCGCCGCCGATATCCAGAACGCGCGTTACGTTAGACAGGTCGAGGGCCTCCGCGAGGGCAGGGGCCAGGTAGTTTCCGCGGCAATCCATGGCGGAGGTGAAGCGGCGGGCGAAGGCTTCGTTTTCCATGGCCTTGTGCCAGTCGCCGGCGGATTTGTCGCCTGACCAGCCGGCGGGCTTGCCGGTGCGCAGGACTTCGGCGTAATCGCGCGCGATGGGGCGGTCGTGCAGGGACTCGAAATAGGGTTTCAGGTTCCAATGCGAATCAGCGCAGAGGTGTTCACGCGCGGTATTGGTGAGGCGCCACGTTTCGCCGTCGCAGACGAGAAGGCTGTTCGCGGCGCAAAGCGTGAGGAGCACATCGGCCGGGCGCGGGGCGAAACCAAAGAATGCGCAGACTTCGCCGGTGTTCATCCCATCTGCGGCGAAGCGGGAGAAGAAGTCAAATTCCACCATGGCGGCGGTGAGCAGATCCACCGCATACAGGCCGTCGCGGTATTGATAGAGACGGATCGGGTCGCTAACGGGCCGGGCGGTGAGGGAAGCGTTCATGGACACAGCGGCGGGATAATGACAACCGCGGCGGTGCGCAAGCTCGTTTGGAATTTTGACTTGGCAGTTTCCCGGACCGCATTAACAGCACACAACCGACCGGCCCCCAAACATGCCCCTTACTTTTCAGCAATGCCGCTCCTGCGGCGGCAAGACCCCGGTGGATACGTCCGCCGCCGAGCCGGAGGAGTACTGCATTCATTGCGGCGGGCGGTGGAATGAGATTCCCGACGAGTGGCAAAGCAAGCCGAAGAGGATATCGGAGGAGCGGATTGCGGAGTTGAAAGCATCCGGTTATCAGCCGCAAAACCGGTCGCTGATGGATTGCCCGCGCTGCAAGGCGATGACGCCGGTGGAGGACGGAAGGCCCCTGCATAAACAGCGGTGCATGGAGTGCGGTTCGCGGCTGGGAAGCAGGCCGGGAAAAGTCCGCAAAAGGAAAAAAAGCAAAAGCTTCGTGGACGGGATGCAGATTCGCCGTTCGCGTGAGCGGGTGTGGATGCCGATGCTGGGGGCGATGCTGATCGTGGTGATGGCGGTGATCTTCGGCATTTGGATGAATTCGCGTCCGAAGCCTGACAGCGCCGAACAGGAACCGCCGGCGCCACCGCCTCCGCGATTTGACGTGAAGGAACTCACCGCCAAATTCATGGCGGCGAAGACACCTGAGGAGTTGCTGCCGCTGCTCCGGAAACCCGTGGTTTTTGAGAAGGCAGTGCGGGAATGGTGTGCTGCAAGACCCGGAGCGCTGCCGATGGAAGGCGAACTTCTCAGCATTACCGCCCCCCGCACCGCGCTGGGAACGCGGCTGGTGAATGCGGACATTCTCTTCAAAAGGGTGCCCCGTGCGAAAGTCCTCACCGTGGAAACGCCCGAGGGCTGGCGCGTGGAATGGCCGGCCTTTACGGGGATCGCGGATATCAGCGTGGAGGATTTTCTCAAGAAACGCCCAGATATCCCCGTTACGGTCCTGGTAAACGCGCGCCGTTCCGATTATTACAACAACGCTTATTCTGACGAAGAAAAATGGATGGCGCTGCGGGTGAGCGACCGTCTGGACGAGAAGCCATTCTATGTGTACGCGAAACGCGGAGATGAGGGGCTTATCAAATCCTTGGAGGTCCTGCCTCCCGGTGATGCTCCGGCGCGCGGTCAGGCGACGTTCTATGCCTCGCGCCGCATGGCGTTGCGCCTGCACTTCGTCCATCCGCCCGGCGAGGGTGCTCCGCAGGCGCAATTGGCGCTGGTGGTGGGAGATGGATGGTATATCCCCTGACGGAGTTTTTTATACGGAAATGGGGTGAACTGCCCATCTCCTAACGAAGGAGATTTATTGCGAAGTGGGACGGGATGAATTCTGTTGGTTCTAATAACTGATTATTTTTCCAGTCCAAATTCGAGATATTTGAGTGAATTTGGCTAATGAAACTTCCCTCACACAACTTTATTTTCTCGAAAGTGCGAATTTAAAGCTTGGCAATTCGCTAAAACTGTCTAAGCATTACTGATAATCGAGACCGGAAGCCCCTGATTTTAGGTTTCGATACTCAACTCTGCAACCCGCCTTAACAATATGGCAAAAATTATCATTATCGACGACGAGGCTTCCATACTTGAAATGATGGGACAGGTTTGCCGCAAAATGGGGCATCAGGTCTCTCTTCATCAGACTGGGAGGGCGGGGATGGCGGCGCTGGACGCGGAGAAGCCGGAGTTGCTGATCGTGGACTTGCGGATCCCCGACATGAACGGGATGCAGATCATTCAGGACGTGCGGGCGCGCTACCCGCAGACGGAGGTGGTGATGGTGACAGGTTACGCGAGCGTGGAAACCGCGGTGGAGGCGATGAAACTGGGTGCGTTCGATTACCTTACAAAGCCGTTCGAACTGGACGACCTGCAGCGGACGATCAACCGGGCAATGCAGAAGACCGGCGGGCCGTCGTCTTCGACTGCGGGAACGAAGCCGAGCGAGCCCCTGATTCAGATTTCCTCGTCGTCCAATCTGATTGGCGGCAGTCCGCAGATTAAGGAAATCCTCAAGCTGGTGGAGAAAATCGCGGACAAGGACAGCCCGATTTTGCTGGAGGGGGAATTTGGCAGCGGCAAGCAGATGGTGGCCCGGACGATTCACAATACCAGCCGGCGGAAGAGCCTTTCGTTTAAGGTGCTGCACTGGTCCTCCCTGCCGGCGGAACTGCTGGAGCAGGAGATGTTCAGCGGATCGAACAATATCTTCCACCGGGCGGACGGAGGCACGGTGGTGGTGGAGGAGATCAATGTTCTGCCGATGCGTCTTCAGTCGCAACTGGACTCATTCATTGAGGATATCAATGCGCGCCGTTTGGCCGGGAATCTCCCGCGGGAACTGAACTTCCGGTTTGTGGCAACATCCAGCGTGCCGCTGGAGCAAATGGTGCGCGAAGGGAAATTCCGCGAGGACCTTTACTACCGGATTTCGGTGATTCCCATCACCATGCCGCCGCTGCGCAGCCGCCGCGACGACATCCCGCTGCTGGTGGATCATTTCCTCAACACCTACACGCGGCTCACGCAGTCCCCGAAGAAGGAAGTGGACAAGTATGCGCTGAAGCTGCTGATCGATTACGCGTGGCCGGGCAACGTCGGGGAACTGCAGAATGCCATCGAGCGCGCGTGTTCCTTCGCCGACGACCGCCGCATTCGCCCGTCCGATCTGCCGCCGAAGATCACGCAGAAGGTGGAGATCAGCGACGATGAAAACGAGCGCATGAAGCACAGTCTGCCCATCGGCAGCAAGCTCAACGATTTCATCAAGAAGCAGGAGCGCATGTTCATCCGCGAGACACTGAAATACAACGAAGGCTCCCGCGAGAAGACGGCTTCGATGCTCGGCGTTTCCATCGCCACGCTTTACCGCAAGATGGGTCTGAAACTGGAGCGGGACAAGATGCTCAGTTGAGTTCGGAAGAGGGCATCCTGCGTTTGACCACGCCGATCAGGGCTCCCGCGGCCAGAATGCCCAGCGCTACGAGCGGGGCGGTCCACAGCGCGGCGTCGTCACTTGTCAGGGCGGCGTGCAGCCGGTTGGCAAAAAGCACGGAGCAGACGAGCGCGCCGAGGATGGGTATCAGGGAGGGAATCTCAAAGCCGCCAGGGGATTCGCCCGGCTTTTTCTTCAGGATGACGAGCGACGCGTTCATGAGGACGAAAACGGCAAGGAGCAAAAGGACCGTGGACTCGGCCATGGCCTTCATGTCTCCGAGGAGGACGAGAATCGTGACGATGCCAAACAGACAGAGAACGGCAATGTGGGGCGTGTGGCGGCGGGGATGGACGCGGCTTAACCCTTTCGGCAGCAACCCTTGATTCCCCATGCCGTAGAGGAGGCGCGAACCCATGAGGTAATTCAGCAGCGCGGTGTTCCCGATGGCGAAGATGGCCACAGCATAATAGACCTTATCGATGCCGGTGAACCATGGCGCGGCGGCTTTGGCCACGTCGTCGAGCGGGTGCTTGCTTTTGGAAAGAGCCTCCCAGCCCAGCACGGAAACCGCCGTCACGGCTACGGAAACGTAGATGAGCGTTCCTGCAATCATGGCGCCGACGAGGCCGAACGGAACATCGCGCCGGGGATTCTTTACCTCTTCGCTCACATTGAGGATGTCTTCGAATCCGATGAAGGCAAAGAACGTGAGGACGGCACCCTGCATCACGAGGGAGGCCGTCAGTCCGTCCGATGCCGCCCCTGAAGCAGTGACCGGCGGAACTTCGAAATAATTCACGCCGCCCCAAAACCGGCATCCTGCGACGACGATAAAAATGAGTCCGCCCGCTTCAATGACGGTGCAAAGTGTATTCAGCCAGATGCTCTCGCGAATGCCCCGGAAGATGACGCCGCCGAGCATCGCCGCGAGGCCAATCGCCAGCGGTTTCATCCAAATCATTCCCTCGCCGGAAGACAGCAGTCTGGAAGCGATCGCCTGGAGACCGGTGGCCATGCTGGTGAGGCCGCTCATCATCACGGCGATTCCCACGATGGTGCTGAGCACCGGTGATCCGAAAGCACGTCCCGTAATGAAAGCCGCGCCACCCGCTTTGGGGTAACGGCTCCCGGCGCTCGCATAGGACAGACCGGTGAGGAGTGCGCCCACCATCGCCGCCACAAAACCGGCCCACACCGCGTTGCCCATGATATTTGCGGCGGTGCCCACCAGGGCGTAAATGCCGGCTCCCAGCATGGAGCCAAGCCCGTAGAAGAGAATCTGCCAGCCTCCGAGCGTGCGCTCCAGGGCCGGTGCGACAGAGGCGACCGGTGTCTCATTCATTGCTGCTTCGATAGCCGTTTATATGCCATGGCGCAAGCTGCTCCGGCCCATCGGAAACCTGACATATTCCGGTGAAGATTCCCCAGGCACATCCGTCACAGGGTGATACCATGTGCCGCCATGAAACCGCGCTTTCTCCTGACTCTCACTGCTTCACTCCTGTTCGCCGGCAGCGCCTTCGCCGCGACGGCGAAACCCGAACTCGCTGACAAGCTGGACAAACTGCTGCGCTTTCCGGGCGACTACGGTCAGATTTGCGATGCGTCGCTTTCCACGTTTCCTGCGCCGATCGCAGCGTTTCGCAGCATCATGCACGGCGAAGCGGGCTTCTCGAAAGCGAACATGGACTTCATGCGGAAGAACCGCGCGAAACTGCTGGCCGCTGTGGCTGCGAAGCTGGAAACGGTGGACCTCCTCCGCAAGCCGAAGCCGCAGCCGATTGATCCGTCCATTCCCAAGGATCAGCAGGACGTGGAACCGAAGGGCGTGGACCCTGACAGTTTTAACACGCTCCTGCTGACGATCATCGAGGAACTGGATGCGGTCGAAGTGCTGCCGCAATTGCTGGCGCTTGAGGAGAAGTATTACGCGCTGCTTCAGGCTGTGGAAAAAGACCCCAAAGCGCCGATGCCGCAGGCGGACGGTTCCGAGGGTGCAGGGGTTAGCCCGAATCTTCTCAAGGAAGGCGAGGATTACGAAAAGTTAACCAAAGAGCGGCAGGCCGAAATCGAGCACCAGCAGGAGGTCTTTCGTGTTCAGGCCGTCCACCGGGACATGCTGGCTGTCTGCGTGCACATCATGCGCAAGGTTGGCTACGGCCCGATGTTCTCCAGCAACCTGGAGAAAATTTACGGGAAGGCGCTCAAGGCGAAGTATGGCCAGGATGAGGTGCTTTCCAAATACAAGAGCGCGGCGGACATTCCAAAAGATGAACGGGATTACATCAAGTACGACCCGATCCACAAACTCGCCTACCGCGTGAGCGGCGACGTCCAGATTCCCTACACGCCGGAAATCCGGAAGGAGATCCTGGATCTGACGAAGGCGTTTATCGCATCCAAAGAGGCGAAGAAGAAGGTGCCGGCGTAAGAGGGAGGGATTGGCCGCAGATGCGGCGATGTTGCACACCTGCGGATATTGCGTTGCGGGACAGGAGTTCATAACCTGCGCCCCGATGCAATCTCCTGCCATGCGCCAAATCCTTTCTGTTACTCTGCTGCTCACACTTTCCGGACGGGGAGCCGACTTTCCGGAGCCGCAGAATTCCGAGAAAGTGCCCGGGGAACCCATGCCGGCGGCGGAGGCGGCGGTGAAGGTGGAATTGCCGGAGGGGTTTGCGATGAATGTCTTTGCCAGCGAGCCGATGGTAAGGAATCCCATCGCGATGGCATGGGATACACGCGGTCGGCTGTGGATCGCGGAGAATTTCACTTATGCCGAGCGCCCTATCAAGATGGATGGGCGGTATCGCGACCGGATTATTGTGCTGGAGGACACGGACCATGATGGTAACGCTGACAAGTCCACGGTCTTCGCCGATGATCTGCAGGGACTGATGAGTGTGGAAACGGGGGTGTATAAAAAGCGGCGCGGTGTATGGGCCATCACGCTTCCGAAGGTGGTGTTCATTCCGGATGCGAATGAAGACGACAAACCCGACGGTCCGGCGGAGACGGTGCTCGATGGATTTCCCATGCCGTCAGAAAACCATCACAACTGCGCCAATGGCCTGCGCTGGGGTCCGGATGGCTGGCTTTACGGGCGTTGCGGCGCGTCGGGTCCCGCGATGGCCGGGGCACCGGGGACCCCGGAGGCGGAGCGAGTGCCGTTGAATGGCGGCGTCTGGCGGTTCAATCCTTCGAGCGGTGTCTTCGAGTCGCTTTGCAGCGGCACCACGAATCCATGGGGCATGGATTGGAATGCGGAGGGTGAACTGTTTTTCATCAACACGGTCAACGGTCACCTGTGGCACGTCATTCCAGGAGCCCACTACGCGCGGCCTCATACGCTCGACCCGAATCCGCTGGCCTACTTCCTCATCGACCAGCACGCGGATCACTATCATTTCGACACGGGTAAGGGCTGGGGAAACTCCCGTGACGGCAAAGCGAATGAGTTCGGCGGCGGGCACGCACACTGCGGGCTGATGATCTATCAGGGCACCAACTGGCCCGCGGAGTATCGGGATAAAATCTACGCTCTCAATTTCCATGGCCGCCGCATCAACTGCGATCTGCCTGAGCGCGAAGGCACCGGCTATATGGCGCACCACGGAAAAGACATGGCAATCATGGCCGATCCGTTTTTTCGGGGCATTGACCTTTCCAGCGGGCCGGACGGAGCTGTGTACGTGCTGGACTGGAGCGACACCGGCGAGTGTCACGAGAACACGGGTGTCCACCGGAGCAGCGGGCGGGTATTCCGAATTTCGTTCAGCAGCGGCAGGCCGCACCCGCGATCTTTGTCACGAGGGACATTTTGGGAGCACATCAGCTATCAAGACGAGTGGCAAGTTCGGAGCGCTCGTCAGGCAATGACCAACTCGTTCCTAACTGGTGACGGATGGTATGATGACAGCGAACGCGTCGCGCTTAGCGGGGTCGCAAATGACGCTCCTGTCACTGTGCGCCTTCGCGCTCTTTGGGCGCTGCACTTCACCGCCGGCGTTCCGCGGGAGCGACTCCTGAAACTCCTCTCCGACCCTGAGGAAAACATGCGCGTTTGGGCCGTGCGTCTGCTGATGGATGCGCAGCCGCTGGACACGCCGCTGAGCCGCATCCGGGCAAAAGCCCTCGCGCCTGAGAAACTGGACGCATTGAAAAAGCTGGCCGCTGAGGACAAGTCAGGACCCGTCCGTCTGGCGCTGGCGTCCGCGCTTCAGCGATTGCCTGCGGAGCAGCGGCTGGAACTCGCGAGGGTGCTCGCGGCCCGTCCTGAAGATGCGAATGATCACAATCTTCCGGCCATGCTGTGGTATGCATTGATCCCGCTGGTGGATTCGCATCCGCAGGCACTCGCGCCGCTGGCTGCAATGGCGCGGCAACCGCTGACCCGGCAGTGTATTGCCCGTGCTCTGACAGAACGGTTGGACAAACAACCTGCGGCCGTGAATGTCATGCTCAAAGAAGCGGCCGGGAATCCCGGTTCGCTGCCGGAGATTCTGGAAGGCATGTCTCTCGCGTTGAAGGGACGGCGCAAGGCACCGCGGCCCGCGACATGGCCGACCGTGGTGGATGTGGCGAAGGCTCCCGAACTCGCCGGACGCGTGCGGGAACTCAGTCTGGTATTCGGCAGCGGACGGGCGTTGGAGGAAATCCGCGCATTGGCGCTCGACAAAGGCGCTGACATTCAGGTGCGGAAAAATGCGCTCGCGGCGTTCATCGAAGCGAGGCCCGACGACATGCGTTCCATTTGCGAAGGGGCGCTGAAGGAAAGGTTTTTGAACGCCGTGGCCGTCCGTGGTCTAACAGAATTCGACGATCCGGCGCTCGGAAAGAAAATCGCCGGCAGTTACGGCTCGTTCCATCCGGTGGACCGTCCGGCACTCGTTGCCGCGCTGGTCTCCCGGCCCTCGTTTGCCGCGGCGCTGCTGGATGCCATTGCCGGCGGCGCTGTGCCAAAGAGCGATCTCTCCGCTTTTCAGGCACGACAGATCACCGCCTTCAAAGATGCCGCGCTTACCGATAAACTGAAGTCCGTATGGGGCACGATCAGCGAAGGCACCGCCGAACGGCGCGAACTCATCAAGAAATTGAAATCTTCCCTAACGAAGGACGCACTCGCCGCCGCCGACCTCAAAACCGGTCGCGCCTTGTTCACCACCCTGTGTGCCACCTGCCACACCCTTTATGGTGAGGGGGCAAAAATAGGCCCGGACCTCACTGGCTCGCAGCGTTCCGATCTCGATTACCTCCTTGAGAACATCATAGAACCCTCAGCGGTTGTTAGCGCCGACTACCGGCTGAGCATTATCCGCCTCAAAGACGGCAGCCTCGCCGCCGGCATTGTCACAGCGAAGACGGACAAGACCGTCACGATCAACCAGCCAACCGGGCCGCGAACCATCGAATCCGCGGCCATCTCCTCCATAGAGCCCTCCGCGGATTCCATCATGCCCGCCGGTGTGCTGGAAGTGCTGCCGGCGGATCAGGTCCGCGCGCTCTTCGCCTACCTCATGCACCCGTCCCAGGTCCCGCTGAAGTAATGGCGCCAATCCGCGGAATTCGCGTGCGTTACCGGCCTGAACATGCTAATCTTCTAGCACTATGAAAACCGGTGTCGTTCGCGGACTCATTGCCTCCGTTATTACCGCGTGTCTTCTTTGCCTGAGCGCTCACGCGGACTCTGAAAAACCGACGCTTCCGGAGCAGTTCGACAAAATCCTCCGCTTTCCTGGCGACTACCGTCAAAACTGCAACTTTGCCACCTCCTCCTATCCGGCTCCGCTCCCCGCGTTTCGCAGCATCATGCAAAGCGACGCGGGCATTTCGGAGGCTAACATCAAGTTTCTGCGGGAAAACCGTGCGGGTGTCATTCCCATCCTCACAAAAAAACTGGAAACGGCGGATCTCCTCCGCAAGCCCGTGCCTCAGCCGCGTGATCCCTCCGGTAAACAGGACCCGGAAGGCCCCGATCCCATCGGCGTTGATCCTGACAGCTTCAATACTCACCTCCTGACCATTATTGAGGAATTGGATGCGGTGGAAGTGATTCCGCAGCTTCTGGCGATTGAGGAGAAGTATGTTCCGATGCTGCACGCCTTTGAAAAAGACCCCGCGGCTCCTGTGCCTCAGGTGGATGGCGCCGACAGAGCGAAGGTGGTTGCGGAAAATCTGAGCGTGTATGACAAAGAAACTGAATCGCTCAGGAAAGAGCCGGAGGCGGAGCTCGAACGGAAGCGCGCCATCTTCCGCGCGCAGGCCGTCCAGCGGGACCTGCTGGCCACCTGCGTGCTCCTCATGCGCAATGCCGGATATGCGCCCCTCCGCTCCAGCCGTCTGGAAAAGCTTTACGGTGAAATTCTTCAGACGCATTTCGGGAAGGATAAGACGCTCTCCAAATACAAAAGTCCTGATGACATTCCGGATTACAGCCGCAGCTATATCAAATTCGATCCCGTGCACAAACTGGCCTGGCGTGAAAACATCGACCTTGGCATTCCCTACACGCCGGAACTCAGGAAGGAGATCATCGATCTGACTAAGTCCTTTGTCGCCTCCAGAAACGCTGCCAAAACGAAGGAACAGTGAAGCGCAGCATTATAACCCTCTGGGTGGCCGCAGCTTCCGCCTTCGCCGCCGGAGAGACGCCGCCTGTCGCTGCACCCGCGAAGGTTTCCGGCCCCAACGGCCATCAACTGGTGCCGGTTCCGGCAGGTGAATATCGCGTCGGCGCAAAGGATTATCCCACCAATCCTCCCCGTGCCGCGAAGCTTGAGGCATTCCTGATTTCGGATGCCGAGACGACGAATGCCCAGTTTGCCAAATTCGTGGAAGCGACGGCGTACCGCACGGACGCCGAGCGCCGCGGGTCCGCCCACATTTTCCGTTATGGCGAGCGGGAGTGGAAATGGATCGATACGAAGGGCGCGAGCTGGCGTCATCCCCGCGGTCCGGAGGGGCCGGATGCGGTCAAAGACCTTGCGAACCATCCCGTGACCTGTCTGAGCGCCGCGGATGCCGCCGCCTACTGCAAGTGGGCGGGGGGCCGCCTTCCCACCCAGGCCGAGTGGGAGGTCGCCGCCCGCGCGGGCAGCACTGACAAATACCCGTGGGGCGCAGAATTCGACGAAAAGAAGGCGAATATTTGGAATGGGAACACCCACGCCAAAAACACGATGCTCGACGGCTGGGAATTCACCGCGCCGGTCCGCAGTTTCGCCCCTAACGCGTGGGGCCTTTACGACGTCATCGGCAATGTGTTTGAGTTTGTTTCAGACCTCCCGCCTGGCATCAAAGCCAAAGAGGACCAGCCCCTGACCTCCGCCCGCGGCGGCTCATGGTGGTGCTCCGCTTTCACCTGCAACGCCTACAATCTCTTCGATGCCGGCACCATGGCGCTCCATGGCTCGCTGCCCAACCAGGGCTTTCGCTTCGCCATGACCGCGGCGAAGTGATAGAGGGCAGGAAGTCCCGAAAAAGAAGTGGTTAGGCCAATTCGGGCACCCAGTTCAAGGCTGTCAGGTTATTGCGGGTTGAAGACCCTTAGTATTTCCTTAAAAAGCGATTTAGTTAAATTAAGATGAATTAACGATAAAATTAAGGAGTTTAGGAAAAATCCTGAGTAGAGGTACAGGAGGGCGGCGCATTGTCAAAGAGGGTGGGTCCGGGGTATGTTTGGGGAGCGTTCGTATCCGCTACCTCCCCCTTCTTCATCTGTTCCGGCCTGTTCATGGACAGACAGCGAGTCGGCACGCGTATGCTTTTCTGCGTTCCCCTTCCTCTTACCATCTGACCATGAGTTGTACGCCAATGACCCATTGGCGGGCGATTTTCGCCTGCCTTCTTGTCCCGTCCCTTGCTTTCGCCGCGCCGGTAGCTGTGAACGACAGTTACGCCGTCAATGAAGATGGCATCCTCAACACCGCCGGAGCGGACATTATTTCTGCAAATTTTGAACCGGCGGCCAATGTGCTCAGTGGTCCTTGGCAGTTTTTGGATAAAATCAAGAACAGCCAGAATGGCCAGACGGCCGATACCTACCCTGTGGACGGAGCCTCGCGGGACTGGAAGGTCCTGGCCTTCGACACGGCTACCTCGACGGTGGGGCCGTGGGGAAGCGGGGCGATGCCGCTGCAAGGGGGTGGAATCAATGGACTTCCGGGCGCGCCGGAGACCCTGACCGGTTACAGCGTCGGGGGCGCGAACTATACGATTACCACCTATCTCTTCCGGAAGACCTTCACTCTCGATGCCAATGCGGCGGCGGCCACCCAGTGGACGCTCAGGCACCTGGTGGACGACGCGGCAATTTTTTATGTCAACGGGCAGGAGGTATTCCGGACGAATTTCGATCCCGGTCAATACACCCCCACCGGGCCGGTGACCACGAACACCTACGCGAATACCTCGCTTCAGGACGAAAATACCTATACCACCAGCGCGGTGACCATCCCGGCGGGTCTGCTGACCACGGGAACGAACATCATGGCCATCGAACTGCACCAGGGAGGGCAGCTTACGAGCACGGATGTCGGAATTGACTGCACCTTTTCCCCGTCGAGCACCAGTTCCGGCGGCCTCGTTTATCTCGATGATCCATTCGGAACCAATCGGCCCAATAATGCCAGCGGCACCCTGGAAGCCGCGACCGGGAATCCAGGCGGTGCCATCGTGGTGGATGTAGGACACAGCACCACTGCTGCGGGAGCGGGTTTTTCAGGAGGCTGGAGGCGGACTTTTACGCTCGGAGCACCGGCGGTGGTGCGGTTTGCGTTCCAGCACAGGATTGGAACCAGAGGCGGCCTCGAACCGGAGGAATATGGTGCGGCGGTGATGGACCTCGACGGCACACGTTATGGAACCGTCGGGACAGCGCCGGCGCTGTTTTTGGGGCAATTGGCTGGATCGGGTAACGGACAGACGGATCAGGATACGGCATGGGTGCCGGTGTCCATGGATCTTCCGCTCTCGGCGGGTTCACACACGCTGACGCTGGGAGGCTACTGCAATTCCACTTCGCAGACGACGGAATTTGCCTTCATTTGGTTTGATAACGTCACGGTATCCTCACTTTCCTCGGGCAATGGCATCCTGGCAAATGACACCGGCGGCGCGGTCACGGCCCAACTGGTGGCCAACCCCACACACGGGGCACTGGCGTTGAACCCCAACGGAAACTTCAGCTACACGCCGGCGGCGAATTATTTCGGGCCGGACAGTTTCACCTACCGGGCGCTCGATGCCGCCAGTGCTCAATCGAATGTCGCCACGGTGAATCTGACGGTGACCTCGGTGAATGATGCGCCGGTGGCGGTCACGGACTCCTATTCCACGAACCAGCAGCAAACGCTGACAGTGAATGCGGCCAACGGCGTGCTGGCCAATGACACCGATGCAGACAACACGCCGGCACAGCTTTCCGCCACCGTGGTCACCAACGTCACGGCGGCGCAGGGGGCCCTGACGTTTAACTCAAACGGTTCGTTCACGTTTGTCCCCGCAGCAGCCTTTTCCGGTCCCGCCAGTTTCATCTATCGCGTTACGGACGGAACCGCCACCGCCGACGGCACGGTGAATCTCAATGTCATCAGCGTGGGCAACTCGCCCGTGGCGGTCGCTGACAACTACACCACTCCCATCAATGCGCCGCTGGTGGTGACCGCGCTGGTCGCAGGCACCACGACGGATGATGTCATTCCCTACGGCTCCGCGCAGGTGCCGAGCGTTTGGAAGTATCTGGACAACGGCAGCGACCAGGGCGTGGCGTGGAGGGCCACCTCATTCAATGACGCCGCGTGGAAGTCCGGCGGAGCGGAACTGGGCTACGGCAATGGCGATGAGGTCACTGCGGTGGAGGATAACGCCACACCGGGATACGTTCAGGGTGAAACCGACCGTTTCGCCACGACTTATTTCCGGCGCTTCTTCGATATCACGAACAAGTTCGATATTGCCGCTGCGTCATTGTCGATCATCTACGACGACGGTGCCGTCATTTTCCTCAACGGCAGTGAGTTCACCCGCACAGTCACCATGCCCAGTGCGGCGACAGCGCCGGATGTGGCGTTCGATTTTTACACGGCGAGCAATTCGTCCAACAATGCGACAGAAACCTTTCCCCTGCCGGTGGCATCCCTCTTGGACGGACCGAACCTGTTTGCGGTCGAGCTGCACCAGACGACGCCCAGCAGCTCCGACATCAGTTTCAATCTCCGCCTGCGACTGACGCGGAACACTCCGGCAAGTCTATTGGCCAACGACACGGACTCCGACCCTGGCACCACCTTAACCATTTCCTCCAATACCAATCCATCGCATGGAACGCTGTCGCTGAATCCGAACGGCACGTTCACCTACACACCTGCGGTAGGTTATCTGGGTGCCGACTCTTTCACCTACCGTTGTACCGACGGCACGCTCATCTCCGCACCGGTCACCGTGAATCTCACAGTGGTTCCAGGTCCTAACGTTCGGCCGGTTGCCAATGGTGATACTTATGCCGCCACCGAGGACACGACTCTGAATGTGCCCGCAGCGACGGGAGTGCTCGCCAACGACACCGACGCTGACGGCGATCCACGCACGGCGGTTCTCGTCACGCCGCCTGCGAGCGGCACCCTGACGCTGAACAGCAACGGTTCCTTTGCCTACACGCCGGCTCAGAACTTTGCCGGACCGATCACATTTACCTACTCGGCAAATGACGCGGGGGGACCCTCGGTAGCGGCGACGGTCACGATTAACGTGGCAAACGTAAACGATGCGCCCTCCGCGGTGAACGATGTCTATGCCACCGACCCCGGTGTGAGCCTGATCGTTTCCACACCTGGCCTGCTGAGCAATGACACCGACCCGGATGCAGGGGCAAACCTGACGGCTCAACTGGTGGCGGGCCCGGCCCAGGGCACGCTGACCTTGAATCCTAACGGATCATTCAACTACGCCCCGCCCGCGGCATTCACCGGCACGGTAACTTTCACGTATCGCGCGAACGACGGCACGGCGAATTCCGGCAACGCCACGGTGACGGTAAAAGTGAACGGGCGTCCGGTATCCAACGCCAATACTTATGCCGCCACGGAGGACACGGTCCTGACCGTGAGCGCGCCGGGTGTACTCGGCAACGATACTGATCCGGAGAACGACCCTCTCACAGCGCAAATTACAACCCAGCCGGCACATGGCACGCTTTCCCTCGCGGCCAACGGCGGATTCACCTTCACGCCCGCGTCGAACTACAACGGGCCGGATAGCTTTACCTACAAGGCCTTCGATGGCGTGAGGGATTCCCTCACCGCGGCGACGGTCACTGTGAACATTGCCTCAGTGAATGACGTGCCGCAGGCGGTCATCGACGCCTATGCGACTCCGCAGGACACTCTGTTGACCGTGCCGGCCGCCACGGGAGTGCTGGGAAATGACACGGATGTGGACGGGCAGACTCTCTCCGCCGTTTTGAACACCGGCACCACGAACGGCGCACTGTCGCTCAATACGGACGGTTCCTTCCTCTATACGCCGAATGCCGGCTTCTCGGGCATCGATACCTTCACTTACCGTGCCACAGACGGCGTGCTTTCGTCTCCCTCCGTCACGGTTTCCATCAATGTGGGGATCGATTTCAACAAGATCGTCATCAACGAAATTCACTATCACCCGCAGTCGTTGAATGCCGCGGAGGAATTCATCGAAATACGCAACGGGAACCCTGGCCCGGTGAATGTGAGCGGATGGCAATTGAATGCGGGCGTGACTTATACCATGCCGGCGGGGACCACGATTGCCGGTAATGGCTATCTTGTCGTGGCGGCCAGTCCGGCGACGTTCACCGCGACCTTTGGAAGTGTCTCGCTCCTCCGCGGGCCATGGATCGGACAACTGAGCAACAGCGGCGAAAATATTCGCCTTGTCACCGCCACCGGCGAGGAAGTGGATGAAGTGGAATACTCCGATGAAGGCGACTGGGCGGAGCGGCGGCAGGTGAACATGGGCCAGACGAGCTGGGAATGGTACACGCGCAGCGATGCGCTGGGCAGTTCACTGGAACTGATCAATCCGGCAATGAGCGGCAAGAATGGTCAGAACTGGACCTGGAGCACGGCGGCGCCCACGCCCGGCAATGCGAACAGCGTGGCCGCCACGGACATCGCGCCTCTCATTACCGACCTTCAGCACCGCCCGCAGATTCCCACCAGCGCCGACGCGGTGACCGTTTCGGTGCGCGTCGCGGACGAAGCGCTCACGCCGCCTGCCGTCTCTCTTTTCTGGCGTGTGTCTGCAGCCTCCCCCGCGGCATTTACACAAGCCCCGATGTTCGATGACGGCGCGCATGGCGACGGCGACGCTAACGATGGAGAATATGGAGCCATCATCGACTCTCCTGCTGCGAAGGCCAACGGCACCGTCGTGGAGTTTTATGTTTCCGCCACGGACGCCGGTAACAAGACGCGCACATGGCCTCCCGCCGGACGCAACCTCGCCGGCACTGCCTATCTTCAGACGGCCAATGCCTTTTACCAGGTGGATGAGGAGGTATGGGCCAACCACTATCCGATTTACCGTCTTATCGGCACGGCGGCCGACGTGGCCCTGTTCCTTGGCTCATGGGACCGGAACAGTGATGCGCAATTTAACGTTACCCTTGTCAGCAAGCAGGGCAATGACTTCGACGTTCGTTACCGTTGCGGGCTGCGGGTTCGCGGCGCGGGGTCGCGCGGAAATTCCGTCAACAACTGGAGGCTGAATATTCCGAAGGACAATCCATGGAACGATGAAACCGAGGCCAACCTGAACATCTGGCACCCGCACCTGGGAGATCTCGGCAGCCGGTTGATGGAGAGCGCCGGCCTCATTCATGAGCGTTCATGGCCGGTGCAGGTGCGTCTTAACGCCACCAATCGTGCGCTTTCGAACTCCCAGTACAGCGCCGGGTATTACATTCACCTCCTGCCCACCGGGAGCGAGTATCTCGATGAACTGCGCCCGGAGGATTCTCAGGGCAACCTCTACAAGAAAGCACGACCCCACCAGGACTGGACAATGCATGAAGCCAGCGCCGGAGGGCCTCCCAGTGCGTCGGGTTATCGCAATGACGGCTGGATCAAGTCCACCAACGAAGACCTCAACGACTGGAATGACATCCATGGACTGATGAAGGTCTTCTCCAATGCCAATCCGACAGTGGCTCAGATGGAGTCCGTGATGAATGTGGATTACTGGCTGCGCTGGCAGGCGCTGCAGACGATCATTAACCACAACGAAACGAACATTTCCAACGGAGCGGGCGACGACTACAGCATGTATCGGGGCGCGATCGATCCGCGTTTCATTCCGCTGGCTCACGACTACGACACGATCCTCGGCGACGGCGGCAACACCAGCGGCCTCGATCCCACCCAGCCAAATGCCACCATCTACCAGGTGACCGGCAATTTCAGCAGCGGTGAAACAACACCCGCGCTGGCCCCGCTGTTTACGAATCCGGTGATGAACCAGCGCTTCAAGGCGCAGCTCGTTGACTTGCTCAACACCGTCTTTTTGCCCGCGAACTTCAATCCCTTTGTGGATGCCACGATCGGCGATTGGACCGGCCCCACGCCCGCCTATGGCGTGCCCGCGGCGAAGATCACAGCGATCAAGAATTTCAACGCGGCCAGAAGGACGCACATCCTGCAAACCGTGCTCGGTTACAGCGCGGGCGGCACCCCTCCCGCCGCCGTAACGGTGACCACCAGTCTAACATCTCAAAACGGATATCCGCGCACGACGAGCGCGAATGTGACAGGGTTGTCCGGCACGGTGGATTCGAGCCGGGTGCAAAAGCTGCGCATCAACGGCACAGATATTTTCCCCGATAATTTCAACAGCATCGGAAACGGTGAGGGAGGCAACGGCCCCTCTCCATGGAGTGCTGGCGCGGCGATTACGCTTAAGCCAGGCATCAACAACCTGGTCATTCAGGCTCTCGGACCGAATGACGCATTGGTTGGCTCGCAAACGATTGCCCTTTGGTTTGATGACGCCTCTGTGCAGGCGGTCGCATCCATTGCAGGGAATACCACTTGGACGGCGGCGGGCGGGCCGTACCGCGTCACGGCGAATCTCGCTATCGACAATGAAACACTGACAATCGAGCCGGGCACTACGGTGTATGTGGCTCCTGGCATTTCGCTCAATGTCACCGGCACGGGACGCATTCTGGCGGAGGGCACCGCCGATGCGCCGATTCGCTTCATGCGTGAACCCGGCGTCGCAGGAACATGGGGCCGTTTGAGTGTTAGCGGTTCGACCCTGGAAACGCGCATGGCATGGGTCACGGTCGATGGCGCGGGCACCAGCCCGGCCATCTCGCTGGCGACCTCCACGGGTTTCTTCGATCACATTAGCTTCGCAAATGTGGCGGTGCAGTATTTTGGATCCACTAACGCCTCCTTCGTCTTCTCCAATTCCACCTTCCCGGCCACCACGGGCGTTCGCGCCGCCGGCGGCACCGGCATTCCAGCCGCCGGCTATGCCATCTTCCGCGGCAATACGTTTGGAGGCGCCACCGGCCTGAATGATCTGATCGAGTTCACCGGCGGTCAGCGTCCGAATGCCATCCTTCAGGTGCTCGACAACACATTCCTTGCTGCGTCGGATGATGCGCTGGATCTCGACGGCACGGACGCGCACATCGAAGGAAACGTCTTCCTGAACGTTCACCAAACCACGGCCGGCACTGATACCGCGGCGGCCATCGCCGGGGGGGCGGACAGCGGCAACACATCGGAGCTCACCATCGTGCGGAATCTGTTCTGGAACTGCGACCACGCCGTGCTCGCGACGAACGGGAATTTCTACACCGTGGTGAACAACACCATCGTCAACATCAACAACACCGGCAGCGCCGCAGGTTCCAGCGCAGGCGCTTTCAAGTTCAACGAGCCGGGTCGCGCGGGAGTGACCGGGGCGCTCGGCATGTTGATCGATGGCAACATCGTGGTGGACAGCGCGCAGGTATTTGAGAACGCCGCCAACGCGACCGGCTCGATCACGGCCAATCGCAATATGCTGCCGGCCGCCATCGCGGCGCCGGTCACGGGCACGGCGAACCTAACGTCTTCTCCGATGCTCACCGCGACCACGGGCATTACAGCGGCGAACATTTATCAAATGTACGCGCTTCAATCCGGCAGCCCCGCATGGTGCACGGGACCCAACTTCCTCGATCGCGGCGGTCTCGTGCCTGCCGGCGCAAGCATCTCCGGCGAACCGATTGCGGTGCAGCCTTCGCAAAGTGTCGTCCTGACCATCAGTGGTCCTGGCATCACAGAATATCGCTACAGTCTCGACGGCGGGGCCTTCGGAGCGGCCACGCCGGTGGCCACGCCCGTGACTCTAACGGGCCTCACCGCGGGCACGCACAGCATTCGCGCCGTCGGCCGAAATTCCGCAGGTGTCTGGCAGGCTGATGCCGCGGCCACGCAGTCGCTCACGTGGACGGTCAGCGCCACTGCGCAGCCGGTGGTGATCAGCGAGATTCTGGCCGACAATGTGAACGCATGGCCGGTCGGGGCGCTGCGTCCGGATTTCATCGAATTGCGAAATCTGAGCGGCACGGTCATCAACCTCAGCGGATGGTCCATCAGCGACGATCCCATGACGGCGGAAGTGCCTGCGAAATACATTTTCCCAGGCGGCACGGTGATTCCGGCGAATGGATACCTCCTGCTCAATGCCGATACACTTGGTTTCAATCTCAGTTCAGAGGGCGACGAAGTTTTCCTTTACGGCGGATCGTTCTTCGGTTCGGCGCTCATCGACAGTGTGAGTTTCGGTTTCCAGATTGCTGATAAGTCCATCAGCCGCGTCTGCAATGACCAGCACTGGGCGCTGGGCGAGCCTACGCCCGGCACGATCAACACGCCGGCGCAGACCGGCTCGCCCGCGGGACTGCGTATCAATGAATGGCTCGGCTCCAATGACTTCATCGTGGATGACGACTTCCTGGAGCTTTACAATTCGTTCACTCTGCCGGTGGACCTCGGCGGGATCGTGATCACGGACGACGCGATCAATTATCCTCAGCAAAACCCGATCGCGCCGCTCAGTTTCATTGCCGCGAATGGATTCGTCCATTTCCACGCGGATGGAAATGCAGACTCGGGTCCGAATCACCTCAACTTCTCCATCTCCAAACTGCGGGAAGGACTGGACATCCTCAGCGATGGCGTGGTGATCGATCACGTCATTTCGGCTCCGCAGCTTCCTGACATCTCGCAGGGGCGCACGACGGATGGTTCAGCGGGCTTCAGCCTCTTTACACTGCCCACACCTGGTTACTCCAACAGCACGAATCTGACAGCCCAGCAACTGGTGATGGACAACATCCGCATCACCGAGTTGCACTACAACCCGTCCGGCGGTTCCAATGCGCCGGAGTATATCGAACTGAAGAACATCAGCACCACACAGACAATCGACATCAGTGCGGTGAAATTTGTCAACGGCATCACGTTCCAGTTCGCGCCTGGAACCACGCTGGCTCCAGGAGCCTTCACTGTCATCACCAGCGCCACTCAGGCTGCTTATACGGCGCTCTATCCAAATGGCCGCTACGGTGGCACCTACAGCGGCAAGCTGGACAACGGCGGTGAGCGCGTGCGCATGGAGATCGACGGATATCAGCTCGGCATTCTCGACTTCGACTACAGCGACAGTTGGTATCCGGTGACGGATGGTTCCGGCGCGGCGCTGGAAATTGTCAATCCGCTCGCCGTGCGTACCTCATGGGGCGAAAAGGTTTCGTGGCGGGCCACTGCACCGAACCCTGGATTCAGCGGAGTCTTCGGAGTGATCGCGGGAGAAGACGTCACCGTCACCCTTCCCGGCTCCGCCTCCCTTGAAGCCTCGATCACCTACGGTCCGCAGAGCCCCGGTTCCGTGACGCTTCAATGGACCAAGGTCAGCGGTCCCGGCAGCGTCACCTTCGGCACGCCAACCGCTGCCGCCACCACGGCCGGCTTCAGCGCTTTTGGCAACTACGTGTTGCGTCTCACCGCCACGGGCAGCAGCACGGTTTTTGACGAAATCCTTGTTTCTGCCTCCGAGTCCTATGACGCATGGGCCGCGCGCACCCTCGGCAGTTCCGATCCTCTCGTGATCGGAATGACCCGTGACCCTGACAGG
The DNA here is from genome assembly GCA_035550135.1 of Verrucomicrobiales bacterium. Classification (GTDB taxonomy): domain Bacteria; phylum Verrucomicrobiota; class Verrucomicrobiia; order Verrucomicrobiales; family V1-33; genus V1-33. The sequence continues at coordinate 43,467 of DASZQB010000041.1, forward strand.
GACGGCCTGCAAAACCTGCTGGAATATGCGCTCGGTCTCAATCCCGCGTCCGGCAGCGGCGCGGGCCTGCCCACGGTCACCGTCACCGGCGGGTTCCTCACCCTAACCTACCAGCGCTACACCGGCAGCGGCGTAAACTACATCGTGGAGGTTTCCAACGACCTCAACTCATGGAGTTCCACCAGCGTCACCGAAAACATGACGTCCGCGAGCGGCACCCTGCAAACATGGTCGGCGGTGGACACAGTGCCGGTGGCGAATGGAAAGCACAGGTATATGCGGGTGCGGGTGGTTGGTCAGTAGTGAGAGAAAAGCACCAGGCTCCAAAACCCAGGCACCAAAGAACACCAGGTTTCAAACACAAAAAGTAACGCAGCGTGTAGAAGCGATGCCGCCAGTCGCGGCCTATTGGAGCTTGGTGCTTGAAGTTTCTTTGGAGCGTGGAGCTTGGTGCTTGGTGCTTTCGCCGCAGGCGACGCCTGCTGCTCCCAGTATTCCCGCCGCTTTGTGCATCGTCTCCTGCCATTCCATTTCCGGCAGGGAATCCGCGACGATTCCCGCGCCGGCGTGAAATGAAGCCGTCCCTTCCTCCACCGTCACCGTGCGAATGGCGATGTTGAAGTGGCTTTCACCGTTGCCTCCAAGGAAACCGATCATTCCCGTGTAGAGTCCGCGCGGGCAGGGCTCCAGTTCACGAATGATCTCCATGGCGCGTTTCTTCGGCGCGCCGGTGATGGAACCGCCTGGGAAGCACGCGGACAAAGCACGGGCGTGGGAAAGTCCCGGGCGAAGCATGCCATGCACGGTGGAAACGAGGTGATGCACATGCTCGTACGATTCCGGCTGCAGGAGGCCTGACACATGCACACTGCCGTATTCACACACCATGCCGAGATCGTTGCGCAGAAGGTCCGTGATCATCACCAGTTCGGCCCGCTCCTTGGGACTGGTGAGGAGTTCGCGGAGCGAGCGCTCGTCCGCCACGGGATCGGCGAAACGCGGACGGGTGCCTTTGATAGGGCGGGTGCGAATGCCGCGGGCACTGAGGCGCAGAAAGGACTCAGGCGAGGAGGACAGCACGGTGCGCCCGGTCTGCGAAACATACGCCGCATACGGCGCCGGGCTGGCCTCGCGCAAACGAAGGTAGAACGCGAAAGGATCCGAGCCTTCCGGCCACGAAGCCCGGAAACGGTGTGCCAGATTCACCTGATAAATGTCACCTGCTCCAATATATTCCTGCGCGCGCTCCACCATGCGGCAAAACGTCTCCTCCCGCATCTCAGGTGAAAACGTTAGCGGCGGCATCACCGGCATTCCCTCTACCGTGCGCGCAAGGCTGAGAAGATCGCCGGTTTCAAACCATTCGCGCGATGCGTGCCGGTAAATGATCAACTGGGTGTAAAGCCCGAAGCAATACCGGCCATCATAATCCACTGTGCCGAGGAGCCCATCGAGCGGCACTCCCCAGTCCACGGCGGCGGTGTTTCCTCCAAGGGAAGCGAGCGCCTGCTCCAGCGGCGCAGGATCGCTGATGTGGCCGGTGAGTGTTTTCAGCGGACAGGCGGCCAGGATCGAGACCGCGCCGTCCCGGTCTGCCTCCGGGCATCGCCCCGAAGTGTCCAGCCACACGAATCCCGGCAGATGCCGCAGGGAAGCGGCGACTTCCTCCGGAGAGTGCGTCAGGGCGCGGAGCTGGGGACGAACAGTGGTGAGCATGGGACAGGGATAGCCTACGAGTGAACGTTCCCCGCCGTCGCGCAAGCGTGGCGCTGGATCGAAATGAAACCGGTCTTTGGATTGCCCCTTGCGGCGCGCCTTCCGGCAGGGCACGGTTCACCGTCAAACCCGTATCCCACGCATGGCTGAAGCTACGCTCACACACGCCGCCTACGATTCCAAGATCGAAGGCAATATCATTTTCACGCGCCTCGACGCCGCCATCAACTGGATGCGCAAAAACTCCCTTTGGCCCATGCCCATGGGACTCGCCTGCTGCGCCATCGAATTGATGGCCACCGCCTCCAGCCGCTACGATATCTCCCGCTTTGGCGCGGAGGTCATGCGTTTCTCTCCCCGGCAGGCCGACGTCATGATCGTCGCCGGCACCGTTACTTATAAGATGGCCCTCGCCGTGAAACGCATCTGGGACCAAATGCCCGATCCGAAATGGTGCATCGCCATGGGCGCCTGCGCCAGCAGCGGCGGCATGTACCGCAGCTACGCCGTCCTCCAGGGCGTGGACCGCATCATCCCCGTGGACGTTTATATCTCCGGCTGCCCCCCCCGGCCTGAAGCGCTCCTTGAAGGCCTCATGCGCCTGCAAAGGAAGATCGATACCGAGCAGTCGTTTGTGGCACAGAAGAAGGAACTGATTGAGTCGCTCCAGGCGTAGCAGTAATCGACGGCACCCCCGTCCGTCCTTCGGGCTTCTGGTTTCGGATTTCGGATTTCGGATTTCGGATTTCGTCATCCAAAAGATCCGCCTGGACGAACCCCTTGCATATTCCCGCCCGCATGTCAGTGTAATATCTCCTAATGCCTGCCCCCATCAAACATCTGTTGATGATCCTCGTCCTCCTGACGGTAGGCAGTGCGCAGGTTTTGGGAATCAATCGCGGTTACCTCTGCGATTGCACAGGGGAGCCGGTGATCACGGACCGCCCTTCCTGTGGCGACTGTGAGTCCACACCTGCTCACGACCACGAAGAGGAAGGCTCTTTCCCTGGTCATCAGCCGCATCAAAAGGTGGTGGAGTCACTGAAAAGCGTTTCCTTTTCCCCGCTCGTTCTCTCCCTGCCGCCGTCCGTGGAAATGGACTGGCCGGAAACCGTGATGCTCGGCCTGCGGCACGCCTGCGAGTTGGTTGAACACCGCGCCGAGTTGAAAGTGCTTCCGCCGGACGATACCGGCGGCCACGCGCCGCCGCGTTTGCTCGTGGCGCGTACGATCGTGATGCTCGTTTGAGAAAGGGATGCCGCGCCCGCGCTGCTTTGCGCCGGGCCTTTTCGCGTTCACGCATGGCTGCGATGCGCCGTGCCCCTTTCACTCAAACTGTTCACCGTCATGTTTCGTTGCGTATTCCTAACCATCCTTGCGGCCACCATGGCCCGTTCGCGTGCCGAATCCTTCACCGTCGAAGGTGCGGCTGCCCGTGCCGTGAAATCGAACCCCGATCTCGCCGCCGCGCGCTGGACCATTGAGGAAGCCCGTGGCCGCCTTTGGCATTCCGGCCGTCCCGCCAATCCCGAACTGGAAACGGAACTGAAGCCTAACGTCCGCGGGCGGGAGTTTTCCCTCAGCGTCGGCTTCACGCAAAAGTTCCCTCTCACCAAACGGCTCTTCATCGAGCGCTCGATTTCCGAAGTCGAGTTCGCCGTCGCTGAAGCCGAGGTGCGCGACGCCGCCCGCCTGCTGAAATCTCAGGTTCGCACCGCCGCTGTCAAACTCCTGGCGCTTCAATCTCAAAAGGCTCTCTACGATGAACAGCGAAAACACAGTTCCAATCTCGCGGACACTGCCACAAAGATCGCAGAACAGGGCGAAGGTTCCCCGCTCGATGCCGCGCAGTACGAATTGCAGGTGCAGGACCTGACGCTGAAAGCCATCGAGACGGAGACCGAACGCGCCACCCTGCTCGGGGAACTCCGCCCGCTCCTCGGTCTCGCCGGCACGGCTTCCCTCACCATCACTGGCGGGCTTTCCGCCCCTTCGTCCCCATCCGCCGGAGCCTCTCCGGAACGGAGAGCCGACTACCAGGCCGCACTCGGCAAAGAGGCCGCCGCCCGCTCCGCCATCGAACTCGCCCGCGCCGGCAAGTGGGATGACGCAGGCTTCGGCCTGGCCGCCGAGATCGAGCGCGCGGAGGACGCTCCCGAAGGATTGCGCACCGAAGGTTTCATTGGCCTCAAGTTCAGCCTTCCGTTTCCCTTCTGGAACAAAAACGAAGGCAAAATCCACGAGGCCGCCGCCACTGCCGCCAAAGCCGCAAAACAGCGCGAAGCCCTCGCAGCCCGTATCCGCGCCGAAGCCGCTGCCGCGCTCAGTGAGATGGAGGCCGCCGCCAAAATCGTCGCGCAAACCTCCGGGCCGCTCATGAAGAAGGCGAAGGAACTCGAGGAGAAATACGACGCCGCTAACAAACTTGGCCAGGCACCCATCATCGATGTCCTCCGCTCCCGCGAACGCCGCTTCGCTCTCGAAGCCGCCCGCCTCAACGCTCTGCGCGACTACCACCTCGCCCGTGTCCGCCTTCTCGCCGCCCAGGGCCAATAACCATTCTCCATGAATTCCATCGTCTATCTTCTGACCAAAGCCCTCCTCAGCGGAGCCGTTGTCGTGGCCGCTTCGGAACTCGCCAAGCGCAACAACACCGCTGCCAGCATTATTCATTCGCTGCCGCTGGTTTCGCTGATGACGTTCCTCTGGCTCTATCACGAAAAGAAAAACGCCGCCCTCATCGGACAGCACGCATGGGGCACTTTCTGGTTCGTCCTGCCCACGCTCCCCATGTTCGTCCTCATGCCCTGGTTCGTCAAAAAATTCGGTGGCTTCTGGCCCGCCATCGGCACCGGCGTCCTTCTCACCATTTGCCTCTATTTCCTAACCATGCGGCTCCTCAAGGTCGCCGGCATCACTCTCTGATCCGCATGCCATGAAACGCACCCTTCTCTTTCTTCTGTGCGCCGCCGGCACTTTCGCCGCGGAATCCATCGATCCCAAACGCGCCGCCAACACCGTCAACCTCGACGAAACCGGAGCCGCAAACCTCCGTATCGAACTCACCGATGTCGAGGAAACGGACTTCGAGGAAACCGTCTTCGCCCTCGGTCACATCGAAGTCCTCCCTGACAAACGCGCCGTCGTCAGCACGCGCATCCTGGGCCGTGCCGAAACCGTGATCGGACGCGAGGACATGAAATGTGAGGCAGGCGACGAACTCCTCTGGGTGGAAGCCCGGCAGCCGGGCGACAAGCCCGTTGTCAGGCGTGTGGATGCCCCCATCGCCGGCATCATCGCCAAAGTGAACGTCGCCCAGGGCCAGCCCGTGGGACCGGACGACTCGCTCATGGAAATCTACGACCTCAGCACCGTTGAGGCCATTGCCGCGGTGCCGGAGCATCTCGCGGGCAGACTTGCCAAAGATCAGGACGCCCGCATCCGTGTCCCGGGTTTTCCCGAAAAAACATGGGATGCTAGAGTGGCCCATCTTGGCGTCACTGCCGACGCTGGCAGCGGCACCATGGAGGTCGCTTTCCACGTCCCTAACGAAGACGGCCTGCTTCGCCCGGGCATGCGCGCGGAGTTCTCCATCGTCGTCAGCAAACGGGAAGGGGTCATGAGCGTCCCGCGCAGCGCCCTCCTCGGCGAGCCCTCCAACCGCTATGTCTATGTGAAGGACTCCGATGAGCGGATGAAATACACTTACATCAAATCACCGGTGGTCGTCGGTCAGATGAACGACCAGTCCGTGGAAATTGTTAGCGGTTTGCTCCCCGCGGACTCCGTCGTCACCCGCGGCGCTTACTCTCTTTCGTTCGCCGGTGGCGGCACTATTTCACTCAAGGAGGCTCTGGATGCCGCCCACGGCCACAAACACAATGAAGACGGCTCGGAAATGACTCCCGAACAGGCCGCCGCCGAGGCAAAGAAAACCGCCGGCGGCCATGACCATGGAGACGGGGAGGGAAGCGGCGACAGCCTGATGTGGAAAGTCATCAGCGCCATCCTCTTCGTTCTTCTCATCATCACCGGCATTCGCGGCCGGGGATATAAAGAGACTGCTGCGCCGCCGGCCGCACCGCCTGCACCCAAACCGGAGGTTTCCTGATGCTTAACAAGCTCATTCACTGGTCGCTGGCCAACCGGGCCATCGTCATGGGCCTCAGCCTGCTCCTGCTCTTCCTCGGAGCGCAGACGGTGCGGGAATTGCCCGTCGAAGTCCTGCCGGATCTTACCAAACCCACTGTCGTCATCCTCACCGAAGCACCAGGGCGCGCTCCGGAGGAAGTCGAAACGCAGGTCACCCAGCCCATCGAATCCGTGCTCGCCGGCGTCGGCGGTCTCACTCGCATCCGTTCGAATTCAGACGTGGCCCTGTCTCTCGTGTTCGCCGAGTTCGCATGGGGCACGGACATCTACAAGGCGCGGACCCACGTGCAGGAGCGGCTGCAGACCGCGCGCGAGTCGCTGCCTCCGGATGTCCAGCCGTTCATGACGCCTGTCGCTTCACTCATGGGAGAGATCGTCCTCGTCGGCCTTCGCAGCACCGACGGTAAAGTGGCCCCCCAGGATGTGCGTGCCCTCGCCGACGGACCGGTGCTCCGCAGCCTCAAGAGCATCTCCGGCGTCGCCGAAGTCTTGAACATGGGCGGCGGGGTGAAGCGCATCGAAATCCAGCCCGATCCATGGCGCATGCAGGCCCGCGGCGTTTCCTTTGAAGAACTGGAGAAAGCCGCCACGGAATCCGCCGGTACTACCACCGGCGGATTTATCGACGCCGGCCCCACGGAAATCATGGTCCGTCAGTTGGCCATGACCGTGAGCCTCGACGACATTGCCTCCACCGTCATCAAAAAGACCGGCCAGCGCCCGGTCACCATCGCCGATGTCGCGGATGTGAAGTGGGGTATCGAACCGATGCGCGGTGACGCCAGCATCGGTGTCGCACCGGCTAGGGAGTCGGCCTCCGCCGTCATCATGAGCATCACGAAAGCTCCGGGCTTCGACACCATGACGCTCACCGCTACCATTGAGCAAACACTTGCAGAGTTGGAGAAGACACTCCCTGCCGGCGTGAAGCCCATGATGCTTTTCCGCCAGTCGGATTTCATCGATCACGCGGTCGGCAATCTCAAGGAGGCCATTCGCGACGGGGCCATCATGGTCACCATCGTCATCTTTATCTTCCTGCTCAATTTCCGCACCACCTTCATCACGCTCATGGCCATGCCTCTGTCATTTGCCATGACACTCCTCTGCTTCAAATGGTTCGGTATCAGCGTGAACAGCATGACCCTCGGCGGACTCGCCGTCGCCATCGGCATGGTGGTCGATGATGCCATCGTCGATGTGGAAAACGTTTACCGGCGGCTCCGCGAAAACGCCGCGCTCCCTGTGCCCCACCCGCGTCTCAAAGTAATCGCCCAGGCCTCCGGCGAAGTGCGAAACTCTATCCTTTACGCCACCCTGCTCATCATTCTGGTCTTCCTGCCGCTCCTGGGTCTCAGCGGTGTGGAAGGCCGTCTCTTCGGCCCCATTGCTGTGGCCACCATTATTTCGATGATCGCCTCGTTCATCGTCTCGCTCGCGGCCATCCCGGTTCTTTGCTCGCTCCTGCTCAATCCAAAAGCCGGCCACGAACACCGCGACGGCTTTTTCACCCGCGGCATGAAGTGGGTGCTCGAACACACGCTTCTGCGCTTCGGACTTCGCCAGCCCATGCTTCTGCTCGCCCTCGTCCTGACCATCGTTGTCGCCGCCTTTTCGCTCTATCCAAAAATGGGCAAGGACTTCCTCCCGGCCTTCAAGGAGGAAACCGCCCTGGTCGCCACCTCCTGCGCCCCAGGCACCTCTCTCCCTCAAATGCGCGAAATCTCTGCCGCTATCGAGGAGCAAATCCTCTCCGTCGATGGTGTCAAAAGCGTCGCCCGCCGTATCGGTCGTGCCGAGCGGGGAGACCACGTCGTGCCCATTTCCACCGTCGAGTTTGACGTGGACTTTGTCAAAGGTGGGCGCCCCCGCGGGCCGCTCATTGAAGACCTGCGCAAAGCCGTGCGCCGGGTTCCCGGCACCTTCAGTGTCGTCACGGGTCCCCTCGCGGATCGCATCGGCCACATGCTCAGCGGTGTCTCCGCTCCCGTCGCCGTCAAGATCTTCGGTCCTGACATCGATGAACTGCGCCGCCTCGGTCAGCAGGTGCAGTCCGTTGCCAAAACCATTCCCGGCTTTGAGGACTGCAAGCTGGACCAGCAGTCCACCATTCCCCAACTTCGCATAGAACCCGACCGCGTCCGCGCTCAGGCCTACAACATGCCGCCGGGGCACTTGAACGAACAGCTCTCCGCTCTTCTTGGCGGCAGGGAAATCGCCGAGCTGCGCGAGGGGCAGCGCGTCATCAATCTCGTCATCCGTCTGCCTCAGGGATGGCGCGATTCTGCGGACCGCATCCGGGACCTTCCGGTCGAGAACCGCGCCGGTCAGCCGGTGCCCGTTGGTCTCGTGGCCAATGTTCAGGACGCCAAAGGCCCTAACGTCATCAATCGTGAGAACCATCAGCGCCGCTTCGCCCTCGCGATTCAGCCCACTGTCCGGGACGTGGGCACCGTGGTGACGCAGTTGAAAGAAAAAGTCGATGCCCAACTCAAACTCCCGGAAGGCTATTCCATCCGCTACGAGGGCGAATTCCAGGCTCAGCAGGAGGCATCGCACCGCATCGGCATTCTCAGCACCGTGGTCTTCGTCATCATTGCCTTCCTCCTTTACGGTTATTTTCGCACGCCCTTCTTCGCTGTGCAGGTATTGTGCGATATCCCCCTCGCCCTGGTGGGAGGCCTCGTCTTTACCTGGTACCGGCTGAACAACATCAGCATTGCCACGCTGGTTGGTTTCATCGCCGTCGCCGGCGTCGCCGCGCGGAATAGCATCATGCTCCTTTCGCACTACCTGCACCTCATGCAGCACGAAGGCGAACGGTTTAACAAAGCCATGATCATTCGCGGCACGAAGGAACGGCTCGTTCCCGTCCTCATGACCGCCCTCTCTGCCGGCATCGGCCTCATTCCCCTCGTTTTGGCTGCCGATCAGCCTGGCAAGGAAATTCTCCACCCCGTCGCCGTCGTCATCGTCGGCGGACTCGTCACCAGCACCCTCCTCGGCCTCGCCGTCACGCCCGCCGTTTTCTACACTTTTGGCCGCAGAGCCGCCGCCAGAGCCATCGAACGCGAAGCCGCCGCCTCACATTGACCTCCGCGAATTTCCGGATGCCGCCGCCCCTTAAATGCGTCATCATCCGGCTATCCAAAAACAAGCAACACACCAACTGAACACACCATGAAAACACTGCTCATCGCAGCCCTCACCACCCTCGGCCTCGCCTTCACCGGTTATGCCCAGAAAGAAGCGCCCAAAGGCAAGGAAACCAAACCCGCGCCCAAAGAGGAATCGAAGGACGCCAAAAAAGACGAGCACGCCCACGCAAAGAAAGCCGGCCCCAGCGGCGGACGCCTCATCACCACCGTCGAGCCGCACGTCGAGTTCTTTGTGAACAAGGACAAGAAAGTCGAAATCCGCTTCGTCGATGACGACAACAAAGTCGTCGCCCCCGGCACCCAGGAAATCGGCGTCACTTTGGGCGAGCGCGCCAAAGCCACCAAACTCACCTTCACTAAAGAAGGCGACAAACTCATCTCCGACAAAACCATCCCGGCCGGTAACGACTACCCCACCGTCGTCCAAATCCGCGCCAAAAAAGGCGCGAAACCCGTGAACGAGAAATTCAATCTCAACATGGATAAATGCCCCACCTGTGAGTACCTCGAATACGCCTGCACCTGCGAGCACGGCGAGGAGGGACACGACCACAAGGAAGGCAAGGAAACGAAAAAAGAGACAAAGAAGGAAAAGTAATTCCTGACTGATCCCTGCCTCCGCATCGCGGGTCATCTCCCCCGGGGTGCGGAGGCCTTTCGATTTCGTCATCCATTGTGAACCCCGCGTCCCGCCTTTCATCTCTTTCGAAATCGCCGTTCGCTTCAGGTGCGAACCGCAGCGCGGTTCCCTGTTAATAGCCCCAGGTGAGCGGAGCGAACCTGGGGTCACCACCAACCAAAATCCTCCAACCACAGCGTGGTTGCCCTGACTCCCAGGCGTTTCCTGTCTCCTTCCGGATAAGATCCCCCTGGGGCCCCAAAAGTCCTTGACAAACGGAGGCGTTAATCACCGAAGTTACTTATGCCCCTTCCAGGCAAAACTTCCCCAACCCGGGTTTTCCTCTCCCGCTTCCGGACCGCAAATGCCGCCCCCTTACGGAGTCCTTGCGATCAAATGCCACTCCGCCTCGCCACATCAGAATTTTATCACTCCGCCCGGCACTCCCCCCTCGAATCAGGCAAAATCAAGGTAAATCAAGCCCATTTTTTCCCCTCGCCCCCGCCGCCCAATACTTTTCTGTTAGCTGGGTACGTAGAAAACCCGCCGTCCACGACGTGGAACAGCGGGTTCCGGCGGGCCGGTTCCGGCCTAGTGCCGGTATCGCCGGCTGCCGTAATAACCGTACGGTTTGTGGCGGACCACAATCGTGCGCCAGCGGTAAATCGGGCGTCCGTATTTGGTGTAACCCACAAGGCGTCGCACCTTGCGAATTTCCACGTCTCCACGGTCCGATCGATATCCGTAGTCGGATCGGTATCCGCGATCCGATCGATAATAGCCGTCGCGCTCATAAGTTCGCGCCTGAACTTCCGTCGGCGTCATAACCAAAGCACCGATGGCGACGGTGAGGGCTGTAATGAGGTGTTTCATAGGGGTTTGTGGTTTGAGGATTTTGCCGCCTCCGGAATGGTGACGACAACTGGTGTGACGCCAACCGGTGCATGTTATTCGCCACCATCGCGGGTCCCCACAAACACGTATCCTGCTCCCAACGTATCCCGAAAGGTTGATCGGTTAACGAAAGCGTTAATGGCTTGTGAAGCCGCGGGATTTAGATGACCGCCATGCGTATCCTCCTTGTAGAAGACGACCGCCGCAGTCGTGAGTTCCTTGCCAAAGGACTCACGGAAGAGGGTTATGTTGCCGACACCGCCCCCGATGGCGAACAGGGCCTGCAGCAGGCACTCGAACGCGAATACGACCTCGTCATTCTCGACGTCATGATGCCGGAGCGGGACGGCTGGAGCGTCCTCACGGAGTTGCGAAAACGCGGCGTCACCGTGCCGGTTCTCTTTCTCACGGCGCGCGATCTCGTGCGGGACCGCGTAAAGGGCCTCGAACTGGGGGCCGATGATTACCTCGTGAAACCCTTCGCATGGGCCGAGTTTATCGCGCGCATCAAAACCCTGCTTCGCCGCGGGCCTTCGCGTCAGACGGATACTCTCCGTATCGCGGATCTGGAGATTGATCTTCCCACCATGAAAGCCCGCCGCGGCGGAAAAATCATCGATTTGACGGCAAAGGAATTTCAATTGCTCAGCCTGCTCGCCCGCCGCGCCGGCGACGTCCTCTCCCGCTCCCAACTGGCCGAGCACGTCTGGGACATGAAATTCACCACGGACTCCAACGCCGTGGATGTAGCCATGGGACGCCTTCGCCGCAAGGTTGATGAGCCCTTTCCAAAGAAGCTCATTCACACCGTGAGAGGACTCGGTTACGTCATGGAGGAACATCCCGATGCCTGATCGTCCCCCGGGAAATCGCGCCATCTCCCTCACATGGCGCCTGGTTGCGGGTTACACCCTGGCGGCGCTTGTCACGCTCTCCGTGGCGGCGTTCCTCCTCCATCGCGAGTTGAGGCGCGGCTATGAAGTCGAGGACCACGAACTGCTCTCCGACACCATCCGCAAAGTCCAAAAATTTATCGATGAAGATTCGGGAGCCTTGACCAGAACAGAGGACTTCATCGTGCACATGATTGGCGACCGAATGCTGGAAAAATACTACGGTCGGCTGCTGGACGCGAAGGGAGCCCTCCTGTTCGAAACGCCCGGCCTCGCGCAGCTTGGGGTTCCGCCGGAACTTTTTCCCTCTCCCGCTCCGGTGAACGAACATCTTCCGGAGGTCATTTACGGCAAATCCACCAGCGGCCCGCCCGTCTTCATGCTCGCCGGAAAAGTGGCCCGCGGAAAAACGGGTGAAATCCTGACATGCCAGGTCGTCTTGGACACATCGCATGTGGAGGAATGGCTCGCTTCATACCGGGATAAACTTCTATTAGTCGTGGGCGGCGCCTCTGCCGCCACCGCGCTGCTGGGCTGGTTTATCGCCAAACGCGCCCTTCGCCCCCTGCAGGAGATCACGGCCACCGCGCAGCGCATTACCGCCAGCGGTCTCGATGAGCATGTTGGCGGCAAGGCATGGCCGGAGGAACTCGCTCTGCTGGCCGTCGAGTTCGATCGCATGCTCGCGCGCCTCCGCGAGTCGTTCGACCGCCTTTCCCAGTTCACTGCGGATGCCGCCCATGAATTCCGCACGCCGCTGAACAATCTCCTCGGCGGTACCAGCCTCGCCCTCGCCCGCCCCCGCACCGCCGACGAATACCGCGCTTTGCTGGAGGCCAATGTGGAGGAATACCAGCGCCTCACTCACATGATGGACAGCCTCCTGTTCCTCGCGCGCTCGGACAATGCACAGACCGTCGTAAAAAAGCAGCGGATTGAGGCGGGCGATGCCATGGCCGAAGTGATCGATTTCTTCTCCGCACTCGCCGAGGAGAGCGGCATCACGCTTACCTGCACCTGCGGAGGCAGCGTGACTGCGGACCCGACTCTTTTGCGAATGGCCCTGACGAATCTCGTGTCGAATGCCCTTCGCCATGCTCCACGCGGCTCCGCGGTCAAACTGGCGGCTGAAGAGCGCGGCGGTGCCATGACATTTTCTGTTAGGGATGAAGGGCCGGGTATTGCTCCGGAACATCTGCCCAGAGTCTTTGACCGCTTCTATCGCGTGGAGGAGTCGCGCTCCAATTCCACTGACAGCAGAGGCGGGTCAGGCCTCGGCCTCGCTCTGGTGAAAACCATCATGACCCTGCACGGAGGGGGCGCTTCCGTGGAAAGCACCGCCGAAGGCGGCACCACTTTCCTGCTGCACTTCCCCTCCGGCGGCTCCTGACGTCTCTTATGAAAACCTGCCCCATTAACGGCACCGCCCTCACGGAGGACAATGCTATTTGCTGCACTTCTCTGAGGCCGGCTTTTTTTGAATTCATTCGCAAGCGCCACCCTGCGCTCGCCCGCGATGCATGGATCAGTCAGCAGGCGCTGCTGGATCTGCGCGGTGATTATGTCGAAGCGTCCCTCCAGGAGGAGATGGGCGAAATCACCGCCCTCGAACGAACCGTCATCGAGAGCCTGCGTCAAAACGAGCTGCTCGCCCAGAAGCCTGATGAGCCGGACGGCGGCAGAACTCTCGGGGAACGTCTGTCCGACAGGCTCGCCGCCTTCGGAGGGAGCTGGCGCTTCATCATTTGGTTCGGCGGTTTCATCGGGCTGTGGATTCTGGTCAATGCCATCTCGGGCCTCCATGCACCCGATCCATACCCGTTCATCCTTCTCAACCTCGTGCTTTCCTGCCTCGCCGCCCTGCAGGCTCCGGTCATCATGATGAGTCAGAACCGGCAGGAGGACCGCGATCGCCGGCGGGCCGTCCAGGACTATCAGGTGAACCTCAAAGCGGAACTCGAGATCCGCCAGCTTCACGAAAAGCTCGATCACATCCTGCACCATCACAGTGCCCGGTTGCTGGAGATTCAGCAAATTCAAACCGACCTCCTCCGCCAGATTCTGCACCAGCCCGGAGCCGGAGCACAGACGAACAAGTGATAAAAAAGATCCACCGCATCCTCGCAGAGTCCTGCGTGCAAACACTCGACGCCATCTTCCGCGGCGGCATGGTCGCCGACCGGGCCGTGGCTCAGGCGCTCGGTTCGCATCCGAAATGGGGATCGCGCGACCGCGCCTTCGTCGCGGAGACCGTTTACGAGGTCGTGCGCTGGAGACGCCGCCTCGCTTTTCTCGCAGGAACGGAGGATCTATGGGCGCTTGCCGGAATGCAATGGGCTCTCCGCAAGTATCCGCGTCCCGAATGGGCTTCATGGCCGGCGGTTGCGGAAGATGTTAGGGAGGAGCGCATGCCTGGATGTGTTAGGGAGTCTGTGTCTGATGAACTCGATGCCCTGGGCCAGACGCAGTTGGGAACTCAGTGGGAGTCGGAACTAACAGCATTGAATCAGCCCGCGCCCATCTTTCTCCGGGTCAATCCTCTCCGCAGCAGCCACAGCGCAGTGAAAGCGGAACTGGCAAAACACGGCCTCGCCGCTGCCGAAGTCGCAGGCGCTCCGCTGGCGTTGCGCGTGGAAAGCGGCAAATCCATTCCCGCCCGCCTTAAGGATTCCGGGCTGTTCGAAATCCAGGACGCGGCCTCACAGCAGGTCGCTCCATTTTTGCAGGTCGAGCCCGGTCATTGTGTCGTGGACGCCTGTGCCGGAGCCGGCGGCAAAACACTGCACCTTGGCTGTCTCATGAACGGCAGGGGAATGTTATACGCTTTGGATGTCAAAGAGCCGAGGCTCGCCGTGCTTGAAAAACGGGCCGTCCGCGCCGGAGTGAAAGTGCAGGCATCCCTCGTCACTCCGGAAATCCTGACAAAATTGGAGGCGCGTGCAGACCGGGTCTTGATCGATGCACCGTGCTCTGGCAGTGGCACCTTTCGCCGTCAGCCGGACCTCAAATACCGGATCACCGCGGAATCCCTGAAACAGACCCAGGAACTGCAGCGCGAACTCCTCATGCAGTTCTCAAAGCTCGTGCGCCCGGGCGGGAAGCTGGTTTACGCCACATGCTCCATTCTTCCCGGTGAGAATGAAACGCAGGCGGCATGGTTCCAGGGCCAGTGCCCAAATTTTGCCCTCGAGGAGGAGCGCCGGATCTCCCCCGCCGCCACCGGGTGGGATGGCTTTTACATGGCACGGTGGTTCCGGCGATGATTATCCGATCCGATAAAAACAATTCGCCGAATGACACATTTGTTACTAGGCGCAGCCTGCTTCCGCTCCAGGATGCCGAACGCCGTGCGGACCCCTTTCCGTTTGCCGCACAGGTTCCACCGCGTCGATGACTGCTGCAGCTGTACCCCGCCCTAATCTGAGAATCCCCTCTGCCGTTCGCTTCCCCCTGTTTATTGCGGCGGTGGCTTTTGTCTCATGGACACTCCTGCGGCTGCTGCTTTGGTTCAATTTCAAACCGGCGGATACCTCGGCGGCGGATATTCTAAAAACCTTCGCGGCCGGCCTCCACATCGATGCCGCACTCGCGCTTGTCGCGCCCGTGATCCTGATTGGCTTCTCGGCGTTCTTCACCACGCTCGTTTTCATCATTATCGGGCCATTGAAGCTCGCTGTGCCGCAGTTCAGGTCGTTTCCTCTCTGGAAGGTTTTGTTTCGCGTGGCCGTCACGGTCGGCTTCATCGCCGGCATCTTCCTCCTCATCAGTGAATGGTATTTTTTCGATGAGTTCGACTCCCGCTTCAATACCGTTGCCATCGACTATCTCCTCTACACGCACGAGGTTTTTACTAACATATGGGAAAGTTATCCGGTGAGTGGTATCATTGCGGCCTGCTGCATTGGCGGCGGCCTGTTGAGCTGGGTGGCGTTCCGCTACTTTTCACCCGCCGAAACAAAATCCCCTGCGCGGAAAATGATCGCCGTAGTGATCTGCTGGCCCATCGTCGCCATGGCGGCATTCATCTCCGTCAGGCCCGCGGAAACCTCCTTTTCCGTGCAGCGGGTGGTGAACGAACTGGCGAACAACGGCTGGGCCTCCGCCATTCGAGCGGCATGGACGCGAAATCTGGATTTCAGCGCCTTCTACGTCACCATGGCTCGCGACGAGGCCTTTCGCCGGGCGCGCAAGCTCCTCGTCGAGCCCGGGGTCGTCTTCGTGGGGCCGGAAGTGCCGGATGCCCCGAAACCCGATTCCGAGGGCAGGATTGACAAGACCGCCAATGCTCAATGGCTGGACGCGGCCCGCCTTTCACTCACTCGCCAAATCCCCGGCGATCCTTCCAGACCGCGCCGCAACGTTTGCATCCTTCTCGAGGAAAGTTTCGGATCGGAATTCTGGGGCGCGCTGGGCTGCGTGGACAAAGATGGCAAGCCGCACACCCTCACACCGGAGATGGATCGCATGGCCGCCGAAGAGGGCATGCTTTTCACGAGTATCCTCGCCGACGGTAACCGCACCATTCGCGGATTCGAAGGTGTCTTCTCGAGTTTTCCGCCGCTCCCTGGCGACAGCATCCTGGCCCGCGACAAAACAGATCGCGTCGAAACCATCGCGCGCGTCCTGAAACGCGACGGCTATCAGTCCCTCTTTCTCTACGGAGGACGCGGCACCTTCGATTACATCAAGAGCTATACGCAATCCAACGGCTGGGATCGGCTTGTCGAACAAAAGGATTTTGAAGATCCGGTCCATACGACCGCGTGGGGTGTTAGTGATGAAGATCTCTTCCACCGGGGCATCGAGGAAATGCGAAACCTCCACCAAACAGGCCAGCCGTTTCTCGTTTCATTCATGACGGTTTCCAACCACAAGCCGTACACCTATCCAAAAGGCCGCATCCCTGAAGACCCGGATGTGCGCCTCCGGACCCACGCCGTGAAATACGCGGACTGGGCGCTGGGCGACTTCTTCCGCAGGGCGAAAGCGGAGCCGTTCTGGAACGACACCATCTTCATCGTCGTCGGCGATCATGGAGCGCGCGTCTATGGCAGTCAGACGATTCCGCTGCAAAGCTATCGCGTGCCGTTTCTCGTGGCGGGCCCCTGTGTGGTGGACAAACCGCAGCGCGTCGATACACCCGGCTGTCAACTCGATGTCGCGCCCACCATCCTCGGGCTGATCGGACGTCCCTATACCTCACTGTTTTTCGGTCACAACCTGCTGCTCCCCGGCGCGGCGGAACGAAACAAGAGCCTCATGCATCACAACCGTTCGATCGCCATTTACCGCGATGGCAGGCAGGTCGTTTACGGATTGAACAAGACGCTCGAATACTGGCACGGCGATGCCGGCAAAGGAACGATGGTGGGAGTTCCGCGCGATGAGTCCTTCGACATCCTGCAAAAGGACGGCACCGCGCTCTTTGTCTGCGCGGATGAACTGTACGTGAATTACCGGTTTATCCTTGCGGATTGAGTCGGGGCGGCGAGTGAAAGGGTTCTGGTGCTTTCCCTTTCACTTTCCGCTTCCGCCCCTACACTCCGCCCCACTTATGCCCGTTGATACCGACGAACTGAAATCCCGCATCGCTGAATCATATTCGTGGGTCCCCTTGGTCCGCACCGAACTCCATCGCGTTCTGGTAGGGCAGGAGGGCCTCGTGGATCGCGTGTTTGTGGCTCTTCTCACTAACGGCCACATCCTCCTGGAAGGCGTGCCGGGCCTGGCCAAAACCCTCATCGTCAAAGCGCTCGCGGGCACCATGAACGTTACGTTCAAGCGCTTCCAGTTCACGCCGGATCTCCTTCCCGCGGACCTTCTCGGCACGCTCATTTACAGCCCCGGCGATGGTTCCTTCAAACCCAAGCTCGGCCCCATCTTCGCCAACCTCATCCTTGCCGACGAAATCAACCGTTCCCCCGCCAAGGTCCAGTCCGCACTGCTGGAGGCGATGCAGGAGCGCCAGGTCACTATCGGCGATACCACCTACCGGCTGCCGGACCCGTTCATGGTCATGGCCACTCAAAACCCCATCGACCAGGAGGGCACCTATCAACTTCCCGAAGCCCAGCTCGACCGCTTCCTGCTCAAGGTCCGCGTGGATTACCCGGCCAAAATGGAGGAGCGCCAAATCCTCGACCGCATGAGCACCAGTGCGCCTATGGTGGACACCACTCAGGTTATCGATGCCGCCCGCGTCATCGAAGGCCGCAAACTCGTGAACGAAATCCTCATCGCTGACCCTGTGAAGGATTACATCGTCGAAATCGTCCACACAAGCCGCAACGCCGCCGAACTTCTGCCGGAAGTGAAAAACCTCATCCGCTGCGGCGCCAGCCCGCGCGGCACGATCAATCTCGCCCTCGCCAGCCGCGCCCTCGCTTTCCTCGCGGGCCGCGCTTACGTCACGCCGCAGGATGTCAAAGACCTCGCCCATGATGTTCTCCGCCACCGCATTCTTGTCACTTACGAAGCGGAAGCGGAAGGCGTCACCAGCGAACAGATCATCAACCTCATCCTGAACAAAGTGCCGGTGCCTTGAGCATCGCCGCTCCTCCGGAACGGGTCGTTTTAGCCCTGAACGCCCGTCCGGAGAGCAGTGTAAATTCAGTTCCCGTAGTTGAACGGATCGGAGAACTTCACGTCTGTGGGAAGGCTCGTATCCGTGAGCGTCCGCAGGAAGGCCACCAGCGCCGCCTTTTGACCATTCGAAAGGTTCAATCGGCGCGGCGCACCGGGATTTGGACCGCCAGGGGGATTGCGCAGGGGAGGGGAGAGATTCGGATGATTGACGACGCCGGAGTTATAGAATTCCACCACTTCCTCCAGTGTGGCGAAGCGCCCGTCGTGCATGTATGGAGCCGTTAGGGCGATGTTACGCAGTGACGGCACCTTGAACAAACCCTCGTCCTGCGGTCGTCCTGTGAGCGCGCCCACTCCCTTGTCCACATAGGGATTCTCGAGACCGTTGTTGTTGATATTGGGACCCGGCACAAAATTGTCCGTGCCATGACAGGCGTTGCAGTTGCCGGCGCCGTTGAAGATCTGACGCCCCTGGTTTTCCTGCGCCGTGAAATTGCTGAAGTTGCTCGCGGCTCCCGCGTCATATTTCGTTTGAGTGGAAATGATGGATCGGACGAACTGTGCCAATGCGCGGGAGATACGGTCGGAGGTAACCACCGGAGAACCGAAGGCATTGTTGAAGAGCGTTTGGTAATACGGCTCGGCGGCGATACGGGATTCCAGTTCCGTCAGGGTCAACCCCATCTCCATTGCATTCTGAATGGGCTGCAGCACCTGAATCTCGAGGGTCGCGGCGCGCTCGTCCCAGAAAAAGGCGCGGCGCTGATACCACCGGGCATTGGCAAGCCCCATGGAGTTGCGGCCCGTGAGTCCGCCATCGAAACCAACACTGAACCGGCGTCCATCAGAAAACCCGTGCTGCTGCTGATGACAGGAGGAGCAGGAAATCGTGTGATTCAGGGACAGTCGTTTATCATAAAACAGCACCCGGCCAAGCGTGGCGCCCGCATCCGTCACCCGGTTGTTCGCCGGCGTATTGTCCTGTCCCAAAATTGGCTGCACCCGGAAGGAAGGGGGAAGCGCCGGATTCGCATAGTTGGCGGCGAGCGCCGGCAGCAGGAGCGCGGAGTCAACGGTGCTCTCCATCGTTTGAAAGGCCGGATCATAAACGGCGCGGTAAAAGAGCGAGCGCGGGGCAGTGCTCTTGCTCACACTCACGCGGTAGCTCCCGTTGTGCACTTTAACCGTCTCGGCGTCGAGCCAGTCCGTAAGGTTCGTGGATGTCTGCATCCGCCATGCGTGATTTCCCGGATCGGTGATGTCCACATGTGTCAGGATTTCCCCTGAGGCGGATGTCAGTTGGAGCGAAGACCTCTCCGGCAACTGTGCCGCCGCAGGAAATCCCATCGTGAGGAGTGCCGCAGCCAGCAGTGGTCCGCAGGAGCGGCGGCGGTTTGGATAGGGCTTTGTTTTCATAACGGCGCGAATCTGCCGCCGCCGTGTAAAATCCGTATGTGCGGACGGCCCCTATTTGTTAACGCGGCGTAAAACTTCCAAAGCTGTGCCTTGAATTCCAGTCAGGTTAGTCGCCTCACCGGCACACCGCGGGCACCAAGGTATTCCTTTACGCTGTCCACCGTGTATTCGCCAAAGTGGAAAATGCTCGCGGCCAGCACGGCATCCGCTTTGCCTTCGGAAAGCACGGTGACCATGTGATCGAGATTCCCCGCACCGCCGCTGGCAATGACCGGAATCGTTACCGCCTCGCTCACCGCCCGGGTCAGGGCGACATCGTAGCCCGCCTTGGTGCCGTCGGCATCCATGCTCGTGAGAAGAATTTCCCCGGCGCCGCGCCGACAGACTTCGGCTGCCCACTGCACAGCATCAAGCTCCGTTGGATAACGCCCCCCATGCGTAAACACCCGCCAGGTCCCGTCGCCATTGGAACGGGCATCGATCGCCACCACGATGCACTGGCAGCCAAAGGTGCCGGCTCCGGAGTCGATCACATCCGGATTCTGAATCGCCGCCGTATTGATGCTCACCTTGTCCGCGCCGGCGCGGAGCATTGCCTTCATGTCATCTACCGTTCGGATACCGCCACCCACCGTGAGCGGCATGAAGCACCGCTCCGCTGTGCGCTCCACCACATCGATCATGGTCGCCCGTCCGTCAGATGAAGCCGTGATGTCGAGAAATACGAGTTCGTCTGCCCCCTGATTGTTATACGCCACGGCGCACTCCACCGGGTCGCCGGCGTCACGAAGTTCGAGAAACTTCGTGCCCTTCACGACCCGGCCCTTGTCCACATCGAGGCACGGAATGATGCGTCTGGTCAGCATCCTTCAGTGATGACGCCCCCGCGCCGGAATTCAAGCCGGGGCTTTTTCACTCCCGCAGCATGTATTGCATGTAAACCACGTCCAGAATGCGTCCGAATTTCCGCCCCACTTCTTTCAACAGCCCGATCTCCTTGAACCCAAGCGCCCGGTGCAGCCCAACACTCCCATTCTGATCCGCCGCGATAATGGCGATAATGGTGTGCAAACTCTCCTCCGCGCGCGCACGGCGCATGAGTTCCTCCATCAGCTTGCGTCCGAGACCCTGCCGCTGACGCTCATGATGGACATACACGGAATTCTCCACCGTACCGGCATAAGCCTCGCGTTTGTGAAACGGCGACAGGCTTCCCCACGCCACCACTTCGCCATCCAACTCCGCGACAATCACCGGATGTTGAGGCTTCCTTCCGCTGAACCACGCCTGTCGGCTCTCCTCCGTCTCCGGCGTGATTTGAAACGTGCACGTCGAGGTCGGCACGTAGTGGTTATAGATGGCATTGATCGCCGGCAGATCGGCAACAGTGGCGTTTCGCAGGGTCATGGCGTAGTATTCTGAACGCCACAGAACCCGCTATCAACACGTTGTGAATTGAAAACTTACCCGCTCAGAGCCCGGCCCTGAGCATCAAAATCCACTCCATCCCGTCCTCTTTGGGACCAAGGTGCAGGACCGCGGATTCGCCGTCCCGCAGCGTCAGTTCAAACTCGAGTTCGGCACTCTCCGTCGCGGTCGAAGCGGATTTTAACGACCGCGAATGCCAGGCGGCCGGCCCCGCAAGCCCGGCGATAAAAACAACATCCCCCACACGCCACTGCCGGGTTCGCACAGGAACAAGCAATCTTTTGAAATCAGCAATGCCGGCCGTTTCCTGAGCCCAGTCAAACGGGCTCGTATCGGCGCGGAGGTAAAAGCGGAGTTCGGATTCGCTCGGAGGACCGGGATCAGCGTGCGCCGCCACGATGTCTTCGCCATCAAAGGTGTGGCCCTTCAGCGCTTCCTCGGTTTCGCGGGCGGTAAGAACGCGCTCAGCCGTGACGGCAACAGGCACCTCTTGTCGTCCTGAAGGAATGCGCCAAAGATAGGGAATGAGGGAGAGGACCCTCGGGCCGTGCTCTTTGGGGTTTCCGATCATCTTTGCAATCCTCGCCAGGTTATCAGCGGTATTGACGGCTTCGAACGAGAATTTTTCTCCGTACGTAATCCAGCGGACTGAAGCTCCGTCCGGAAACGTTACGCCTGCGGATCGCAGACCATAAGCCAGCGCTTTATCAGCGTCGCCCAGGTCAGCGAACATCACTTCGGCACTCGCCGCATGAATCGGCTTTTTCTGGGAAGATTGGGGTTTCGGAAATCTCAGCGATTCCGCCGGGGGAATGCCACTAAAGTAATAGCCGGCTGTTGAGACGGAAGTCGATGAGAGCCACGAGAGATTTTGCACAAGTTCCCCGGGCAGGTTTTGAAACTCCTGGCGCACAAGTTTTCCCCCGGCGACAACAACGCCGGGCGATGAAGGAAGTGTCACTCCGCGGCCATCTTCCTTCCTGAACCGGCGAACGATTAGCCCGGAACTTCCTCCGGCTTTGTCTTTGCGCGGTTCGGGTTGTTCAGCGGCAAAAATCCACAGCACCAGGCAGGCCGCCACGCCGGCGGCAACGCACAGACCTGCCCGGTGCCGCTGCCAAAACGAAACGACGCGCGGCGCACCCTTCCACTTTTCCCCAGGAGTCGCGAGGTGCTC
The DNA here is from genome assembly GCA_035550135.1 of Verrucomicrobiales bacterium. Lineage (GTDB taxonomy): Bacteria > Verrucomicrobiota > Verrucomicrobiia > Verrucomicrobiales > V1-33 > V1-33. Next base: position 65,505 of record DASZQB010000041.1, read on the forward strand.
CTGCAGACTGGCTTCCAGCGAGGCGTAATCACACAGCAGCGCGAGCAGTTCCGGATCCTCTTCGATCGCGAGCGCAAGGGCGGTGTCATCACCTGCGGGGGAAACTCCGTCAAGGTAATCGTCCAACAGGCTGATACCGGCATCGTTGTTCATGGCAGAGGGGAATCGGAGTTCAGGCGCCGGGTGACGCATTCGGAAAGCCTGGCGCGCAGCCGGCTCAGTTGCTGATGGACCGCGTCCAGTGAAACCGAGAGCCGTTTCGCAATCTCAGGGCAGGGCAGTTCCTGGGAGTAACGCATCGCCAGCAGGTCCCGTGAGGACTGTGGCAGCCTGCCGACGCAGTCCTGCAGAGCCGCATGCCGCTCGCCCGCCCCGCCGTCCGTGCGTTCAAACTGCTCCTGAATCAGCGCGATGGTCTCCGGAGGAAAGATGCACGGGAAACGGCGGTCTTCCCGCTGCGACTTCAATACTTGTCGCGCGGCAACGCCGAGCGCCCATGGCCCAAAGGGACGCTCCGGATCGTAACGGTCAAACGAGCGCCAAAGTGCAACGGACACATTTTGGAAAACATCCTCCCGGATATGAGGATCGCGAACGAGCGTCCCGATAAAGGCGCGAAGCCGCGGCCCGTGCGTATTCAGGAGATCCTGAAACGCCAGTCGGCCGGCAGTCGCGGAAAGGGCGGGCATTACACTCTGTTACCACCTGCCTCGCCAATACTGACAGAAAAGTTCCTCCTGAATGTGCAAAAAAACGGGCCACGGAGAATTTCCGCGACCCGCTTCCAAATAGAATCCAATCTGAAACGCGCCTACTTCGTCACTTTGAGCACGCCATTCATCAGGCGCCAGTGACCCGGATAGGTGCAAATGTAGGGATAGTCGCCGGCCTCCGCGGGAGCGGTGAATTCGATCAGTTCACTTTGGCCAATGGCAACGCCCTTTTTGCCTTTGACCAGGATGGCATCGCTTTCGGGAACATACAGTTTGGCGGCAGCCCCGGCGGGATCCGCGAGCACCAGTTTATCGGTCAGAGCACCTACCGCATCGCGGGTTCCCGGTTTCGTGAGAATGAAATTGTGCTGAAGCGGACACCCTGCGTTTTGGAAAAGGATCACCACTTTTTGCCCGGCTTTGCAGGTGAGCTCCGTTTTGTCGAACTTCATCTGCCCTGGAATGACGCCCAGTTTGAATTTGGCAACATCGCCGGTCGCGGCCGGTGCTGCTTCGGCTTTCTTTTCAGCCGTTGCCGGAGTGGCAGGGGCCGCGGGTGTGGCGGGAGCAGCCGGGGCTGCAGGCGCAGCTGTTTTTGCGTCCTGCCCGAAGGAGAGCACGGAACTGGCAGCGAGAGCGAAGAGAGGAAGCAGAATTTTCTTCATGATTTAATAATAACCAGGGATGGTGGACCCCCTTTTGCAATACGGGGAGCCTCCCGCTACGGATGCGCGGGGCTGCGTCTTTCAACTCTCTGCTCCTCCCCGTCAATGGGGAGCTGCGCCGCCCCCGGCCATTTTGGGCTCCTCTTTCGGAGGATGGAAGAGCACGGCGAGGATGATGGCCGCGATCACTGCGGCTCCACACGGGATGAGGAACAATTCGCCCCAGTCGGTTACGGCGGCGGGGGCTGTTCCCTTCGTATACCTGGCCAGCAGTTGAGGTCCGACATAGAATGAAGCGAGCGGACCGAACCCAAACACCAGCATGTTGAACAAGCCTTGCGCACTGGTCCGAATGTCTTTCGGAAATTGCTCATCGATGAAAATGTACAGCGTGGCAAAGAAGAACGCGTAGCAGATGCCGTGAAGTATTTGAACCCCAACGATGACGGCGGGGATGTCGGGAAAGCGTGCGTAAACTCCAAATCGAATGGCGTGGCCAAGAATCCCAATGATCATCGTTTTACGCCATCCCAGCTTTTTCAGGACAAGGCCCAGCATGGCCATGGTGAGCAATTCCGCGACCTGCCCGATTGTCATCACCGGCATCACCCAGTTGCCCGGAATTCCAACGCCTCCGAGTTCTCTCGTGGCTCCAAGGAACGACCCCGTCCAGGCGAAGTAGAGATTGTGGACGAATGCATCAATCAACGTGACGATGAACAGGATTAGAATGGCCGGCTTTTTTAGAAGTGAAAAGGCCTCCAGCCATGCTAAAGATTCTCCCGCGGAAGGTTTGGGAGGAGTATGAGGCAGTGTCAGGCTGAATAACGCGAGCAGTACCGAAATGATGCCGCTGACGAGAAAGGTGGATTTCACTCCCGCCTGAAGGTCCGCGCCCACCTTGCTGGAACCAAAGGCTGCACCAAGCCACTCACCAAATCCGACGGAGTTGAACTCCGGCACCCTCTTCCAATCCACAAAGATGAACACAAACGGCCACGCTACGAGAATCCACCCGAGAGTTCCACCCATCCGCACAAAACCGTAATCCTTCTTGGCGTCCTTAAGGTGAGTGAACGCAATTGAGTTGGCGATGGAAAGCGTGGGGACGTAAAGCAGGCAGTGGACGAGCATCAGACCGAAGAACGGCCAAAAAATGGGAGAAGTGCCAGCTCCCGCCTCCAAGTTGCCCGCCGCCGCCGCGATTTCGGCGGCGGACAAGTTCGGCGCTTGAATAAACGTGAGACCCAACATCGCCGCCCCGCCCACCATGTGGGAAAACGCCATGAATTTTTCAGCGGCAAATTTCCGATCCGCAAACTGATTGCTGAAAAACATAGCCACGATGGCCCCCACCGCGAAAGCATTCAAAATCCATGCCTGTTCCGAAGCGTTGAAGCCGAGGCTGGGCAGATAGCCGAAGATCATGGGGAGCCAGGCTCCCCAAATGGCGATCTCCAGGATCATCATGATGAACAGCTTGTTGCGAACGGAGTTTTCCATGAAGTGGTTTGATGGGTTGGCGGATTTAGCGGCGGACTCTAGGGACCGCAATCCGCACCGGCAAGCCCCGAAACGCCTGCTTTTCCGATTTTCCATGGCGGCCAGTCAGCCGGGCCCGTCCTCCATGGGACGGTCGCAGAAGCCTAAGCTCAGCGCTGAGCGGGATGCAGGTACTCTTTGATCACCCGTGCCAGTTGCGGTCCGCTCGCGGTGGCCTTCTCCTTAAGGTGGAACTCCAGCCCGTCCACCGCGGCGTGATAGAGAGGATGCTCAGGCCGGGTGCGGATGGCGGCCCACACGGGCAGCAGAACATCCAGCGGACGGTCATAAAGATTCAGCCCCAGTACTTCCATGGCTTCGGGTTTCAAATCGGCGGCAAGAATGAGAGGCTGCAGCCGGGCGGCAAAGTCTGCATTTTTGACCACAAACACCGCCCGTACCGCAGCGGCTTTCGCCTGTTCCGGAGGTGCCTCCCGCATCATGCGCGTAAAAACACTCATCTTTTCCTCAAGAGACTGCGGGCCATCGGTAAAAGCATTGAGTTCCGATGTCGTGCGCGGCAATGGCAGATTCGGAACCGTTGCCGGTGCCGGAACGGGCGGAGGCTGAGTCGTTTCAGAAACCGCAGGGACCGCGGCAGCTGTCCGGGATTCGGAATGAGTCGTCACCGGCTGTCCGTCCTGCCCGGGGCGATCTTTGAGAAGAATCCAAATCAGCGCGATGGCGCAAACGGGGAACAGGAGGCGGTGAACGGATTTCATGATAACGGTCCCCACCAAAGACGGCACCTCCCCGGCGGCAATCCGCCTTCCGTGACGATTCCGAAAGCGTTACGCAGATGACAGTGACGATTGTGTCATATGACGTGTTTGTTGCGTTTTGGCACCGGTGACTCCTGACAATATCGTTTCATGTCAATTTCTTTGCACTCCCAAAGTCGCGCAAACGGAGTCCTCCGGTATTAGCTCCGGCCACCGCAAACCCGCGACCAGCGCAGGATTGCGGTGAATGCACCAGCGGATTGAAAATAATAATATACCATGAAAAAACCACTGACAGGACTCATGAAAAAAGCAGGAGCCGCCGGCCTCTGCCTTTGCAGCCTCACCACGGCCTCCGGCCAGGTGTTCACCAATGCGGACGCCTATGCACTTCCCACATGGCACAGCCCTTATGTGGTGGAGCCGATCCTGAGCGCGGCCGACACCGTGCCGCGGAGCAGCGCACCCTCACAACAATACCAAATGGTGGGGATTCCGGACGGCATGGGCATTTATCAGCAGAGCCAGTTCACCGCGATGCTTTTCATGAACCATGAATTCGGTAACAACAACCTCAGCCGGCCTGTCATCGGTGAATCCCGCGTCAAAGGCGCCTTTGTCAGCACTTTCCGCATCGACCGCCAGCGGCGCGGCGTGCTTTCCGGCGACCTTGCCTACACGGAAGTTTACGACGCGGGCACAGGCACCGTCGCGGGCCCCATCGCCCGGGAAGACAATACCACTCCATCCTTCAACCGCTTTTGCTCCGGAGTCATGGCCGGCGCGCGCGAGGGCTTTGACCGCAATATCTACTTCTGCGGCGAGGAGAGTGATTCCGGCACTTTCGATTCCCGCGGTGGTTCCGCCGTAGCTATTTTTAACAACCGGGCGCATGTGCTGCCCGATCTGGGGCACCTGCCGTGGGAAAATCTCCTGCCGATGCCGCGTGTGGATACCGGTCTCTATGCCAACAAAACGGTCATCATGCTCATGGAGGACGGACCGGCGGGCTCTCCTTATTGTGGTTTGTTCCTTTATGTAGGCACCAAAAACAAAACCAGCTCCGATCCCCTCATCAAGAACGGACTCGTGGGCGGCCAGTTCTATGTGCTGCGCAGTCTCGATGAAGACTATAACAGTGAGCCTGACTTCTATGGAGAGGGCAGCGCCGTTCAGGCCGAGTGGGTTCGTATTCCCGCCATCGCGCCAAAAACCTATGCGCAGTTGAAAACCGCCGCGGTAAATCAGGACTTCTTCCGCTTCAGTCGTCCCGAGGATGGCGCATGGAGCAAGACCAGCAAGTTCGACTATTATTTCGTGACGACGGGCGGCGACACGCTCAACTCCGTGGGCTCCAATAAGCTGGGACGCATCTACCATGTGACCATGGACAGTCAGAATCCCCTCGGCTTCGTGACTCTGGAAATCATCGCCGATGCCAACCATACCCAGCACGCCGATTTGCCGGTTTCTCCGGACAATATCGATACCAGCGCGCGCTACCTCATGGTGGACGAGGACGGAACGGGTGACAGCCGCCCGGTAATGGCTCAGCGGAACCGCGACGGTTCCATCTGGCGCTACGATCTCTGGGACATCACCGCACCGCCGGTCCGCGTCGCAGGCCTCACCGCCATCGGACGCGACGCCGTGTATGCAAATCCGGGGTTTGTCACCACGCCGGGCACTCTGCCTGCCACACCCACCTTCAATACAAGTAAATACACTCCGACCCTGCGCGGTATCTGGGAAACCACCGGCATCCACGATACGGGCGGCATCTTCGGAGACGGCACGTTCACCTTCAACATCCAGGCGCACAGCCCCACCGCCGCTCCAGGCGACAACACCGTGGAGGACGGTCAGCTCCTCATCCTTCTGCCCACCAGATTCTGATTTGGGCTACCCCCCGGCGGCAGGGAGACGCCCCACGGGCGTCCCCTGCCGTCCTTCTTTACGCATTTAATTCTCCTCTTATGAAAAAATCCGTCTTTCTCACTCTGGCTCTCTCTATCTTCGCAACGCTTGCGTCGAAGGCCTCCATTTCCGGCGCCGGGGATATCATGTTCACCGGCTTCAACTCGGATGGCAATGATGACCTCGCCTTCGTCCTGTTGAACAGCTACACGGCCAACACTCCGATCTTTTTTACCGACAACGAATGGGATGGCGCCGCATGGTCCGACGCCGGTGAAACTTTCTTTCACTGGAGCAGCCCCGTCAATCTCGCGGAAGGAACCGTCATCACCCTGGGCGGGCTCAGCAGCGGTGTCATCGCCGCCAGCACCGGCTCCGCGACGTTCGACAGCGGCGCCAATTTCGGCCTCGCCGCCAGCAACGAATCTGTTTACGCCTACGTGGGAGCATCCTTCGATACCACCACTCCGGGATTTCTCAGTGCGTTCGCGAACAGCGGATTTGTTAGTGTGCCAACCGGTTCTCTGGCGAACACGGGTCTCGTTGCCGGCAGCACCGCCACCGAATTCACCAACGGCCATGACATCTTCGCCTACAACGGCGACCGGTCTTCGCAGGCGGCATGGGCGGACTACCGCGCCCTCACGGGCGGCACCGCTAACTGGATCAGTCAGGACGGCTCGGGAGATCAATCCATAGACCTCGTGGCGCCGGATCTGCCGTTCGACTCCACAGCGTTTACTCTCGGTGCAGCAGTGCCGGAGCCCGGCGTTTCGCTTCTCATTACCATGAGCGCCATGGGGCTTCTTTCGCGCCGCCGCAGAGTGCGGTGAAATCGTTCGCCTTCCTCCCGTGAAACGATTCCTTTTCATGGCGCTGCTCATGGTGCCAGCGAGTCCATTGCTGGCTGAAGATCCGGACGCGGCGGATGCCCGCATGGCAGGCGAAGCCGCGAAGACCTGCCTCCGCATCATCGAAGCGAATTACGCGGATTGTGTCACACAATCTCAGGCATTGGAGAAAGCCGTGTCGGCCCTTACTGCAAAACCCTCCGCCGTGCGGCTGGAGGCGGCGCGGCAGGCATGGATTTTCGCCCGTCGCGTTTACGCACCCAGTGAAGCCTATCGTTTCTGCGGCGGCCCCATCGATGCAGAGGGCGGGCCGGAGGAACTCTTGAACGCATGGCCCATCGATGAAGCAGTCATCGATCGTGTTCCGGGCAGTACCGTCGTCTCCATTATTGAGGATGCCAAAACCTATCCTGTCCTCGATGCGAAGACCCTAACGGCTCTGAACATGAAGGACGGGGAGAAAAACATCACCTGCGGCTGGCACGCAGTGGAGTTTCTGCTCTGGGGACAGGACACGTCGGCCACGGGTCCCGGGAATCGGCCATGGACGGACTTTGCCACCGCGCGAAACGCGGACCGCCGGCGGCAGTTTCTCACCGTCGCCACCGCGGGTATCACGCAACACCTCCAGCCGCTGCTGGACGCATGGAAACCCGGAGTGAAGGAAAACTATCGCGCGCAGCGCGAGGCCGTGGATGCCGACGACGCTCTGCGCACCGTCGTGCGCGGCATGGTGACACTGAGCGGTTTTGAGCTCGCCAGCGAGCGCATTCGTGTGCCGTGCGAAACACGCATGCAGGAAGAGGAGCACTCCTGTTTCTCCGACACCACGGTCTTCGACCTCCAGGGAAACATCCAGGGCATGGTCAATCTGTGGCAGGGAAAATACCGCCGAGCCGATGGCACAATGGTCGAGGGCTTCAGCCTTAGGGAACTGACCGCCACACGGGATGCGGATTTGGCCGGCGAAATCACAAAGCTCCTCGACGAAATCACCGCCATGGCGGCGAGGCTTCCCGCACGCTTTGACCAAGCCATCCTTGAGCCGCCCACCGGTCCCGGCCAGCAAAAGCTCCGTGCGCTGTCCGCAAAGCTGGATTTGCTCAGCCGCACCCTGAAGCGCTTTGCCGAACGCATGGGCCGTCCTTATACCGCTGCAGAATTGGAGGGATGAAGCGCAGTGCATTCGTATTGTTGGCTCTGCTGTCCACCGGCAGCGGGCAGGAGGTTTTGTCCAAACGCGGGGCTGGTTCCTCCATCTTCACCGGTGCGGACAGCGGCGGAGAAACCACCGCTTACGCCACCGGCAAGCGCGCGTATGCTTCGCCTCTCGCGAACCTCGGCGAAGACAACCGTGTGCAGCACACCATCGGCAATTCCCTGTTCAACGAGAACTGGGTGGCCGCTCCGGGCTCGGCAAAGGCGCGCGACGGGCTGGGGCCATTCTTCCATGCGCGCTCGTGCTCCAGTTGCCATGAACTGGACGGCCGCGGCCAGCCTCCAGCGGCGGGGGAAGTGATGACGTCCCTGCTTCTGCGCCTCAGCATTCCAGGTCAATCCGTGTATGGCGGTCCGCTGCCGGACCCCGTGTACGGCGGACAACTCGCTCCGCGCGCGCTGCCGGGACTCGAGCCGGAAGCCGTGGTCGTCATGGAGGAGAAAGACATCCCTGGCACTTTTCCGGATGGCACCGCCTATGTCTTAAAGCAGCCCGTCTATACGGTTCAAAAGTGGAACTACGGATCGCCCTCCCAGGCTCTCATGATCAGTCCGCGCGTCGCGCCCGCCGTCTTCGGCCTCGGCCTGCTGGAAGCTGTGCTGGAGGAAAAAATCCTCCGCCTCGCCGATCCTGACGATACCGACGGCGATGGGATTTCAGGCAGGCCCAACCGTGTCTGGAATCCGGAAACCAATTCCCTGTCTCTTGGCCGTTTCGGATGGAAGGCGAACACCGCGACCTTACGCCAGCAAAGCGCGGACGCCGCGCTCAATGACATGGGTCTCACAAGTCCCCTTGCCGCAAAAGAAAATCATACTCCCGGCGAAGTCCATGCAGCGCGCTATCCCTCCGGCGGTAACAAAACCGGCGAGCCGGAAATCACGGAGGCGATGCTGAATCAAATCACCCTTTACGTTAGGACCATCGCTCCTCCCGCGCGGCGGGATGCGCTCGATCTCTCTGTCAGAAACGGACAGCGGCTTTTCCACGGCATTGGATGCGCCGCCTGCCATCGCGCCACCTTCTCCACCGGCAATGGTCCGGACGTCATTCCCGAACTCGCGGATCAAAACATCCATCCCTATACCGACCTTCTCCTCCACGACATGGGAGAGGGCCTCGCCGACGGCCGCCCCGACTTCGCCGCCTCCGGCACCGAGTGGCGCACCACGCCCCTTTGGGGCCTCGGCCTCATCATCACCGTCAACGGCCACGACCGCCTCCTTCACGATGGCCGCGCGCGCGGCATCCAGGAAGCCATTCTCTGGCACGGCGGCGAAGCCCAACTTTCCCGCGACAAATGGATGGCCCTGCCAAAACAGGAACGCGAACAGGTTCTTAAATTCCTGAAGTCTCTCTGAAAACCTCGCCTTCCATCAAACCCAAAAACCCCTGCAACTCATTAAGCTGCAGGGGTTTGAAATGGTTGCGGGACCAGGATTTGAACCTGGGACCTTCAGGTTATGAGCCTGACGAGCTACCGGGCTGCTCTATCCCGCGTGATCTTCTTAGGCACTGCGGGAGGGCATCGCAACAGGTATTTTGGCCGGGCTCAGTGATTGAACATGAATTCCTTGGAGTTCAGCAGGGCCCAGAAGGTGTCTTCCAGCACCTGTTGAGTTTCCTTCGGCGTGGCGGCGATGGCGTCCATCACGGGTTTCATTTCGGGCTCGGAGGGTTTTCTGCTGAAGCAGCGGACGTAAAGTGACTCCAGGACCTGCCCGGGCGTCTTTTTCGCATCGAGCATTTTCTTCACGGCCTGGCCTTCGCCAATCTTGTTTTGCGTGATGTCACCGTTCAGGAGGTGCAGCGCCTGGCCGAGGTTCGGGTCCATCTTGACTTCGCAGGAGCAAACGGTGGCGCGTTCGGCGCGCCCGAAGGTGCGGAGAAAATAAGTGCTCACATTTCCGTCGGCGATCTGGACGGCGCGGGCACCGAGGGGCAGGCCCTGGAACTTGTTCTTCGTATCCGTCACGGAGCTGATGCTGTCGAGCATGATCTCCGCGCGCTGGCGGCGCAGGATGGAGTGGCTGAAGTTTTTGCTGTCGCCTTCGTTGCTCTCATTGACCTGGCTGCTCAGTTGATAGGTGCGGCTCGTGCAGATGTCGCGGACGAGGCGTTTGAAGTCGTAATTGTACTCCGTCAGTTTTTTGCCGAGTTCGTCGAGAAGCTCGCGATTGCTGGCGGGATTGGAAATGCGCACGTCGTCCACCGGCTGCACGATGCCGATGCCGAAGAAGTGACTCCACACGATGTTGGAGAGGTTCGTCGCAAAGTAAGGATTCTGCGGGCTCGCCAGCCACTCGACCATCACCTTGCGGCGGTCTTTGCCCGCCACATCGGGCTCCGCGGCGCCGAGAAGTTTTGGTTTTTGCGGAGCTTTGGTCACGATGTGATTCACTTCGCCGCCGCCGGAATTGAAGACCACGGTCTCGCGCGGGTCCTCGGCCTGTTTGCGGCCCACCTGACTGAAGAACGAGGCAAAGCCGTAATAGTCATTCATCGTCCAGCGGTCGAACGGGTGGTTGTGGCACTGCGCGCATTGAAGCCGCATGCCCATGAACACCTGGGCCACGTTTTCGGACACTTTCAGCGTGTCGCGCTCGATCTGATAGTAATTCGTCGCCGGGTTGGTAAAGGTGCCGCCGTCCGCCGCCAGCAACTCCTGCACGATCTTGTTGAACGGCACGTTGTTGGAAATGCGGTCCTTCAGCCAGTTGAAGTAAAGCAGCGTCGCTTTGTAACTGACCTGATTGTTAGGATTCGTGCGGATTTGGAGGAGTTCCGCCCACTTCATCACCCAGATTTCGGTGAACTCCTTTCGTGCCAGCAGCTCGTCCACGAGCTTCGCCCGCTTGTCCGCCTCTTTGCTCGCCATGAACTTCCCGTAATCCTCTTCGGACGGCAGGGTGCCGGTGATGTCGATGGAAACCCGGCGCAGAAAGGTCTCGTCGTCACAGACATCGCTCGGATAGATGCGCAGCCGGTGCAATTTGTCCGCCACGAGCCCATCGATGTAATTGTTGGCGGCGTATTGAGGGCGCGTGTATTTCAGGTTCTCCGGAATCACGATCACCTGACTGCCCACGGTGAATGTTTCAAAGCGCGCCATCACAAACGCCTCCCCGCGCTTCGCAGCGGTCACCAGTCCGTCCGGCGAAATCTTCGCCGTGGGGTCATTGTTGGACATAAACACCGCGAGCGGGGTTACGTCGCGGTCGTGTCCGTCGGAGTATTTCGCGCGCACGGTGAATTGCAGTTTTGCTCCTTCGCCTTCCAGCACGGCATTCTTCGGATAGATGTCCACGCTGACCGGCTTTGCCACATCCGGCGGGTCATAGGGCACGCCGCTGGTAATCCATTCCACCAGCGTCTTATACATGGGACTGCCGGGCTCGACTTTTTTGCCGCCCGTGTGCGGCACCTCACCCGTGGATTTCGTGACAGTCAAACTTTCCTCCGGCAGCGCCAGATTGATGCGCCGGCCGCTGAGTTCCTGTGTGAGGCGGAAGTGGTCCCCTTTCGGGTCGAATCCGAACAGGCTCAGGCGAAAACCGTCCTGACCGCGCGCCGATCCGTGGCACGAGCCGGTATTGCAGTTGGCCCGCATGAAAACCGGCATCACATCGAGATTGAAACTCACCGGGCGGTCCTTTGCGGCATCCTTCACAGTCACCGGCACTTCCACTTTTTTGTCGTGCCATTCGACGACGAGCTTGGTCGCGCCATCCTTCAGAGGCAGCAATTTGAACCCGTCCAGTTTTGCCACCGCGGGATCGGTCAGAGTCAGTTTCGCGGCGCCCGTTACGTCCTGAGTGACGTCGTCCTCAAAGGTTGCCACCGCGACAAAGCTGTTGAAGTCCCGCCGGGTTTCCAGCGTGATCGCCTCCGGATAGACCGCCATCGAGCGGACCTTCATCACCGTTTCCTTGGCGACCTTCGGCGGAGCCGCTGCGGCTTTGCCTTTTGCCTTCAGCGTCACCTTCGCCGGCCACCCCGCTCCCTGCGCGATCCACTGCTTCAGCACATCGATGTCCGCCGCCGCCAAAGGACCGCCCTCCGGCGGCATGATGTCGTCATCGTCTTTTGGCAGAGTGATGCGCTTCATCAGCGCCGATTCCTCCGGCTTTCCGGGGACCACGACGGCACCGTTCTCCCCGCCTTTCATCATGCCCTCCACGGTGGTCATGAGGAGTTTGCCCTTGGTCTTGTCAGGGTTGTGACAGGAGACGCAGTGCGTTTCCAGCACCGGCTGCACTTTGCCGGTAAAGAAGGCATCGTCCGCCATCACCAGCGGTGTTGTCAGGACGAGAAGGAGGAATGGTCGAATCATGGCTTGTTGAAAATGAGGAAGGCGCAGCGCGGTCAACCGCTGGAAACCGATACGGTGACGCCGCGCCGTCCTTGCAACCAAGGTAACGCCGCGGCGCGATGGCGAAACGCGGGAAATGCAGACCGTGGGCCTAGGGGAAAACCCGATCCCTAACCACTTCAAAACTCCCGCTTCCGGGGGCGCAGCCGACTCCGGGAGACAGCCGAAGGCAACGCTCCGACGACCCCCAGCGCAACGGCGTCCAAATAAGCCCTCCCAACAAGGGTGGTGCAGCCGACTCCGAAGGCAACGCGCCGGCGAGCTCCGGCGCAACGCGGGCCGGAGGCCCCGGGGCGGCCCCCTTCCCTAACATCTATATGCCGTCGGCTCTGGCTTAGTCATCGTCATCGTCCTCGACCTTTTTGACGGCCCAAACGGGATAAGGAACATCCGGGCCTTTCATGGCGCGCCAGAGGATTTGATTGAGTTCATCCTCCGGGCATTTGTCAGGGACTTCGAGAGGAAGATTGGCGGAAGCAATGGCGTCCTCCCGCAGTTTGACGTGAGTGACTTTTTTGGGATCGGGATTGAAGGTGTCGAGCGGGGTCGTGTTGGGAACGGATTTGAAAGGGGTGAGATCCGGGATGTTGGTAAAACAATCGGTCATGGGTGTGGCGGAAGCGTCCATCTGATTCATGGGAGGCAGGCCGAGCATGAGTTCCATGGTGCGCAGAAGACCAGGGTGATTGTAGGGAGTGCTGATGGTCTTTCTCCGCTTTGTATAAGGGCTCACGACATAGCAGGTGGTGCGATAGGCGCTGACATGATCCCAGCCGGCCTGGGGATCGTCCTCGATGGCGAAGATGGCGGTCTGCGACCAGAATTTGCTGTGGGTGATGGCTTCGACGAGGCGACCCATGGCGAGGTCGTTGTCCGCCACCTGGGCGGCCGGCGTGGGTGTTTTTCCGCGGGTGCCGCCCGTGTGATCATTTGGCAGGAAGACCATACAAAAGTCAGGGAAGTTTCCCTTCATTTCGAATTCCTTCAGTTCGCTGATGAAGGCATCGACCCGCATCTGATCCGTGACGTTCAGGTCCCAGCCCACGGTATCCAGCTTGCTGACAGCGCGCAGGGTTTCAATGCCCGGGCGCGAGGCGAGTTTCGTCAGGCCGGTGCCATGCTTATAGTCCGCCCAGAAGTCCTCCCATTTCGGTTTCTCCTTGTCCTTTTTGGGATTTTTCGGGTCTTTAGGATCTTTCCAGCCGGCTTCCGACAGCATCCACTCGCCGTAGTTGCGAAAGGTCTTGCCGCGCGCGATGACGTTGTCCCAGATGAAACCGGAGGACGACCATGCGAGCGCATCCAGACCATCCTCCATCTTGCCGCCCGGATAACTGCGGGGGAATCCGGCGCCGACCTGCCGTTCCATGTAGCCGTTGGCGATGGCGCTGTCTGTCCACTGATGGCCGTCCGCGCTCTGCACGCTGCAGCAGAAGGTGTTGTCCAGGAGCACAAACTCCCGGCAGATCTTGTGGAGATTCGGCGTGATCTTTTCACCGAAGACGCACAGTGAAGGGTCGCCGTTGCCGGTTTTGATGTCGCCGAGCACCTGGTCATACGTGCGGTTCTCCTTGATGACATACACCACGTGTTTGATCAGCGAAGGCTCGCCCACGCGTTCCGGCACGGCACGCGGCGGCTGATTGGGACGCGGCGGCTGGGCTGCCTCCGTCAGTTTGACATACCGCATGTTCAGCAGGGATACAGCGGTCATGTCATCCATGGCGTTTCCGGAGGGCGCGGGCACAAGCGAGAGGGAGCCAAAGAACTCCTTGGTATTGAACTTCACCTTTTCGCCGGGTTTGAACTGTTTGCCCGCTCCGATGCCCTTGATGTTTGCGACGCAGACCGTCTTGCGCGGTGCATCAAAAACCACGGCGCCCGGGAACCATCCCACGGGAATGAGGCCGACGACGGCGGATTCATTTTCCTTTGGGTCGAACTTAATGACCGCCACGCTGTTTTGTGTGCCGTTGCAGACGTAAAGACGTTTGCCTGTGCCATCGAACGTGACTGCGCCGGGCTGCGCGCCGAAGAGATCGCCCGGAGTTCGGCGGGCCCAGATTTTCTCCACCACGGCATCCGTGTTCGTATCGATGACACTCAGCGTATCGCTGCCGGTGTTGGTCACGACGAGGTATTGTTTGTCAGGGGAAAGCGCGAGGGCGGAGGCGTGCAGTTCCACGGGAATTTCCCCTTTAACGCTGTTGGCAGCCAAATCGACGACCGTGACGGTGCCTTCGTTGGCAATGTGGCGAACGGAGTCCACCCGCACTTTGGCGCCTGCGCCGGCGGGGGCAGCAGATTTATCGTCCTTGTCAGGGCGCCGTCCGCCGGAATTGGAAACATAAGCTTTTTGGCCGACGAGGACGACATCGAACGGCGCCACGCCGGTGTCCCACGAGCGAAGCACGGCACCGGTTTCGGCATTCATTTCATGAAGGCGATTGCCGAGATTACCCACGACATAAAGTTTGGTCCCGTCAGCGGAAACGGTGAGGCCGGTGGGGATTTCCGGCTTTCGCTTGGAGGTCTTTGCCTCCGGGATGGGGAACGTGGTCAGGGCCTTTACCGAGTCGCTGCCGTCCACGGAAAAGACCTTCACGGTTCCCACCACATTCGAGAGATAGATGCGTGTGCCGTTTGGCGAGAACACCAAACCGGTGAGACTCAGGGCGGAGCCGGAAGCGGGAGCCGGTTTGGCGGGCTTCGGAGGACTCAGGTTCCTTTTTGGCTTTTCTTTGGCAGCCTTCTCCTTTGCCTCCTTCTCTTTGGCTTCCTTCTCTTTTTCCTTGTCATCCTTCTCTTTAGAGTCCTCGTCTTTAGCGTCCTTGTCCTCTGAGACGTTTTCCTTAGCGTCCTTGTCTTTGACGTCCTTCTCCTTCGCATCCTTGTCCTTAGGGTCTTTGCCCCTGGGGTCCTTTTCTTTGGAATCTTTAGCGTCCTTGTCTTTAGCGTCCTTCTCCTTGCTGTCCTTGCCCTTGGCGTCCTTATCCTTGGCATCCTTGTCTTTGGCATCCTTGTCCTTAGGCTTCTTGTCTTTGGACGGAGGAGGGGGGGCATCCGGGGCGAAAGTGACCTCCTGACGCACGGCACCTGTGATTGGATTCAGGCAGTAGAGTTTGCTGCCGTTGCCGGCGGTGACCAGAAGTCTTCCATTCGGGCTCAAGGCAAGGGCCTGCGGGCGCAGGCCGGGCAGGGCCGCATGGATCCCGGCAGGTGTGATGACCTGATTGGTGGGAAGGATGTAGCGGTTGGCCGCCACCCTGCCGATAATCTCCTTTGCCGCCGGAGAAGTTTCTTTCGGGATCGGCAGGAGTGCCGGGGTTTTCGGGTCTTCAGCGGAAACAGGAAACGTGAAGGCGAGGCAAATAAGGAGGGGTGCAATAAACTTCATCAAGGAATCAAGATAACGAAAGAACGAATGCCCGGGGGCATTCAGGCGGCACGGCTATGCGGACAAACCCTACGCCTTTGCGGAACGGGAACAGGCGAAGGGAGAACCAGTTACGTCCGGAAACGTTCCCGTTTTCAGGCTTTCCGCGTGAACGCCGGATGAGAGTGCCGTCCGGTCGGATGCAAGCCGGAAAGATTTCGTGATGCCTGATTTTCTTTTTTGCATTCCGGCGGGACGGCGTTCACGGTTGACCCCCGATTAATCAAAATGAGTGACCGAATCAAGACGATCAACGCCGCAATGCGCGGCAATCCCGACTGGCAGAAAGTGCTGGAAGTCATCCTTGCAGCGTACGATTGCCAGACCGGCACTCTGCATCAGTGGAACGATCTGCACGCCATGCTGGACCTTGTGGCCCACCGGGGCATTCCCCGCGAATTGATGGCCAAAGTGGAGCGCATTCCCATGGGCAAAGGCATCGCCGGCGCCGCCGCCGAGCGCATGGAGCCCGTGCAAATCTGCAATCTTCAGGAGGACAACTCGGGCGTGGCGCGGCCCAAAGCGAAGAAGACGAAAGTGGGCGGCTCCATCGCCGTGCCCATCGATATGGGCGGCCTGCTCATGGGAACGCTGGGAATTGGAAAGCTGGAGCCTTACGAATTCACCCCCGCCGAGACGAACGAACTGCGTCAAATCGCGATGAACATCGCGGAGAAGTGGATGGGTTAGCGTGTTGCTCAGGCGATGTTGGAAAATTCACCGAACCTGCGGAACTTCGCATAGCGTCCGGCGCGAATCTGTTGCGGAGAAAGTGCCGCCAGTTCGTCGAGCTGGGCGATGATCGCGGTCTTGAGGGAGGCAGCGGCCTCCTCCGGATTGGTATGAGCGCCGGCCATGGGCTCGGGAATAATGCCATCGACAATACCGAACTTGCTGAGGTCGGCAGCGGTGATACGCAGGGCACCGGCGGCGTCTTCGGCAAACTTCCGGTCTTTCCACAGGATGGCCGCGCAGCCTTCCGGACTGATGACTGAATAGTAGGCGTTTTCCATCATGAGGACGCGGTCCGCGACACCAATACCCAGCGCGCCGCCGCTGCCGCCTTCACCAATGACCACCGCCACCACCGGCACGGGCAGCGACATCATCTCACGCAGATTGAACGCGATGCTCTCCGCGATGTTCCGCTCTTCCGCCTGCACACCGGGATAGGCGCCCGGCGTATCGATGAGGCTCACGATCGGAAGCTTGAACTTGGCGGCCATGCGCATCAGACGCAGAGCCTTGCGGTACCCCTCCGGATGCGCGCAGCCAAAGTTCCGCTTCAGGTTTTCCTTGGTATCGCGTCCCTTTTGATGGCCGACGAGGACCACCCGGTGAGATCCGATGGCGGCAAACCCGCCGGGCATGGCATGATCATCTCCGATATGCCTGTCTCCGTGGAGTTCGATAAATTCTTCGAAGCACCGCTCCACGTAGTCGAGCATGTAAGGCCGCGCGGAGTGTCTTGCGATCTGCACGCGCTGCCACGGCGTCAGATTGCGATAGATGTTCGTGCGCATGGCCTCCAGTTTTTCCTGAATGGCGGCCACTTCCGGGTCCATGTTGATGTCCTGGCCGGAACCCTTTTTTATCAAATCCTCCAATTGTTCCTGGAGTTCGATGATAGGCTTTTCAAATTCGAGCGGCGCGATTTTCATGAAGCATCAGAAATTTCGTTAGAGAAAACGAAGGGGAGTTCCGGGACGGATGATGGTGCTGAGTTCGCGCATGTCCTCCGCAGAAAGGTAGATGCCGGCCTGGCCGGGCGGGGCACCCTCCGCGGGAGGCGGCGGTTCAGGACAGAATACGATGCCGCTGCGTGAACCCTTGCCGGCGGTTTTCAGCCATTTTTGTGCCCAGCCGTAACGGTCATCGTCGGCCCGGATTTTTTTTTCATCCAGCCAGCCCGACGTTTCGGCAATAGTGGTCTCTCTTCCCAGTTTCGGGATCGGGAGGTGGTGGCCCGCGATGGTGTAGTCCTTGAAGAATTTGCCGCCCTTCAGGAGCGTAAGTTTTTTATCGTTCAGGCGGACCTCCATTTCGAAATTCAGAGGGTAAATGACCAGCCGTTCACCGGGCACAATGCGTGAGCCCAGCAGATTGTTGACCCGCATGATGTAGGGAATGGTGGTCTGGAATTTGGAGGCGATGCTGGTCAGGTTATCCTGGCGGGTGCGTCCGACGGTGTATTCGAGTTTCCCTGGCATGGGAGCGCGTTCAAACAGACTGTCCATGTTCATTTCGCCAAGCACCGAGCGGGCGTCGGCAAAGCGCTCCGAGTCGCGATAGACTTCGATGATCTCAGTCAGCTTCTCATGCGCCGCCTCCTTTTCGCCGCGCCGGATGAGGTCGATGGCCTGTTCGAAAACTTTCTTCCCGGGATCAACCTTCGGACCTGGTTCCTTCAGGAGTTTTTTCACTTCCTCCTGCCGTGCGCGCTCCGGCTCCATGTTTTCGTGGTACATGTAGTACGCGCCCAGCACCGTGGCCGAAAGGACGGCCAGTGCGATGAGTGCGGCAACGATGCGAATGTGAACCCGCGACATGAAGGAAATCCGAAGTGTGTCTCTCCTTTGGACCGCGTCAACCAGTGACGGGTCCTGCCTCTCTGCGCCATTCGTACCCGTTTCTCACGGTGTTTCCGTCACTTTCAGGCGGAGGAAGAGCCGTCCCGGTCCGGAATGAGGCACACGCGCGGTAACGGAGCCATTGGCGTTGGCAGTGATCTGCGCGGCCGGCACATCCGTCCAGGTGGCGAGGGCGGAAGACTGCTGGCAGGCAATGCTCGCGTAGGCGTTGCTGGGAAAGCGCGGCATCCATGTCAACGTCAGCGCCTGCGTGGCTCCGCTGCCCTCAACTCCCGAAACGGGAAGTGTCGTGACGGCGCTGTTGGGCGCATTTCCGGCGAGAGCGAATTCCACGAGATTGGTTAGGCCGTCTCCGTCCGGGTCCATGGCCGGCCCGCGCTGCGCCACAGGCACGGCGCTGGCTTGCATGAATTCATTGTAGCCGGTGTTGGCGGGGATT
Source organism: Verrucomicrobiales bacterium (assembly GCA_035550135.1). Lineage (GTDB taxonomy): Bacteria > Verrucomicrobiota > Verrucomicrobiia > Verrucomicrobiales > V1-33 > V1-33. Next base: position 83,972 of record DASZQB010000041.1, read on the forward strand.
CCCAGGACCGTGACGAGCAGTTCCCGGTCGGTGAGCGGCGGAGAGACGCCGAATTTCGCCGGGTATTTCGCGGCCAGTGCCGCCTGCACGGTTTGGGCGATTACCGCCTGGGGCGTGGAAGTGGGATGGAAACCGTCGTGGGCGAAGAGATAACGATTGTGCGCGGGAGTCTGGTCGCTGGCCGTTTTCGTGTCCGGGCCGTTGACGAATGATACCCCTGCCAGGGTGAAATTCTGATCGATGAGCGACTTTGTTAGCGTGTAGGTGTCCGCCCATGCGCCGCCCAGCGTGGTTTCGGTCCAGGTCTTCAGCTCAGCATTCAGCGTTTCCAGCGCGGTGGTGATGCGGCCCGTGCGCACGGAATCTGTGGGCCACTGGGCTTTCACTTCCGGAGCGCATCCGACGTGAGGAACAGCGCAGATGGCGATGGGAATTGTTGGGTTTGCCGTTTTGACGAACTGGGCAATCGCCTGAATGCTTGCCTTCATCGAGTTCATGAGAGGCTGCGGATTCCCCGCGCCCGTGCCGTCTCCTTCATAGATCGTCTCGTAGCGAATCGCCTCGCCGCCCGCCTGCGCCGATGGATCGGTGTTGCCATAGCGCAAATCGTTTCCGCCGCACCAGATGACGGCGGCGGCAGAGGTCGCAGTGATCTGCGCCGCCATTCGCGCGCCGGTTTGCCTCCAGTCCGGAGCGAAAATGGCCAGTTGCTGAACATCCGAGTCGCTGCCGATTTCCGATCCATTTGGATCGAGGAGCAGATTGCGAACTGTGCGTGCGCCGGCACCCGGGATGGCCCAGTTATACTCGTGGCCCAGCAGGCGCATATCGGTCCAGCGATTCAGGATGCTGTTGCGAAACTGCCCGCTGTCGAAGGAGGCATTCCGGAAAGTGTGGAGAATTTCGGCCCAGTTTCGCGCGCCGGGATTGGTTGAATCGATACCCTCCACGAGGCCCGGGAGACCGGGATAGGTAATCTCGTATTCTTTTGTCAGGCTGTCGCCAAGGACCGTCAGATGGTCAACAGCCGCGGCCGGTAAAGCGGCAAACAGCAGCGAAAAGGAAAGGGGGATGGCAATTCTCATTGGGCGATGATGGCCTGAAACGCCACAACGGCAATCAAAGGCTGCATCGTCATTGTTTTCCGGTCCGTTTCGGAGGAGATGCCGGTTTCTTTGGAGTTGCCGGTTTGGCGGGTTTGGCCGAAGGCTTCACCGGTTTGGCTGCGGGTTTTTGCCCGGCATCTTTTTTCGGCGGATCTTCCTTATCCTCGCCCTCCTCGAAGGCCCCGAGGCATTTCAGTCCGTCCGCAGAGATTTCGAACGCCTCCTGGCTGCAGGGCCATATGGAGCGCGCGTATTTTTCGAGGATGGTTGGCCCCACGGTCTGGAAGTCGGTAAAGCCGCGGGGAAACACGCAAACCGTGAAGCGGTCCGGGACGATCGCCACCAGCCGGTCACCGAAGATTTCGCTGAATTGCGTGAAGAATTCCGGGCACAGGACGATGCTCGCAGTGAGGTGACTCTTAGATTCCAGGACTGCGTATTGAGGGGTGTTTTTCGCATCCCTGTGAATCTCGGGAGTCAGTGTTTTGAGATGGGCGGCAGCAGCGGAGGAAGCCTGCGCAAGAAACTGTTCCCACTTGAGGCCGGTGGCGTCGAACTCCTTCTTCGAAAGCCGGGTAAGGCCAAACTCATCTTCGGTGGCGGGAATGATCACCGTCAATTTGGAGCCGGGAAGCAACCGGGCGGCATCCGTGCGCATCACCGCCGGTTCGATACAGGCGACGAGCGGCGCGGGCTTCTTTGCAGGCTCTTCAGCGAAGCACGCTGAAGCGCATGCCATGGCGGCTGCAAACAGAACGGAGAAGAGTCTCATGGAACAGGATGCTGAGCTTCCTGGAAGCCCGCCGCGCAGAGTTTGGCATAAAGCCCGCCGCGCGCCAGCAGTTCCGCGTGGGTGCCTTGCTCGACAATACGTCCGCCTTCCAGAGCGTAAATGCAGGTGGCTTTTTTGACCGTGCTGAGCCGGTGGGCAATGACAAAACAAGTGCGATTGGCCCGCAGCCGCTCCAGGGCTTCCTGGATGAGCTGCTCGGTGGTGTTGTCCACGGCGCTCGTGGCTTCGTCGAGCAACAGAACAGGAGGATTCTTCAACAAGGCGCGTGCAATGGACAAGCGCTGCCGCTCTCCACCGCTCAGCCTCGCGCCGCGCTCGCCGGTAACGGCATCCAATCCTCCGTCCATGCGGCTCACGAAGCCTTCGGCGTTGGCAGACCTCAGGGCATCCCAGAGTTCGTCATCGGTGGCTGCGGGTTTCGCGAGGAGGAGATTTTCCCGGATGCTGGCGTTGAAGAGAAAACTCTCCTGGGTTACGTAGCCGATGTGGTCGCGCAGCCATTCTTTGGAGAGTGTGCTGAGTTCATGACCGTCGAAGAGGATGCGGCCGCCATCCGATTCGTAGAGCCGCGTCAGGAGGTTGAGCAGGGTGCTTTTCCCTGCCCCGGTGGGCCCCACAAAAGCAATGGTCTGGCCAGGAAGCGCCTCAAGGGTAATGCCGCTCACGGTTGGCGCTTTATCGGCGTAGGAAAATGAGACGTCTTCAAACTTCACGTGTCCGGTGAGGGATTCCGGTCTCGCGCCCTCCACGAGGTTTGCCTCATCGGTCAGGTCGAGGATGCTGAAGACCCGCTTTCCGGAGGCGATACCGCCCACGAAAGTTTGGGAAAGCGGAGAGATGCGGCTGATGGGATCATAAAGATAGGCCCATGACATGAGCACGGCGAAGAGGGTGCCCAGAGTCGTTTCACCGTGGAGAATCCAATAGGTGCCGAACGCAATGGTCAGGACGATGCCGCTTTCCGCCACCAGGGAAACGAATGGCCATATGGCTGCATTTGCCTTCACGACACTCATGTGCGTGCGCTGCACCTTTCTGCTGCGGTCGTCGAAGCGGTCCAGTTCCTGGGGCTCCACGGTGTAGGTCTTGATCTGGCGAATACCGGCGATGTTATCGTGCAGCAGAGAATTGAGTTCGCTGCCCGCTTCACTCGCCGCCTTGTAGCGGGGCTCGGCGAATCGCTGGTAAATCATCGTCGCCAAAGCAACGAGCGGCAGCGGCGCGACGGTGAGCAGCGCCAATCCCGCATGCTGGGTGTACAAATAGACAAAAACGATGGTGAATTGCAGCAGGCCGCTCAGTCCCTGGTCGATACCCTCGATAATGACGCGTTCCATGGCGGGCACATCGCTGGCGAGCCGCGACATGATGTCGCCGGTCGGCTGATTGTCGAACCACCGCATGGGCAGCCGCTGAATCTTATCATAAAGCTGGCGGCGCAAATCGTGGACGACGCGCTGCTCGAAGGAATTGTTGAACAGCGTGCGCACCGCGAACAATCCCTGCCGCAACGCGATGGCTCCGATGGCCAGGGCCGCCAGCCCGGCGATGCGCTCCTCCTGACGCCGGGGAATGACTTCGTCCGTAAATTTTTGCGTCACCCCTGGCAGCACCAAAACGAGGACCGTGCATATCACTGCGAGCAGAAACGTCGTCAACGCCCGCCACTTGTAGCGGCTGGTGTAACGGAAGATGCGGACCAGGGTGTTCATTCAGCGCAGGAAACTCTCCCAGGGGCGTTCAGATTTTGCAACGGTCAAAGCGCGTTGCAGGATTCGTTCCGCAAGTTAGGCCGCCCGGGTTTCAAACAGAGGCCGCAGCCATCAGGGGCTGACACTTTTTAGTTGCCGGTGTTTACCCAATACCGGGCCACCACGGCTGCGGTGTAACAGATTCCGTAGAGCACAGCCGGCGCGCCCAGCAGCAGCAGCGATCCTCTTTTGATGGCTCCGTGCAGCATGGCCACCACTGAGTTGCAAACTATCAAAGCAGCAAAGAACGGCCAGAACATCACCACCAGTCCGCCTCCTGCCACAGGGAGCCCGGCCACTCCGAATCCCTGTGTTGTGCCGGGTTCAAGGACCCCGAGCGCTACCATGGGGGTAAAAATACAAATGGCGATAATGGTCGCGCGCCAGCCGCGGCGCCACGCCAGCCGGGCTTCCTCCGTGGAATCCACCGGTTGGGGGATATTGTCCGTGGCGATCATATCCATATCCGTATCCCCGGCGTAACAAGGTTCAAGGGAAGGATCATCTCCCGGGTTGCGGAACGCCGCCTTGCGCAACCCGCTTCCAACCGCGAAAAATCGTTCATTCGCACTCGCCCTCCTCTCCATGACTGTCGCTCCTTCACTCCCCGCCGTCTCCGCCGAGCCCTTGCCTGCCTGTGGCTTCAAGGAATGGAGCATGGTTTGTGACGCGCTGGGTGCAGGAGCCCAGAGCATCATTCTGCGAAAAGGGGGAATCCACGAAGGCCGCGGAGGGTTTTTCTGGAAACACGACCGGTTCTTTCTGTTTCCGACCCGTTTTCACGAACAGGACGTGCAGTTCCCATGGCCTGGAGCCCGCGCTCCGGCAGCCCAGGATGATGAGGGACCGCATACGATCTCCCTCTTTGCGACAGTGGAATTCAAACATCAACTCACGGCATGGGAGGAGGTCGAACGCCTGCGGCCGTTTCATTTCTGGACCACCGAAACGATCCGCGAGCGATTCGACTACACTGACAACGCGGGCATAAGCCTGGCTTTTTTGCGCGTGTGGAGGATGGCGGAACCGTGGAATTTCCCGCATCAGGCACGCTACGGAGGGTGCCGTTCATGGCTGGATCTTCCGGAAGTTCCCAGGGAAACAACCCTTTCGCCCGTTCTCTCTGAGCAACAGCACGAGGCTCGCCTCACAGAGGTGCGCAAAGTCCTGTCTGCTTCCTAACTGCATGGATTCCCCCGACTCCCCTACTCCCTCCAACGGCCACACCCGCTCCATTCGCAGCTTTGCGCTGCGGGAGGACGCTGAGCGCGCGCGCGCCGCCCTCGCCGATCATAACATTGAAAGCACCATCCGCGAATTCCGCGTGCCGGACAGCGTCACCGGCAAACTGGTCACCCGCGGGTGCAATCTTTTCATTGACCCGGCGCATGCGCAGGAGGCCGCCCGCCTCATGCTGAAGATGCCGCCCAGCGAGGCGCCGGCAGCGGCGACCGCCAAACCGGAGGGACCCTCCCGGCTTCGCCGGCGCCAGGGGCCGAGCGGCCGGCAAAGGGGCTCGATGTTTATGATTCTCTTCGCCGTCGTCTGCGCGGCGGGCGGAATCATTTTTGCCGCCGTCTTTCTGGGGCGCCCGAAAAAAGCCGGCAAACCCGCCTACGCCACCAACGTCCTCATCGAGGAGGATCTCAATGGAGACACCATTCCTGACGTGTGGAGGGAGTTTACCTTCAACTGGATTCCCCTCCGGCACGAAGAGGACCGCAATTTCGACACGCTGGTCGATATCCGCTGGATCTGGCAAAACGGAAAGGCCGCGTATCGTGATGTGGACATCGACTACGACGGCAAGTTTGACGAACACACGACGTACGATCCTAACGGCCAGCCATTTTTCACGGACGTCCGTCCCGGCGGAAGCGGCCCTCCGCTGATTAGAAGAATTCAGCGCGATGGCATCCTCTGGAAAATCCTTGAGGACCGGGATGCCGATACACACTTCGATCACCTGACCGAACTCGACGATACCCTGGCACCCATCCGCCAGGAGGAACTGCCAAAGGATTCCCCTGAAAACAAGATCCCGTCCTGGCCGCCGCCTCCGGCTCCACCGCGACCGGATGACGAAGAAACGGGCGCGAAGATGAAGGTGAATCAGTAGCGCTCGATTCCGAAATCAGAGCGTCTTTAGATACTCGATGAGGTCCTGCTTTTGATCTCCCGTAAGGTTCGTGCCATAGTCATGCCCGGCGGCAGTGCTGCCGGGAACACTCGTGTCGAGAAGATAGGCGCCATCGTCGGCATAGCCCATGTGTTTGGTGTCGTAGGCGCGTGTGCCGCGATGGAAACTTTTCGCGCGGGCGGCAGGCAGAGTGAGCAGTTCCAGCATGGTGCGCACGGAGGCGTTGTGCAGATAGGGTGAGCGCGCCCACACACCGGCCATGGAGGCGGCCCAGTATTTTTGAGTGCTGCGAATGGCGGGTTCTTTGGCGGGCTTGTATCCTGGCGTTTCCAATTCGGCGAGGAACGTATTGAAGTTCCGGGCCTGCGGCGGGGTAAACAGAGTGGCGCGCAGCGGATCGGTTCCGACATCCGCGGGGGAGTAGAGACGTTTGTCACTTTCCGGACCGTCGTGACACGAGGCGCAGTGGGTCTGGTAGTGCGCAGCGCCGCGTTTGGCGGCGGCGTCATCGATGGCAAACGGATAGCGCGGAGGCCGGATGCGTTCGGAAAGATTCGTCTGGCGCTTCACGAGAGCGAACTCGAGGCGTCCGTGTTTACCGTCGAGCGGAGCGCCGAGCCCCAAAGACGCCAGCAGGTTTCGCCCCAGCGGGGAACTGGTATTGCCATCCGCATGAACCCACGTCCGTTTATCGAGATTCCACACCAGTCCGTATTTCGCCGGAGCCCACGGCTGCGGCGTGCCAAAGAGGACGGCGGAGAGAAGTCCAAATGCGTCGTTGCGGCCCGGCCCCGAAGCCGGCGGAGCTTTTTCCGGCGGTTGGTCGGGGACGTGAAGGGCGGCACGCATGTTGTGGAAAAGCTTCAGCATCGAATGAGCGACTTTGGCCAGGTCCGCGTCTGCAAGATCCACATGGCCGAACCGGACCTCCCATTCCTTGATCTCGTGGAGCGCGCCGGGCTTGAGATCTTTTGACCCTGATGGGTCGGCGGCAATGGCCGCGATAACCTTCTGCTCCTGCTCTTTCCACCGGTCGTCAAAATAACCTTGTGCGCGCTCGCCTTCGATCGGGTCGTTAACGGCCAAATACGCGGCGAGAAATTTCTTCATGTTCGCCGGATCAGCGGTCTTGAACGTTGACACGATGACCGATCCGAAAAACGCCTCTGCGTCGAAAAGACTGGTCATCCCCAGCACTCGCACCGGCGAGCCGCCTGAAGATGAAACGATGTCCCCCACATGGCATGCGGCGCAGTTGACTCCGACCGCGGACAACCCGCCGAGATGCGGGACCCTGCTGCGGCTGAAGCCCACAGGCCAGCCGAAGGCGGGATCAGGAATCAACCCAAGATGACTCAAGTCTGCCTTGGGAAACAGTTCCGGATAGACGCGGAAAAACGCCTTGAGCACTGTCTCAGGAGCAAACTCGGTACTCATCGACCCGTGGAGGAAGAAGTCGAGATCCTCTGGCGACCACTCCGGCACCTGGGCTTTGGCAGTCGCGGAAAGAGAGGCGGGCTTCTCCTCTGCGGACCGCACGGCGGAGATGAAACAAAAAAGCGCGGCCAGAATGACAGAAACGCTTGCAACAGGGTAGGGTTTCATGGGGAAAATCGTGACGGGATCAGATGGCATTGTAAAGCTTGAAGGCGCGGAGCCGCCGAACGGTTCAACGGGCAAGTGCGGTTGCCGGATGCCGGGCATGCATAAACTTCTTTGCCTATGCCAGTCACTGAACCCGGAAAGTTGCTATGAAAACTCAGGGAAAGACCACGAAACGAACGGCTCTGGTAACGGGTGGAAATCGCGGCATCGGCCTCGCCATTGCTAAGACTCTCGCCGAAGAACACGGGATGACGGTGCTGCTGGGGTGCCGGGATTTATCCACCGGACAGACCGCGTCCGCAGGAATCAACGGGACTGTCCTCCCGGTGGAAATGGACGCCGGCAATGACGATACGCTGCGGCGTCAAGTTTCCGCGCTGGAGGCGGCGCATTCGGAGATTGACGTGCTCGTAAACAACGCGGGCGTCTATCCGCCGGGAGACGTGCTGGAAGTGTCCTGGCCGGACCTGATGGAGGCGATTCACGTAAACGTGTTAGGCCCGTGGAGGTTGATCAAGGCAATAACGCCGGGAATGGTGCGGCGCGGTTACGGCCGGATCGTCAACGTGTCGTCCGGCGGCGGTTCATTTGGTGAGGGGCTTTTCCCGGATCATGCTGCCTATGGTGCGAGCAAAGCGGCGCTCAATGCCCTGACCATGCAACTGGCGCAAACGCTGCCCCGCACGGTGAAGGCAAATGCGCTTTGTCCGGGATGGGTGCGCACACGCATGGGCGGAGCCGCCGCACCTCGCACACCGGAAGAGGGTGCGGATACCGCAGTATGGCTCGCCACGCTGCCGGACGACGGTCCGACGGGAGGATTCTTCCGCGACCGGAAACCGATTGAGTGGTGAAACCGGTTTACGCCGCAGCGCGCTCTTTCAGGAACGGGTAGTCCACATATCCGGCCGGGCCATCCGCATAGAAGGTGGTATTGTCGGGCGCATTGAGCGGAGCACCGGTGGCGAAACGTTCCGGCAGATCAGGGTTGGCGATGAAGAGCACACCGAAGGCGACGGCATCGGCTTCGCGGGCGGCGAGGACCTGTTCACCGGTCTGCTGCGTGAAGCGCTCGTTGGCGATCCAGGGACCACCGAAAGCTTTTTTGAGTTCGGGACCGATGCGGCCTTCGCCCAGCGCTTCCCGTGCGCAAATGAAAGCGAGGCGGCGCTTGCCGAGTTCGCGGGCGACATGGCCGAACGTGGCGAGCGGATTGGAGTCGCCCATGCCGTGCGCATCGCCGCGCGGGGCGAGGTGCATGCCGACGCGATCAGCACCCCAGACACCGATAACGGCATCCGTGGTTTCCAGCATCAAACGGGCGCGGTTTTCGACAGAGCCGCCATATTCGTCCGTGCGCTGATTGGAGCCGTCCTGCAAAAACTGGTCGAGAAGATAACCGTTAGCGCCATGCAGTTCCACGCCATCAAAGCCGGCCTCGAGCGCGTTCGCTGCCCCGAGCCGGTAGGATTCCACGATGCCGGGAAGTTCATCGATTCGGAGAGCGCGCGGTGTGACAAACGGCTTCATGGGCCGAACGAGGCTCACATGGCCGGATGGAGCGATGGCGCTGGGAGCAACAGGCAACTCGCCGTTGAGATAGAGCGGATCGGAAACCCGCCCCACGTGCCATAGCTGGAGGAGAATGCGGCCTCCCGCTTCATGCACGGCTTTTGTCACAAGCTTCCAGCCGGCCGCCTGCTCCGGCGACCAGATGCCCGGAGTATTCGGATAACCGACGCCCATGGGATCGACGGAGGTGGCTTCAGTAATGATGAGGCCCGCCGAGGCGCGCTGGCGGTAATATTCGGCCATCATCGCATTCGGCACGCGCCCTTCCGAGGCGCGGCAGCGCGTGAGCGGAGACATGATGACGCGATTCGGCAGGCGCCATGCGCCAATGGTAACAGGGTCGAGAAGTGAGGGCATATTATTGTTCGATGGTTGTCGAACAAATGGAGGAGACCCTCAAAAAGTCAAATTCATAATTCGATGATTGTCGAACAATCGGATGGCGCTAAGATGGAGCCGTGAAAAAGAACATCCCCCATCCGAGTCTGAGCCGCGTCACCCTTCCCGGGGTGATGCACGCTTTGTCCGATCCCGTGCGGGTGGGCATCGTGCGGCGTCTTTTGGAAGCGGAGGAAGGCGGCGAATTTGCCTGCAACGAATTCCCCATGAAACTTTCCAAGGCCACCCGCTCGCACCATTTTCAAATCCTTCGTGAAGCCGGCCTGATTCGCACGCGGGTGGAAGGAACCAAGTGTATGAATTCTCTCCGGCGCAGTGAAGTGCAAAAACGGTTTCCGGGTTTGCTCGCCATGATTGAGAATTCGCGATAGCCCCAGCCGTCATCCTGCCCGACCCGGAAGGCGGCCTGCTTAGTGCGCCGAAGCGAGCAGTTCAGGCGAAGCGCCAGGAACGGTTGGCTGAGGAGCCGCCGGCAGCGAATTCACCACCTGCACCACGGTGCCCTTCGGAGCATTGTCAAACATGAAGCGGGCGGATTCGTCAGGGAGGCGGATGCAGCCGTGCGAGGCGGGATAACCAGGAAGCACACCCGTGTGCATGCCGATGGTGGATTCACCAAGACGGTTCCAGTAGGGCATCGCGCATTTATAAATGGTGGAGCGCTTACCGCGGCGGACTTTCTCCGTGATGGTGAAGCTGCCCCGCGGAGTATAGCGTCCCTTGGTGGCGGTGGACACCGGCGTATCAAACGCGAGCTTGTCGTCCACGAAGAGATAGGCGCGCTGCGCTTTCACATCCACCACCACGCGGCGCGAGGCGTCTTTCTTCTCAGTGAGGAGTCCGGAAGGATAAATTTTGGGAGCTTCCTGACGGAGTTTTTGCGACTTCACTTCAAGGGGCGTGCCGTCCATTTTGGCTTCACTCTCGTGTTTCACCGGCGAAGGCTTGCGGGAGAAAAACCCGCACAGTTGCGGAGCATCCGCCAAAGCTGCGGCTGATTGAATAGACTCGCTGGACTTTGCCGGCAGAGCCGGGTTGGAAGTGAGAAGTTGAAACAGAGCGGTGGAGAGAGCGGTGAAGTTCATGGCGTTTGTAAATTGGTTATCCGTCTTCCGTTCCCAGGTCTTACTGGAAATCTGATTGCGGACATTCACTGCGACGGACCGCCCGGCGATTTCTTCAATTCAGGCCGCATTTTTTGTTATCCTTCGCACTTCCTTACTACCAAAGTAGTAGATTCAAATGGCTGCATTGAGGGGGCAGACCCCGGGAAATGCCGGCCATTGATATGGCAGCAAGATGCCAGCGGCTCGTGCGGATATATTTCCATGACATCGACCCGCCCTTCTCAAAAACGCCCCGCATGGATATGGCCGCTGCCTTCAAAGACTCTTTCTGAAAACATGATAGAGTCCATCCTAACACGTCTTGGACTCGGCAGCCGTCCGGAGCCCACCCTCGCGTCGCTGCGCAGGATCTACTCGCTGTGGGGCCGCCGCGTGCCGTTTGATAATGTCAGAAAACTCATCCACGTGCGGTCCGGCGCGGAGGGTCCTCTGCCAGGGAACACCCCTTCGGATTTCTTCACGGCATGGCTGAAACACGGCACCGGCGGCACCTGTTGGGCGGGATCGGGCGCTCTGTATGCACTGCTCCATGCGCTCGGCTTCCAGGCTTCGCGCGGTGTTGCCACCATGCTGGTGAATCCGGATCTTCCGCCAAACCACGGAAGTGTTCTGGTCACCATCAATGACGCGCGTTACATCGTGGACAGCGGTATTCTTTGTGACGAACCTCTTGCGCTCGAAAATAACGAAACAGTGGTTGGTCATCCGGCATGGGGAGTGCGCGCTTATCTCAATGACGACCGCTGGCACGTGAATTGGCGGCCACTCCACAAACCCGACGGATTCGAATGCCGCTTCGAACGGTTTGGCGCCACGTCCGACGAATTCAGCACTTTCCACTCCCAAACGCGCGGCTGGAGTCCGTTCAACTTTGAACTCTACGCGCGACTGAACCGCGGTGACGACGTGACCGGTCTGGCATTCGGACAGGCAGTGACACTTCACGGCGAGGGCAGGATCAGTCAATCACCCGCAACCCATGAAGATCGTGTCAGGGTGCTCGTGGAGGATCTGGGAATGAGCGAGGAAATTGCAAGCCAACTCCCTCACGACATTCCCACTCCGCCACCGCCTGGCTCAAAAACAGAACAGCAGCAAAGCTTCGTCAATGGTTGAGAGGCCCTGAAAGGCAGCGCGGGCCTACGGGGCAGCCGCCACGGGAGGCGCCTGGTTTTCGAGCATGCGGGCGGAGAGGCGCTGTATGCCTTCTTTAGCCAGCACGCTTGGCGCATAACAGGCGCGGGCCCGGAGAAACCATGTGAGCGCCGGGCCCAGTTCGCCGCTTTTTTCGAAACGCTGCGCCTTGCTGACGGAGGAGGAAAGATCGGCGGCCTGGCCGGCGAGACTGGCGCGGCGACGATTGATTTCGCTGTCTCCGGGGACCTCCTGGGCCGCTTTCTCAAGCAGTTCCCACGCCCCAAAGCTATCGCCGGCATCAGCGAGGTGATCGCTTTGCGAAACGGCCATGTCGAGCTGGCGGACTTTGGCCAGCACGTCGTGGAGCCGGGTTTCGAGTTCCGGAATCCCGTTTACCGCCGCGGAAAATCGTGTCTGTTCGTTCAGGATGGCCCGGTAGTTTTTCTGAGTGATGAGGGTTTCGAGATCTTTCAGCGCGGTGGCCTGAAGTCCGCCTTTCTCGAACATGGTGCGCACGTTTTTGAGTTCCGGATTGGTGGGCCAGATTTCCCGGGCCTTTTCAAGCGCCTGTGCGGATTCGTCATTGCGACCCTGAAGAGACGCCATCCGGGCTTTGTCGATGAGCAGCCCGGCGGCAGTGGAGGCTTCGCCAATTTTGGCGAGCGCCTTGGTGGCATCAAAATCTTTGGCAGTGGATTGCAGGTTCTCTATCACCTTTTTGGCCGTGGCAAAATCGCGCACCTCCATGGCTGCCACCAGTTGATTGGAGTCGCGCACGAGAGTGAGGACGCGCTGCTTTTCCGCTCTCGGCAGAGTGCGGATGCGGGCGAGGTACTCGCCGGTCGCAAAGGCCTCCGACAGGCGTTTGCCGGCACTGTCGAGATCTCCCCGGGCAGCCAGATACGTGAAGGCCTGCACGCCCTCGTCCACGTCCCGGATCGCCTCATTCGCCAGAGCATCCAGGGTGGAGATGGTAGGGCTCTGGCCGGTTCCCTGACTGAGTGTTTTGGCGAGGGCCGAGTTTTTCTCAAATACCAGGGTCTGGTCGGCGGAGGCGAACAGGATCCGGTAGATGCGGCTGGCGAGAACCACATGTTCGAAACGGCGCTGGATGAAGAACTGAATGACGAGAGACTGGTATTGCATCTTGCCTTCGAGTTCGGTCAGTTCTCGTTTGGCAGCCGTGGCGGTCCGGAGAGCCTGGAGTTCCACGATGCGCCGCGCATAATTCGTTGCGGCTCCGGCCTGAGGTTTCGGCAGTTCGCCGCCGGAGCCGGAACCGGCCGGCATTGCTGCGGCGGGCCGGATGGATGGCGTCAGTACATCCAGATTGCGGTGCAGATCGGCCAGCGCGCGCTGCTGTTCCGCATCGGCTTTTGTCAGGGCCGCGCTGTTCTTTTTCGAAACCCAGACGGTGTAAATGGCATTTGTCAGGGAATCGCAGAGCCGCGCATCGATGGGCGACTGTCCGGCCACCGGCAATAAAGCCACGGCCCTGGGAAGATCCGGACCGCCGGATCGCGTGGGGGCGATGGCGGCGAGAACGTCATCCATTACTTTACGATAGGCGTCATCGGCGGCGGCCGGCGACTCCGGCGCCGCAAGGTATTTTTCGAAACGTCCGCGGAAAAGCCGGTTGTTCGTAATATTCCACAGCTTGCCATCGAACGAAAAAAGTTCACTGCCGGGATCGAAGGACGGCAGTTCGCCGCTCTTTTTGTTCTCCTGCTCCTTGTTGACGATAACGGTTTGGCTGCCGTTGGCGGAGGCCCCTTTTCCGCCGCTCTCGGCCGGATCGAAATACTGAGCCTGGAGCGGGAGGGCAACGAACGCGGCAATGGCGGAACAGGTGATTTTTTTCATGGGACCTGCGGTTAAATTTCTGCGATGTCCTCCACAATGAGCACGCTGGCTTCACCCACGGTCACTTTGAAGACGAACTCGCGGCCCGCCTGCATGCGGGCGGCGAACTGAGCGGGAATTCGCAGAGGCAGCGGTTCCGGCTTCGCTTCGCTGCCTCGTTCTGCGCTCGTCATCACGAGGATGATCCGGTCGGCGCCGGAACCAGAGGAGAGGGTCTGATCGATTTTCCCGCGGACGGTGAAAACCTTGCCGCGCAGCGACGCCGGTTGCGAGGTGTAGGTACCCATGTCGAGGGCACTTGCGTCAGGAAACGGAACATCGTTTCGACGCCATTGATACCACAAGTAGGCGCCTCCGGCGACAACGAGCAGCAGAAGCAGGAACTTCCGCGGAACACCGCGGGACCAGGGATTGCGCGGCATGGAATATTTGGTTAGGGCGCGGGATCGCGTCCCACTTTGATTTCACCCGGCCTGCCGGTGGTCCAGCACTCGGACAGATGTTGAAAGACTTTCTCGAGCGTCTTCCGGTCTTCGAAGCGGTATTCGACGGTGTGAGCGTGTGTCGCGTGCGGATATTCTTTGACCACGCGCCGCCACACTTCTTCGGTGTCCGTACTGTCAGCGACTTCTTTAAGCGCGTCTTCCGTGAACTTGACGGCATTCTCTCCGGTGATGGGATTGGTGGCTTTGGAGACCGGCTCCATATAATAGAACCGGGCCACCGCGGAACTGTCGTCGGCGAGCGCCATTTCCCACACCCTCCCGGCGCCCTGGACCACATACTGGTGCGTGCTCACATTCACGATCCGGTCCATGGGGACGAGGAAAGTCCCGGACGGCATGCTGCATTTCCAGAAGGGCCGGATTTTTCCATCCTCTGTTTCGCGCAACGGAGCCTGAGCGGACAACAACACGACGGAGGCAAGGAGCCCGGCTCCGATGAGCCAGCGGGGCCGTACCGAAGCTCCCCCGGCGGCGGTTTTGAGGGCACCGCGGGCCCCCCTGGATTGGAACGTGTCAGGCATTTGCATGGCGAAGTGGAGCAGACGATCAATTGGTTGTGGTGTCATCCCAGTCGGACCACCTCGGCCCGCCGACCTCCAGTACTTTCATATCCCGCGCCGAGGCCGGGCGTTCCTGCTTCGGCGACCACCCATAGACCATTAGAGTGAAGTAGGAGTATATCTCCTCCAGATCCTGGAGTTTATTCAGGCGGAATTCGATGGTGTGCGAATGGGTTGTGGCAGGATAGTCCTTGCGCACCGGCAGCCGCAGTTTGCTCTCTTTTACCTGCGGAGGCAGCGGTGGCCGGGTGGTACCACTGTCGCGGCGCAGCTTGTCGAGCTTGCCGCCTTCTCCCTCATCGGAAGCGTCACCCGCAAGCTCCGCTTTCGTCTCAATTTTCTTCGTGTAGTAAAAACGCACCGTGTTAGTGGATCGCTCGGAGACGGTTACTTCCCAGACCCGCATGCCTCCATTGATTTCGTAGTTGTGGCTGCTGAGACTCATCACATCCCGGCGGTCAACGACGTACTCACCCGCCGGCGTGGTGACCACAAGATAGCCGGCCTTCGGCACGTCTGTGTTTTGCCGCGGGTGCGGTCGAAATCCGGTGGGCAAATTATCCTCCGCGCCCAGGAACAGGAGCCCGCTGATGCCAAGAAGGACAAGGAGCACAGACGTCGTTTTCATATAGGGGACTTTTGCCGACTACGTGACCATGTATCCGGGAGGGCCTTGCCAGGTCAATTCTAAATTAGGTGAAAATATTATACCGCACCGGATGTTACCTGACCAGGAATTCAGCGCTCTCTTTTTCCCGCGCGCCTTCACGGTATCCTCATGCGAGGACGAGCAAAGAGCCAGCAAAAATGCCCCTCGGAGAAGACGAGTTGCACCTCGAACCTGTCAATTTCCCCTCCTGCTGCGGAAGTTTCGTTCTAGTACCCCTCTATGACTGATGAAGCCTCCTTCCCAAATGTCTCGATAGTGTAACCCTTTCCGGTTAAAACAACCAACCGTCGCCAGAGCCCTAGCGCTGATTTATTCGTAAAATGGGTGCCACGCGTGTAAAACCGATCTCCGTGCCAATCGATATCCACCGACGGATCTTCCTTCGAAACAAGGACAAAGAACGGAAGCGGTCCCATATGAATCAACTTCGCTTCCGCTTCGGGCATGGCGCTCGCAGCCGAGACCAGCGACGCGAGCTTTCGTTCAGCGCTATCAGAGAGTGGAATGTTCTCGTTGCTCAAGCCCACTTGGAACTGAGCGCGAGCGATCTCCGCATGAACCTTGCTGGAGGGGTTCGACTTTTTCGAACCGCGATTTGGAATTGCCGCGGGCTTCGTGGCTTTAGAGGCGGAACTTGAAATGCTGCCAGACTGCGCACCGCCTGAACTGGGATTGTTCGAGCAGCCGGAGAATATAAAAAGAACAAAACTTAATAAATAGCGATCTAAATTCATCGGAAGTGGAATAAGGACTCGCTTCACTTGAAGTTCGTCCACGTCCCCTCCTACAAAGAAATCACAAATCGGCAAAGTACGTATCCTCGTGCGAGTATGCCGGGGCGCAGCAGCAGAGGAAGCGCAGCGTTTCAGTTGCTGTAATCTGGTGCCATGCGCCAGGAGGAATGAGGATGGCATCGCCGGAGGCGACGTCCCGCGCCTCACCATCGATTTCCATGACGCCGCTGCCTTCGAGGATGAAATAGAACTCCTCGCTTAGCTTGTGATAGTGCCGCTGGGTAGAGCCACCCTTCGGCACGGTGGCTTCCGCGAGGGACTGATTTGCAACGGGCGCATTCGTGCGGTCGAGGATGCTGCGGATCGTGCTGCCGTCTTTAGTAACGAAAGGGGGCTGATTGGAAAGATTGAGAACAGTCATCGAGGCGGATTGTTGAGGAACTGCGTGGTTCAAATTCCGCCAAAGCGTGTGAGGCGGAATCGTGATAGATCGTATCGAGTCCCTTCTCCCAATGCCATCTCCGCAAGGGCTTCGCCTACTGCAGCGGAGTGTTTGAATCCATGGCCGGAGCAGGCGGAGGCAAAACAAACGCGCTCATTGTCAGGGTAACGATCGATGACAAAGCCGAAGTCCGGCGTGACGGTGTACTTGCAGGCCACGGAGCGCACGCAGCGTCCGGTGATGCGAAGGTGCGGCGACGCCAGCGCGTGCATGGTTTTCTCTTCATCCCTGCTCACGAGCGTCTCCATTTCATCCGGCGCAATCGTCCGGTCGAACTGCTCTCCCGCGATCTTCACTCCTCCGCCATCGCCATCGATGGCCGGGAAGCCATAAAACATTTCCGATCCATCATCCGGCACGCGGATAAAGACTGGCATCCGCTCCGGCACGAAGCTCTCGTGCATGCCCTCCTGTTCAAACCAGAACAGGACCTGGCGGAAAATCCTGGCCTGTGCGGCGAGAGGAATCATGTGGGCCGGCAGCCATGCGCCGGTGCTCAGAATCAAACGGTCCGCTTCATAGGCGGCTTTATCAGTCGTGACCCTGACACCTTTGTCCGAAGCTTCCCACCGCAACAACGTCTCTCCGGCATTCAAGTCCGCGCCGCCGCGCAACGCCACTTCCAATTGAGCGGCAATGCAGGCTTCGGGATGAACGAAGCCCGCCCCGTGTTCAAGGCACCCGATCTCATCCCCGCGCCAGCGAAACTGCGGAAAGCGCGCCTGCAATGAGGCCGCGTCCAAAAGTTCATGGGACAAACCCGCCCGCTGAGCGACCGCGATGGTGGTGCCCAGAAAATCGGGAGCGCCGTGGGCCCGGGTGCGTCCGCTTTGCGGTCCAAATACCAGCCCGCCGACCTGCCGGAGCAGTGTCCTGCCGGTGGCGGTTTCCAACTCGCGCCAAACTTCATGCGAACGGCTGGCGAACTGGACATACTCCTCCCCTTCCCCGAGCGCGAGTCTCGTGATGCGGGTATCGCCGTGAGATGATCCGTTAGTGTGCGGGGGGTGCCAGCGGTCAATGCCCAGCGCTTTGATGCCGCGGCGCGCCAACTGGTATAGCGCTGCGCTTCCCACGGCACCGGCGCCGGCTACGATCACGTCCCATTTCGTTTCGGTCACTTTTTGCAGGGTGTATTAGAGATCAGGACGGCCACGCCCGCATGGTCATTTCCACAATGCTTTTCAAATCACCCCCGCAGGCGCCGCTCGCGGCCTGCACGGACATTCCCTGCATGACCGTCGAAATGAAACGTGCGAGTTGGCACGTGTCGGTGTTGCGCGGAAGATCACCCTCCGCTTTCGCGCGATCGAAGCGCTTGCGGATGGCTTCCAGGGTACGGCAACGGGCTTTGGAAAGCTCCTCACGCACCGCGCTGCTTGCGTCGCCGCAAGCCAAAGCACTCTGGATCATGAGGCAGCCGCGCGGGTTCTTCGGATTCGCGAGAAACTCCATCGATCCCGCCAGAAGACGCTCTGCCACCGCGCGTGCCGTGGGCTGCTCCAGTGCCGATTTCACATACGCAGCGGGGCCTTCGGCGTAGCGTTCCATGGCCTTGCGGAAGAGCGATTCCTTGTTCCCAAAGGCCGCGTAGAGGCTCGGGCGATTGATGCCCATGGCGTCCGTGAGATCGGTGAGTGAAGCCCCCTCGTAGCCTTTTTCCCAAAAAACACGCAGCGCACAATCGAGGGCGGCGTCCGCGTCAAACTCACGCGGGCGGCCCATGGTGCTGGGGGCGGCGTCCTTTTTCATACCAATCAGTAAATAATTCCTTGACGGCGCTTTGTCCAGCGTTTAGATGTGTATCGTTCGATACAAAATACAACACACCAAAAGCCATGAACACAATCTCTTCCATCGCCGCCTCCTCTAAAAAGCTCGCCGGCAAGACTGCTCTTGTCACCGGAGGCTCCCGCGGCATCGGCGCCGCCATTGCCAAACGCCTCGCTGCGGACGGGGCCGACGTTGCCATCAGTTATTCGGCGTCTCCTGACCGCGCACAGACTGTCGTGAAAGAACTGGAAGCCCTTGGCGTCCGTGCTGCTGCCTTCAAAGCGGACCAGGCCGATGCCGCTCAAGTGACGAATCTGGTCAAGTCAGTGCATGCGCAATTCGGGCGGCTGGACATTCTCGTGAATAACGCAGGCGTCTTCGTCACCGGCACAGTGGATGATCCCGCGGCTGACGCAGCAGCTTTTGCGCGGCAGTTGGCCATCAACGTCGTTGGTGTCGCCGCCGCCACACGGGCTGCGGCGCCGCTGCTTCCAGAGGGTGGCCGTGTTATCTCCATCGGATCGGTCGTCGGCTCCACCGTCGCATGGCCCGGCCTTGCAGACTACGGCGCCACCAAGGGCGCGGTGCAGCTTTACACCCGCGGCTGGTCGCGCGACCTCGGCCCAAAAGGGATCACCGTCAACGTGGTCCAGCCCGGCCCGATCGATACCGACATGAATCCCGCCGACGGGCCCTCGTCTGGAACGATGAAAGCGGGGATTCCGCTGGGCCGCTACGGTCAGCCGGAGGAAGTTGCCGCCGCAGTCGCGTTCCTCGCCAGCCCGGAGGCCAGCTACATCACAGGAGCCGTTCTCAACGTGGATGGCGGCTTTGGAGCCTGAGGAATAATTCCTGCATCCATGTTTCACAATTCCACATCAATTCTTTACCCTATGAAAGCGCTCGCTCTTACCAAAGACAACTTCGACTCCACCCTCGCCGGCACCAGCCAGCCAGTCCTTGTGGACTTCTGGGCCGAATGGTGCGGGCCGTGCAAAATGATCGGTCCCGTTATTGAGGAAATCGCCGCGGAGCAGGAAGGAAAGGCCCTCGTTGCCAAGGTGGACGTTGACGCCGCGCCCGAACTCGCCGCGCGCTACGGCGTCACTGCAATCCCGACGCTCATCGTCTTCAAAGACGGCAAGCCGGTGAAAAGTCTGCGTGGCGTCCACAGCAAGAAGGACCTGACCAACGCCATCCTGGCAGCCTAACGTCCCCGCTTCATGTCATTACCGGAACCAGTGCGGCACAAAGCGGCTCAGGTTACCGGTAATGCGTGAAGTATCTTCACGAATTCCCATGCCCGCAGGCTCGCCATCGACAATCCAAAGTCCAAGAGCAGGCCAGCATCCGTCATGCGGCTGTGTTCGCGCCAGCGCCTGATAGATATAACCCGTGTCGTCATAAGGCCCCGGCTCACTCGCAACGGCCACACCGTTCTCGACGATAGAGACATTGGCGCCCTCCCGGCTGTGAACAGGCTTCCTAACGTAGGTGTTTCCCAGCGGCTCAGGCTCCCGAAAGGCGGGAAGCAGCGAAGGATGGTCCGGAAACAGCTCCCAGAGAATCGGAAGGATGCCCTTGTTGCTCAGCAGGAGTTTCCACGGCGGCTCGAGAAACTGACACGCACTGCCGGGGATGTGATGCGCGAAGGCGTCGCACAGCATGTTCTCCCATGGATAGAGCTTGAAAAGCGCCTCCATGGGTTCGTCGGCCTGATCGACGAAAGCATTGCGTTCCGGATTCCACCCTATCTGATCGATCGGAATCGTGGCCGTTTCGATGCCGGCCTGCACCGCTGTATCCTGTAAATAGACGACCGTCATTTCATCCTCGGGACAGTCGGCGAAGCTGGAAAAATGCACCCGCTTCAGCCCGCTGCGTTTCCAGGCGGCAATAAGTTTCTCATGCAGCGAATTGAATTGATCCTCATGACGGCGCGTTTGCTCCAGCCAGTGCCACTGAATGACCGAGGCCTCCAGCAGCGAGGTCGGGGTATCCGCATTGTATTCGAGGAGCTTGGGCTGGCCGCTTTCATCGATCACTGCATCGAACCTCCCATAGAGGCTGAACTCCTGCTTCTCCCATGATTTGGTGATCAGCGGCACATGCGCGGGACTGATCCGCACGTCGCTCCACCAGCCGTTGCGGACGATCTCACCGGCGGCCACGAGATACATGCGCTGCCATTCCGCAGCGGCGGCTTCCAGTTGGTCGATTTCAGCCGCGGTGAATTCATACGCCACGGATTCATCCCAGTAGGGCCGTCCGTCCTGCGTGTGCCAGAACAAGCCCTGCTTTTCGACGGTTTCCCGCCAGGAGATGCGCACCGGAACGCGATGTCTTTTCATGTCAGGGTCAGGAGCCGCCGCTGCGGAATGACGAGCCAAAACCGCCGCGGGAAGTCGCGATGGCGGCTTTGCGGCTGGCGACAACGCCAGGGTTTTCGCTTCTCCACTGGCTGTTCACGCGGGAAACCGTGGAAAGGTCAGGATAAGAGGAAGTGATCCCCGAATTGTCCGGGGAACCGTTCCATTTTCCTCCGGCGAAATAACCCATGCCGGGCTCATAGTGATTGAACGGACGCGCAAACCACGCGTTGAACGGGGCGTGGTAATAACCGACACCCGGAACGTAATGGTTGTTCTGGTAGGAGCGGCCGCTCTGCACCTCGGTCACCTCTTCATCGGAGACCTCATCGTCATCGCGCATGCACGAATACAGTCCGAATCCGCAAATGCTGACCACCGTGCCAATCAGCACCAGATTGACACAGCCGCTCCGCTTTTGCGGCGAAGCCAGAGTTTTCGAATAGCTCATGGAAGGATTGTGAAACGTCCGCGGCCACGATGATCCTGCCATTACAATCCGAAGGGAAAATTGCAGTCCCCTCCAGAGGCGGCCAGGCAACTCAGGAATTCACCACATTCACCGGCGCGCCGTTCAAAAACGCCCTGACATTTTCCACCACCGCATCCATGAGGCGCTGCCGTGAAGCCCGGGCGGCCCATGCAAGGTGCGGCGTGATCAGACAGTGCGGAGCGGTCAGCAGCGGATTGCCTGTTGCGGGCGGCTCGGTGGAAAGCACGTCCATGGCCGCGCCGGCAAGCTGCGCATTGCGGAGTGCATTCGCGAGATCCTGTTCCACCACCAGCGGACCGCGCCCGGTATTGATCAGAAACGCCGAAGGTTTCATCGTGGCGAGACGCCCTGCGTTTACCATGCCCTGGGTTTCCGGCGTCAGCGGGCAGTGCAAACTAACAACATCCGAACGCCGGAAAAGATCGTCCACATCAGTAAAGTGGACGCTCTCTTCATCCTTTCGCGGCGTCCGTGTGGCGGCCAGCACCTGCATTCCAAATGCTTGCGCGATGCGCGCCACCGCTTTGCCGATGGCTCCATATCCCACGATACCCATCGTCAGTCCCGCCAACTCCACCAGCGGCGTGCGCCAGTAACACCAGTCCACGGATTTTGTCCAATCACCCGCACGCACGCTGTCGCTGTGCAGGCCGGTGCGCTGCGTGAGTTCCAGCAGCAGCGCAAAAACATGCTGCGCCACCGCCGCGGTGCCATAGCCGGGAACATTGCTCACGGGAATGCCCCGCTCCTTCGCCGCAGCGATATCCACGACGTTGTAGCCGGTGGCGAGCACACCGATGAACTTCAGCGAAGGCGAACCTTCAATGACCTGGCGCGGCAGCGGTGCTTTGTTAGTAAGGAGAATGTCCGCGCCTGTCGAACGTTCAAGTGTGAGGTTCGCCGGGGTGCGGTCATACACGACCGTTTCTCCCAGCTTCTCGAGTTCCTTCCAGTCCAGATCGCCTGGATTGAGCGTGTAACCATCAAGAATGACAATGCGGGGCATGGAAAATGGGGTGTTTACGCCTGCACCTTAAACCGCGGATTCTGCTGAAGAAACTGCAGCGGATTTTGATAGAGCACCTTGTCGATGAAGGTCCCGTCGTATCCGCGGCGGCGCATTTCGAGGGCGGTCTTCGGCACCGCGAGCGGATCACTGTGGCCCCAGTCGCAGGCGCTGTTCAGCCATATGCGTTCGTTTCCGTAAAGCTCCAGCATGTCGATGGCGCGGTTCGGCGTCGCCTTGCTTTCCGGATACAAAGTAATACCAGCCCAGAATCCCTTGTCCAGCACCAGCGGCGCGGTGTGTTCCTCCACGTGGTCGATGATCACACGTCCGGGCTCGATGCGGCTGTGATTTTTCAGCGCGTCCATGATGAGCCGCGTGCCCTTCAACTTGTCCTCAAGGTGAGGCGTGTGCACGAGAATGAGCTGATCGTGATCCGCCGCGAGCTGGATGTGCTTTTCCAGAATCAGCAGTTCGTTGCGGCTGTTTTTGTTGAGGCCGATTTCGCCGATGCCGAGAACGCTGGGTTTTTTCAGCAGTTCCGGAATGAGCGCGATGACATCGTCCGCCAGCGCCACGTCCTCGGATTCCTTGGGATTGATGCACAGCCAGCAGTAGTGCGGCAGGTGATACTTCTTCGCCCGGCGCGGCTCATACTCCGTGAGTTGGAGGAAATAATCGTAAAACCCGTGCTTGTTCTTACGGTCGTAGCCGGCCCAAAACGCCGGTTCGCACACCGCCGCACATCCGGCGGTGACCATGGCGTGGTAGTCATCCGTGGTGCGGCTGACCATGTGGCCGTGAGGTTCGATGTAACGCATGGAATTGTTTATTCAGAACTATCGCGTATTTTCCACTCACGCCGCTGTTCCTCTAAATTGGTCCACACCTCCTGCGAAGAGTGCAATCTCCCTGTCTGTGCAGACTGCCAGCCCTCATCAATGGCGCTCCGAAGCCACTGCAGTTCCCGGGCGCATGCAAGCTCATGATCGCGCATCATGGACAGCGCGGCAAGAACCACCTCCTGCTCGTTGGCAAATGAACCATCGTTCACTTTGAGGCAAACGAATTCGTTGAGATCAGACGGCAGCACCACGTTCATCATCGAGGTTCGTCAATTCTTGAATGCCCCAAACGCCCCCTGTATCGTCGCCGCCGCGATCGGTTCCACACTCGGATCGCTCAGCGACTCCAGCACGCGGCGAGCCCGTCCGGGTTCGTCTTTAATCACCTCCTGCATGGCCCGTTTCAATTCAACAATGCGATAGTCTCCGGCTTCCCCGTGCCGGTCCATGCGGTCGAGAAACGCCGCGAGGTCGATGAGCCGGGAGCGGGCGTCGATAAATTGGAGATCGACCAGCGGGGTGGCGCTCATGGTTAGAAACTGCCGGGAGTGAAGGTGGGCCCCTGCACGGAGGCGACGGTGGGAGTCGTTGCCGGTCCACGGTTCTGAGACATGCCGATCAACTGACTGACCGTGACAAAACGAAATCCTTTCGCCAGCAGGTCATCGAGCGTGGAAGGCATGGCGTCGATACTGGACGCGTGGATGTCGTGGACGAGAATGATCGCGCCCGGGCGGGTCTGCGAGACGATGCGGTTATGCGTCATGGAGGCACTGCGCGTCCGCCAGTCCTCCGGGTCCACGCTCCAAAGAATGGTGGGGTATCCGAATTCACTCATGATCCACTGCTTTTGACGGGCGGAGATAGCACCATACGGCGGACGATACATACGCGGCGCAATGCCGGTAAGGGAGAACAGCGCGTCGTGGCTGCGCTGCAATTCCGAACGCACGCCTGCATCTGACATCTTGCTCAGCCACGGGTGCGTCCACGTGTGATTCGCGATCTCATGACCGTCGGCAATGATCCGGCGAATGATGTTCGGATACGCTTGCGCATTCCTTCCTACCACGAAAAACGTCGCCCTGATTCCCCTGCTCTTCAGCATGTCGAGCAGGCGCGGAGTGTTCGCCGGGACCGGTCCGTCATCGAATGTCATGGCGATGAATTGTCCCTGTGCCGGCACACTCGTATAGCTGATCTTGGCACCCGCCGGCGCGCGACCGGTGGTTTGGGAAGCCGGTTGAGTCTTCAGCGGGCGCGCCAGCGAACTGGCCGCCGTTCCCGTCCGTGCTGACTTTTTCACACACGAGACCGAAGCGAACGCAAAAACGACGGCACGACAAATGACAGCAAACTTCATGGAATGGAGAATCGGCAACTTCCCACAACGGTCTGCCGGGGTCAATGGCGATGCAGCCTCGAAGCAGGGATCTTCCTAAGCCGGCGAAGCCGGACCCGGAACGCGGTCCGGAGGCCCGTTAGAAATTAGAAAGCCGGTGGTGGAGCGACGAAGGAGCGGAACCACCGGTTAGGATTCGAAAGAAATATCGCGCGCCGGAGGTGCGCGAGAATCGTTCGTTGTCCCGGTGCGCTTCCTGTATTGAGGCTGTGTATTGGAACGCCGTGGGATCTATTCCCGTGCGCTCCTAATGACATTCAGGGCCATCGCGTCATTTGCGCGGGGGCTCACTGAGAAGCATCTGTTGGGAGGAGAGTGGAGACGTCAGGCTTTCGAGCGCTTTGCTGCGCCATTTGATGCCGGCGTTTTTATCCATGGCGAGGTGCTTCTTTAGAACGGCTGCGGCCGCAGGACGATGCACTGCGAGGTGCGCCAGCCAATTGGCGGCCGCGTTTTCACCGGGAGCGCCGCATGCGAGCAGGCGGTCGAGAGTGGCGCGTTCTTCGCCGGGCCGGCTGGCGGCCGCATAGCATCCCAGCGCCGCTTCCCGCAGAGGCGCGGTTTTCAGCTCCGCGCCGAGGGCATACGTCTGTTCCGCATCCGCTGAGGCCATGGCTTCAAAGAGCGGGACGCATGCGCCGGCGAATTCAAAATGGCGGCTCTGACACCAGCGAAAAGCTGCAAACGGCTCCCGCATCGCCCATGCTGTGACCAGCATTTGCCCTGTCTCGAAGGCCTCGTAATCAAGTCGTCCGGTGGCGCAGAGGGCGTCGAGGCACTCCCGGATTTGTTCCGGAGTCATAGCCTCTGTCTTTTCCCGTGCGGAGGCAAGGTCGTTAAGAAGCGATTTCAATTCTGACTCTGCATCGTAACGGACTTTTGGCGCCGGTGTGCTGGCGCTGCCGAATTTTGTTTCGCGGCCGGAAAACACCTCAAGTTCAGGCACGATGTGCCCGGAGCGGGCTGCCGCAAACGCCGTTCCGAAAGCGGCGGCGCAGATCAACAGTTTTGTCAGGAGGCGTTTCATTGTTTCAGTGCGTCCCGGTTCTTTTCCTGGGGAAAAAAGAGAGGATTTTCCCTCACGATGCGGGATTGCTCTGAGGCACGTCTTTCCGGAGAGGAGAAACGTCCGGCCCAGGCATAGGCGGCTTCGGGATCGTCGTGGAGATCACTCACCATGATGGAGAGGACCCGGTCCAAACGCGGCGAGGATGGCGCTGAATCCAGCCAAACGGAAAGGGCGCGGGGATTGCTTTGCACGGCGGTGCGGGCGGCGGCGGAACTGGCGAGGCAGCAGGACATGGCGTCCGGAACTGTGGTTGCCCAGGTGAGGGCGGCGGCGGGATCGACGAGCGCATAGCTCATCGCGATTTGCGTGATAATGGGCTTTTGCCGGTCGATGGGAGGACGAACCATTTCCGGAGACCAGCACATTGCTGCCGCCGCGGGATCATTCCGGTTGAGGGCGGAGATCGTATTGATGTACGGGTGGAGATTTTCGGGGAAGAGGGAGATGATTTCAGCGCTGAATTCCAGACCGGATTTAAGATAGGCGTTGAGGGCGGACCCGGCGTGCTCGTCTGCGTTCGGAGTGTCCGGATGTTTCTGCAAATGATGCAGGGCGACCTCGGGCCGTTCCATCGCGAGCCGGGAGAGAATCGAATCGGTGGCGGCGCGGGACTCGGAGGGGTCGAGGCGGGCAGCCTCCGTTAGGGCCTCTTCCGCCCAGCGCATGGAGGCGGCAGTGAGCACTTCCTTGAAGGCCACCGAATCGAGGCCGGCGCGACGGGCGGCGGCGATGGCGGCGGGGCCGTCGGCACGGCTCCATGCGTCCCAAAGATTTCGCAGAGCGCTTGCCGGAATGACGGAAGGCTGCGCATGGATGACCGCGCGCAGAGTGGCGGGATCATACGGAAGCTGCGAAACGAGCTTGTAGGAAAGAGCGGAAAGGCCGGGGCCGGGGACGCGTTTCAAAAGTTCGAAAGTGGTGTCCGGAAAGAGTTCGTTGTCCGGCGCGGAGCCGGCAAAAAGAGTCTGCCATTCAATCGGCTGCTTTGCGAACCACTCCGCGGCCCGCTGAGGATCGCGAACGATCCAGCGGCAGAGAAGGACGTAAAATTGCAGGTCGTTTTCTATGCCGGGAGGATAATCGGGGATATTGCGCAAGGCGATGAGACGCGGGTCGCGGGCCAGAATTCCGATGAAGTCCTGAGGGTGGGCGGAGGCGAATTCGGGCCGGACGGGCAGAGGAATGGGCGCGCCAGTTTGCGTTAGAGGTGGCGGCGCTGCAGCGCGCTGCGGGGAGAGCCGTGGTTGCGGAAAAGGCCCGTCAGGCAACCCCATGAAATATCCGGCGCCGGCGCTGACCAAAGCGAGCGCAACGGTGAGAGCATGGCTCCGATTCATGGGAAGGGGCGCGACCGGGAAGAATTCCGGGAAGAGTAATGCGAAGTCGGGCAGTGTCCACTCCAGGGTCGTGCCATCCGGCATTTTCCGCCGAAAATGCTTTGACAAAAAACTCTTTAATCACCGGAGTTTACGTGTGCATTGTTTTCTCTCCATCCTCATTTCCTCCCGCAAAATACGGACGCTCCCGCGCTTCCGTATTCCCGGCGAACGAATCCCCTTGGCGCAGAATTCCAAAAAAACCGCCTCCCCGACAGCCGGAAATCAGGCTATATCAAGCTAAATCAAACCTCTTATTTTTTCCTGAACCTTGAATTTCAAAAAGTCCTCCCTCCGGCGAGCATGAATTCAAAATCTCTTTCCCTGTCACCCCCACCCTTCTGATTATGAAATCTCTCTTCGTTTCCCTCCTGCCCATGACGGTACTGGCGTCCACCGTGGCCCTGCGTGCCGAAGACGCTGCGCCCGCGGCAAAGGTGGTCGGATGCCTGCAACAGGCCGTTGCTTTCATTTCCCCGGAACAGGGGACCAAGGCCAGAACACTGGATCTCGACCTCTCCTTCGAAAACGCCACCGGCGGCATAAAATTCCTCAATGGCCGGCCGCTGCGGATCAAATTCCAGGCTCCTAACCGGTTCTGGCTCAGCACGGAGATCAACGGCCCGGTGTCCCTCAGCAGCGACGGCACCAAAGTCTGGATTCACGTGCCGAAGAAAAACATGCTTCTCGAAGGAGACGCCGCCGTGCCCCGTTTCAGCACGCGCTCTGACAGCGTCAAAGAAACCAAAGTGCCCGACGCGAAACTCCCCGTCACCGCCGCGCAGGTCGCCCTGCTCCCCGCTCTCGCCGACATCACCTCGACCGCAATCGCAGGCGGCGGCACCACGATTTCCCTGACGCCGAAGGACGCCGCCGTCCAGTCTCTGAAAATCCCGAAAGCGACCCTCACCGCCGTTCTGCCGGATCAAAGCGGCTGGCCGCAGACCATTTCCTATGATGACGGCAAGGGCAATGCCGCCACCCTCCGGATCAAGAGCCACGCCGTTAGCGACCAACTCCCTGACACCACATGGCGTCCCGCCGCAGAAGCCGATGACAAAACGGAGCGCGTCGCCCTCGCCCACCTCGTCAAGTTTCTGGAAACGGCCGTTGGCAGCATCGGCAGTCGCATTCCCACTCTCCCGCCCGCCACAGGCGCACGGCGCATCGTCGCCACGGAAGGAAAAGGCAGGCTGGAGGATCACGACGGCACCCGCGTGCTCTTTTTGGAAGGCACTCCGGAGGAAATGGGCCATCAGCACGGCGTCCTGCTGAAAAAAGAAATCCGCCGGGCTCTCAACCGCATCCTCTACGGAGTCGGCGTCGGCAGCTCCTTTGACAAAGGGCGCTGGTTCTTCGGCGAAATCGAAGAAGCCGTGCGCCGTACCGGTCCGTTCATCGACCCCCGCCATCTTCGTGAGATGGACGCCATTGCCGATGCCGTCGGCATGGACCACGAAGAGGTCCGCCTGGCTAACTTCTTCCCGGAACTCTTCCACTGCAGCGGATTTGCGCTCATGGGGGATGCCACCGTGGACGGAAAACTCTATCATGGCCGCATTCTCGACTATCTGCGCGGCGCCGGCCTGGAGGAGAATGCCGTCGTGATGATCATGAAGCCTGACAAAGGCAACGCATGGGTGAACGTCAGCTATGCAGGTTTCATTGGCAGCGTTACTGCCATGAACGAAAAACAGGTGGCCATCGGCGAAATGGGCGGCCGCGGCGAAGGCCACTGGGACGGCAAGCCCATGGCTCAGCTCGTCCGCGAAGTCATGGAAAAGGCCTCCACCCTGGAGGAAGCCATCGAAATCATGCGCAAGGGGCCGCGCACCTGCGAATATTATTACGTCCTTTCCGACGCCAAATCCCGTCGCGCCTGCGGTCTCAAGACCACCCCTGACATCTTCGAAATTGTCTGGCCCGGCGAAAAGCATCCCCAGCTGAGTGATCCTGTCAAAGACACTGTCCTCCTCTCTGCGGGCGATCGCTATAAGGAACTGGTGCGCCGCGTGAACGCCAACTATGGCAAATTCACCGCCGACTCAGCCCGCGAACTGATGACGCGCCCCGTCTGCATGAACAGCAACATTCACAGCGTTCTCTTCGCCCCGGATTCCCTCGATTTCTGGGTTGCCAACGCCGACAGCGAAAATGTCGCCAGCGCCACCCGCTACACCCGTTATAACCTCCGCGAACTCCTTCAAGGTCCCGCCGCCGTCAAAAACCAGTGACCTGATTCCGACTGCCGGAAAATCCCTTCGCGCTGCACGGCCTGTGCCTTCCGCGAGGGCCCTCATAAGATTAAATTGTATTTACATCGCAAATTTTTCTGGCCATCCATCAGGGAACTTCCTATAAGAAGCACACGAGCGCCTGCCGATGCAATCCTGGGGGTGAAACCAGGGTGGCGCGAAGGGCGTTCCATTCCAACACCCGCTCCCCTTAATGAAGACGAAACTCACTCTCCTCCTGCTGGGTCTTCTCAGCAGGGCCGTGTATGCTGCCGTGAATCTCTCCGGCGCGACCACCTACACGCAGAACTTCGACACCCTGCCAAAGGCCTCCGGCACTAACTGGGCTCAAAACTCCACGGTTCCCGGCTGGTGGCTCCACAAGGATGGCCAGGGTGCCTCGCAGACGCCGGCCATTGTCATCTCGGATGGAAGCACGGGATGGGTCGCCAACCTTTATAGTCTGGGAGCCACCGGCAACAACGACCGCGCTTTGGGTGCCGCCCCCACCACCGCGGACGGAGCCTATGCTTTCATCGTCATCTTCCAAAATACCTCGGGCGCTCCTCTGCAGCTCTCCAGAGTCAAATTCAACGTCGAAACCTTTAAGACCAACTCCGAAGCCACCACCAGGACGGAGACCCTTCAGTTCTTCCGGCGCACCGCCGCCACAGAAGCGGAAATCACCTCCGCCCTGGCCTCCAACTGGACCGCCGACCCCACTCTCGATTTCCTCTATCCGACTCAAGCCGCGAACAGCGCCACCCGTCCCCCGGACGTGGGCACGGTCAATAAGGCGCCCTCGGGACTCGTGACGGTTCTGCCGAATCAATTTCTGGCGCTGCGCTGGTTGAACGTCAATGATGGCGGTCAGGACGCCTATACAGGACTGGACAACGTAGAAATCGAGTTCACGGCTCCGGGCTGCATTCTTTCAGCCGGAGCGAGCGGTATCATCCGTAATAACAACGGAACTCCCGCTAATCCTTCAGATGATACTTTCAGCTTCACCGTCAATGTCACCGGTTTCAACACTGGTAACTCCGGATGGAAATCCACCACCGGACCTTCCGTGACCGGTGCCTATGGAACGCCGAAAGCCATCACCAATGTCCCTATCGCTTCCAATCCGCTCACCTTCACCGTGGCGGACGTGGAGATGCCCGCCTGCACCACAAGTGTCGTCGTTAATGCAGCTTCCACAGAGTTGGCTGTCACTGACGCCACGCCTGTCAAATTGACGTTCACCGAGCCTCCTCTTAATGCGCAAAGTTTCGTGCGCCCTCCCACGAGCACCGAGCCAGGCTTCACGAGCACTGCCGCAGTCGCCCGCGTTCAAGCTCAGCCTGCCCCGAACGGGAAGGCGAAATACCTGGCTATCAACGCCGCAGCCACCAAACCCACGATCACCACCGAGGCTGTCAATATCTCTACGATTTCAGATGTTCGCGTCAGTGTCGATCTCGCCGCCTACACCACCAGCGGCACGGCCTTCGAAGACCCTGACCGGCTCACTGTCAGGCTGGAAACGGCACCCGCCACAAACGGCCCGTGGAGCACCGCGGTGGTCCTTTTGGATGGAGCCACCGTGACTGGGGACGCGCTGTTTAATCAAGTCAAGGTTTCCGACTCGGGAATCAATTACGGGGCTGTGCCCTATCCCGCGGCGGATTTTCCCTTCGTCACGTTCCGCTCGGCCCCTGTTTCCACCGCCGGGGCCTCCTATGCCCGCGTTCTCATCACCGGTGGACCGGAGTCCACCAGCGAGTTCATGCTCATCGACAACATTGTCTTCTCCGCCGCGGTTGCCACGGTTTACGCTCCCTTCACCGTCACCCGCCAAAACGGGGCCGACGACGACCTTTCCAATGATGTCTTCTTCATCAACGCCAATATCACGGCGGAGTTGAATGGCGGAAATCCAACATGGAACAGCAACTCCAATCCGGCCACGGGATCATACGGCGCAGTTACCCAGTTCGGTCCTTTCCCCATCCCCGCAGGACCGCAAACGATCACCATTACAGATGCCGCTGTTCCGGCCGCTTCTATCACAATCTCCGGTTCGCCTCCCGCGACTCAATTGTACACCGATATCGTCAATCTCAACCGGGATGAAAAAGGTACGACGACGCTGAACGATGACACGATTTCGTTTGGTCTCACCATGACCGCGGACAACGCCAGCACAGGGTGGACCAGCAATATTCCCAACCCGGGTGATCCGGGGAATGTCTATTCCGGAAACTACGTGGACTTCGTTTCCATCGTTGCGGACGTCGCCACCATGCCCAAGGAGCCCCGCATTATCGATAAGGCCGATCCTTCGGCAAACGTGCTCCTGTCCGCACTGCTTCCTTCCCCTTCCACTTATGTGGTGGGTGAAATGCTGACGGTGGGTGCACCGCTTGCGCTGATTCCCAGTTCCTTCCCCATCGCTCCGGGCAACGCATGGCAGAACCTCGCCAACGGCGTCCTCACCCTAACCAACGGCGTGGAGCTGCTGCAGGACGGCACGGTCGTCCCCCGTGAGGGCCGCATCGAATCATTCGTGGAACTTGAAAACATCGGCGAACTTCAGGTCACCGCGGATCTGATCGTCCGCGAATCAAGTCTCACCTCCAACTTTGAAGCCGATGATACCGTCAGCGTCAAGATCTGGTGGCTCGCCAACGGAGAGCAGGTCGAATATAACATGATCGATCCATTCGATTCGAACGGAAACGAGATGCTTAACGGCTATAACGACATCGCCAGCCGCCCGTATAACACCAACCGGCTGCTGGACGAGTTCAATCTTCCCTCTCCCGGAGTCGCCCTGAACGGCTTCATCGACCATACCTTCAAACTAAAGGGAACCATTCCGGCCAATGCAGATTCCGGCGGCCTGATTATCGACGGGGCGAACAACTCGACCGACGAACTCTTCATCCTTCAAAACGTGTTCTTCTTCGAAACGGGCGCCAATCCGGCTGCCGACGGCGACGGGGACGGCGTGACCAATGCGGACGAGGATATCATGGGCACTGACAAGACAGATGCGAAGTCGGTACTCCGCCTCACTCAGGTCCCGGGCAATCCCGCTCAGTTCACCTTCAACGGCGCTCCGGGGCGCTTCTACCGGGTTTACCGCTCGGATGACGCTGATGAGGCAAACCACCTGCAAAAGTGGGTGGACGCCCAGCTTCCCACCCTGCAGGGCGTCGGACCTCATACCATCGACGTCTCCACCCAGCCCGGTGAATCCCGCCGCTACTTCCGCGTTCATGTCAGGCAGGCGGATGGCAACTGGCCCGCCACCGTCCCCTGACAAACCCTAACATATTGTCCGCGCAGGCCGCCGGTTTCCCCGGCGGCCTGTTTTGTTAGCCTTCCCCCCGCCCTCCCGGGCGACAGGGGCGAAACACCCGGGTTGGCGGAGAGCAGACACTTGTCTTTTCGTTTTCCCGGCGGTTTCATTGCAGGAATTTGTAAAAATTTTCGGTCCCGTCACTTGGGTCACTCCCCGCCAGGCCACTCCCCGCCCGTCATTTCTTTTCCCTCCAGTTTCGCGGGATCGATAACCACATGCTTCACCTTCTTCCGCTTCCATGTGTAGGTGATATGCACCTTCCCGTCCCGCGACTGGATGATGGCCGGATAGCTGAACTCCATCCTGGGTTCATTTTCGAGCACCAGTGCCGCCTGCCAGGCCATCCCGTCTTTGGAAATCGCGAGGTTCAGCGGTGAACGCGCCCCGCCCCATCGGCCCGGAAATCCGGGCACGTGATTGTACACCAGCAGATGCCGGCCGTCCTTCAAGGTTAGGGCATCTGTGCCGGAGTTTGGATTTGGCAGACTTCCAAGAGTCATCGTTCCCCAGGTTTTGCCGAGATCGGTGGAGGCAATCTGGAAGAGACGGTCGTTGCGGGACCGTCCGATGGCGAGCAGCGTATCCCCGCCGGTGAAGAGAATGCTCGGCTGAATGGCTTCGATCGCCTTCCCGTCGTTGAGCGGTCCGGTGCGTGTCCACGTTTTCCCCAGATCGCCCGTGCGCTCGAAATGCACGCGCCAGCCGTCGTTTTCCGTGCTCGATCCGCAAAGGATGTCGCCGTTGGGCAGTTGCACCGGCTTGTTCTTTACCGGTCCGTCGATGTGCTCCGGCAGCCGGCGCGGTTGTTCCCAGGTTTTCCCGTTGTCCCCGGAAGTCGTCAGCATTCCCCACCACGCAGCCGGGTTGGGACCGCATTTGTAGAAGAGGAGCAGCGGCCCCTCGCGCGGCTGAAAGAGCACCGGGTTCCAGGTTGGATGACGGTGCGCCGTGCCATCGGGTTTCAAATACTGAATCCCGTTCGCCGCCTCCACCGGCACTGTCCATTTCCCCTCCACATGGCGCGCCAGCCAAATCCCCACGTCCGGATTCTTCTCCCTCTTCCCCCCAAACCACGCTGCCACCAGCCCCGCAGGAGTTTCTGCGATGGTGGAGGCATGGCATTCCGGAAACGGCGCCGTCTCGTAAACGAACTCCGACAGAATGACAGGCCCATCGGCGCTGGCGGAAGCAGCAATGGCGAACAGAGACATAAGAAGGCGAAGCGATTTCATGCTGGGGCGGAGGGTCTGAAATGCACTGCGCGCTGTCCACCTCGAAATGTCCGTTGGAGGCACGGAGATCAGTGGCGGAAGACGGCATCCCCGGTATCTTTCCACCTGTTGCTCTTCTATGAAATGGCTGCCCCTTGTGTCTGCCGCTGCTCTGACAGTGACTCGCGTTCAGGGTCAGGAGTCGCTGTTTTTGCCAGGCCGCACCGGTCTTGATTCCGGACCGGAGGGAACCGTTTACGAACTCGGCACCATCTTCCGCACCACGGCAGCCGGAAAGATCACCCATCTGCGCCTCTACGCACTCAGCAGTGAAACCGGGACGCGCACGGCCCGGCTCTGGAGAAACAGCGACAACACTCTCATCGGCGGCCCATGGACATGGACCGCCAATGGCGTCACCGGCTGGACGACGCTGGACATTCCGGATGTGCCGGTCGCTCCCCATATTGACTACACCGTTTCCGTTTCGACGGGAGCAGGCGGCCGGAACTATCCATTTCGCAGCCACGATCTCGATGCAGGCGGCGGCAATGGCGTGCATCTCACGCACCCTGCCGGCGCCGGTGTTTTCACCACCGCTGCCGGCACACGTCCGGCCTCCGTCTATCAAAACGCCAACTACTACCGCGACATCGTCTTCACCGCCGATCCGCAGGAACCGCCCGCTGATGCACCGGTCCGGATCAACGAAATCCTCGCCGAAAACAAATCCACCCTCGCAGATGAAGACGGCGAATACTCCGACTGGGTGGAGCTTTACAATCCGAAGGCTGTGCCGGTTACGCTCACCGGTTATCAACTTACCGATGGCTCCGCCACGTGGACATTCCCGGCAATTGCCATCGATGGCCAAAGCTTCCTTGTCGTGTTCGCCTCCGGCAAAGATCGCGCCGCCGCGTCACTCCACACGAATTTCAAACTGGACGGCGGAGGCGAATCCCTGACACTGAAGGATGCGAGCGGCGCAGTCATTAGTGATCTCGCGCCGTTTCCCTCTCAGCACACGGGCGTTTCCTATGGTCGTGGTTCCGGCGGTGACACCGGCTTCATGCTCACGCCGACCCCGGGCTTCGCCAATAGTGCGGCGCTGGCGGGATTTGTCGAAGACACAGTCTTCAGCGTGAAGCGCGGCTTTTTCACCGCACCGGTGGAGGTTGCAATCACCACGGCTACTCCTGGCGCAGATATTCGCTACACGCTGGATGGCAGTGTGCCCCTGGAAACCGCCTCCGTTTACAGCGCGCCACTTACCATTGACCGCACCACGACTCTTCGCGCCCGCGCGTTTAAGAACGGCTTTGTTCCCACCAACTCCGACACGAACACTTATCTCTTCCCCGAAGATCTCCTGACACAAACCAGCGCCAACACCCTCGCCGCAGGCTGGCCGGCGGGACCTGTGAATGGCCAGATCCTCCGTTACGGCATGAACGCCGCCACGCTCGCGCTTTACACTGCGCCTCAAAAAGTCAGCGCCCTGACACAAATTCCGATGCTGAGCATCGTGACCGATCAGGATAATCTCACCGGGGCAGCGGGAGGCCTGTATGTGAATGCCGCAGTCGAAGGCCTCGAGCGTCCGGCCTCGTTCGAAATGCTCACGCCGGACAACTCCACCGCTTTTCAGATCGATGCCGGCCTTCGCATTCGCGGCGGACAGAGCCGCGGCGGCAATTTTCCCAAGCACTCGTTCAACCTCTTCTTTCGCGGCGAATACGGCGCCCCGAAACTGGAGTTCCCTCTCTTCGGCAACGACGGCGCGAAGAAGTTCGACACGCTCTCACTGCGCTGTGAACACGGCTACGCCTATGCCGATCCGCACGGCCTCAGCTACGGACTGCAGTTCACGGCGATGCGCGATGTCTTTTGCCGCGACCTCTGGGCCGCCGCCGGCTTCGCATCCACCCGCTCCCGCTACTATCACCTGCTGCTAAATGGGCAGTATTGGGGCCTCTATCAAACACAGGAGCGCCCTCAGGAGGACTTTGCGGCAAGCTATTTTGGCGGCACACCTGCGGAGTATGATGGCATCGCCGCCACAGGTCTTCCGCAACTGACGATTGAGGCTGCGTCGGGTGACCTGACCGCATGGACTCAGCTTTGGAACGGAGCCCGTGCCGTCAATGCGAACCCCTCGAACGCCAACTACTTTGCACTCCAGGGCCGCAGTGCCGGCGGCACGCCTAACGTTTCACTTTCCGTCCTCCTTTCCCCCCGCGAGCTCGCGGCCTACATGCTGCTGCATTACTACACCGGGCACAGTGACGAGCCGCTTTCCGTTTCCTTCGGCTTTGAAAAACCAAACAACTTCCGCGCGCTCCGCCGCCGCGGCATGACGGATCCGTGGCATTTCATCGTGCATGATGGCGAGTCCAGCATGAGGGCCAGCGAGTGGGTGGACAATCGCGCCAATGCCGTAAATCTCACCAGTCCCAACCGCGCCAGCCTCACTTACAGCAATCCCGAATGGATTCACGAAGACCTCCTCGCCAGCCCGGAATATCGTATCGCCTTCGCTGATGAGGCGCAGCGTCTGCTCTTCAACGATGGCGCATTTACAGCAATAAAGGCATTGCCCCTCTGGAATGCTCTCGCCTCGCAAATCGATTCCGCCGTCATCGGCGAATCCATTCGCTGGGCGCAGTCCACTCAGGAAAATCAAACCCGCTGGGCCGCTGAAGTGGAATCCGTGCGCACCGGTTTCTTCCCCTCCCGTAGCGCCACCGTCATCACACAACTGCGCCAGCGGAATCTCTTCCCGTCAGTGAACGCAGCCGTTTTCTCACAGCGCGGCGGCCAGGTGGCACCGGGTTTCCAGCTTACGCTCAGCGCGGCCCCCGGCGGCACAATCCATTACACGCTGGACGGCTCCGATCCCCGGGCCATCGGCGGTGGCGTGGCCGGTACGAATTATACGTCACCTATTTCCATCACGGCGCCAACATTGGTCCGCGCCCGCTTCCGTTCGGCGGCGGGTGAATGGAGCGCGCTGGACGAAGTCTTCTTTACCACACTCATTCCAGCATCCGCCGGCAATCTGATCGTCAGTAAAGTCCACTATCATCCTCCACCGCCGTCCGCCGCGGAACTCGCCGCCGGATTCAATGCGGATAACGACTTCGAGTACCTCGAATTCCAAAACATAAGTGTCGCCCCCATCGATCTTCGCGGTGTGCGAGTGGATGCCGGCATCACCTTCGATTTTGCGACTGCATCCCTGACCACTCTTGCCGCCGGCGCACGGACAGTTATTGTCGAAAACCCTGCCGCCTTCGCCTTTCGTTACGGTGCGGGACCGCCCATGGCGGGCGGTTATACCGGCAATCTCAGCGATGGCGGTGAACCCCTGCGGGTGGTGGACGGCGCAAGCGCCCTCATCGCCTTGTTCACCTATGACGATGCCGACCCGTGGCCCGTGACGCCCGACGGGCGCGGGCCGGCCCTCGCGTTAAAAGCTCCGAGTCTCGATCCTGCTCTCCCGGAAAGCTGGCGCGCCAGCTACAGCGCTGGTGGATCCCCAGGCAGCCAGGATTTGCTAACCATTGCTGATTGGCGCTCTCAGTATTTCAACCCCGGCGACCTTGCTGACCACGCCAAAGAATCCACGGTTTGGGGAGACCTTGCCGACCCCGATTTGGATGGCTTCTCCAACCTTGCCGAATACGCCCTCTCAGGCTCGCCGGTTGCCGCCGCTTCCGCTCCTGTGCTAAGCGCAGAATTGTTTCCGTTCACCCCCACGGACTACCGCCTTCGCGCGTCATTTCGCCAGCGCGAAGGCGTGACCGGAGTCACGATCATACCGCAATTTTCCGACAACCTGCTCGCCTGGTCCGGTGACACAAAGATCATCAGCGGCCCCGACAGTCAGGGCGACGGCACGGCAGTAACTACTGTGCAGACGACCACTCCCGGCCCCCGCCGGTTCTTCCGCGTGCTCGTCGTGAAACCGTGACGACTGGACCTGGGGGAACGAAGACGAATTCACTGGGGACGCCACTCGCAGAGATAGCCGTCGATCTCGGGGGCTTTTTTCTCATCGTCGCGCCAGCCTTTGTTGGAGGCGCGGAGGTAGTGCTGTTTGGCGTCGGTATTGTTGGGTTCGTCCTTCTGCCACTTTTTGAAGGTGAGTTGGGTGCCATCCGACCATGTCCAGACGCCTTCGGACTTTTCGTCGGTGGCGCCGAGCCACACCCATTTTTCCCCGATTAGCCCTTTGACGAAGTCCCATGTGGCTTTGTCAGGGATGACGGCGAGCATCCCATTGAGACGGGAGCACTTTTCTTTGGCCGCGTGCCATGTGGGATTTTCGGGATAGAAGCGGTACCACTTGCCATTGAATGGCACGGCGTCGGAGGGCATGCCCACCGGCGGCTTGCCGGTGGAAGCGGTGGCCGTTGGAGTGGCGACCGGTGAAGCGGGTGGTGTTGCGAGGGCGGCGGCTTCCTTTCGGTAGATGGCGCGAAGTTTTGCAAGTTCCGGCGGGATGCCGGGCGCGTCGAGATCGGGCGGCGATCCGCCCCTTTCAATGATTGCGACTTCGGTGCGGAAGGCGAGGACTTTCGCGGGATCTTTAGCCTGCTCGGCGGTTTTGGCAGCGTTGTTGAGGGCGGTAGTGTAGCGCTGGCGCAGAGGGACCAGCGCGGGATCGATGGGTTCCGGAGCGGTGGGCTCTTCTTCTTTAGCCGGAGTCACGGCAACCGAGGATGCAGTGCGGAAAGGGTTGGACGCCGGCGTTGAAGCTGGAGAAGCGGCCGCAGTGGTTTTCTCCGGCGCGGTAGTCGCTGGGGTCTCCTTTTTTTCCGGGAAGTCGAAGATGCCGTTGGATTCCTTCGGTTTCGGCTCCGGAGTGCTTTCGGCGGGCTTCGGATTCGAGGCGATTGGCGGGGTAGGGCCTCCAAGGTCCTTCTCCGGCGACTTGCGGGTAACGATAATGGCGACACCGATGCCAATGACAGCTATCGCCGCGGCGGCGATGAATTTTCCGCCGCCTGAGGACGGAGCCGCAGCCATGGGCCTTTCCGCGCGGCGGCGTGTGGGGCGCTTTCGGGTGCCGGGTGTTACCGGCGGTGCCCATGCGGCTGCGGCAGCGGATCCTGTGGCAGCCGGGCGGGGTGCGGCGGCGCGTCGCGGAGGAGGGGAAGCATTGAGTGCGCGGCGGGCGTCGGTGAAGGCCTTGCGGGCGGCTTCGGCAGTGGCGGGGCGTTTGGCAGGATCTTCCGCCAGCATTTGCCCCAGCGCCCGGGACGCCGCGGGAGGCAGGGAGACGAGCATGGCAGCGCGCTCTTCCGAAGTGTCCGGCGGGATCTGCTGATAGATCAACTCAAATACCATGGCACCGACGGCGTAAACATCCGTTTGGACGCAGGCAGTGGCGCCGGTTCTGAAGATTTCGGGGGCGGTGTAACCGGGAGTATGAAAGACGGCGAGCGAGCCGCTGACGTCGGCGAGGCCGAAGTCCCCGACCTTCAGCCGGCCTTTGCCGTCGATGAAGATATTGTCAGGTTTGATGTCACCGTGAATGATGGACTCGGCGTGAGCGGAGGCGAGAGCCGAGCAGACGGACTCACCAATGCCGAGGGCTTCGTCGAGAGCCACACCACCGTGCGCCCAGTGGCGGAGATCGCCGCCTTCCTCCCATTCGAGCACCAGGAAGAGGTGACCCCCGGGACTGAGGCCGGAATCGTAAATCTCAACGATGCCAGGGTCACGGAGTTTGGCGAGGACGCGAGCCTCCCGCATGAAACGGTCGGCGGCGTCGGCATCGGCACCAATTTCAACGGGCAGGACCTTGAGAACGACACGTCGATCGAGGGACCGCTGGCGGGCGAGATAGACGGCGCTCATGCCGCCCTGTGCGAGCAGGGATTCGATTTCCAGCGAGGGAAAATCGGAAGCCAGTTCCTCAATAGCGGGCGGGGTCCAGTCCGAAATGGGTTCAGAACTGGTGGAAGACGTGTCAGGGGACGACATGAGGCGTATTTCGGCGGTTTGACCGGAAAGACCGGAACTTGGTTGAGTGATTTCTTCCAATTGAGAATCGAGGGGCCGTCCGCATATGCGGAAACTTCAAGCGCCGCATCAAAAACCAAAAGGCGCACGGAGAACCGGAAGTGTGAGATCGCCAGGAAGCGGAATAGCACCTTCGTAGTGAGAAACGAACATGTTTGCGACGATCCTGATCAAGCGGTCGCGTCGAAGCGCTGGACAAAAGTAGAGTGACTGTGGCGCAGCCCAGTCGCTTTTGTCTTCTTCCGCGTTTTATGCCAAAGCGACTCGGCTGCGCCAAAGTCGCTCTACGTTCGCGCCCTGAGCTTTTGAAGCTTTTCGCGGGCTTGCACAAGCGCGTCCTGCTTTGGTTCCGGCTTTGCTGGCTTAGGAAAAAGTGACCTGCTGCGCAACCGCCATGGTTTTTCCAAAGGCTCTTAAGCCGGTTCGAAGGCGGCCCGGCGTTAGGACGGGTTTCTGAAAATTATGTTGTCACACGCAGCCGCCAATCTTGTTACCCAATGTATCACAGGCCCATTCTGTCTCTCACTAAAGCTCTGTGGATAATTACAGTTCAATCAATTTACCCGCTTTCCAATGAGCAAAGGACTATCAACCAATCAGCGGCTGACGCCGGCGCAAATCACGGCTCTTAAGGATGACGGAATTGAATTCGTTTTCCGTTATTATGCGGCCAGCAGCACTAACAGCAAGACCATCACGGCGGCTGAAGCCCAGCGGCTGGATGCGGCAGGCATTGCGATTGCCATCGTTTACGAACAACGGGGAGGGGCCGGCGGTCACCCGGAGGACTTTGCGCCCGCTCTGGCGGAACGGGATGCCAGGGCTGCGCTGAGCATGGCGCAGTTGATCAACAGCCGGCGGGGACGGCCATTTATTTCGGCGTGGATCACGACTTCGAAAGTCAACACTTTGTCGAGACCACGCTGGTGAACTATTTCAACCGTATTGCGGCGGTCTTCCGCCAGGAAAATGGAGGCACTCTGCCTTATCCTCTTGGTGTTTACGGATCGGGAATGGTCTGCCGGGTTTTACGTGACCGGTGCCCGGACGTGAAGTACGCGTGGCTCGCGGAATCGACCGGCTGGACCGGCTCTGCGGGTTACAATGACTGGGACGTGAAGCAGTTCGTGAATCATGGCGAGGTCATCGGCAGCGGTGCCGGAAAGCTGTCCGACTTTGAACGGTGCCGCAGTGACGATGATTTCGGTTCCTTCCGCCTGACAGGCGGTTCGGTGGTCCCCTCGCCTGCGAAACCTCCTGTCTCCGCCGAGTTTGCCCTCGAACTCGGAAGTGCTCCAACATTGAAATCGGGCCTGCTCACGCTGAAAGATGCCAGCGGAGGGAAGATATTGCAGATTACGGCCACGAGCGGAAGAAAAGGCAAACAGACGAAAAGCCATTTGTGGAGCCCGGGAGAGGGACCCATTCCCGACGGGCAGCCCTATCAACTCAGCACCCGCAACCTCTTTCCGGAGGAGGCGCCTTTTGACGGACAGGGTTTTCAGGTCGCACCGGAGTCCGTGCAGAGTCCCGGCGGAATCACGCGCGGTGGATTCTATCTTCATGGCCTCGAAAGTTCCAGCGGCACGCGCGGCGGCATCGCCATTGTGGAACCGTCGGCCCTGTTGAAGGTTGCGGATGCCCTCGCGGCTGCGGCGAAAGCAGGTACGGCCGATATTCCGCTGACCGTGGTTTACACCGAAGCCGTTGCTCCCCTCCTTCCCTCCGGCGGTCCCGCTGCGCAGGCCATCTTCTCCCTGGATTTACGGGAAACTTCCACGCTCATCGACGGGATGCTGGTCATTCAGGACGCCGCGGGAGGGGAACTCCTTCGCGTGCGCGCAACAAGCGGCCTCGCCGGGCACCAGCACCGCGGCGATCTCTGGCTGCCTAACCGCGGCCCCATTCCTGACATCCCTGACGCGAAAACGATCAAGACCCGCGAGGCCTGGAGTGACGTTCTGGGCTGGCGTTTCTTTATTACACCGGAGACGTTCCACTCCGGTCATCACACCCGCGGGGCCTTCCGGGTCCACAAGGATGGCGGCACCCCCGGGAGTGCCGGCTGCATCGTCATCAGGGACGAGGATGACTTCCAGGGCTTCCGCGATCTGATGAAACAAACGGTGGCCGCCGGAGTCAGTGAAATCCCTCTGGAGATCAGCTACACCGGCTGATCCTTTCCCTAACCATTTTCCCCCCTCCCGTTAATTTTGATCTTTTATGGCTGACGAAACGAAACCGGACTTGAACGAGTTGCGCACTAATCTGGAAAAAGCGCAAAAGGCGTGGGAAGAGGCGAAAACCGCCACGAAAAACGCGCCGGACGAGAGGAAAAAAGAGTTCACTGATTTGGAAGCGAACGCCAAAGCAGAACTCAAAGAAGCCGGCAGGGCCTTCAAACTGGCTGTCAAAGACGTGTCCGGACCGCCGGTCCTCCAGCGATTCAGCGAAGCCAACATGGTGGGTGTCGGTGCCTTTGCAGTCCTGGCCTTCCTCCTCCTGGTGTTCGCGTGGCGGACACACGAACTCGGAGAATTCCTGTCCCAGCTCTCGGAGATCAAATTTGCCCGCGGATTTGTCACGGCACTTATTGTTCTAACGACATCGTTGATCGCCCTGCTCCTGCTATTCTCGTGTATCGGCACCAATGGAGATACGACGAAGGAGAGTTTCGCCCGCGGGAAGGAGATTCTGACAATCCTGGTCGGAATCTGCGGTACCTGTTTGGGATTTTATTTTTCCAGTCCGGACAACAAATCCGCCACGGAGCGCAATGAGCCATCGGGCGGAAACACCACCGGGGCATCCGGGCAGGGATCCAGCGGGGGAAATGGGGATGCAAACAAGGTTACACCGTCGCCGGCTGAAGGGAAGAAGTAGAAGACGGCGGACGCGGACGTCAGCGCATGCATCGACTGGCGCCTGGAGGTGCCGGAACTTGTTTCTGAAAACAAGAAAGTCATCGGCGGCCTCAACGGGATTGTGCCCGTGAGGGCTCT
Source organism: Verrucomicrobiales bacterium (assembly GCA_035550135.1). GTDB lineage: Bacteria > Verrucomicrobiota > Verrucomicrobiia > Verrucomicrobiales > V1-33 > V1-33. The sequence goes on from DASZQB010000041.1 coordinate 126,599, forward strand.
CGCCCACGGCGATTCCGGCGGGTTTTACGGTGCGTTTACAAATCTGCCGAACGGTGAACACACGGGGTTTACAGAGGGAGGGTTCAGTGAACGGGAACAACCCGCTTTTCCCTCATGAATCGTACGCTCATTCCTTTCGCCCTCGTTCTGATGTTCAATGGATTGCTGCGGGCTGATCCTCATTTGACGTCGTGGTACACGAAGGACTCGGGGAAGTATGCGAGGCTGTTCACCTCTACGGCGAATGAGTCGGCGGGGGCGGCGGTGACGACGTGGTCGAGGGGGGCGGGGACGGAGAATGCGCCGGCGTATTCCGGGGTGCAGGAGATTTCGTATTCAGACACGTATGTGTATATCCGCACGACCGGGCTGCCGAGTCACGTGATGGGGCCGTGGTATCTGGATGCGGCGAAGACGCAGAATTTTCCCAACTTCCCTGGGCACACGAATACCGTTTACCGGATTCCGCGGAATCCGGCCCCGGCGGGGACAAAGACCGCGACGGGGCTGGGCGCATCGGGGTTTTATGTGAATGGAGTAGCGATGTTCGATATGCGCGATGCGTTTTCCTACCGGAATGCGAGCGCGCAGGACGCGACGCCGGTGAATGGGCTGACGGGCGACGGCGTTTGGAACCGCGAGGCGTATCACAATGAAGGAGTGACGTTCGATGCGGGGCTGGCGCACCAGGCGGGTGAGCAGTATCACTATCATGCGCAGCCGCCGGCGCTGCGCTGGCAACTGGGGGATCATGTGGATTACAATGCGGCGACGAACCGTTATACGGAGAGCACGTCGCCCGTGACGAAACACTCGCCGATTCTCGCATGGGCTGCGGACGGGTATCCGGTGTACGGGCCGTATGGCTTTGCGAGTGCGCTCGACTCTGCCAGCGGACTGCGGAGGATGACTTCGGGATTTGTGTTGCGCGATGGTCAAAATGGAACGGTGTCATTGACAAATACAGGGCGGACGACGCTGCCGGCGTGGGCGGCGCGTGTGCAGGGAAGAGCGACGGCGCTGGCGGCCAATCTTCAGGGACCGGCGGTGAGTGCGACGTATGCTCTGGGCCACTATTTGGAGGACTATGAGTATCTGGGGGATCTCGGGAAAACGCAGGGAGTGGATTTTGATCTGAATGAGCAGAATGCACGCTGGTGCGTGACGCCGGAATTTCCGCAGGGGACCTGGGCGTATTTTTGCACGATCACGGCTGCCGGGGTGCCGGTGTTTCCTTACAGCACCGGCCGGCAGTATTATGGAACGGCGGGCGGCGGAACGGTGCAAAGCATCACGGAGGCGGTGACGAGTTACTGGAAGGGCGGGCCGGACGCCGCAGTGGAAGTGAACGGGATCTCGCGCAATGCGGTAAACGGCGCGATGACACCGGTGTGGAGTTCAGTGGAGGGGGGGACCTATAAACTGGAGACGTCTGCGAGCCTCAGCGGGTGGACGGATTTGATGACGAATATTGCCAGTGGAGGGACGTCCACGTCGGCGACGGACAATACGGCATCGCTGGCGGCGAGGAGGTTTTATCGTGTGACACGGACAGCGCTGGCGAATTATGACAGCACGGGAAATGGCGGTACCGGCACGGGCGGTGGAGGCGGTGCGGGAATCGTGTCGGTCTCGCCGGCGACTGGCGCACGCGGGACGCCGTTTACGCTGACGGTGAATCTGGATGCGGCGGCGACGCCCCCACTGCCGCCGCAGATGGTGCCTCCGGCGTCGGTGAGCATCGGGACTACTGCCGGCACCAACCGGGTGCACGTGACGCAGACGCAGGTGACGGCGGGTTTTACGATTCCGGTGAATGCAGCCACTGGAGCCCAAACCGTGACGGTGACATTCACCACGCCGAATGGAACGAATACCTACACCCTAACGAACGGCTTTACGGTGCAGTGAGAGAGCAAAGCGGGGCTCAATGAGGCGGCACTTTTCCCTGGTGCGGGGCGTATCTTCCCGGATACCTCGTCAGTGCCATGTCCGCCAAATCACGCATTTCATCCAGTTCCTGCCTCCTCGGTCTCGTGCAGATGCGCTGCACGGCGAAAGTGGAGGATAATGTGCGCAAGGCGGAGGCGTTCATTGCGCAGGCAGCTAAGAAGGGGGCGAAGATTGTGTGTTTGCAGGAGCTTTTTGCGTCGCTCTACTTTTGTCAGTCGCTCGATCCGGAATGGTTCAAGCTGGCGGAGAGCATTCCGGGACCGCTGACAGAGCGATTTTGCAAACTGGCGAAGAAGCTGCGGACGGTGATTTTGCTGCCGGTGTTTGAGAAAGCGGCACCGGGGCTTTATTACAACTCGTGCGCAATCATCGACGCGGACGGAACGCTGCTGGGCACCTACCGGAAGATGCACATCCCGCACGATCCGCACTTTGAGGAGAAGTACTACTTCGCGCCGGGGGACCGCGGGTTCTCAGCGTGGAACACGGCGGCGGGGCGGATCGGCGTGCTGATTTGCTGGGACCAGTGGTATCCGGAAGGGGCGCGACTGACGGCCATGCACGGGGCGGAGATTTTGTTTTATCCCACGGCCATCGGCTGGCTGGCGGCGGAGAAGGACGAACTGGGAGAGAAGCAGCATCAGTCGTGGGAGATCATCCAGCGCAGCCATGCAGTGGCGAACGGATGCTACGTGGCGAGCGTGAACCGCACGGGGTTTGAGGCGTCCGCGGGCGACAAGGGAATTGAGTTTTGGGGACGGTCGTTTGTGGCGGGGCCAATGGGAGATTTGATCGTGCGGGCGAGTACGGACAAAGAGGAGGTGGTGCTGGCGGAGATCGATTTTGATGCCATCCGCAATCAGAGGGAGTGGTGGCCGTTTCTGCGGGACCGGCGTATCGATGCCTACGGCGACCTGACAAAACGTTTTCTGGCCTGAGATCGCATGACGGATTCCCTCATTTTCAAAGCGCTCCAGGCAAAGCTCTCTTCGTCGGGACTGGAATGGATCAAGCTGGAGTCGTTCAGCCTGTCGAGTAAGGATCAACTGATCAATCTGGAACTGACCCTGGAGGGTGAACCCACGACGGTGAAAGTGGAGATTCGTTACAGCATTGGAGGCGATAACACGATTGTGGTCAGGAGCGTGGAGACAAACCGCAAGTGGATGACGGAGGCGATCAAGCTTGTGATGGTGAAGACAGGCGACCGGTTTCCGCTGCCGGGAGGACTGAAGGGGAAGATGATAAGGATGCTTTTGTAGGGGAGTCAATACCGTGAAGCCGATTGCGAAACGGTCGAAACGGTCGAAATGGCGGAAGGAAAACGACAATCCGCATCCTCCAACGCAAAACGAATGATTGAGAGACTTTCAGTCACTAACTTCAAGTCCGTACGGCTTATGGAGATTCCGTGCCGCCGGGTAAATGTATTTATCGGTGAGCCCAATACGGGGAAAACGAATATTCTGGAAGCCCTGGGGATGTTCTGCTTCGAGACTTACCCCCGGTTGGCTAGAGTTACCAGGACCACGCAGTCCGCGGATCTCTTTTGGGATCAGGATTTGAAGTCCCATTATCTCCCTGATTCCAGCAGTGCGCTGCATTTGAATCCAAAGGCCTATGCGGAAAGACTTCGCGAGTGGGCAGCTGCGATGTTTGCCTCCGGCTGTCCCCGATGCGGAAAACTGAGGCACTGGCTGAGCTCAAAAATCGAAAAGCGTTAGGATTCAGGCGCCCTTGAGCCGCCTCTCCAGCATTTCGCCGGCGAGTTTGGGGTTGGCTTTGCCGGCGCTGAGTTTCATGACCTGGCCTTTGAGGGCGTTGATGGCTTTGTCATTGCCGGCTTTGAATTTTTCGACGGCGTCGGCGTTCGCGGCGAGGACCTGGGTGATGATGTCGTCAAGGAATGCAGTGTCGCTGACTTGTTCGAGGCCTTTTTCTTTGATGATATCGGCGGGAGCTTTGCCGGATTCAAACATGGCGGCGAAGACCTCTTTGGCCTGGTTGCCGTTGATTTTGCCTTCGTCCACGAAGGCGGCGAGGGCACGGATGCTCTCAGCGGGGATGGGATTTTGCTCGAGGGTGCGGCCTGACATGCTGAGTTGGCCGAGCAAGTCATTGATGATCCAATTGGCGATGGTCTTCGGCTTTGCGGCTCCGGCCGCGGCGGTTTCAAAATAATCGGCGAGGGGCTTTTCGCTGGCGAGAACACCGGCGTCGTATTCGCTGACGCCGAGATCGCGGACGAAGCGGGCGCGTTTGGCATGAGGCGATTCCGGCACCTGTTCGCGAATGCGGGCGACCATTTCGCTGGTATGCAGGGGAAGGAGATCGGGGCAGGGGAAGTAGCGGTAGTCGTGCGCGTCCTCCTTGGTGCGCATGACGGTGGTTTCGCCGCGGTCGTCGTCCCAGCGCCGGGTGGACTGGATTTGTTTGATGCCGCGGTCGAGTTCGTCGGCCTGGCGGTCGATCTCAAAGTGGATGGCGCGCCGGACGGCGGAGACGCTGTTGAGGTTTTTGAGTTCGATCTTGGCGCCGAATTCTTTTTGTGATGCAGGACGGAGGGAGATGTTTACATCGCAGCGCATCTGGCCTTTTTCCATGTCCGCATCGCTAAGGCCGCCATAGACGAGAATCTGGCGGAGACTGTTGAGGTAGGCCACGGCTTCCTCTGCGCTGTCGATTTCCGGCTCGCTGACAATTTCCATGAGGGGAGTGCCGGCGCGGTTGAAGTCGATGGCGGTGCCATTGGCGAGGTGCGTGCTTTTGGCGACGTCCTCTTCAAGATGGATGCGCGTAAGCCCTACGACCTTGCCGGGATGGGCGATGCGTTTTTGCCAGTCCTTCGGATAAGCGAGGTCGTAGAGAGGAACACCGCCGCCGATGCACAGGGGGAGATCGTATTGAGTAAGCTGGTAATTCTTCGGCATGTCCGGGTAGAAATAATTCTTCCGGTCCCACTTCACGATGGGGGGAGTGGAGCAGCCGAGCATCATGCCCGCGAGGATGGTGCGCTCGATGGCTCCCTGATTCAAAACCGGGAGCGCGCCGGGGAGTCCGAGACAAACGGGGCACGTTAATGTGTTAGGCGGCTCGCCGTAGAGCGCGGGGCAGCCGCAGAACATCTTGCTGCGCGTGTTGAGCTGACAGTGGACCTCAAGGCCGATGGTGACGGTGTAATCTGAAACGGGCATGGCGGACGAACGGAATGGATGCCGGGTGAGCGGGGGAGGGGAAGCGGAAAGATGAGAGGCGGCAGGCGGAGGGCGAGATAATCGTTTTCCGGCTTGGCAGGAGGCGCGGAGGACAGCTAATATCAAGGCCTTTCACCTTTTATTATCCTCCCTCCGTGAGTTCCCCGCATCGTCTCCGCGTCCTCCCGTCGTCACTTTTACTGGCCGCTGCTCTTGTCACGGATGCGAAGGCAACGCCCCCGATTGCCCCCGTCATTACCGCCGGGAGTTGGAGCAACAACGCCACGATTTCACTTACCTGGGAGGATAAATCCACGGATGAAACGGGGTTTTACGTGGTTTACCGTTTCAACGGGGGAGATTACAGTATTGCGCCCAGCGGAACGCTTCCCGCGAACAGAAAAACCTATTCGCTGAATCTGGACGATTCCTGGCATGTTTGTGATTTTTATTTCGAGTGGGCCGTAGTGGCTTACAAGACCGCAGCCGGCGGCGGTGAAGAGTACGGCTGGTCTGAACCGCTGGGGATGCTGCCGCCGCCCCCGACCGGAACCACGGCGTGTCCTCCAATTCTGCGCACGCCCACTTTCCAAAGCGCGATGCTCGATGAGCCGTACACGAAACAATTGAGTGTGGTGCGGCGGACGAACAGCACGGGGGTGCCGCTCGCTTTTTCCAGCGGTTTCACAGCAGTGGGGCTTCCGCCTGGAATGACGATAACGCCGGGTGGTCTTTTGATGTGGATCCCGGCCGCTACCGGCCGGAATTTTACGTTCACCGTGACGGCAACGGAGAGTGGATTCACCCTGCCGGTGAAGACGATGAAGATCACCGTTTTCCGCCACGTGCCCGCTTTGGAGGGACCCGTAAACGGCACGCCATTGACAAACCGGACGCTGCACCGGAACGCAGCACCGGTGCAGGTGGATCTTGGGGCGCACTTCAGTGATCCGGATGTGTCCGCGGCGACACGCATTGTTTTCAACACGGGCACGATGGACTTCGTTTATTACCCGACGGCGGCGCCCGCCACGGTGGCAAACTTCCAGGGGTACGTGACTCGCGGCGACTATGTGAACAGCATCATCCACCGGAGTATCCCTGGTTTCGTGCTTCAGGGCGGAGGGTTCAAGGCAGCCGCCGGAGCCCCGGAAGTGACCAAGGGCAACACGATCAACAATGAGCCCGAGATCACGAATGCACGCGGGACGGTGGCCATGGCCAAGCTGGGAAACAATCCGAACAGCGCGACGAGCGAGTATTTCATCAGCCTCGCGGACAACGCTCTCAATCTGAACAATCAAAATGAGGGCTTTACGGTGTTTGCCAGAGTGGCCGGAAACGGCATGGCGGTCGCGGATGCGATCGCCCAGCTCTCGAGGAAGAATTTTTCCTCGACAAAGGGAGCCCTAACGGATTGTCCGGTGACCGATCCGCCGCCGGCGGCGTTTGATCCGGCTTCGCTGGTGAAGATCGTTTCCGCCGCTCCGGTGAATCCGCTGTCCTATCTGGCGGAGTCCTCCGACACGGCGGTGTGCGGCGCGGCGGCAACCGGCGGGCAGCTTACTCTAACGCCTCTGGCGAACGGCAATGCGACGATCACGGTAACGGCAAAGGATTTGGACAACCAGACGATCGTAAAGACGTTCAATGTGGTAGTGGAGGAACACCTGAGCGACTGGCTGACGGCGCAGCAATTTCCGAATGCAGAAGACGCGACCGCTACTGCAAATCCTGATGGTGATGCGGCTGAGAACGTAATGGAGTTTGCGCTGATGACCGATCCCAAAACGGCGAATCCACCGGCACTGCCTCAGTCCGGAATCGTGATGGAGGGCGCCAACCGCTACCTGACGCTTAGTTTCCCGGTGAGAAAGCATGCGGGCAGCGGATTTGCTTATACGGTGGAGGCTGGGGACGGCTCAGGCGCCTGGACACCCGTATGGACGCTGGCGCAGGGGTTTGCTCACGCGCAGGTTGTTAGCTCTACGGCCGAGACAGACCGGACGAATGTAACGATCAAGGACACGGTGGCGATTGCGGCCGGAGGGAGACGGTTTGTGAGGCTTAAGGTAACGGATACGCCCCCGGCACCATGAATCTGCGGCTGGATGGACGCACGGCGCTGGTGACGGGCGCCACCAGAGGGCTTGGCATCGCCATGGCCCGCGCACTGGGGCAGACGGGCGCAAAGGTGGCGATGAACTATGCGAACTCCGACACGGTAGCGGCGGCTGCTTTGGAGTCACTCCTTGCGGATGGCTGCGATGCCGCGCTGTTCAAGGCGGATGTGACCGATGCGGCAGAGATACGGGATCTGGTGGCGCGCGTCCGTGCGTCACTGGGACCGGTGGATATTCTGGTGCTGAATGCGACGCCGGATCAGCCGCATTGTCCGGTGGAGGAATACAATTGGGCGTTTTGTCAGCAGATGCTGGACTTTTTTGTGAAGAGTCCGTTTCTTCTGACGCAGGCGGTGCTGCCGGACATGAAGGAACGGCGTCACGGGCGCATCATTAATATCACCAGCGAAGTCTTTAAAGAGGGGGTGCCGGAATTCAGTCCTTACGTGGCGGCCAAAGGCGGGCAGGAGGGGCTGACGCGATCTTTGGCGCGCGAGCTGGCGCCCTGGGGCATCACGGTGAACAGCGTGGCCCCCGGATGGATTCCAGTGGAGCGGCACTCGCGCGATCCTCAGGCGGCAAAGGATGCGTATTTGGCGACCATCCCGGCTGGCCGGTGGGGAACGCCGAAGGATGTTGCAGCGGCAGTGGCTTTTCTTGCGAGTGAAGAGGCGGCGTTCATTTCCGGACAATCTCTTGGAGTGAATGGGGCCAGGACGCTTTGACGTTTGGCTTATGAGTTCAAATGTCGAACCGGATGGTTTTTCCATCGTTCCCGGAGTATTGTCAGGGCCGCAAATGGAATTGCTGCGGGCGGAGATCGGCGACATCGACGAAGGCGCTGGAAGGCGGGGACTGCTGACGGTGCCGGCGGTATCAGCATTCGCGCGATCCGAAAAAGCACTCGCGCTGGTGAATCCCTGGCTGTGCGGAAAGGCGCACCCCGTGCGGGCCATTTTTTTCGACAAGACCCCTAACGCAAATTGGCTGGTGCCGTGGCATCAGGATTTAACGATCGCTCTGGCTGAGGCGGCGGAAGTTCCCGGCTTTGGTCCGTGGAGTGTGAAGGAGGGCACGCCGCACGTCCAGCCACCCGCGGAACTGCTCGAACAAATGCTCACGTTGCGGCTGCATTTCGATGACGCCACTGAATCGAACGGAGCGCTGCGAGTTATCCCGCGGTCTCACCGGAGTGGAAGGCTTTCAGCGGAGGATATTCGTGAATGGCGCGCGCAGATGCCGGAAGTCGTCTGTGGAGCGGAGGCCGGAGACGTGCTGTTAATGAGGCCGCTTCTCCTCCACGCTTCCGGGCGCTCCTCGGCTGCCTGCCACCGGCGTGTGCTCCACATCGACTATGCGGGCTTTACCCTTCCTGGCAATCTTCGCTGGCATGAGGCAGCGTGAAAGCGCTGCGGGGTTCCCGGAGCGGTTAACGGAAATGTTCGGTATCCGCTGATGACAAGCAGCATCGGGCAATGGAGCGGTGCACCGTGCGATGGATGGTTGCGCCGTGTTATTCTAAAGGGGACCAGCACGGGGCAGACGCCTCTGCGCGCGGGACCCGTCCGCCTGCTGGATAAACCCCCGGTGCAGGCGGGCGGTCATTCCCGCCGGATTCAAAAATACTGAGGCAGCGGAGGCTGGGAACTGTACCATGCGTAGATGTCACCGACTTCGTTGTTGTAGTCCTGCGATTCCCAGCCGGAGCAGCAGGTGAGCACCGGATCGAGGTTGAACATCCGGCCGTACTCGTTGACGAAAGGGCGGTAAAGACGCGGTCCGGCAGTGGCAAGGATGAATTCCTGACGGTTAGGAGGCTGGATGTCCAAAACGCGCAAAAAACGCGGCAGAGCCTCTATGGGCTGCAGGAGTTCTTCGTCATCCGGCACAGACGCCGGATAAGCGCCGGTTAGATAAGAAAGTGCCCCCTCCGCAAGTTCCCGATAGTCGGCTGGAGGCTCCGCGGAATAGATCCGCAGTCGCCGCGTGTCGTCCTTCCGCGGGATGCAGACGAGAATGTTCCGGAGGATATCGAGGACGAACCGGTCGTCATTCGGGCCCGCGGGATTGACAAGGTAACGATGCGGAACGCGGAAAAAAACAGGAGGCCGCATCGGGACCGGCTGGCTTGCGGGCTCCTCCGCGTTTTCAGCGGTTTCCGGATTTTCAGGATTGTCTGGGTCCATGACGGATCTTTGAACGAAGCCGCGATTCCTGGCAAGCGTCCGCAGTGCCTGACGAAATTGTCACGAAATGCGCCAGGATTTCAGGTCCGTTGGAGGCCATCGTAGCAGTTGAAATCCGCGTCATGCAAGTAAACGAAGACAAGCCCTACGATGAGATCAACATCACGCCCATGCTGGACCTGGCGTATGTACTGCTGGTGATTTTCATTTTGATGACCACGGCAACAGTACAAGGGCTGAAGGCGAGTCTGCCCCGTGCGACCAACAGCGCCAAGCCGGCGAAAGAATCGAAAGTAAAAGCTATCGCCGTGGACAATGCCGGGCGCACTTTCCTTGAAGGAAATCCGGTTGCGCTCCAGGACCTGGAGGTCAAACTGAAAGCTTTTAAGCTCAAAGACCCTGACCTTCCCGTGGTCATCCGGGGTGATTCGGCGACTCCGTATCAGAGCATTCTGGATGTGCTGGACGTCGTAAACCAGCTGGGAATTACTCAGCGCGGATTGGCTACGAAGCCGCGATCCTGAGGCTTGTCGGGAACCTTTCGGGTATAGAGGGTCGGGTCATCGCCGCCGGCACGGATGTACTCGACCTTTGAGGGTTCGCCGAGCCAGTCCAATTCGAGACGGGCGTCGGATTCAGCGAGACCACGTTTGAAAATGCGGGAGGTCATGGTGTCACCGTTATCCACATTCAACACTGGAAAAAAGGATCCGGGTTCAGCATGGAACTCTCCGGTCAGGATATGTCCGGGCAGAGTGGTTTCCGGTGCGCCGGTTAGGTCAAAAACGAGCCAATCCCCGCTGGCCTTGCAGAGCCCGGAGGCGTACCCTTTGTCGTTCAGTTCTACCAGGAGGATGTGGCGGAGGGGATCCATAACGATTGGAGGGGGTTTGGCGACGCCACTTTTCTCTGGGAAAAGCATGCCGGGACGTGATTCCCCAATTGGCACGGACCCTGCAAAAGGGCGGTGGCATCCCCCGTTGCCTATGTCTCTTAATTTTCCCAAGCTCATCGCAGATGCTCTTCAGAGTCGGCCCCCTGTCCCGCGTGAATGCACTGATAACGGAAACCCCTCCATCCCACTCCCCGAGTTTTTGGAAAGAGACGTGTGGCCCCTCCTGCAACAGGCCAGACAGGCACTGGAGGACAAAGGGTTTCTCGCGGCGACCATTACCCCCACGGCGGATGACGAAAGCCGGACCCACGCGCTCTTGTTTATGGACTGGACCGCGGGCCTTAATGACCAGGATGCAGGGTGTCTCCGATTTATGCTTTCGGAGGACATCCTTCAAGCCGCGATCAAACATCCGTGGGGCGATTCCCAAACAGTGAAAGTGGAACCCCCGGGAAACATTGTCCCGGTGATGAACATCATCGGCGAATTTCTTTACCGGTGCCTCGGACCGGTGGGGATAAGACGCGGTTTGCTCCAGCGCTCCGGACAGAGACAGACCGTGGCATTAAAGCGGACTGCGTAAAGAATTAACCGGCCAACAAGTAAAACGGCGGGAGAAATCCTCCCGCCGTTTTCGTTCGCATCGTTTCCTGTGGGTTCCCCAACGTAGCTCGACTTTCCAAAGTCGAGTCCTTCCGTCTCAAGTAGCGCAATTTACTTAAGTCGCTCTGTTTAGTCTGCTGACGAAGGGTCCGTTTCCGTACGGGGAACAGTGGTATTGTCCTCCCATGCGCTGCGCACGGCGTCCTTCACGCGGTCCCAGTCTAGCCGGGATTTGCCTTTGGCGCTGTCCCAGCGGGCGTGAATGTCATCCTCATGAAGATCGAAATCGCCGATCACTCCGCGGAGGTCATAACCGAGGCGATAAGCGGGTTCGTAGTCTTCAAAATTATCGCTATCCACGGTGTAGGGTTCGGATGGGAAGCGATCACGCCAAAATTCAGGATCGAAGGTGCCTGAAGTTCCGGAGGTTTTTTGAGGACGTTTTTTCTCAAGCAAGGTTTTCATAGGATTACGGGGTGGTTGCGAGGGACGGGATTGGCCGTTTGATTCCAGTAGTGCAGCACCTGTTCCCCGGCCTCGCTCCGTCCGGGTGTGCCGGTTGCGGTGCACTTCGGTAATCCCATTGGTTGCATCCTGCACGGTCCCGCGGTGCAGAATGCGGAGAGCAAGAACGCAAAAAGAAGACGGGATGCCACGGGCCCTCCGCAAAACCGCCGGGTCAATCGTGGGATTGCGGCAGGCCCCAACAGGGATTACACTGGTGCTCCTTCCCGTTTTCCAACTCTTCTCCTCCATGCATACCCGCCGACTGTCTGCTGCTGCCGCCTGCGTCCTGCTGGCCGGCCTTGCAGGCACGGGTGCGGGGGAGCAAAGCCCACCGGCTTCACCGGCAGCGGACAACAAAGCGGGAAAGCTCCCGGAGACACCCTCTCAGCTTTTCGCTGCGGTGGCTAAAGATGCCCGTCCGCAGTGGCGGCCCTACTTCCGCGAAACCGTGCCTCATGCCGCTACAGACCGTTATAAAGCGGCGCTGGCGCTGGGAGCCGTGGCGGCGGACTGTTTTCTTGCCGCTGAAGTGCGTGATGTCCAGCAGGTGCGCAACCTGTTAACGGACATGGCTCCGCTCGAGATGATGCTCAGCATCAACCGGCAGATGGGGCCGCTGCGGCAGAAAGTCACTGATCTTGCGGCAGACGGGGACTGGCAGGCCGTACGCGCCGAGATCGCGTCTCTGATGGCGCACCACGCGAAGTTTTTCGGAGAGCAAAAGGACGGGCATCTCGCCGAACTGGAGCGCATCGGCTGCTGGCTGCGGGCATTTCACGTCAGCGCCCGGTTTTCCTCAAAACTTCCGGCGCCGCCGGCGCAGCCATGCATTTGGTCTCCGGCATTGTTGACGGACCTTCTTTCCCGCGCCTCCAAACTGAATGCGGCAACGGATTCGAAAACACTTCAGTCCCTGACGGATGGACTCAACACGCTGACTAAAACCTGGAGCGGCGAAACCACGAAAGGGAATGCCGCCGCCCGCCTCGCAACCAGCCTCCCGCTGCTGGAGGCGATGGAGGCGGAACTGATCAACGACGAATCGCGATCAGAGCCGCCAAAGCCGGACAAACCTCCGCTTCCAGGCCCGGCCAATCCCGAATAGCGCGGGCGCTTCTCCGCGCAAGCGACTCTTTAATCATACATGGAAACCGAAAACGCCCAACAAAGTCCTTACGTCAAACAATTCTCCGTGTTCCTCATCAATCGTGCGGGAGCCCTGCTGAGCGTCGTCAGGCTCCTTGAGGATGCCAGCGTTCTGGTGCTGGGCCTCAGCCTTCAGGATTCGGTGGATGTCACAGTGGCGCGTCTGATTGTTAGTGACCCTGAGATGGTGGAGACGATCTTCATTGAGAAGGGCATCCCGTTTGGCATCAGCGACCTCCTTGTGGTGCAGTTGCGAAACGGGGCTCAGGGATTGAGCACTTGCCTGACGGCATTTCTTCAGGCGGAAACGAACATTCATTTCGCCTATCCCCTGCTGGCTCAGCCCGGCGGGCTTCCCGCGGTGGCCCTCCATCTGGAGGATATCGAATTCGGCGCCTCGGTAATGGAGGCCAACGGGTTTCGCATTCTGCGCCAGAACGATATCAGCCGGTAAAGCGGCGGGCGCAGACCGGAGAAATATCCATCAGGCATTTGCAGCTTCCGCGAGCAGTGCTTTCACGCCGGCATCGCTGGTTTGGTCAAAATCCTCGTACCACTGACCCACTGCGTGGAAGTTCTCGGGAATCATAAGGGACACAAAGTCGTCAACTTCGCCTCTGAGCATCTCAAATGCCTGCACGGAAGCAGTCGGCACGGCGATAACGATGGCCGCAGGCTTTTGAGCACGGAGAACCTTCACGGCGGCCTGAATGGTGGAACCTGTGGCGATGCCGTCGTCGATGAGGAGCACGGTTTTCCCTGCAATATCAGGCGTTCCGCTGCGGCCCCGGAATGCCGTTTCGCGCCGGCGGAGTTCGGCAAGCTCCCGGGCCGTGACTGCTTCGATTTGCTCTCGACTAATCCCTGCACGGCGAATGATCTCCTCATTGAGAACCCGGATGCCGCCGGTCGAAATGGCTCCCATGGCCAGTTCCTCCCAGCCAGGAACCCCAAGCTTGCGCACCACGATAACATCCAGCGGGGCATGGAGCGCTTCAGCCACTTCAAACGCCACCGGCACTCCACCCCTCGGCAGCCCAAGGACCACGACGTCGTCACGCCCGGCATAACGGCGCAGCGCGCCGGCGAGCAACCGGCCCGCGTGTACGCGGTCTTTGAAAGGAGTAAGTTCGGAGTTCATCCCGGACCTCCTTTTTCAGCATCGTTGGAAAAATGCCTTCGGAACCATGAGGCGGCCAACTGAGCCGCCTGTTCGAGTGTTCCCGGCTCTTCAAACAGATGAGTGGCTTCCGGAATGGTGCGCAGTTCCTTCTCGCAGCGCAGGCGGTTCAGGGCCTTTCGATTCAGTCCGAGCACTTCATGGTCTGACTCGCCGACGATCAGCAGCGTGGGAGAAACCACGCGATCAAGGGCAGCATCCGCCAAATCCGGACGCCCCCCGCGGGACACGACGGCCCGCACCTGATTTCCGAATTGCGCCGCGGCACAGAGAGCCGCGGCGGCTCCGGTACTGGCCCCGAAAAATGCAATCTGCGGAGGACGCGCATCCGGCAATGACGTGAGCCACCGCGCGGCGTGCACCAGCCGCCGCGCAAGCAGGTTGATATCGAAACGCAACGCATGCGTGAAATCATCCTGCACTTCCTCTTTTTTGGTCAAAAGGTCAAAGAGCAGCGTGCCCATGCCGGCTTCCCGGATGATACGGGCGACAAACTGATTTCGCGGGCTGTGGCGCCCGCTGCCGCTTCCATGGGCGAAGATTACCACTCCCTCGGCGACGGACGGGATTTGAAGATCTCCCTCCAGCATTACGCCGCCCGCGGGAATGGTGACACTGTAGAGAGAATCGATGGGAGGTGCGGATTTCATTTTCGGAAAGACTTTCCGGCCGGCTCCGGCCCGGAGGGACTGGCGGCGCGTTCGCGCTGCACTTCGGCGGCGAGGGTGCAGCGCGCCCATGGAATGACGCGCAGTCGTTCCTCCGGAATCGGAAGGCCGGTTTCTTCGCAAACGCCGTAGGTGCCGGTGTGAATTCGATCAATGGCTTCACTCACTTCGGTCAGCGCGGACTGTTCCATCGACAACAGTGTGAACATGGAGTCATGATCCTGCGCGTCCGTCCCGCTGTCTCCCGGATGCCGGCTGTAGCGTTCCACAGGCTCGGTGGCCTGACCCCTCCGCGCAGCACCATCCGCTAGAAGGCGGTTCCGAAGAGAGAGGAGTGTGTGATAGTGCCGGCTCCACCGCTCAGGAGGCTGCAGTTTTCCGGTGTCCGGATCGCTGATGGACGAAAGCGCGTTCATGACAAGGGATTGGCAGTCCGAAAGTGCAGTTCGCGTGCCGGATATCTCCGCATTAATAATCAGTATTGTCCAGTCCTGCAATTTCCGAGGCTGGGCAGACAAGGTTCCTTGCGGGGAGCGCATAGTTACCGCTAAGAACCGTCCACATCTCACGAACGAATCCTTTTCGCCTTCCGGCGGTGGGGGGCCTGCACGCGGTTGAAAGACCGGCGCCAGACCGGAAGTTAAGAAAGAACCCCCGTAATCGATGACCACCGACACTCCCACTGCCGCACCGCCCGCGGCTGTCCCGCCGAAGGAACAGACTGAAGCGGGAAACTACTTCGTGGCGAATTATCCGCCGTTTTCCTTTTGGACTCAGGAGGCGACGAAAGAAGCGCTGGAACAACTGGAAAAGCCTGCGCCCGCGGACAAGCCGCTCGGGATTTATTTCCACATCCCCTTCTGCCGGAAGCGCTGCCACTTCTGCTACTTCCGCGTTTACACGGACAAGAACGCCGAAGACATCAAAAAGTATATCGACGCCGGCATCACGGAAATGGAGCGCGTCGCGGTGAAACCTTATGTGAAGGGTCGCAAACCGCAGTTCGTTTATTTCGGCGGCGGCACCCCTTCCTACCTCTCGGTGTCCCAGCTCAACAGCCTCACGGACCGCATGAAGGCTCTCTTCCCGTGGGATGAGGCTCAGGAAGTCGCCTTTGAAGCCGAGCCGGGCACGCTCACTGAAAAGAAGCTCGATGCCATCCGTGCCCTCGGCGTCACGCGTTTGAGCCTCGGCGTGGAGAACTTTGACGACCACATTCTGGAGATCAATGGCCGCGCCCACCGCTCCGGTGAGATCGACCGCGCCTACAAGCACGCCCGCGCCATCGGCTTTCCGCAGATCAATATCGATCTCATCGCCGGCATGGTGGAGGAAACGGAGGACAACTGGAAACGCTGCGTGGACAAGGCGCTCGAAATGCAGCCGGATTGCCTAACCATTTACCAGATGGAGATCCCGTACAACACGACGATCTACAAGGAAATGAAAGCCGCCGGCAAACTCGTGGCCCCCGTCGCTGACTGGCCAACGAAACGCCGCTGGGTCAGTGAAGCATTCGCCGCCTTTGAAGCCGCCGGCTACTCGGTCAGCAGCGCCACCACTGTGGTGAAGAATCCCGAAACCACGAAATTCGTCTATCGCGACAGCCTCTGGAGCGGAGCGGACCTGCTTCCCCTGGGCGTCGCCTCGTTCGGCATTCTCGGCGACGTGCATGTGCAAAACCACGCCGACATCCTCCCCTATCAAATGCTCGTGGACAGCGGCAAAATGCCCTACTACCGGGCCTATCACACTAACCACGAGGAGCGCTTCATCCGCGAATTCATCCTGCGCCTCAAGCTGGGACGCGTGAAGGCGGGCTATTACATCGAGCGCTACGGCATCGATCCCCGCGAGCGCTTCGCCCCTCAGTTGGGGTGGCTGTGCAGCGAAGGCTTCGCCTCCGTCAGCGGAGAGGACATCATCCTCAGCCGCGAAGGCCTCATGCAGGTGGACCGCCTCCTCCACGAATTTTTCCTCCCCCAACACCGTCATGCCCGTTACACCTGACGTCACTGCCGGCAGGCGTGTGCTCGACCTGCTGATGCCGCTGCTCTACTTCTACAATCACGACGATCTCCCGCTGCCCCCGGTCGAATTCATCGACGGTGACACCATGCCCGAGCCTTACCGGAAGGTGCTCGTCCACTCCTCTGACATGACCCCCACGCTGCGGGACTATCACGGCTCTCCCATTACATTGGAGGTGGTGCAGGCGGAGATGTCGGCGGACTATGTGATGCGCCAGGTGGTTCTGCACCGCACCTCCGACAATGCTCCGGTGGAATACGGCGCCATCGGCATTCAACTGGAAGCCTTCCCGCCGCGTGTGAAGCAGCTCATTCGCGAAGGCAAACAACCGCTCGGCGGCATCCTCGAAAGCGAAGGCTTCCCGCACCAAAGCTCGCCCCGCGCCTATTTCGCCATCGAGGCCGACGAACATACGGGCGAACTCCTCCAGGTTGCGCCCGGCACCACGCTCTATGGCCGCAGTAATGTCCTGACACATTCCGGCGGCATCGTCTTCGCCGACATCGTCGAGATTCTGCCGGTGTGACTGGCTAATCGACGGAACTCCTCTGTTCCGGCCAAAGCTGTTGGCCGTGACAGACCGTCTGCTAACAAGGCAAAGGGATCTGCGGCTTTTGGACATCGATAAACCCGCGGTCTGATCGAAAAATCCTCCTGTCAATTGTACACGAATCTTTGCCGTTTGACCGCCGTTCGCCAGGATCCTTGCCTGATTGATGTATGCATATCTGGGAGATGGTTTATGGATGGAAAACCGCCGCAAAACGGGTGAGCATTCACTAACGAACGCAAAAGGCATCTACCCCGGAAAAACCGTCCGTGACGCATTCTCGTCGCCAATCCGGAATTCCCGTCCTGCCGAAGGATTGGATCTGTCCTCATGAATCCGTGCACTGGAGCAAACAAACGTCCGAAACACCCATCGTTACGTTCCGGAACGTAACGATACACCGGGAAAATCGCATAAAAATCCCTGCGAAAAGTTCCTTCCAAACCACTCCAAAACCGCCTTTCTAACAATTTCCACCGGCCATCCCGGCGCATCCGTCTCCCCACCCCTCCATATTCCCGGTTCAAACTCTCCGTTTATCTCATCCGAAAATTTTCCAACGGAATCATTTGACTTCATTCGCGTTTATACACCTCCCTAAATGCAGCCGCGGGCTCTGTAAAAAGACTTACCCTCAACGGCCACGCCACCAACCCGGCCCCTAAAAAGCTTACCGGGACCTGGCAGCGTTCATACACACATCCACGCCCATCGACTCAGAACTCGATGCGCTCCACCACGCCCGCTCCTCACCGTCAGACCCGCCCACATCTTCAATCCTTGCAAATCACGCCCGTACGGACCGCGGTTTTTTATACCGCCCCATCAACCCGGGCCTTCCCAACCCGAGTCCTCCCCACGCGCCCTGGAGCTTCGATGTTTGGAGCTTCTCTGGTGCTTGGTGCTTGGCTGCTTGGAGCTTCGGCGCTGCGCCCTCACCTCTCCCAAATCTCAATC
>DASZQB010000042.1:0-120631 GCA_035550135.1 Verrucomicrobiales bacterium
CACTCATGAGCGCTCCGCCCCCTCCCCCCGCCCCTGGCGAAAGCCCCTTCCCGGACGATCTTCCCCCGGTAGAACCACCCGTACCGGAAGAGCAGGATATCGATCCACTCAACCAGGCCCTCACCGAAGCCGCGCAGTGGAAGGAAGTGGCGATGCGTACCGCGGCCGAACTGGACAACTATCGTAAGCGCATGGCGCGCGAGATGCAGGATTCCGCCCGCTTCGCCAATGCCGGCCTGCTGGAATCCCTCCTGCCAATCCTGGATAATTTCGAATATGGCCTCCAGGCGGCCAAGGCCGAGAGCGAAAAGTCCAATCTCTACGTGGGACTCAGCATGGTGCTGAAACAAATCCAGGACTTCCTGCGCGATCAGGGCGTCGAGGAAATCACTGCCACCGGTGTCTTCGATCCCAATCTCCACGAGGCCATGAACCAGCAGCCCAGCGACAAAGTGCCGGAAGGCAGGATTCTCTATCAAACCCGCAAAGGCTACCGTCTGCGCGACCGTCTCATTCGTCCCGCATCCGTGGTCCTCAGCAGCGGCCCGGAGAAGCCGCAAAAGTAAGGGATCATCCACCGCACCCAGCAAGATTCCCTCCAATCACCAATGGCAGCCAAACGCGATTATTATGAAGTGCTCGGCGTCGAACGCTCAGTCACTCCCGACGACTTAAAAAAAGCCTATCGCAAACTGGCGGTAAAATACCATCCTGACAAAAATCCCGGAGACAAAGCGGCTGAGGAAAAATTCAAGGAACTCGGCGAAGCCTATGATGTCCTCAGCGACGATCAAAAGCGCGCCGCCTACGACCGCTACGGCCACTCCGCCTTTCAGGCCGGTGCCGGAGGAGGCGGCGGCGGACGCGGAGGATTCCACGATCCCTTCGATATTTTCCGCGAAGTCTTCGGCGGCGCGGGCGGCGGCGGCAGCATCTTTGAGGAATTCTTCGGCGGCGGACGTCAGCGCGACCGCTCAGGCGCGGCCCGCGGCAGCGATCTGCGCTACGACCTTGAGATCTCCCTGGAGGAAGCGGCCCGCGGCGTGGAAAAACAGGTCGAACTGGAGCGCGCACACGTGTGCGAAAAATGCCACGGCAGCGGTTCCAGCAAACCCGGCGGTGTCAAAAGCTGTCCTACCTGCGGCGGTGCCGGCCAGGTCATCACCACGCGCGGATTCTTCCAGGTGCAGCAGCCCTGCTCCGATTGCGGCGGCAGCGGCCAGATTATTTCAAATCCCTGTCCGGATTGCCGCGGCCAGGGTCGCGTGGAAAAGTCGGGCCTCATCAAACTTCGTATCCCCGCCGGCGTGCCCGAAGGTTCCCGCCTCCGCTCCGGCGGCAACGGAGACGCCGGTCTCCGCGGCGGTCCCGCCGGGGATCTCTACGTGGTCATCCACATCAAGCGGCATGAGGTCTTCGAGCGGGAGGACGACAATCTCTTCTGCGAAATCCCTGTCAGCTTCTCTAAAGCCACTCTGGGCGGCGAAGTCATGGTTCCCACGCTCGACGGCAAGGCCGCGCTGAAAATTCCCGCCGGCACCCAAAGCGCCACTGTCTTCCGCCTGCGCAGCAAAGGCATGCCTCGCCTCAATACCAGCAGCAAAGGCGACCTCATGGTCCGCGTGCAGGTGGAAGTGCCCACCAATCTCAATGCGGAGCAGAAGGAGAAACTCAAAGCCTTCAGCGACTCCTGCGGCGAACAGAATGAACCGATGGCGGAGTCATTCTTCAAAAAAGCGAAACGGTTCTTTTCCTGACGAGTCATGGACTTCCTGCATCACCTCGCCGATTTTACATGGGTCACTCAGGGAGCGGCCTGGATTTCACTGCTCACGCTCGTCGCTCTGGAAGTGGTGCTGGGTGTGGACAATATTGTCTTCATTTCCATCCTCACAGGAAAACTGCCGGAGGAGAAACGCGCCTCTGCGAGAAAGCGCGGATTGGTGCTCGCGGTCATCCCGCGGCTCATTTTCCTGCTTCTTCTGGGCCTTATTCTCGGACTGAAACACCCGCTGGTCACCATTCCATGGCCGTTCGAACAGGGGCCTTCACACGATCCCCTCTTCCCGCGGGTCGAAGGCAAACTGGCCTTGAGCGGTCAGGACCTCGTCCTGCTCCTCGGCGGTTTGTTTCTGATCTGGCAGGCCGTGCGTGAGATCCACCACAAGCTGGAGGGTGAAGGCGACGGAACTAAAGGGCACCACGCGAGGCGCTCCGCCGCAGGTCTCGGAATCATCATGCTGCAGATCATGCTCATGAATATCCTCTTCAGCCTCGACAGCATCATCACCGCCGTGGGCATGACTAACGGCGTTCCCGGAGCGGTTCCCGTCATGGTGCTCGCCATCCTGATCAGCACGGCCGTCATGGTTTTGGCGATCAATCCTGTTAGTGACTTCGTTGAGCGGCATCCGTCTGTAAAGATGCTCGCACTCGCCTTCCTGCTGCTCATCGGCACCAACCTCATCGCCGAATCCGCGCACATCCATGTGCCAAAGGGCTACGTCTATTTTGCCATGGCCTTCTCCGTCTTCGTCGAAATGCTCAACATCAAGACCAGCGGCCGCCGCTCGGAACCGGTCAAACTGCACCCGCCCACCTAGCACCAGGTATTCACAATGCGGCAATTGCCTCCGCCGTGCGCGCCGCTGCGCCCCGGTGCAGTTCCAGTGCCGCCCGGCCCCGCAAAGCCACCGCTCTGGCTCCCTCAAGATCCGTTAAGGCCTCGCGCAGCGCAACAGTTAGCGCCTCCGGCGAATCCACCTCCGTGATGCCCCTGGCGCCCCGCAGCAGTCCCATCAGCGCTTCGAAGTTCTCCATATGCGGCCCCGCAAACACCGGCACGCCCGCCGCGATCGCTTCCGCCGGGTTCTGGCCCCCTGTCGCAAGGAAACTCTTCCCGATCACCACTGCGGTCGCCAGCGCCTGCCAGTCACGGAGTTCACCGGTGGAATCGATAATCAGGACATCCGGCTTTGGCGCGGCATTGGTTAGGGAAGATCGCAGAGCAGTCCGCAAACCAAGAGCGGTGAGGTCCGCCTTGACCTCCTCCCGCCGTTCAAAATGCCGCGGCACCGCAAGACAGGCCAGCGCTGGGAACTCCTTTCGCAGCTCCAGGAAAACACCGCCCAGCATCTTCTCCTCCCCCTGATGCATGCTCGCTCCCGTCAGAAACATCGGCAGCGGTGTGCCCCAAAGTTCTTCCAGCAGTTTCCGGAATTCATCCACGCGCTCCGGCGGTCCCGCGCCGGCAAGGTCATACTTGATGCTGCCCGTGCATCGGATGCGTTCCATCGGAACTCCGATTCCCGCCCACCTTCCAGCATCGAGTTCATCCTGCACGAGCACGAGGTCGAGCATCGAAAACAGTGGACCCGCGAGCCATCGCCACCGGCGGTAGCGCCGCTCGCTCCGCGGCGAAAGACGCGCATTGGCAAGGGCCACCGGAATGCCCCGCTTCTTTGCCCGGCGCACCAGATTCGGCCACAACTCCGCCTCCATGAGGATATACTTTTCCGGCTGCACAAGCCGCAGCACCGCACGAACCGCCCATCCGAAATCGACTGGATTGTAAATAACCGTTAGGTTCGCCGGTGCATCCTTCACCGCCACGGCATGCCCGGTGGACGTCGTCACCGAAAGCACCAGCGGACGTTCAGGTTCACGCCGCTGAATCTCCGCGATGAGTTTCCTCGCCACGTTCACTTCCCCCACACTCACCGCGTGAATCCACCAGGCTTTTCCGCGACCCGCGCAGAGCCGGGCCTTCACATCCGTTTTGAAAAACCCAAACCTCTGCCAGAATGCCGCGCCATACCCTCCGCGCCGCCGCATTTTCAGAACGCTGGCCGGCAGCAAAATCAGCAGACCGAACGGCAGCAGCAGATTATACAGCAGCAGTGTCAGGCGCAGGCGCATCAGCAGACGGAAGTTGATAGAAAACAAGCAGCGAATCTCCGTAGCGGCGTTCATCCACCGCCCGCCAGGGAGAGCCCGGCGGCACCACCTGCCCGCCTTTGGCAAACGACTCCAAAATAAACAGGCCATCGCTTGCAAGCAGAGATGCCAGTTCCGCCGAACCCAGCAGCACCGCGTTCCAGTCACGGTCTCCGCGTTGCTTCGCATAGGGCGGATCGGCGAAAATGAGATCGAACTTCTCAGCGCCCGCCCGCTTCAGCCAGGACTCCACCGGCGCTCCCGCGACGGTGCCTCCGGAAAGACGGGCTTTGGCGAGATTTTGCGAAATGACGGAGCAACTGCTGCGGTCGGATTCCACAAACACCGCACGCCGCGCGCCCCGGCTCAGGCATTCCAAACCATACGAACCGCTCCCGGCAAAAAGGTCCAGCACCGACGCATCCTCCACGCGATCGCCGAGGATCGAAAACACAGCCTCGCGCACCCGGTCCGCGGTGGGCCGAAGCACAGTGCGCGGCACCGCAATGGGGATGCCGCCGGCGCTGCCTGTAATGATGCGCATGCCAGCCGCATAAACGGGCCACCCCGCCCTGGCAACGGTGAACGCAATCGGCCCGCCGGAGCCGTGCAGTTTCGTCTCCCGATTTTACCCGCAGGTCCGGCCCCGTTTTTCCTCGCCATTCGCTGCGGATTTTCTACAAGCTGGCAACTCCTGCCATTTGCAACTTATGAACACCAATCGCCGTTCCTTCCTCCAGGCTGCCTTCGCCGCCACGATCGTCCCCGCCGCCCTTCGCGCTCAGGATTCCAAAAAGGAGCCGCTCTTTAAGATTTCCCTCGCCGAGTGGTCATTTCACACCGCTCTTCAGAAGGGCAAAATGAAGAACACCGAATTCCCCGTCAAAGCGAAGGAACTTGGTTTCGACGGCGTGGAATGGGTGAACCAGTTCTGGAAGGACAAAGCCACTGATAAGGCCTATCTCGCCGAGTTGAAAAAGATCGTCTCGGATAACGGCCTCGTCAGCGTCCTCATCATGTGTGATGGCGAAGGCAACCTCGGCGATCCCGATGATGCCGCCCGCACCCGCGCTGTGGAGAATCACCGCAAATGGGCGGAAGCTGCAAAGTTCCTCGGCTGCCACAGCATCCGCGTGAACGCTCACGCCGGCGATAAAGGCACTCGCGAAGAACAGGCCAAACGCGCCACCGACGGCCTCGCCAGACTCAGCGATATCGGAGCCGAATACGGGCAAAACGTCATCGTGGAAAACCACGGCGGCCTTTCCAGCGATGGCGCCTGGCTCGCCGGTGTCATCAAAGCCACCGGCAAGAAAAACTGCGGTACCCTGCCGGACTTCGGCAACTTCCACACTTACGATCGCTACAAAGGCACCGATGAACTCATGCCCTTCGCCAAAGGTGTCAGCGCCAAGAGCAACGACTTTGACGACAAAGGGAACGAGACCCACACCGACTACCGCAAGATGCTCGACATCGTCGTCAAGAAGCACAACTACCACGGCTTCATCGGCGTCGAATACGAAGGCAGTAAGCTCAGCGAACTCGACGGAACCAAAGCCACCAAGGCCCTGCTGGAGACCATCCGCAAAGAGATGTCCGCCTGACATTTTCAGCCGCAAATTGACAAAAGGAATCAACGGAACCTGTCGCGATGAAAGTCTGGCCGGTTCCGGCGGTTCAGGTCCGGCTATTGCAGGAGGATTGAGCGTCCGGAAATTTGACCGGCCGGGCACTGTCTGTTATCGGCTGATCCTTCCATCTACCCGGTCCATCCGATGGCCTTCGTTCCAAGCTGCATCCTGCATGACGCTCCGCCTCCTGTGTTTCTGGCTTCAGCGTTAAGTCGGGACGCTGCGATTCACGCGGTTGTTGCGGGATGGGATGGTCACCCGTCTGTTCCCGGACCGCTGGAGGCCATCGAAGCGGCCATTCTGGAACGTGAGGCTCTTATGAGCACCGCCCTGCCTAACGGCATCGCGTTCCCGCACGCCCGCTCGGCACTTGTTACCGCGCCGGTAGCGGCTTTCGGCCGGTGTGAATCGCTGGTTTCATTCGGTGAAGTGCCTGTGTGGCTCATCGTCGCGGTCGCTACGCCGCCCTCACAAACGGTGGAGCATCTTCAATTGCTTAGTTGGTTTACACGCCGATGCGCCGAAGCTGCCGTCCTCGCAAAATTGCGGGAGGCTTCCACGCCGGACGCATTTCGAGCAGCCTTCGCCGGATGACTCCTGTTTCACAGCCGGACGGAAAGCAGATGAATGCCGCGCGATGGGTGCCCGGCGCACGCCGGCGTCTGCGCATCAGCGAACTGCTGAAGCCCTCGGAAAAACAGGCGATTCTGATTTGGGCGGGAATCGCGGGAATGCTGGCTGCACTCGTATCCGTCGGCTTTCGCAGGCTTACGGAGGTGCTGCACGCCATGCTCGCGGGAACGGAAGGGAATTATGTGGACACCATGGCGCGTCTTTTGTGGTGGCAGCGCATCGCCATCCTGGCCGGCGGAGGGTTGGCAGCCAGCCTCGTATTGAAACTGTTCAGCCGCTGGACGCGGCGTTCCGCCGCCGGTGACTACATGGAGGCCATCCTCGTTGGCGATGGTGTCGTGCCGGCACGGGCTTCGATCGCAAGGAGCATTTCCGCACTCTTCTCCATTTCCTCGGGTGCCTCCATCGGCCGTGAAGGCCCCCTGGTGCAACTGGGAGCGATGATGGCGTCGTTGACCGCGAGGTGGAGGAAATTTGCGCCGGTGAAGTGCCGGTTGCTCGTCGCCTGCGGCGCCGCCGGCGGCATTGCCTCCGCCTACAACGCGCCCATCGCCGGCGCGCTCTTTGTCGCCGAGATTCTGTTGGGCACGATGGCCATGGAAACCTTTGGCCCGCTCGTTTTTGCATCGGTCATTTCCACCATCGTCACAAGGCTTTGGTTCGGGCAGCAACCGCTCTATCAGGTGCCTTCCATAAAACTCGGGTCAAACTGGGATTTCTGGCCGTTGCTTACACTTGGCATCACCGCCGGATTCGCAGCTCCGCTGTTTTTGAAATCACTCGATCTTGCCGGCAAGCCCTTCGCACGCATTCCCGCGACCCTGCGTCCCGCGGTTGGCGGGCTGCTGGTCGGAGGCCTTGCCTGCTACACTACCGGAATCTGCGGGAACGGCCACACTGTTGTGGATTCCCTCCTGAATCACAGGCTTTTGTGGCATGCCGTCCTGACACTGTTTTTCCTCAAATGGGTGGCGACCTGCGTCACATTCGGTTCCGGTACAGTGGGCGGGGTCTTCACACCAACATTGTTTCTGGGTGCATCACTTGGCTCGCTCACCGCTGCGCTTTGCGCCCCGTGGTGGCCCGGACATTTGGCGGAGGAAACATTCGTGCTCGTCGGCATGGGGGCCTTCCTCGCCGCCACTACGCATGCTCCCATCATGGCGATCCTCATGATCTTCGAAATGACGCTCGACTATGAAGCCGTCCTTCCGCTCATGCTTGCGTGCGTTGTCGCCCACCAAATCAGCCATGGCTTTCATCCGAAGTCGATCTATGCCGCCACGCTGCGGCGGAAAGGAGCCAATCTTTTCAAGTCCCGCCTCGCACGCCTACGCGCCAGCGACCTTCTCAAGCCTGATCCTCCCCGCGTAGATCCATCCGCTTCCTTCTCAGTCATCGCACAGATGTTCATTACCCGTCCGGTAACGTGGATCTACGTCACCCGCCTGGACGGCACCTGGCTCGGCGGCATTTCACTGCACGATGTAAAGTCCTTCCTGCAACAATCCGAACTCGCCAGCGTGGTCATTGCGAGCGATATCCTGCGAACCGATCTGCCGGCCGTAACTGCCAATGACTCGATGGAGCAGGCGCTCGAAAAGTTCGCCGGTCACGAGGCAGAGGCACTGCCCGTGCTAACCAATGAAAATCAGCCCAAACTTACAGGCAGCCTGTCGAAAAACGATCTGCTCCTCGCGCTGGCCGAGCGTCAGACCGGAAGCGCCAAAAAGCAGTGAGACCTGACAATTCAGTTAGATCAGCGGCGGATCCTCCGGCGGCGGACCGGTGGCAATGTCCGTGATCGGTTCCGGCAGGTTCGCCAGCCTGCGCCGCAGCACCTCTGCGCGCAAAATGTCCCGCTCCTCCGCTGACAGCTTCCGTTGTGCTGAAATTTGCAAGTGCGCGGGCTGAATCTCCATCAGCAGCGTGTCGATTACCTTCCCCTCCGCCGGCGGCAGCATCCCCAGATCGCTGCCCATGCGAAGCATCGAAAGATGTGTCAGGGCCTCTTTGCTTTCCAGAATGTGTGCGAAGCGCAGGATCGCATAGGCGCGCCCCACATGGTCCAGCACCTTGTGCGGCTGATCTTCGATCAGCTTCCGGCGCGCGTTCTGTTCGTGATTGATGATCTGCTCGATCACCCGCTCCAGCCTCGCAATGATGTCCGCCTCGCGTTCGCCGAGGGTGTGCTGATTCGAAACCTGAAACAGATTTGCCAGGGCCTCCGTACCCTCGCCATACAGACCGCGCACCGCCAGACCGATCTTGTTCACCGCTGAGATCACTTGATTCACCTGTTCGCTGAGCACCAGTCCCGGCAGGTGCAGCATGGCACTGGCGCGCATGCCTGTGCCGAGGTTGGTGGGGCAGGCCGTCAGATATCCAAACCGCTGGTCAAAGGCGTACGGCACCAGGCCTTCCAGTTCCGTGTCCACCCGGTCGAGTGCGGCAAAGGCGGAGCGCAGGTCAAGACCGGAGCGAATGCTCTGCATGCGCAGATGATCCTCCTCATTGATCATGATCGACAGTGACTGATCGCGATTGATCACCGCCGCACTGCCTCCGGCCTTGGCAGCCTGTTCACGCGAGATGAGGTGCTTTTCCACGAGCACCTGCTTGCGGATGGCATCCAGATTTCCCAGATCTTCGCTGAAGCAGTCCTTCATCTCCGGCAGTGACTCCACATGCGGCTGCAGTTGCTGCATGAGCGCCACACGATCCTCCTTCCGCGCCCAGCCGGGAAAGGTGGAGCCCTCCAGGTTCCGCGCCAGCCGGATGCGGCTGGTGATCACGATGTCCCGATGCGGTCCGTCGTTCTGCATCCATTCAGGAGGCTTTCGCAGGAGGGTGGCAAATTTCATCATGGCGGCAGACGAAGTCAGACGGTTTCTGAAATGCGGCGAATCTCGTCGCGAAGGCGGGCGGCGTCCTCAAAATGTTCACCCTTCACTGCCTCGTCCAGCGCCGCTTTGAGTTCCTCCAGCTTCGGCGCGATGGAGTGAGAGGAGCCTGCACGCGCCGGCACCTTTCCGGTATGACGCGTCCCCTTATGCATCGCCTTCAGCAGGTTGTCCATGCCCTCGCCGAACACCCCGTAACATTTGGCGCAGCCAAGGCGGCCTGTTTTGCGAAACGTGGACTGCGGCATCCCGCACACCGGGCAGGTGCGTTCCTGCGGCACCGTCTCGATCTTCTCACCGTGTCCAAATCCGAGCAGCATGTCCGCCAGGGCGAAGCCGGTCGGATCGGTAACACCTTTCTCTTTGGAGCAGTTTTCGCACAGGTTCACCTTCTGCATCTCCCCCTTGACGATCTGGGTGAGAAACACAGTGGCCTTCTTCTGTTTGCAGACGTCGCACAGCATGGTTTTCGTGCCCAATGGTCGCGGCGGCTGGCCGGAGTGAAAAGGGAAAACTGAAGAAGTAACGAAACTGAGGAATCCCGGGATGCGGCGGGAAATCCGCCTGCCATTAAAAAAGCCACCCCGGGCGTGAGGCCCGGTCGGTTTGAACCGGAAACCCCTTTGAACCGGGAAAGCGTCACGCTCTAAAACGCATCTCGCGCACCAAACGCACCAAAATGAAGCATTTTTAGCGACGGTTTAGCGACGGGACGGAATTCCGCTAACAACTTCAAAAAACAGTTAGGGAACACGGCATTTTCCGCGCCCTTCTTTCGCCGCTCAACCCATGTCATCGATGCCCCTCCGGGTTCAACGGCACTGTGTCTGCATGCACTCCGAGCGTCCACCTGCAAAGTGGATAGTCCCGCGGTGCCGTATCCTGACCGGGCAGCGCTGCGGGCTTCTTTATGGCCCTCAATTCAAACCCGCTTCGCTCTCCATCCGCCAGCGAAACGCGTCAGCAGGATGCCAAGAATCAGCGACAGTAGTTCGCCGGTCGGCTTGCCCGGTCGTGAAAGAACATCAAGTGAGCGAGCGCCGCGCTTGCCAGGCACCATCCGAGGACTTGCAGTGCCAGCATCAGGCGTCGCATGGGCGTGGACATTGAGCCTTGCGGCTTTCCTGTCCAGCTTCTTCTCAACGCCACGCCAGCGCCACGGGCCGACAGTCCGCCCGGCAGGACCACAGCGGTTTTGCCTGCCCCCTGCTTAAATCGCCTCCTGGAGCGTTTTGCAGTCAGCAACTACCCAGCTTCGGCCAGTCCTCCACCGGAGCCGCCGGAACGATGCTCTCCATGAGGCGCTCTGCCAGTCGGCGCTTGTCGTCGTTCGGCACATGGGTAAGTGAACACCTCGCGCATCCCCTGAGCCGTCCCATAATGAAGGCGATTTCGAGCAGATAGACCAGCGGGTCATTGTTCTTTTGCCGCCATTCCAGAAAGTGTTCCGGATCGCCGGGCAGCTTTTGGTTGAGCCGTTTCCGCAGTCCGCAGTCATCCCCCGGGCGCGACTCCGGCGCGAAGTCGATGGATTGCCAGTCGAATTCGGATTTTACGCTGCCCGGCGTCAGCTTCTTGTCAGTGCGGAGGAAAAAGCGGATGGTGCGGGCGAGTTCCTTCAGGATCGGAGTGGGAGAGATGGGACGGGGGAATGGTGGCGGGGACTCCATTTAGTGCAAATGCACTACTTGATAAGTTTAGCAATCAGGTCGGGAACACGTAAAACCCGGGGCTTCCCAGGGCAGCCGACTCATTCAAATGGTCGCCACTCTTTTACGAAATCAAAACCGACCTGGGTGTGAGACGACGTCCATGTGATGCTCCAGAAACGTGAACCATTCTTTGTATCAGAACCTGCCGTGAAGGGTTCCGCGCCCTCCATTGTAAATTTGAAGAGACACAACGGGCCAACCCGGAAAATCGCGTGATCGGCATCGTCAAAGGTGTCAACTCGCGACAGGTAGTAGTTGTCGCTGGCATACCAATAGTAGCGCAGCCCCGGCCAGCAGAACAGGAACAGAATTGTGGAAATGCCGAGCACTGGCGCCATCCACACCCAAAACCTCCACCGCAGGGGGCTGAACCAGCGCAGTTTTCCAGGCTGTTCAGGATGGTCCATTCTGTGAGGATCGGCTGAGCCGCGGCAACGTCAACAGAATGAAAGCCCGTCCAGCCTTCGCCTTCGGCGACTTTGTTCGCGAGCTTCTAGAGCCCGGCGCTGGTGATTTCTTTTCCTGACGCGGTGGACTGCTCGACGTAGCTTTGAAACTCGGGCTCCGGCACCTTGGCGCTTTGTTGCCAGCGGGAGGACTGCTTAGGCGTCACCCCGATTTCTCGCAATTTTACCGGTGACGCTTTGTCATCGGTAACGTGGCGGTGCCTCGCCTTTTCCATCCTCGCCAGAATCTCCCCGCCTTCCGCTCGCCATGAGTTTGATGGCGACGGCGCGGTTGATAATCGGTCTATTTTTCCGCCCTTTTCACAGACGAGGCAGTCTCCGTCGATGTCTTCGATTCTGGGACTAAGACCCCCACATCGGTTTTTGCCTGGTCCCATGCCCGGTTCAGCAGTTCCATTTGCCGGTTAGAACGTTCCTGCATCTGAATTCGCTTCTCCATCGCGAGCCGGGAACGCTCTCTGAGACTGTGAATTTTATACATCGTCCCGGCCAGGCTGGCGCAAGCGACGAACAGGATTAATTTCCGGAACTTGGGTTTCATTCCGCTCACTATAGTTTCCATAATGTTACAGGTCAACAAAATGGAGCCCTCCGCCGCCGGCCACCCGCGTGAGAATCCTATCAGGCAAGTCGCCGATGGCGCGGAGTCTGCCACGGCGACGATCCTGTGGAAGTCTTCCGGGAGCTTCGGGAACTCATCGAGGAGGACATCGAATGGCGCAAGGCGGAGGGCCATCCTCTTCCTGAAGTCGCTTCGGTTCCGGAGAGCTTAACCTCCGGCGTTGCCGCGCAATGAAAAACCCCGTCCAGTTTCCCGGACGGGGCTTCACTTTGCGATTTCGATTGCCATTGAGAACGGTTTGCTGGCGTAGCCCGCCTCCCATCGGTCCGGCCTCGGGTTTGCATAAAATGCCCCCCGGTGATGGAGAATGTGGGATTCGTCGCTCCACTCAATTTCCAATTTCCAGATAATAAGCGCCCCAGCACGAAGAATAGCTGTGTCTCTGGAGCGCTGTCCCTCGCTGACATAAAGCACGTGAACGAAATCATTGTCCTCCCCGTCTCTAAAGGTCTCAAAAGAGCGTTTGAGATACCAATGGTCGTTGATTCTCCAGTCGTAAACCAATCGCGGCCAAGCCAATAATACTGCTGAGGTGGCAATGAGAAGCAGCGGAAGAACGATAGCCCAAAACCTCCACCGCAGCGGGCTGAACCAGCGCACGAACCAGCGGGGCTTGTGCGGAGATTCAGTATTGTCCATTGCTCAAAGTGAAAAGCGCCCCTCCACCGTCAAGCAGAGGGGCGCGGGTTGTTACAGGGCGGCCGTAGCGCTCAACGCGGGCCTCCTTTACGCACCAGCGCAGCGGTGCCCTTTACCACTGCCTCCGGGCTACCTCCTCGACGGATCGCCCTGTCTCCTTCGCGTGCTTCTTGAGAATTCGACGTGTGACGGCGGGAAGGCAGTTGATGTTGAACGTCAGCAGAACAGTGCCGCGCTTCCGGTTGCGAACACGGCGGGCAACTTCGTTCGCGTCGGGGAAAGCATGGGCGGCGTTCACTGAGGACCTCCTTCCGCCTTGGCTTGTTTCCGGTCCTCCTCTTTCACCAGCGCGGCCAGCCGCGCTCTGACGCGCCGCTCGCTCGCTCTGGTTTCATAGATAAGCATCTTGTCCACCCAATCATGCAGGATGCCCCACGGGCAGGAGAGATTTTCCCCAACGTCATCCAAGTTCCAGTTAGTGAAGACCTGCGGCGTCACTTCCAGGAAGTCGGCATACTTTGTCAGCATGTCGGCATGGGTATAAGAGATGCGGATGATCTGCCCAAAGCGGATACAGCCCTCCGCCTCGAACTCCTCGACCAGACGCTTTGCCCCGGCTCTGAGGATGTCGGCCATGCTGGCACCGGTGCCTGCCACGGCATTCTCTCCGCCATGCGGTCCATCATTGAATTGATGGCCAGCTGTGCGGCATCCTTCGTGGCGTGGCCAGCCGAGCAGCCCCCCGTCTCCTGAGGAAAGGACGGTCGCAATCAGTAGCCCTTCTGCTGCTTACCCCTTTCATCAGGGAAGTGGTGCCAGCCGGTAGAACACGCGCCTGCTGCCGGCGGGCAGCGTGGTGTCCTGGCCCGTGTGGTCCCTGGAATCATGGCGCCGGCTGGGAGCTGGCGAAGATGAGATCCTGCGCAACTATCCAACACTTCAACCTTCCGATCTGCTCAACGCATGGAACTACGTCGAACGTCACCGAAAGGAAATTGACCAGGAAATTCAGGAAAACGCGGCAGACGGATAAATGGCGGGGTTAACCATCACCCCTTCCTCAACAGCACAATCCGGTTCGTATTCGTTCCCGCCTCGGAATTGTTCACCCCCCAGCAGTTGCTCGTCTTCGTAAACTCCTGCGCATTGATCATCACCAGTTCCGGCTCCAGCCCGGCATTCACCGCCGCGGGCACCACCAGTTCCTCCAGTTTCACGCTGCCTTGACGCACCTCGCCGACCTCGAACGCCACATGCCCGCCCGGCTTCAAAATGCGGCGCAATTCCCGGAACACTCCTGTCATCTTTTCCTGCCACTGCTCCGGCTTCCGGATCTGCCACAGCGCCACCTGCTTCGAATCGATGTGGTTGAACCAGCACCGCAGCCAGTTGTCGATGTCATACTGCACCTCGTTGAGAAACGGCGGCGAAGTCACTGCCAGCGAAACGCTGTTATCCGGCAAATCCGGCGTCTGATCGCAGGAACCCGTCACCAGCCGCGCAGATGGAAATACGGACGCCAGAGTCCTCCGCTCCGCCTCCGTCAAATCCGCCAGCAGTTGGTTGCTCTTCTTCACCAAAATTTTCCTAACATCCCGCACCGGCGGCGTCTGCTTCCGTTTTTCGTTAATGCGAATCTGGCTCTTGATCGAAACCGCCTGATTCGGCGGCAGCGAATACACTGACAAAAATCCCGCGCTGTGTCCTGTCAGGCGATTCGTCGTTACCATCCGCAGCCAGCCATCGAGAATATCGCGTCCCGCCTCGTCAAAATAATGCCGCAGGCTGCTCACCGCGCGCAAAACCTCCGGGTGATAAAACACCAGCAACTCATCCCAGGTCTCCACGTCCAGGTCCAGTGGCAGTTGCTCCACTCGCTCCATCACGTCATCAATCTCCGGCGGACTCAACCGCGGACGGATCAGAATGGGACTCAGCGGATTGATGTCACAACCCCACGGCACACGCCCCATCAGCGCCGCTTCGATCAGCGTCGTGCCACGGCCCATGAACGGATCATACACCACATCCCCCGCCTTCGTGAGCCGCTCGATAAAAAAGCGCGGCAACTGCGGCTTGAAGCACGCCCGGTAGGAAACCTCGTGCAGCGAATGCGCCTGCCGCTGTCCCGCTGTCCAGAACTCGTTCACAAACACCGGGACCGCCGGACATCCCGGCACTTTCAATTCCTCCACCAGCGTCTTCTCTCCAAACTCGCAAAATCCCGCCAACTCATCCCTCAGCGAGCGTCCCACCGCACTTGTCTGATGATTCCCACTCTTCTCATCCTTCCCATCTCCAAGCACAAACAACTCCGGATGATTGTCTAACACAGTACGTTTTTTCGCAGTCATAGTCATGGTCCTTTAAGTGGTGGAAATTTCACAGCCCGGTTCTCCTCGCCCGCCTCGCCAATAATAATATTCCCGCCGCTCTCCGCCCGCTCCTCCAGCGCCTTCCGGAACTCCGCCGGTGTTGCCACCGTAATCGCCGTTGAGCCGTCCGGCGTCGCCACCAGCAGCACATTCATTCTCCTGGAAAGCACTTTCGCCAGCGGCGACTCAGGCGCCACCTCCTCCACTCTCAGTCCCGTCGCATCCGCGAGATTCAACAGATTCCGCTCGTACGAGCGCAGCCGGCGCACCGTCACGCCATAAACGATCTCCGCCTTCGTGGACGACTCCGGAAGATTCGTCAGTACCAGCGACGCCTGCTGCGCCTCCTTCCCGCGCCGGATCGTTAGGCTTAGCGTGTCCCCCGCCTTGTGCAGCCGCACCCGGCGCCAGAAGTCATAAATGTTAGTCACCCGCTCGCCGTCCATGACCTCGATGATATCATCCAGCTTCAGCCCGGCCTTCTCCGCCGGAGAGGCGCGCGTCACCCCTTTCACGGCCACCGCCTCCGCTTCCTCCTGCTTCAGCCAATAGCGCTCCGGCCAGTCCTCCAGCGTCACGCCCACATACGGCTGTGGCCGTCCTTTGTTCATCAATCCGTCCAGCACCAGCATCAGATCACTGCTGGGAATAGCCAGCCCGTAGCCCTCCGCGGACGCCTGCTCCTCCGGCCCGAGCAGCTTCTTCGTCACCAGCCCCACCATGTCGCCGTGTACGTCCACCAGCGGACCGCCCGAGTTCCCCGGATTGATCACACAACTGGTCTGAAGATACGATGTATAAGTGTCGCTCACCCGCCTCGCCCGGTGACTGATGATCCCCTGCGTCACCGTTTCTCTGAGCCCGAACGGACTCCCCATCGCCAGCACCAAATGCCCGCGCCGCAGTTTGCCCGAGTCTCCGAGCCGCAAAGCGGGAAACTGCTCGCCCTCGCGCCGTGGCTCTATCTTCAACAGCGCCAGATCCCGTTGCTCATCCTTATCCACCAGCTTTGCCGCGCGCGAACTTTCCTCTCCGCTCAACGTTACGTAAACGCTGTTCTCTCCGCCTTCCACCACGTGCCAATTGGTTAGGACATAACCGTCCCGGCTGATGATGGAGCCCGAGCCCACCCCTGATTCCGAAATCTCACGCTCCTCCGTGTGAAAGCTCCCTCCGCGATTCACCTCTTCCGGCACCATGCGGCGGCGTTGCACCTGCACACTCACCACACACGGCATCACGCGTTCGGTCACCAGCGCCAGTTCCGCGTTCAGCGCGGACCAGGACGGCAGCATGCCCGCCTCCACGCGCGGTCTTTGCTCCAGCACGATCGTCTCCGGCTTTTCCCCCTGCTCTCTGCCCGGCTTGAAAATCTCCCGGTCAATCAGCCACAGCACACCGAGGGCCGCTCCAAAAGCAGCCGCGGCGTAAAAGACCCTGCGCATCACCGGTGACATCGCCGCGGAGTGTGCAGGCGCCGCCGTGCATTGCAAGTCGTCTGCCCGGTTTCCTCACTTCCGCCATCCCACCGCGGTCACCCACTTGCCTTTCCGGATCGGCTTCTTAAATTGTAATCCCGCCTTTCGTCCTGCGGCGAGACACCCCTCCGCCTGCGTGTGCAGAATTCCGGAAACGATCACCATGCCTCCCGGTTTCGCCGCCGCGGCGATGCGATCAAACGAAAGCGTTAGGACATCGTAAAAGATGTTTGCCGCCACCGCATCGTACTGCCGCTTCGGCTTCCATGTCGTCACATCGTCCTGCGTAAACTTCAGCCTCCGGACGCCATTGCCCCGCGCATTCTTGTTAGCCACCCGCACCGCCGCGGGATCGTAATCAAATCCGTCCACCGCCTCCGCTCCCAGCATGGCCGCTGCAATCGCAAGGATTCCCGTGCCGCATCCGAGGTCCAGCATGCTCCACTCCTCCCCTGCCCTCTTCCTGTTCGCGGCATAATCCACCAGCAGCCGCAGGCAGGTGGAAGTCGTTGCATGGTCCCCTGTTCCAAATGCCATTTCCCCCGGAATGCACATGACTTTCCGCTCCGGATACCTCGCCCGCATTTCCTCCGCAGTCTCCACCCTGTGCGCCACGATCAGCGCGCTGCGAATCATCACCGGGCGCAGACTCTCCGCCGACTTTGCCGCCCAGTTCTGCTGCTTCAGCACCCTAACCTGTCCTCCAAACTCCTTCTGAATGCGCGCCGCCTCCGTGCGCCGTTCGCAGTAAACCTCCACCCTGATCGTCTTCTTTCCCGGCAACTGCGTCATTACCAGTCCCGCGCGCAGCGGCCCGTGAAAGCGCTCCTCCCACGCATCCTCCCACTTCGCCGCACTCAACTTCGACCAAACGAACATCATGGATTCACTCCAGCAGGAATGGATGCATCATTCTTACTCTTACTCTCACTCCTACTCTTACTCTCTCCCTCGGGAGTAAGAGTAAGAGTACGAGTAGGAGTAAGACTCCCCGAAACCCCCGAAACCGGATTCACCTCCATCCCCTCCGTCACCACCGCCAGCACCGTCGCCAGCACCCGATCGCCTGATTTCAGCCCTTCCGAAATCAACACGTCGTCCTTCCCCGACCGCGCCACTTTCACCGCCTTGAAGGTCAGCTTGTTCTCCGGCGTCACCACGGCCACGCGATTGTCAGGAAACAAACACACGCGCGGCAGTTTCACCACATTTTGCAGCGTCCGTCCCGGCAGCGACGCTTTCACAAACAGCCCAGGCACCAGCAGCGGCGATGCCTTCCCATCCGGTTTGATCTCCGCGATCACCTGAATCGTCCGGCTCGCCCGGTCGATTTCCGCCGCCGTGCGCACGATGCTCGCCGTGAACGTTGCCGCCAACTCGCCGGTTCCTGCTGAAAGCTGCACCGGCGCTTTGTTCCCGGCTTCCAGCAACTGATAGTCCTCCAGCGAAAGCGGCAGACTCACCTGAAACGCATCCGTGCTGTAAAAATCCGCCAGCGCCGATGCCGGCGCAGCGTAGGATCCTAAATCCGCTAGGGTCGTCCGGATGCGGCCTCCGTAGGGCGCGTGCAGCACCGTGCGCTCCAAATCACGCTTCGCCTTTTCCACCGCCGCCACCGATGCCGCCTGGTGCGCCTTCGCCGCCGCCATTTGCGGCCCGCGCGTCACGAGATCGCTCTCCGGTTTGCCGCTCGCCAGCTTCGCCCAGTCCCGTTTTGCCTGGGCTCCCCGCTCCTCCTCCATGCGCACCTGCAGCGCCGCCTCCGCCGCCGTCGCCTCCGCATTCGCCAGCACCGCCTTGTAATCCGCGTCATCTATTTTCAGCAGTTCCTCGCCCTGCTTGAAGGTCCCCCCTGCATCCCACGACGGCGAGACCCACACAATCCTCCCCGGCACCTCCGCCGCCGCCCGCGTCTCCGTCACCGCCTGCACAATTCCCTGCGATTCCAGCGAAATCGGCACATTCTCCACCTTTGCCGTCACCAGTTCCACATCCGGCACCGGCCGCTTCACCTCCGCCTCCGTCGCCGTCTTCCCAAACTTCTCCGCTGTCGTCTTGATCGCGATCCCCACAAAGAGAATCAGCACCGCCACCAGCGCAATGCGCCCCGGGCGTGTAAGCGTCGGCGTATTTTCTTTCTCCTCGGATGACATGAATTCCCCGACCCTGAATCACATTTCCCCGCCACGCAACGGCCCGCATTACCACTCACTGACATCCTTCGTCATTCGCACTTCGTCATTCCTTCGTCATTCTGGTTTCTGGCTTCGTCATTTAGAACCCCTCTCCGCCAGGTCACTTCAAAGCCTCCTTCATAAACGCCCCCACATCCCCGCTCAGCCGCTTCAGCGACGGCGCATTCGTGTACATCATATGCCCCCCGTCATAAAACCCCCAGTGGAAATTTCCCCGCAGTTCCTGCGGCAAATCGATCCGGCGCACACTCCCCTCGATCCCCTCCGCCGGGGTCGCCAAATCATGATAGCCGCACGCAATGAAAACATGCAGCGCCGGATTGTCCGTGATCGCACTCCCTAACTGCCCGCACACATCGAAATACCGGTTCGCCCGCCCGTAATTCCAGGGATTAACGCCGGCGCCATTCAGAATCTCATAGGGCTTGTCCGTCTGATAGTTCAGCCCGTCCTTGTCCCTCAAATAACTGTTCATCAGCGT
Organism: Verrucomicrobiales bacterium; assembly: GCA_035550135.1. GTDB lineage: Bacteria > Verrucomicrobiota > Verrucomicrobiia > Verrucomicrobiales > V1-33 > V1-33. The sequence continues at coordinate 19,076 of DASZQB010000042.1, forward strand.
CGCAAACGCTCCGAAGACCACATTGTAGCTCGGGTCACCGTTCACTCCCGCCACGCGTCCGTCATAGCGGCCGATCACCTTGTCCTCCTTCTCCAGCAACTTCTGGCGAAAACTGCCCGGGTCGATCCGCAAATTCTGCCGCAGGATGTAATCCTTCGGCAAACTCGTCAGCGTTGACAACTCCGCCGCGATCCTTTCCCGGTCCTCCGCGGGCAGTGAGGCGCCGCGCAGCAAAGCATTCGCATACGCTCCGCGCGAAAACTCCCGCACCCGGTTCCACAGTCCCTGGAAGTCACCGCCCAGCAGTTCCGGAGCCAGCTTCTTATGATAATAGGCACACGCCGTGTAACCCGGCAGCCACGAGATGAAAGGCACATCATTTTGATCATCCGGTGACAGCGTCTTGAAATCCAGCAGCCCGCTCACGATCACCACCCCGTTCAGAAACATCCCGAACTTGTCCTGGAGATGCGCCGCAAGGCCGCTCACGCGAATGGCTCCGTAGCTCTCACCCAGCAGAAACTTCGGACTGCCCCAGCGGTTATGCTTCGTGATCCATAACCGCACGAATTCCCCCACACTTTCTACATCCTCGTTGAATCCGAAAAACTGCTTCGGGTCCTCTCCCTTTTCCGGCATGCTGAGTCCGGTGCTCACCGGATCCACAAACACCAGATCCGTGTCCCTCAGCAGAGTGAATTCGTTGTCCACCAGCGCATAGGGCGGCTTCGGAGCCGCCACACCGCCCTCCGGCAGCGAAACCCTCCGCGGCCCAAACGCTCCCAGATGCAGCCATACCGAACTGCTTCCCGGCCCGCCGTTGAAGCAAAAACACACCGGCCGCTTCGCGGATTCCCCTGCGTCCGTCCGGATGTAGGAAACATGAAAAATCTTCGCCCGCGGCTCGCCGTACGCCTTCGTCAGCGTAATCGTGCTCGCCGTCGCCGTGTAGGTCAATGCCTGTCCATCCAGCGAAATCTGGTGTTTCGTTTCCACCCCGTCCTCCTTCTTTTCGTCTTTCTTCTCCTCCTTCTTTTCCTCCTTTTTAGGCTCCTTCTTCTCTTCCTCCTTTTTGGGAGGCTCCGCAGGTTTATCCTGTGCCGGCAGCGGACAGGCAGCGGCAATCAAAACGGCAGAGAGGATCGAAATTTGGAGGTTAGTCATAGGATCGCGGGTAGGTAGCGGACAAGTAATCAGAATGTCGAAATTATCAATTTATCGTAATATTTTAGATTTTCCACAAAAACTACGTTTCCGGCGGTGATTTTCTTTCCTTTTCTCCGCCAAAAGTCTTTGACAAGCGCCCCCTTTAATCACCGAAGTTTGTCATGTCCCTTCCTCTGTCCATAGTGCACCCATTCCACCCCTGCTTGAGGGTTCGGCAAGGCACTCTTCCCTTTCCCGGAGTGGTCCTCGGCCCCGATACACCCCGCCTCCGGTTGCCATCCGGCATCGCACCAGCCTCTTCGGGAAAAACCGCCGAATCAGGGAAAATCAGGCAAAATCAAGCCTCCAATTTTTGGTCCGCACCCGCCACCCCGCCGGCTCGGCCCTGCTCCCAAGCCAGCAAAGCCGGAACCAAAGTGCGCGCACAGTACGCCGGAGCGAAGCTTTTGGACTGCGGTGGGAAGCGTTAGCGCCACACCGCTTTGGCGTTGGACTTTCCCCGGATGACGAAGCCCGCCCATTCCCACAAAACTTCCGATGCGAACCGTCAACCTTCTCCAAAGCGCAGTGTGCCTTCGAAAGCGGCGTGGCGCTTTCGCTTCCTGCCGCACTCCAAAGGGCTTCCACCCCGTCGAAGCGCTCTCCATTTCCAAACATCGTCGCATACCTGTTCGACGTTTGCACCGAAGGTGCCACTCTTACTCATACTCTTACTCCCCCTCCAATCCCGTCCCACCCCACGGAATACACCAAATCAAACCCATTTAAGCCAATCCACTCCATTTAATCAGAATCGCACAATTCATCTTCCCGTCCTCCCTTGCAACACCTGCCCGAGCCTCTGCTTCCTCTGCTTCCTCCTGTTCAAAACCCCCACCACGACCCTTCGCGTTCCATCAAACCAAATCGCACCTGATCAAACCAAATCAAACCTGTGCCCGCCCGTCCCGCGGAAAAGGAGTGGTGGTCCGGAATTTGTCAGGCCATTCTCCCGCCAAAATCCTGAGTTCTTCCCTGTTTATGAAATACGCCTTCGCTGCTGCTCTCGCCGCCACCCTTCTGGATTCCTCCCGGGCCGCCACCCTCGTCACAGGTTCCCAATATGCCGTGGACCTCGGCACAAATGACGGGAACTTCAGCATCATGTGGGAGGGCAACACGCTCATGGGCGCGGGCAATGTCACGTCGTTTTCCTACTTCGCCCGCGGGACGAATCCCGTGCGGCCCCTCCTTGTTCAGCAGACCGGAGCGAACTTCTCCATCGTCGGCGTGGGCAATCCCTATACGCCCGCCGGCACCGGCATGCAGAACAACATCCCGTTCGCTCTCTCCTCCGGCACCTCCAGCTTCAACACCGCTGGCGGCAGCCGTTATTTCTTTGCCTTTTCCCCTGTCGGCGGAAATGCGCTCCAGGTGGGCTTCAATATCAATAATACCGCGACCGATCAGGGTCATGGACTGAACTACATTCCCGGGGAATTGGCTGCCCTGGGACCGGTCTCGTGGGCCGGCAATCTCACGGGGGTGGACGGACGGCACTACGTCATGACCGTCACTTCCACTCAGAACACCTACCTCGATTCCGTCGGAAACCAGCTCGTCAATCGCGCCACCATCGATGCTCCCGGTTTCGGATTCATCAAAACGGACCAGGCATTCAGTTCCACCGGTTCACTCGCGCACTGGCAGATCTTTTCGGATATCACCACCGGCAGGAACATCACCCCGGTCCTCTATAAAGCGGGAACCATCGCGGGGACCTATGATGTGGTCGGCGTTGGCACCTCGCGCAATATTTCCACCCGCGGTTTCATGGAATTCGACTTCGGCCTCACCAGTGGATCGAACGCCATCACCGCTGCGGGCTCCTTTTTCGCCGGCTGGATTGACTCGAACGCTGACGGCACGGGCGCTCTCGGCGGCGTCGTTCCCTTCAACAACTTTGGCGGCACCGTCAGCTATTACCCGGTTCCCGGCGGCGGCCCTGCGGCTGGCAGCAATATTTCGCCGCTCGGCAGCGATACGCGAGCCTATTCAGTGAATTTCCTCACCGTGCCGGAACCAAGCGCCGGTGTACTTGGCCTCCTGGCTGCAGCCCTTTTCCTCCGCCGGCGGCGCTAACGCCATGATCCGTCCCCTGTGCTTGTTTGCCGCGGCTCTCGGCCCGTCTATCCTGACAGCCGGCGCGCAAACGGTCACCATTCCAGCCACGACTCTTTCCAACCGCTCCACGAATGACACCGCGGTCGGCTCCCTCTTCGTCGAAAAGTCGCCGCTCAGCAGCGTGGTCGGCTACCGGCTGAAGCAGTGGTCTTTTTTCGATAACGACTCTCCAGGTCTTTCCCTCGTTCCCATCCTTTTCGAGCGCACCGCGCCAACGACCTATGTCATCCGGGGCATCGGCACCGCCCGCGCCAGCACAGGTGCGGGCGTGCAGGCGAATCTGACCTTCGGTCTCGTGAGCGGCTCCGACGTCGTTCAAAACGCCAACTACTTCCTCGGATGGAAGGATGGCACCAATGGCGCCAGCAACACCGGCGTCATTGACTTCGATACCGTTGGCTCTCCGGGCGTGGACTGGCTGAGCGGCGGCCACACCTCGTTCGCCGCCGGTGACTCGAAGCCGCTCAATCAGGCCCTCGCCCGCACCTATTCCCTGAATGGCATTTTTGCACAGTTGAATGAACCACCCTCGGTCACCACTCAGCCGGAAGACAAGACCGTCATCGAAGGGAGCAATGTTTCGTTCACCATCACCGCCACCGGCGACGGCAACCTGACATTCCAATGGAAAAAAGGCGTGGACGATATCCCCCAGGCCACCGCCGCCACGCTTTCCCTAACAAACGTTCAAACAGGCGACGCGGGGGCCTATCGCTGCGTCGTCACCGGCGGATTCGGAACCGCCACCAGCAACCCCGCCACCCTAACCGTTATTCCTCCGCCCGTCGTTGCCACCGGCGGCCTCGTCATCAACGAGTTCGTCGCCGAAAACAAAGGCGGCTTTCAGGACGAAGACGGCGATTCCCCCGACTGGATCGAAATCCGCAATACCAATCCCGTTGCTGTTAGTCTGACCGGATGGCGTCTCACGGATGAATCCGCGAACCTCTCCAAATGGACCTTTCCCGCCACTATGATGCTTCCGGGCGGATACCTGGTGGTTTTCGCCTCCGACAAAGACCGCGCCGTCGCAGGGGCTGAGCTCCACACGAATTTCAAACTCACGCCGGATGGCGAGTACCTCGCCCTCGTTAAACCGGACGGGGCCATTGCCCAGGAGTTTGCACCGGCTTTTCCCAAACTGCCTGACAACACGAGTTATGGGATTGGAATTCTCTATCAGGAAACCGGATTCGTGACCTCCGGCGCTTCCGTGAAATGGCGGGTTCCGGCCGATGACTCACTCTCCCTGACATGGAAGGAGCGCCTTTTCGATGACACCTCATGGACCTCCGGTCCAACCGCTCTTGGATTTGATACCATCGGCACACCCGCGGGTCCGCCTGTCGAAACCGCGGGGAATCCCGTCATCTCGCGTCCTATTTATGACACCGCGTCCGGCAGCATCTTTTCGATGGAAAGTGCCGGCTTCACCCAGACCGGCACTGTCACTGACTGGTCCCTCTACAGCACCGTGGCGCGTCAGATCACGCCATTAATTTTGCATCGCGGCATCAGTGGAACACTCAGCGTCAAAGGCATCGGCGCCACCCGCACCAGCACCGCGGCGGCCGCCGTGCAGTCGTATCCATTTGGTCTCGTTTCCGGCAGCGCTGCCGTCGGTCCCGGCGATTTCCTCGGATGGAAAGACGGGGGCAATGGCACGAACGGTACCGGCACTCCCGCATGGACAGACGGCGCCACCGTGACTGTGCGGTGGTTTGGCCAGGTCACCAGTTTCAGCATCGGTCAGGATCTCGGCGCCGGCCAGACTTTCGGACGCGCTTATTCCCTTTCCGCGACCGTGAAGGGCTCCCTCGCTAACAGCGTCGCCACCAGTCTCCAAAGCGCGATGCTGAACGTGAACCCCTCCGTTTACGTTCGTGCGTCCTTCACGCTGGATGCCGTGCCTCCCATGGACGCGCTGACGCTCCGTGTAAAACACGACGACGGTTTCATCGCGTACCTCAACGGAACGAAAGTGGCGGAGCGGAACCCGCCCCCGGCTGTGGCATGGAACGCCGCCGCTCCATCCGACCGCTCGCGGGATGATGCTGTCGCATGGGACGAATTCGACCTCACCGCGCACATCGGCCTCCTGCAAACCGGCCCTAACGTTCTTGCGGTCCAGGGCTTCAACAGCGCAGCGAACAGCGGAGACTTCCTCCTTCTCCCGGAGCTCAAGGGAAGCAAAATCACGGCGCAGCCTAACCGTTTCATGCTCACCCTCACCCCCGGCGCGGACAATGCGCCAGGCTACGACGGGTTCGTCGCTGACACGCGCCTCGTCCCGCGCCGCGGCATCTATTCCTCCCCGCAGAGCGTGACGATCACGACGACCACGCCGGACGCCATCATCCGCTACACCACCGACGGCTCGGAACCAACGGAAACCACCGGCACCCTCTACACCGGCCCCGCTCCGGTGAATGCCACCACCACCCTGCGCGCCATCGCCTTCAAGGAGGGAATGGTGTCCACCAACATCGACACACACACCTATCTTTTTCCCTCGCAGGTTTCCGCGCAAACCAATACGCCGGCCGGATTCGATCCTTCATGGACAGACTACGAAGTCGATCCTAACGTCTCTGTCACGGAGGCACAACTCACCTCTCTTCCGAGCGTCAGCCTCGTCACTGCCCGCAGCAATCTTTTCGGAGCCAACGGGATCTATACCAACTCCGGCAGCCGCGGCGATTTCTGGGAGCGCGCCGCCAGCATCGAATTCATGGTGCCCGGCGATAACACCACCGGCGAGCAGGGCTTCCAGGTGGACTGCGGTCTCAAAATCGCCGGAGACTCCTCCCGCGGCCACGCCTTCACCCCGAAGCATCACTTCCTCGTCAGCTTCAAATCGGCCTTCGGACCCTCCAAACTGCACTTCCCGCTGTTTCCGGACACATCCGAAAACGACTTCGACATCCTCGAACTCCGCGCCTGCTCCACGGATTCATGGCCCGTGCAAAACGGCTACGTCCATCAGGGCGAAATCCGCTGGGAAACCCGCCGGGCCACCTATCTGCGCGATCAGGTCATGCGCGACACCATGCGCGATCTCGGCCAGCCCACCAGCCACGGACGTTACGTACACCTTTACGTCGATGGCCTCTACTGGGGCCTCTACAATCTTTGCGAACGCCTCGGCGACGGCTGGGCCAGCGAACACCTCGGCGGCTCCAAAGACGACTACGATGTCATCAAGGACTACGCGGAGGTGGAGGACGGAAGCTTAACTGCATGGAACCAGCTTATGGCGGAAGTCGCGTCTCTTCCTGCCAACGACACCGCTGCCAATACAATGTATCAACGTGTCATGGGCAACAATCCCGATGGCTCCCGCAACACCGCGTTGCCCATTCTCCTCGACGCAGCCAATCTCATCGACTACATGGCCGCCCATATCTACGCCGGCGCCGAAGACTGGCCGAATCACAACTACTGGAGCAGCCGCCGCCGCGATGATCAAAGCGCCGGCTGGCGTTTCCACGCATGGGACCAGGAGATTTCGGACATCAGTCTGACACGCACGCTCTGCATCTTCGGCCCGCGCTTCGAGGAAGTGAACGGCGCCAATAGCCCAGCCATCGTTTATGACCGTCTGCGCCGAAGCCCGCAGTTCCGCGCCCGCTTCCAGCGCCGTCTTGAAGCCCTGATGTTTGGCGGCGGCCCGCTCACCGCCTCCGCCTGCGCCGCCCGCTGGAACAAGCGCCAGGCCGAGATTGATCAGGCCATCGTCGCCGAGAGTGCCCGCTGGGGCGACGTCCGCAAGGAACCGCCCTACACCCGCAATGACTGGCTCACCGAAATGACATGGCAGCAGGCCTTCTGGACACAAAATCACCCGCTCGCCATCTCCCGCTTTCAGCGCGTCAGCCTCTATCCGGGAGACGCCGACAATGATGGCCTCCCGGACACCTGGGAAACCCGCCGCGGCCTCAACCCCGCCTCCAACGACGCCGCCCTCGACTCCGACGGTGATGGCGTCCCTAACATTTCAGAATTCCTCTCCGACACCGCTCCTCTCGACGCCTCCAGCCGCTTCACCGCCTCCGTTTCCATCGAAGCGGATACCGCTACCCTAACGTTCACCGCCGCCGAAGGCCGCAGCTACGCCATCCAGCGCAGCCCCGACATGGGCTCATGGACCACCTTAACCACTCTTCCCGCCGCCCCCGCAGAGCGCGCCATCGAATATCATCCGCCCGCCGCCCCCGGCTCGCACTTCTTCTATCGCGTCCTCACCCCCGCGCCATAAACCGGCCGTGATTTTATTCTTTGTTAGGCTTCTGCAGCTCCTTTCCCATACAATAACTGGTTTCCGGCGAAGCGAGGTATTCACCGTAAAGCGGAATGGGTTGAAATCCCGCGGACCGGTAGAGGGCAATGGCCGGCGCGAGACGCACGCCGGTTTCGAGAATAAGCCGCTGCACTCCCAGTGCCTTCGCTTCCGCCTCCAGCGCATCCACCAGCCTTCGACCAAGGCCTTTTCCGCGCACCGCAGGAGCGACATACATCCGTTTGAACTCACCCGTTTCCGAATCCCGCAGCCGCAGCGCCCCGCAGCCCACCGGCTCTCCGTCCCGGTAAACGATGAGGAACACCCCCCGGTCGCCCGTCACCTCCTTCGGATCCAATTGAAAGTGGCAAGCCCCGGGCTCCGGATGCGCCGCAGTGAGTTCCGCATTCAGCGCGCCGATCAATGCAAGACTCTCCGCAGCATTCAAGTCGGCACGGGCAATGGAAATGGAATCGGCAGTCATGACGGGAGTTCGGATTTCTAATAGACAGCAGACGAGCGACAATCGAGAAGCTTTGTTCATGCCAGCGACGCTCCAAATCACCCGCCCTCTCGACATGCATCTCCACCTGCGGGACGGAGACATGCTGAGCCTTGTCGCCCGGCACAGTGCGGAACAGTTCGCCGGCGCCGTCATCATGCCGAATCTGGTGCCGCCCGTGACTTCCGCCGCCATGTTCCGGGAATACCGCGAGCGCATCCTGACCGCCTGCGGTTCTCACGCTGCTTCATTCCAGCCGCTGATGACGCTCTTCTTCCAGCACTATACAGAGGCGCAACTGGCGGAAGCGCTGCCGGACCTCTTTGCAGTCAAACTCTATCCTCACGGTGTCACCACCAACAGCGAAAGCGGCATTCACAGCATCGATGCTGCCGAGCCCACGATGCGGCTCATGGAGGAAATGGGTATTCCGCTGCTGGTCCACGGCGAAACCACCGGCTTCGTGATGGACCGCGAAGCCGAATTCCTCGCCATCTACGAACGTCTCGCCACCCGCTTCCCGCGCCTGCGCATCGTGATGGAGCACATCACCACTGCAGCGGCCCTGACGCTCCTGGACCGGCACGAAAACCTGCACGCCACCGTCACCGCACACCATCTGGTCATCACGCTCGACGATGTCGCCGGCGGCATGCTGCAGCCGCATCTTTTCTGCAAACCCATCGCCAAACGCCCCGGCGACCGCGATGCTCTCCTCGCCGCCGCCCTGGCCCCGCATCCGAAACTCATGATGGGGAGCGACAGCGCCCCGCATCCGCAACACGCCAAGGAATGCTGCGGCTGTGCTGCGGGTGTCTGGTCCGCGCCCGTGCTTCTTCCACGCCTTGCCGAATTGTTTGAAGACCACGGCGCGCTCGACCGCCTCCAGGCATTCGTCTCCGATAACGCCATCCGCATCCACGGTCTCAACCCTCCGCAAAAGACGGTCACCCTGACGCGTCAGCCGTGGACCGTCCCCTCTGTTTACGGCGGCGGCTCGCTTCCCTCCGTCGTTCCGTGGGAAGCAGGCCGGGAAATCCAATGGGCGTTACTTGCCTGAATCACTGCGTCCCTGCGCCATGACCGCGATCAGCACTCCCACCAGGATCATCGCACCGCCGCCAATCTGACACGCCGTTCGGTCATCCGGATTTAGCATCGAGGTCTTATCGAAAGCCGTCAGCAGAAACGAAACCATGAGCGGCGCCAGGAGCAGCATGGCACCGAGAATGATGAGAGTAAGCGCGATGGGCGTTTTCATGGGGTGGCGGTTGCCGGAGCATAATCCGGAAACCCCTCCCGTCAAAGCCGGGGAGACGCGGGCAATGCCGCATTGACTCCGCCTGACGGAGAGGCTCCCGTTCCTCCGATATGACAGAACCGGTCATGGAAGTCCGCCATCTGACACGCGCGCACCGCACCGCGGCCGGCCCGCTCACGGTCCTTTCCGATGTGAGCTTTTCCGTCGCCGCCGGTGAAGCCTGCGCCATCGTGGGACCGTCCGGCAGTGGAAAGACCACCCTCCTCGGTCTGTGCGCCGGCCTGGATCTGCCGACCTCCGGCACGGTGGTGCTTGCCGGTCACGACCTCACGCAGTTGAACGAAGACGCCCGTGCAAAGCTGCGGAATGATCTCATTGGCTTCGTGTTCCAGAACTTCCAGCTCCTGCCCACCCTCACAGCCCTGGAAAATGTCCTGATTCCCCTCGAACTCCGTGGCGGCCGCATGGATCGCGGCCTCGCCCGCAAACTCCTGGAGCGGGTGGGCCTCGGCCATCGCCTCGATCACTTTCCCGTGCAACTCAGCGGCGGTGAGCAGCAGCGAGTTGCCCTGGCCCGCGCCTTCATTCACCATCCCAGCGTTCTCTTCGCCGATGAACCCACCGGAAACCTCGATGCCGACTCCCGCGCCGTGGTGGAGGACATGCTCTTTTCTCTCAATCGCGAAGCCGGCACCACCCTCGTGATCGTGACTCACGATCCCGCCCTCGCCGCCCGCACAGGCCGGAGCATCGCCCTCGCGGGCGGCCGTATGGTGGAGCCCGGCACAGAACACCCCATCCCATAGCTTTCCTTCACTCCTCCCGCATTTTTTTGCCCTGCAAAAAAGAGAGCGGCGGATCTTTCGATCCGCCGCTTTCGTTTCGGGAGAGGGGAAACCGACCCAGGAAAAACCCTTCTCCGTCAAATTGTTTGTCTTTGGTTCCGCGCTTACGAGAGCAGGCTGCCGGCGATAAAATAAAGTGTGCTCAGAAGAGTGCTGGCGATGGCCACCAGAGTGAGGCTTTCGAGGAAGGAGGTCTTGCGGTCGGTTTTCATTGTGAGTGAGGGTGTGTTTTTGTTTGTTGTGGTAATAATAGCCCCTCATTGCGCAAATGCAACAAAAATTGTGGAAATTTCGTTTCATTATTGAGAAAATCGCGACTTTTCTGCCAAAAAAGCTGGTTTTCGCACGTCTGACCGCCTGAAAATCGCAAATCAGGCAGCCTTGCGAACCGTCCTAGGCAAGTTTCCCATTGCAGGCCGGGGCGGGTTTCGGTTCCAATCGGCACCTGTTTTTTTTCTGCACTCTTATGGCATCCATCGGCACGCCGCTTTCTCCGTCCGCCACCCGCGTTGCATTTCTCGGATCGGGAGAACTTGGAAAGGAAGTGGTGATCGAACTGCAGCGGCTCGGCTGTGAAGTGATTGCCATTGACCGCTATCCTAACGCCCCGGCGATGCAGGTGGCTCACCGTGCGCACGTGGTTAATATGCTTGATGGTGCGGCTCTGCGCGCCGTTCTGGAACAGGAAAGGCCCGATTATATAGTACCGGAAGTGGAGGCCATCGCGACAGACACGCTGGTCGCCATGGAGCAGGAAGGTTTCACGGTTATTCCCACCGCCCGCGCCGCGCAACTCACGATGAATCGTGAAGGTATTCGCCGGATGGCAGCGGAGGAATTGGGTCTGCAATGCTCTCCTTATGTTTTCGCCGCGACGGAGGAGGAGTTCCGCGCCGGTATCGAGAAAGTGGGTACTCCCTGTGTGGTGAAACCCATCATGAGCAGTTCCGGCAAGGGCCAAAGTGTCGTGCGAAGCGCCGCCGACATGGAAAAGAGCTGGCGTTACGCCCAGGAGGGAGGACGGGCGGGCAAGGGAAAGGTCATCGTCGAAGGCTTCGTGGATTTTGATTACGAGATTACACTTCTCACCGTTCGCCACGCGGGCGGCACATCGTTCTGTGAACCGATTGGTCACCTGCAGATCGATGGAGACTATCGGGAAAGCTGGCAGCCTCAGCCAATGTCGCCCGCGGCGCTGCGCGAGTCCCAGCGCATTGCCGAAGCCGTGACGGGCGCGCTGGGAGGCCGCGGCATTTTTGGAGTGGAGCTCTTTGTCAAAGGCGATGCAGTCTGGTTCAGTGAGGTTTCGCCGCGTCCGCACGACACCGGCCTTGTGACCATTGCCTCTCAGGACCTTTCCGAGTTCGCGCTCCATGCCCGCGCTATTCTGGGCCTTCCGATTCCCGTCATCCGCCAGTACGGCTCCTCCGCCTCTGCCGTGATCCTGCCGGAGGGCCATTCGACAAACATCACATTTTCAAATCTCGAAGCGGCTCTTGCCTCTCCAGACACGCACCTTCGTCTCTTCGGAAAACCTGAAGTCAAAGGCCGCCGCCGCATGGGCGTCGTGGCCTGCCGTGCGGAAACGATCGACAAAGCGCGGGAAACGGCCAGGAAGGCCGCCGCTTCGGTGCAGGTGGATATGGGTTAAGGCGCGCTGCAGGGATTGCTAATTCCTCTCTATCGAGAAGAAAACCCGCCGATTGTTGGTGAACGGGATGACCGTCGTATAAGTGGTCGTCGCTCCCTGGCTGACGACATCGTCCGCGTCATCCGGCCATGACATGACGGGCGTAGCCATGTCGAAACTGTAATGGACCGTATAAGTGGCGCCGGGGGAGGAGTTCCATGTGAGCGTAACGGTACCGTTCGCATTTCTTTGGAAAGAAGTGACGACGAAACTGGCGGTATTGATGGCGGCGGACTTGCCGTTGTCGCGCAGGTTGCGGATTTCCTCATCACTGAGGACGCCGGTGTAAATGAAGACGTTGTCGATGGCGCCCACCCACGGCTCGCTGGTGATATCCGGGCGAAGGTCTCCGATGGCGAAGGTGTTCCATCCATCGTTAAAAGTGGCGGCCTCGGTAAAGGATTGCGGCGGGTCGCTGGTGGTAGCCACATTGAGGTCAACATACACCGTGGCGGTCGCCGCGATCTGATCGTAAGTGGCCGCGAGGAACGTCCAGTCCGTCGTATTGACGGGTCCGGGAGAGCCCACGATGATGCCATTCCCGTTGAAGCTGGAATAGCGGAAATCACCGTTACGGTTATCGAGGCCAATCGTGCGATCCCATGCGCCGTTATCGTGGCCCATCACTTTTTTTAGCGGAGTGGGAACGAGGGAATCCGTGCGCACCCATGCGCCCCATGACATTTGCGGCATCACGCCAGGATTGACGTCAATGGGACCGATCAGCCTTCCAGCGGAGAACTGGTAACCGCCGGAATTGCCAAAACCTGTGGTGGCCCCCCATTCCGGAGTAACGCCCGCGGTGGTGAGATGGAACCCGTTGCCGCTTTCGTCGTTGAGCGGGTTAACAGCATCATCGAACGAGTAGAACGCTTTGAGAGTCGCTGCCGGAACGAGCACCACGGATCCGTTGAGCGATACGGAAACCCCGGGCGAATCCGGGTCGCTGCTGGTGAACTGGAGCGACGCCGCGAAATCGCCAGTAGCGCCCGGCGTTAGCGAAACGACAATATTGCCCTGCCCGCCAGGCGCGATGGTGGCGGGAGCGGAGACGACGCCATAGGACGCGGCGTTGGTTCCGGAAATCACCGGTGCGTTAACGGTGAGGTTGTTCGCCACCCCTTCGTTGAACACGGTAATCGTGCGGTTAATCGACGCCGGCAGCGTGTGGAAAGTCATCCGGCCAAAAAGCGGAGAGGGATAGGCCACGCGAATGTTTGGATCTGTGGCGACAGTGGCGTTGAGGCCTACCGTCGCAGTAGGCGTGTCCTCGTCATTGCTGGCGATATTCATCGTCGCGGTAAAAGGTCCGCCCGCCGGCGTCGGGGTGAATACCACCTGGACATCTGCGCTGGAGCCCGGGGCGATCGGAGCCGGCAGCGGTGGAGTGAAACTGTAACGGGCCGCATCCGGCCCGGAGAAGGTAGTGCCGCTGATGTTCAGATTTTGCGTCGCACCGTTATTAGAGATTTTGACCACGCGGGATACCGGACCGGGCGCTGGTCCCAATGCCGTCAAATCACCAAAGAGATTCAGGGGAACCAATGCGATGTCCGGATCCCCTTCCGGAATCCCCAGCAGTTCCGGGATACCGCGCTTTCGAATCGCCGCAACCTTAGCCGGTGTCAGGACTTCGTTGTAAATGAATACCTGGTCGATGGCGCCATCCCACGCCTCATTGTTGTTTATGGGACTGATGGTGCCGATGGAAAAGGTAGCTTCCCCGGGTCCGAAGCCGCCTGGCTCGGTGACAGCCACCAGCGCATCAGCGCTGGTGCTCGCGGTGAGGTCCACATACATCGTCACGGTTTTAGCCGTCTGGTCATAGGATGCAGCAATAAAGGCCCATTCCGTGTTGCTGGTCGGTCCGGGCGTTCCCTCAAGGGGACCGCTGTTGTTCACCGGATCGTCTCCCACAAAAGTGGTGTAACGGAAAATGGCCGGATTGCGGTTGTCGAGACCGATGGTGCGGTCCCACGCGCCATTGTCATGTCCCATGACCTTGCGGAGACCACTGACAGTGGAGTCAGTGCGCACCCATGCGCCCCATGTCATTTGAGGCATCGCACCGACGTTGATGTTGATAGGCGCCACCAACCGATCGTTGGAAAAGTCGTAAGCGCCCGAATTGTTGAATCCCGTTGTCGCACCCCACACTGGATCGACGCCGACGGGGATTGTGAGGTGATTCCCTGCGCCGCTGGAATCGTTCAGTTTGTTGGCGGTGTCATCAAAAGTGTAAAGGCCGACGAGACCCGCCCGGGCGAGAGGCGTAGTGAGGACTGCCAGGAGGGCAAAGATAGCAATGATGCTGCGTTTCATATTAACAGGGAGGGTTGAAAACGAACTGCTGAATCAGGGGATTTGCCTAACCGAGACACGGAAGAACGTGCTTCGGGACTGCGGCGGAGACTGGGTGCGGAACCGGCGGGTCATGGTGCCGTCACCGTGGTCGGTCGTAGAAATCAAAACCACGGCGGCAGGACCCCAGTTTTGAAGATTGGGTGAACTTTCAATGCCCGCGGTGATGCCCGTGGCACCAATGAGTTCGCGCACTTCCATAACAGGATAGAGATTCACGGTGCCACCGATGTCAAACGACTGTGTCGTCACTTTGGGCAGGAAGGCGTAGGCCTGCGTATTAGTCCCCGCTCCGGTGGCAAAGGCCACCAGTTGCGTGATTCCGTCGCCGTCGGGGTCAGCCAGCGGATTCGGATTGGGTCGGGCGGCAAGCCACGCGGTGAAGGAGACACGGTCGTCAGCCCCGGGTTTTCCCCCGGCGGTAGACGACGGACGCCAATTCTCAGGCAGGCTCATTCCGGCGTTGTCCGGAGGACTGTTTGGGCTGACAAGCGCGAGCGCGGGACCACCGCCGTCCGGAGAATCCGGCCATGCACCGCCGTCATTGTAGGTGAAGCGCCAGAGGTCCGTGCCGTTGGCCGCTCGCAAGGCCAGGGTTTCCCCGTCATTGTTGAGATTGCCGTCCGCGAACTGGCCAAAGATTTTGATGCCCGCGCCATAGCGCAGAGTGAAGGCGGCCGGATTCTTCACCACCACCCCGCGTTCACCGGGGGCCAACTCGGCCACCTCACTCGAATCGAATGTGAACCCGATGCCATCCACAAACTCAAGACCCGCGAGACTAATGGAACGAGTCCCGTAGTTCATCAGTTCAATGTACTCAAACTCGCGGTCGTCGGTGAAACCCGCCGTGATCTCCTCTGCCGTTGGCGGAGCCGGATGATAGTGGATCCTGGAAATCACAAGGTTCGCAGACGTCGCGGGTTCGGCGGCGACGGTGAAAAGGGCTTCGGTAAGAGCAGACCACTCGTTGGTCGCGGAGCGCACCCGCGCTTTGACCGTACTGCTCTTCGCAAGAACAATCCCGGAGCTGGTCAACTGCGCCTGCAGCGCGACATCGATGCCGAGATCACTGTTGCTCACCGAACTCTGATGAAGTTCGACCGCAATCACATTTGTGCCGTTGCGAAGCAATCCCGCGGGCGGCGTGTATTCGATACGGACCACCTGGTCTTCCGGAGAGGCATCGCCGATGGCGACATCCGTATAATGCTGATTGCCGGCGTTCATGTTCGTGCGCCCGGCATGACGCCCGTTGATATAAATGATCGCGCCGTCATCACGAATCACATCGATCAGCAGCTTGCCGACTTTGGATGCGTCCGGAACGGTGAACGTTTTGCGGAAATAAGTGGTCGGATAGCGATTAACGGGATCGCCGCCATAATCGACGGTCGTCCGCATGGTGCGATTGGTGATGCTGCCGTAGCCCAGCATCGCCTGACCGGACGGCCATGCTGCTTCATCGAAGTCCGGGTGTTTCCAGTTGGTAACTCCATATGCTGCGTGAGGAGGAGTGCCGTCAGCGATCTCGCTGTCGCCGAGTCCCGTCGGGGTGACAAAGTAGCGCCAGCCGGGGGATTCCAGGCTGAAATAGGATTCGGTGGCTGCGCCTCCGATAAGGGCGGTGGCCGCGGGATTCACGGCACCTCCGACAAGCCGCGGGTCCGAACCATCCGTTGTATAATAAATGGTGCCCGGCGGCGGATTGGTAAAGGAAACAAGCGGCGGATCAAGCAATCCTCCATGCTGACTGAACTCCGGTGCATTGGTCGCAGGATAAAGATTGGCGGAGCGGTAGAAGGACAAGGCCTGCGCCGGGCGATTGGGCATAAAACTGTTCAGCACCTGGTTGCGCGAGGAGATCCAGTTGGCTTTAGTGAAATTGACGTTTGGCCCCTGACGCGTGTTGGGATTGTCTCCCCAGCGGGCTGCTTCGGCATCGATGGCCGACTCAATATGTGCCGCCATGGCGGTGTAGCGCGCAATCATGACCTCTTTTGTCAGAGGTCCCCCGTTGTACGCGTGCTTATGGATGCGATCCGCGAACAGGAGGCGGAATTCCGCGCTGTTTCGCGCCTGAGCGTAAAAGCGTGCCGGGGTTCGGAGGTTGGAAGCACCTGTCAGGTTGGCACTCACGTTGAGCAAACTGTACTCCGAGTCCCAAGGAACGAATTTGAATCCGCCATCTGCACCGTCGCGCCGCCCGAAAGCGTACCAGTTTTTGCCTGGCCAGTCCTGGTTCGACAGGAATGAATTGACAATGATGTAGTCCGCGAGAGACACCATGTCCACGTACTGCTTCAACTGGTTGTAAGCATTGATGTCCGCCATGTTTCCGGCGGAGGCGGTGAGGGCCTGTTCCCAGCGCGCAACCGTTCCACTGACGGCCTCATAGGAATCCGTCGGAGCACTGGCAGGGGCAGTGAGGCTTTGATGCTTAAGGGCGTCGTAGTCCTCCTCCTTTCCGCCATAGTGGCTCACGGCGAAATTGGCATCCGGACGCTCCGTAGGATTGTAGAGTCCCCAATAAAGGCCATTGAGATAAAGGTGAACGAACGTGCCGTGCGAACCCGGCTGACCCATGGCGATGTAGGTTTCCCGCACGAAGGGATCGCGCAGATACTGGGCCGGGTGCGCATTGTCCACCCACGCATCACTGAATGTGGCGCGCAGATTGACGCGGTCGAATTCGTCCACCTCGCCCTCGCCGAAGAGCGGGAATTTCAGTTTGCCCTGGCCGAACTCTTTTTTGAATTCGAGCGCGAGGGACTTCTTCGGCGTGGCCTCGTAATGCCGGCTCCAGCCGCCCATGAGACTCACTGCGCAATCAATTTGGAACTCCTGCGCGCCATCCGGTTGAAACCATTCCACCGAACAGCGGCGCTCCGGTATGAACGGGACGCGGGTGAAAACGCCACTGCCATTGAGGTCCGCAAACGGATTGGGCAGGATGCCGTCATTGCCAAACAGATCCGCGGGGTCGGCGACAATGGAAATGGTGGGCAATGACTTGAGCGAGTTGACCATTCCCAGCCGGTTGGCATTCACAATCGCCGGCTTCATTTCATAATCGGCAGGCACCGGCGTTCCCGCTACGCTGCCGTTCGTGCCGGTGAATTTGCCCCAGGTCGCGGGAAATCCCGGGGGGGCCGCCGGCTGATCGATCACTTTTTCAAGGAAAAGATAGGTTTGTGTATCCACTTTAGTGGACACCCAGCCGGCCTTGAACGCAATGGCGCGCAGCACCGTCGTAGTCGTAATGTTCACCGCGGCTGCAGGCGTTTGATCCACTGCGGGCGGGCCGGCGATAGTGCCGTGAGTGGGTGTAGGCTCCGTGCCGTCCGCTGTCCACGCGATGGAAGCTCCAGGCGTCGTGCTGGTGATGGTGACGGTGATCGGCGTGGTGAAGAACCCGCGGTCGATATCGAATTTCGTATCGGTCACAAAACCGGCCAATGAAGACCCGTTAGCCGCGCCCGGTGTGGAGGGCGAGAAGAAGCCTGGATTCCCTGTGACCGGATCACGGCCCCATGAAAAATTGTTGTGCTGCGCGGGCACCGCCGTGAACGCTGACAGCACCGTTTGTCCATCCTTGTCGAGCAGCCGAAGGTCTTCGCCATCCGCTGACAATTGGAAAGTGGTATGAAGAAAGCCGCCGGCATCGACATAATCAGGTGCCGTTTGACCGGACGCGAAGACGATCATCCGCGCCCCCCCCTGAAGCTGCACATTCGGCATCACCCATGTCGTGGTGCTGTCCTGCAGAGCATAGCCGCCCAGGTCCAGCGCGAACGCATTCGGATTGTTGATCTCAATCCAGTCGGAAGGATTGCCGTCGCCGTCCTTCAAGACACCGTCATTCGATGCCATGAACTCGGTCAGTTGCGGGGGCAGCACCGTCCCGCCCACGCCAACGGTTACCGTGGCGGTTGCCGGACCCGCGTCATTCGCTGCGGTTAGGGTATAAACCGTCGTCGCACCGGGACTAACGTTAACCGTGCCTGTATTGCCGCTGATCGCCGGGGCGCCATTATTAATCGACAGCGTTGTCGCTCCCGTGGTGGTCCAGTTCAGCGCGGTGCTTTGTCCCGGATTGATGTGTCCCGGCAACGCGGAAAAGGCGACGATTTTGGGCGGCTGCTGGATACCTCCGGCATCCCGGAGTGCCTTAACGGCGGTGGCCGAAAGCGCCTCATCATAGACGAAAACGTTATCGATGGCGCCGTCCCATGGCTCACCATTGATGTCAGGACGAATAGCTCCGATGGCGAAAGTAGTGGATCCAAATCCAAATCCCGCCGGTTCGGTAACCGCCACCAGGGCGTCCCCGGTGGTGCTGGCATCGAGGTCCACATAAAGCGTGGCGGTTTTAGCTGTCTGGTCATAGCTCGCCGCAATAAATGTCCATGCGGTCGTGCTGACGGGTACCGGCGTATTCTCGATGGGGCCGGAATTGTTTACCGCATCGTCGCCGGTGAAGGAGGTATAGCGAAAGATGGCGGGATTGCGGTTGTCGAGGCCGATGACCCGGTCCCACGATCCATTGTCCTGCCCGAGGACTTTATAAAGGTTGTTAGCTAGAGTATCCGTTCGCACCCAGGCTCCCCAGGTCATTTTCGGTATCACTGAGGCGTTCACGTTGATCGGCACCACCAGCCGGTCACTCGAAAAATCGAAAGCGCCGGTGTTTTGAAAACCGGTGGTGGCTCCCCACACCGGATTGGTGCCTGCATTGCCAGTGATATGGTTGCCCTTGCCGCTCGAATCCTTGAACGGATTTGCAACATCATTGAAATCGTAGTAGCCGATCAGTTCGGCGCGCGCGGCGCATCCCGCAAAGGTCAGCCAGCCCGCAATGAATGTTAGGAAATTGCGCAGGCGCAGGAACGTTCGGGTTCGCAAGTAAAGGAGGGACATTTCGATGGGGGTGAGGAATCTGAGAAAACAGGAAGGGCCGCCCCGCCATGCGGTTACGGCCCTTCGCAGCGGAATCGAAATTGTGGGAGTAAAGTTCCTCCGCGGCTATCGCCGGCGGCGGACGAGTGCTGTCATGATGCCGAGCATGCCCAGCAATGCGCCCGATGGCTCAGGAACCCCGCCGGCGTTGCGGAATGAAGTGAGCGTCGCAGCACTCAGGACTTCGTTGAAAACGAAGACATTGTCAATCGCACCGTCCCATGGCTCCGAGGTAGCGTCCGGACGAATATCTCCGATGGCAAAGGTATTGAATCCCGCGCCAAAGCCGGCGGGCTCGGTGATGGATATGAGCGCGTCGCCCGTGGTGCTTGCGTTCATATCGATGTAAAGGGTGACTGTTTTGGCGATCTGATCATGCGTCGCCGCAATGAAAGTCCAGTCGGTCGTATTGACGGGACCCGGACCGCCTTCCACAGGGCCGGAATTATTCACGGGATCGTCACCGGTGAACGCCGAGTAACGGAACGTTCCCGGATTCCGGTTGTCGAGACCCAGGGTGCGGTCCCATGCACCATTGTCGTGTCCCATGATTTTTCGCAGCCCGGATGCAACACTGTCGGTGCGCACCCATGCACCCCATGACATGGCCGGCATGCTGCCTGGATTGACATCCACCGGCGCGATGAGGCGGCCAGCGGTGAAATCGTAGCCCCCCGTGTTGTTAAAACCGGTCGTTGCTCCCCAGATGGGGGCGGTACCGGCCGTCCCGGTGATATTTCTTCCGCCGCCGCTGGAATCGGCAAATGTATTGCCGGCATTGTCGAAGTTGTAATATGCAATAAGCGAAGCCTGACAAATGGCGGGCGTCAGGCTGAGAGTGACAAAGAAAAACAGGGTAGTGCGCATGGTTGGAGAAGTTGGCCAGGTTGCGGGAAACTCACCGGGAGCGGCCCGGAGAATAATTCTTGTTTTAACCTTGCGGCGCTCCGCTTGCCTACTACTATGTTGACAGATTCAGCAGTTTCCTGCACTGACAGCTTTGTGAACTTGTAAAGCCACGATGTCTCAGCCCCCACCCGCAGCCAGCCGGAAACATCTGACCATTTCGCAGTCCCTGCGTGAGGCCATTGTCGCCGGCAAACATCCCGAGGGCAGCCGCATGCCCAGTGAAGCCCAACTGGTCAAGCGCTTCGGAGCTTCGCGCCCTACGGTGGCAAGGGCATTGCGGACGCTCGAACTGGAAGGGCTCGTGGCCCGCCGCGCCGGCTCCGGCACTTATGCCACCGGGGAAGCCAATGGACGCCGCCTGGGAACCCGCGCGCTCGCGCTGCTCATTCCCGACCTGCGGAACACGGAGATTTTCCAGCAGATCGCAGGTGAAATTGCCACGCTGGCACGGGTGAACGATTACAGCCTCATCTGGGGCGGCTCCGGTCAGCCAAAACTCGACGCCGACGTGAGCCTGCAGCATGGAGAAGATCTGTGCGAACAATTCATCGCCAAACGTGTGGACGGCGTTTTCTTCGCGCCATGGGAGTTGATGGAGGGCAGAGGCGAAGCCAATGCGCGCATGGCGCAGCGGCTGCATGATGCCGGCATTGCCGTGGTGCTCATCGACCGGGACTTTCTGTCGTTTCCCCGCCGAAGCAGGTTCGATCTCATCGGCGTGGACAATCTGGACGGCGGCTTTGCCCTTGGCGAGCACCTCATCAAACTGCGGTGCAAATCCATTTGTTTTGTGCATCCGCCGTATTCTGCGCCCACAGTCAGCGGACGCATCGCCGGGGTGCGGGCCGCCATGGACAAGCACGGACTGCCGTGGAGTGCCAATTGTGTATTTGAAGGCAACGCCTCGGACCCCGCTTTTATCCAGCGCACGCTCCGCGAAGGAAAGCCGGATGCCCTCATCGGTGCGAACGATTATACCGCGGCGCTGCTGCTCCAAAGCCTCATCAAACTCCGCATCGAGGTGCCGCAGAAAGTCCGTGTGGTCGGTTTTGACGATGTTGCTTTCGCAACGCTTGTCTCACCAGCGCTAACGACCGTGCAGCAACCCTGCCGCGAAATAGCGCTGACCGCCTACCGTGCCATGATGGAACGACTCGCCGATCCTACCCTGCCCCCGCGGACAATCTCACTTTCTCCACGGTTGATTATCCGCGATTCCTGCGGGGCCTATCTTTAATATCATGCACGCGTCGTCCATCCCAAAGCAGATCCGCCACGCGGCGGTGCTGCTTTGCGCATGCGCCATTCCAGCCTGTGATAAACCGGTGCGGGCGACGGTTGGAACACAGACTCCTGCTGCTCCAGCGCCTGCATCGGCTGAGAGCGGACAAGTCCTGCCGGGCATGGCTGCAACGGTGAAGAATCCTTCGATTCAACCCATCCTTGAACGGGTGGACGCCGCCAACGACCAAGGCTGGCAGTCGGAGGAACTGAGCGATGCCGCACAAAAGGAACTGAAAAAACTGCTGGAGGCCACTGTGGTCACCGCTTCCTCCTCAATGCAAGCCAAAGAATTTCGCACCAGTCGCTGGCGCCCGAAGATTCTTGAGAAGGTATTTTCCGATTCTCTGACAGAGGTTTGGCGCACAAAGGCCGCTGAAAGCACGACGGTGCCTTCTGCGGAAGCAGCCGCCTCTTTGCGGGAATCCTATGCACCGGACGCGAAGCTCGCCATCAAACTAAAGACCTTTCGCGTGACGCCCGCCGATAAAGAGGGCACTTTCACCACCGAAGTGCTGCTGCTCGTCAGCGGTGCCGGTAAAGAGGGAGCCGTCCAGCAAAACGCGACGTGGCGCTGCACATGGGCAGGCGGGGAATCACCCGTCCTTCGCGCCATTGAGGTCCTTAATTATGAGGAAATCCTGCCGGTCGCCAAAGGCCTGCGTTATGAAGACGTAACCGTTAGTGCCTTTCGCAATGTGCCGGCGTTCGCGGCCCAATTAATGCGCGGCATCGATTACTGGCGCCCGCGTTTGCAGGGGGATTTCGGCATCGACGTCAATGGCCTGCAGGGACTCGCTTTGGGAGATGCCGACGGAGATGGACTCGACGATATTTATGTCTGTCAGCAGGGCGGCATCCCTAACAAGCTCTTTCTGCGGAATCTCGATGGCACGCTGCGCGATGTCTCCGCCGGAGCCGGTGTGGATTGGATGGAGGTCACCCGCGCGGCTTTGTTCGTGGATCTCGACAACGACGGCGATCAGGACCTGGCTCTGGCCCAGGGTTGGTACTTCATGCTGATGGAGAATGACGGCCACGGCCGCTTCACCAAAAAACAGGAAACCCGCGCCGAAGCCAATCTTCATTCCCTTGCCGCCGCCGATGCCGATCTCGACGGCGATCTCGATCTCTATTTCTGCGGCCGCAATCCGGCGCGGGAAATGACGAAATCCGAGGGTATTCTCGGCCAGCCGATGCCCTATCATGACGCGAACAACGGCGGACCTAACATTTATCTGCGCAATGACGGCGGATGGAAATTCAAGGACGCTACGGTGGAGACCGGACTGGACGTGAACAACCGCCGCTACAGCTATGCCTGTTCGTGGGAGGACTATGATTTGGATGGTGATCCGGATCTCTATGTGGCTAACGATTTCGGACGGAACAATTTGTATCGCAATGACGGCGGCAAATTCACCGACGTGGCCGGTGAATTGAAGGTGGAGGACATCTCCGCCGGCATGGGGGTGACATGGGGTGATGCCAACAACGATGGCCGCCCTGATATTTACGTGAGCAACATGTTTTCCAGCGCAGGGAATCGTATTGCCTATCAGCGCAACTTTCGCGCCGGTGAAGGCGCGAATGCCGAATTCCAGCGCCACGCACGGGGCAATACGCTGTTCATGAACGGTGCGGATGGCTTCACGGATGTGAGTGTGCCCGCGGGCGTCACGATGGCCCGCTGGGCCTGGGGCGCGCACTTTGTCGATCTTAACAACGACGGGTGGGAGGACCTCTACGTCGCGAATGGCTTCATTACGACGGAGGACACTAACGATTTGTGAAGTTTCTATTGGCGGCAGGTCGTGTCGCAATCACCGCAAACTGCAGAGACCACACCGGATAAGGCCGAGCGCTACCGTCTCGGCTGGAAAGCGCTGAGTGAACTCATCGGCCAGGGCCGCGCCTTCAGCGGTCACGAGAAAAAGACCTGCTTTCTTAACATGCGGGACGGTCATTTCGCGGATATCTCCGCCGCCAGTGGCCTCGGGGTGGAGGATGACGGGCGCGCAGTGGCCGTTTGCGACTGGGATTTCGATGGTCGTCCTGACATTTGGATGAGCAATCGCACGGCTCCCCGTGTTCGCTTGTTCCGTAATGCGAGCAGCACGTCAGGACATTGGCTCGCGCTCAGCCTCCAGGGAACGACCACAAACCGCGATGCCATCGGCGCACGCGTCGTGGTCAAGCTGCCCGGCGGTCAAATCCGCACGCGCTGCCTGCGGGCGGGCGAAGGGTTTCTGGCCCAGTCGAGCAAGTGCCTGCACTTCGGCCTCGGAGACGCGGAGATGGTGGAATCGGTGATCGTGCACTGGCCTGGTGGAAAACCGGAGACGATCAACGGTATCAAACCTGGAAACCGTTATCACATCGTGCAGGGCAAAGGCACCGCAGAGCCCGTCGCCCCGCCGGCGGTGGCCAGCGCGCTCAGCCCCGGGGCGTTCCCTGATGTCGGTAACGGCGGCTCCATGCGCACATGGCTGATAGGCCGGCTGCCGTTGCCGGATTCGCCCGTCATTCCTCCGCCTTCCGGCAAGCCGCTGCTGGTGAATCTCTGGTCAAAATCCTGCGCGCCGTGCGTCGCTGAGATGGCGGAGTGGACGAAGGAGGAAAGGCAGATTCGTGCAACCGGTCTCGATATTCTCGCGCTCAACGTTGACGCGCTCACGAGTGAATCAAGCGCCTCACCGCCCAAGACGTTTCCCTACCGCTCGGCGGTCATCCCCGTCGATCTCATGGAAGCGATGGAATTACTGAACCGTTCGACAGTCGAACTGCAGAAGCCTCTGCCGGCTCCCACCAGTTTTCTGCTCGATGGCGAAGGCAAGGTCGCTGCTATTTACAAGGGCCGCGTGGCCCTCGACCAGTTGCTCGCGGATGTCCTCCTGCTCGACAAGTCTCCGGAAGCGCAGCGCGATGCCGCCGTGCCGTTTCCCGGGCGCTGGGCCTCGCAGGTGTTTCCTCCGCAGCCGTTGCGCTACGCTGAAGCGCTCGCCAGCACGGGAAAACCGGAGCGTCGTGTCGCCTACCTGACGCATTATCTGAAATTCACTCCCGATCCTCAGGTGCAAACCTTTCTCGGCCAGACCTTTCTCGCGGAGGGGCGCATGCAGGAAGCCGTGCGCATGTTCGATGGGCTGTTCGTCACCGCCAAAGACCTTCCGGTATTTCATCGTGAAGCCGGTATTGCTCTGCTTCAGCGCAACATCGGCGAACCCTCCCGCCAGCATCTGCGTGCGGCTCTGCCTGCTTTTGCCGCCGATCCCTCTTTCCACTTTAATCTCGCCATCGCGGAAATCTCCACCGGCCATCCGGAAGAGGCCCTCACTCAATTTCGCGAAGTGGTGAAACTCGACCCCACCGACGCGGCGGCTCATTTTCAAATCGGCAACATCCTGCAACTGACCCGCCGGGGCAGCGAATCCGTGCCTCACTATCGCGAAGCCCTGCGCCTCAAACCCGGCTGGGCGTTTCCGGCTAACAATCTCGCGTGGCTCCTTGCCACGAGCAGCGATGCCTCTGTTCGCAATGGTCCCGAAGCCCTGAAACTCGCCCGTGCTCTCATTGACGCCGACAAAGGCCAAAATCCCGCGACGCTTTCCACGCTCGCCGCCGCCTGCGCCGAAGCCGGCGATTTTTCCGGGGCCATCTCGACAGCGCGCAAAGCAATCGAAATCGCCAATCGCGCCGGCGATGCCACCCAGGCGCAACGCCTGCAAAAAACCCTGGAGGGTTTTCAGGCGGGTCAACCGGTCCGCGCTCCCTGAGGGGGTGAATTCCAAAAGAAACGGGCACCGGTTGCCCGGTGCCCGTTTTTGTAGATTCGATGGTACGCAACTTATTTCTTGCCGCCGGCTGCTGGTTTGGCAGCGCCTTTGGCGGCAGCGGCTGGAGCGGCGGCTGCGGCTTTGGCGTCTCCGGCTTTCGCCGGTGCGGCACCACCCTTGGCGGGAGCGCCTTTTGCATCGGCAGCGGGTGCGGCTTCAGCGGCAGGAGTGGCTTCTGCGGCCACTTTCGGCTCGGAAACCATCGCCACCATCACGTCGCCGTGCGCCACAGGCTTCACGCCTTCCGGCAATTTGAGTTCGCGAATGTGCAGGCTGCCATTGAGTTCCAGGCCGGAAACATCCACCTGAATAACCTCTGGCAGGTCTTTCGGGAGACACTTGATTTCCAGCGAGTGAATGAGGTGCTCCAGCAGGCCGCCGCTCTTCACACCCACGGCTTCGCCCACGAGTTCCAGCGGGATGTTGGCGTGAATGATTTCGTCCTCGCGAATGGCGTGGAAATCGAGGTGAGTGATGGTGTCCGTCAGCGGGTTGTGCTGTACGTCCTGGATGAGTGCCAGCATCGTTTGATTGAGATCTTCGACCGTGAGGTTCACCAGAATTTGCTCAGCAGCGGAGTGATGAAGCACGGTTTCCACCTCCTTGCGGTTGAGGCGCACGTTGAAAGCGGCCTGGGTCTTGCCGTAAACGACGGCGGGAATGAGACCCTCTTTGCGAAGAGAATTGAGAGCGCCCGAACCGCTGCGTTTGCGGGTGTGGGCTTTGAGAGCTTGAGCCTTGGACATGTGGATGGATGGGATGACGTTTCGCCCTGTGTGTGCTCCGGGCCGCGTCTTCCAGGAGACCGCAGGGGACGGAGGGCAGGGGGTGCTTTCCCCGGCAACCCGGGAAAAGGGCGCGCAGAGTAGCCGGTCGTTTCCGTCTGTCAAATGCGGTTCGGATCCTGCCTTTCCAGGACCGAAGGGTCTATTTCGGCATTCCCGTCACTTTTCCGCTTACCTTGCAGTATCTCACGGTAAGCTGGCTGTCGAAGGCGGTGAACATCCCAGCCTGCTCACTAATCTTTGAAAAGTCACCGAACCACTTGGCGCGCTCTTTTCCGTCGATCTTGACCACCATGAATTTATCCGTGATTTCCTGCTCCACGGTAAAAAAGGAATTTGTGGGGATTCGCCCCTGTTTTGTCACATGACGTCCATTTGCAGGACCGCCGCCGATACGCAACTCCGACGAATTGGCTTCCCAGCCAAAAATAATCTCGTCTGCGCCCGCCAGCAGTCTCAGGTTCCCTTTCGTCGCCCTCACCGAAGCCTCAAGTTTGATCGGTGGCGAAAGCAGACAATGGGTCGCCAATTCCAAACCGGGCATCACTTTGACTCCGTCAACTTCCGGCTTCAGGTCGTTGAAATTGAATTTCACAAGATCGAGAGGCGTGATTTCCAGCCGACGCTGCAGCAGAGCTTGAAGGACCGGAGATTTCTTATCCCTGGCCGCCTCCGCGGTAATTTCGGCGTCCAGCACGCCGGTCACGGACGCCTTCAATTTGTTGAGCGCTTCGGGCAGCTTCGTTTTCGGAAGCATTTCCTCATAGATTTTCAGAATATCCTCCGCCTTTTTTGGCAATGATACAGGGGGATCAGCCATCACGGTGCCGGAAAAGCAGACAGCCCACCCTGCAAAAAGCATCCGGACAACCATGAGGGGACTCTTCACTTTCATCCTGCCATTTCGTTCGCCGGGAAAACCCGGTCAAGTTTGTTTCCCCACGCAAGCGCCCGTCCGGGCCCGGCGCTGTTGAATCATCTCTTGAACCCGCGGGTTGCCAGGTCACTGTGGACAATCCGTTGCCGGCCTGAATGCAGACCCTTTTTCTTGAGACCGACCGCCCTGACCGGCTGAAAGCCGCTGTCGCCCGGGCGGTCGATTTGTTGGAGCGCGGGGAGCCTGTGGCGCTCCCCACGGAAACCGTGTACGGCCTTGCCGCAGACGCCATGAATCCGGAGGCGGTGGCGCGCATCTTTGCCGCAAAGGAGCGTCCTTCATTCGACCCGCTTATCGTGCATTTGCCGCACCGGGAACGGCTGGCGGAGGTGGCGATGGTGCCTCCGGAAATCGCAAAAGCAGTCGCTGTCGTCACGGAGCATTTTTGGCCCGGCCCGCTCACGCTCGTGCTGCCAAAGCATCCAGACGTGCCGGACATCGTCACTGCCGGTCTTCCCACGGTGGCCGTCCGCATCAGCGCCAACCCTGTTTTTCGCCGCGTCGTGACCAGCCTTTCCCGTCCGCTCGCAGCGCCCAGCGCCAATCGCTTTGGCCGCATCAGCCCCACCTCCGCCGCCGCCGTACTAAAAGAACTCGACGGCCGCATTCCTCTGATTCTGGATGGCGGCGCCTGCCATGCCGGCATTGAGAGTACCATTATCAAGATTACCGCCCGCGAGCCAAAGCCGCTCATCCGCGTGCTGCGCGCCGGCCCGGTGACAAAAGAAGACCTCCAGCCGTTTGGCAAAGTCGAGTTCGCCAACCAAACACCGGCCTCCGGTGCAGAAAACCCGGAAGTCCCGGGTCAGCTTCCCAGCCATTACGCCCCGCGTACGCCTCTTCGTCTCCTCGAAGACCCTGACGATTTCACACCCGAGGAAGGCAAGCGCTATGCCCTTCTGAGCTACCGCGGCGATGAGGGTGACGGCTATCTTCCCCTAACCGATTGGAAGCATACGCTCACTCTCAGCCCCGGCAACGGCAAGCTTCCCGAAGCCGCCGTCCGCTTCTTCCACTGCCTGCGGCAACTCGACGAATCCGGTGCAGATGAGATCATCGCCGAACCCGTGCCGGAGCGGGGCATGGGAGTCGCTATCATGGAACGGCTGCGGCGCGCGGCGACCAAGTGAAAACTTCAATGATCAAACTTCAGCCGAGCGAAGCGAGGCAGGCGAGCCAATGCTGTCCGCCGAGCCAAACATCAAAGAAACTTCAAATTCCAAACATCAATGGGCGTTGTGCGATGATTAGCGTTGAATGTTGGATCTTGAGGCTTCTTTGATGTTTGAAGTTTGAGGTTTGGAGTTTTCCATGTCTTCCCCGCTGCACTACTTCGACACCCCCCAATCTCCGCTCACTCCGGACCCTCCTCCATCGTCTGCGGATGACGACGCACCGGCCAGCGCTAAAACCACCGGCATCGTGGCGCTTGCCATCATGTGCAGCCGGGTTCTGGGGCTCATTCGGGAAATCATTTTCGCGGCGCTATTCAAAGGCTTCACACGCGATTGTTTTATCGCCGCGTTCCGCATCCCCAATCTTCTTCGCGATCTCTTTGCAGAAGGCGCGCTGAGCACCGCCTTTGTCACCGTCTTCTCGCAAAAGCTGAAGAAGGACGGCGATCAGGCCGCCTGGCTCCTTGCGCACCGGGTGCTCAGTCTCACCACGGTTTTCATGAGCGCCGTGTGCCTGCTTGGCATCATCTTTTCAAGGCAAATCGTGTCTGTTCTCTGCGGCGACTGGAACGCAGAGAAACAGGAATTCACTACGCGGCTCACGCAGATCATGTTTCCGTTCATCCTGATGGTGTCGCTCGCGGCGCTGGTGATGGGAATACTGAATGCGAAGAAGGTCTTTGGTGCGCCGGCCATGGCCAGCAGCTTCTTCAATATCTTTTCCATCGCGGGCGGTTGTCTCCTCGCCTGGCTCATGGGGCCTAACGATCAGTGGGCGATGATCGGGTTCAGCATCGGCACGCTGACAGGGGGAATGGCGCAACTGGCGGTGCAGTTTCCGGCGCTGCGGCGCATCGGCTACGCTTTCCGATTTGACCGGCACTGGAAGGACCCGGACGTGCGCCGGATTCTGTTGCTGATGGTGCCGTCGATCATTGCGGGAAGCAGCGTGCAGATCAATGTCTTCCTGAACACCATTTTCGTCGCAAAGCTGGAACAGCAGGACGGACCGATGTCATGGCTGAATGTGGCATTCCGTCTTATGCAATTGCCGCTGGGTGTGTTTGGCGTGGCGGTGGCGACCGTGACCCTCCCCGTTCTTTCCCGGGTCGCCCTGGAAGGCATGACTCCGAAGGTCCGCGAAGTGCTGGGAACCGGGACGCGCCTGGTCGTTTTCCTGACGCTGCCGTGCGCCGTGGGGCTGTTCGTTCTGGCGCATCCTATCATTGCGGTGCTCTACGAACACGGAAAGTTCCTGCCGCACGAAACGGCGGGCGCCGCCGGCGCCCTGCGCTGGTACAGCGTGGGTCTTGTTTTTTATGCCTGCCTCAAAGTGGTGCAGCCGGCCTTCACGGCGATAGGACGCAATCGCATTCCCATGTATGTGGCCTTTCTTTCAATCGCAGTGAACGCCGGTCTGAACTATTACTTTGTGGTCCATCTGCACAAGGACCACACCTGGCTGGCACTGACTACCGCGGTAGTGGCCTGTCTGAATTTTGTGCTGCTCTACAGCATCCTGACCAAAATCGCCGGAGGTCTGGAAAACCACAAGCTTCTCGATTCGCTGATGCGCCAGCAGGCTCCGGTAATCGTGCTGGGAGTCATCGCATGGCTGGGGTGGCACTACGTGCTTGAACCCCGCTGGTGGTATTCGGGACTCTTCGCGCGCTGCACCATGCTGGGCCTGACCATTACCGCCGCCGGCACCGCCTTCGTGGTGGTCTCACATCTCGCTAAAGTGGAGGAGGCCAGGCAGTTCATGGACATCGCGCAGCGGAGGCTCAGCCGGAAGCGGAGCAAAGCTCCACGGGGCAGCGGACCTGCGTGATGGAGTAATGGTTGATGTTTGGGTTTTCCGCATCAGGCTTTCCGCATGAAACTCCGCCACATCCTGCTCCTAACGTTTTTCTTCACTCTCTTCGCCCGCGCTGCAGACGATGCAAAGCTGCCGGTACTGATCATCGACGGGCAGAACAATCACGATTGGAAGAGCACCACCCCAGTTCTTAAAGACGCACTGGAAAAGAGCGGCCGCTTTACCGTCGAAGTCTCCACCACACCGGGTGGCAAGGGAACCGCCGAGGATTGGGCGAAGTGGCGTCCCGAGTTTTCCAAATACAAGGCAGTCGTCAGCAACTACAACGGCGCGCCGTGGCCGCAGGCGGTGAAGACAGCCTTCGAGGAGTACGTTTCCGGCGGAGGCGGATTCGTGTGCATTCACGCCGCGAACAACTCGTTCCCGGAATGGCCGGCTTACAATCAGATGATCGGACTCGGCGGCTGGGGCGGGCGCAGTGAGAAGAGCGGTCCCTATGTCTATGTGAAGGATGGTGCTCTCGTGAAGGACACCGCGCCGGGTGCAGGCGGCAATCACGGCGCTCAGTTCGAGTGGACGGTGGATCTTTTCGGCGAGGGCAGGGAGCATCCTATCACGAAGGGCCTGCCGGAATCATGGAAGCACTGCAAGGACGAGCTTTATGACAAGCTGCGCGGCCCGGCGGAGAACATGAAAGTGCTGGCCACGTCCACGAGCCAGGTGACCAAACGTCCGGAGCCAATGATCATGGTCATCGACCACGGCAAGGGCCGCGTTTTCCACACGCCGATGGGCCACGCGGATTACTCCATGAAGGACGTGGGCTTTTACACCGTGGTGCAGCGGGGCACGGAGTGGGCGGCTACGGGTAAGGTGACCATTCCTCTTCCTGAAAAGTTCCCGACAAAGGACGCCGTGCTGCCGGTCAAATAAGTGCGCCTAAAAAAAGAAAAAGGACGGTCGCGAGACCGTCCTTTCCTTTTGGGGATGGCATATCAGCCGGGATTATTCCTCCGCTTTCTCCTCCGTCTTCTTCGCGCGTTTCGCTTTGGGCTTGGCTTCGCCTTCAGCAGCTTCCGCGGCGGGCTTTTCAGCCTTCTTTTTAGGAGCGGCTTTCTTTTTTGCTGCCGGCTTTTCGTCGGCGGCGGGAGCTTCGGCAGCGGCGGTTTCACCGGCGCTCACGCGATCCACCCACTCGATGAAAGCCATCTCGGCGGAGTCGGTGTGACGCTGGCCGAGCTTGGTGATGCGGGTGTAGCCACCCTTCCGCCCCGCCGCGGCAGGCGCGATTTGGGAGAAGAGCTTGGCGACCGCTTCCTTCTTATGGAGGTAACCGAGCGCAAGGCGGCGGGCGTGCAGATCACCGCGCTTGCCAAGTGTCACCATCTTCTCCGCGAAGGGGCGAACCGCTTTGGCTTTGGCGAGGGTGGTCTTGATCTGCTCGTGCTCAACGAGGCTGACGACGAGGTTGGAGAGCAGGGCGTCGCGATGGTCCTGGCGACGCTGGAGTTTGATGGTTTTTCGACCGTGTCTCATGGATCAAAGGTGCGTGTAATGGATGTGGGGGGCGAACGGAACGCTTATTCGTCGTCGCCGTCGTCGATGTTTTGACTGATCAGATCGCTGAGACCGCCGGACGGCGCGTCATCGTCCTTGTAATAACTGAAGGCGCTGCCGCCGCGGCCGGAGGCTTCCATGAGGTTCGAGTCGAACTTCATGCCAAGGCCGAGACCGAGTTCGGAGAGCTTGTCCTTGATCTCGTTGAGGGACTTCTTGCCGAAGTTGCGATACTTGAGCATCTCGGCTTCGCTCTTCATCGCGAGCTGGCCCACGGAGGTGATGTTGGCGTTGTTGAGGCAGTTGGCCGCGCGGACGCTGAGTTCGATCTCATTGACCGACATATTCAGCAGCTTGCGCAGTTCACTGTTCTCTTCGCTTTGAGCCTCCGGCTGGGCTTCGAATTCGATCTGGCTGTCGTCATAGTTGACGAACACGTCGAGGTGGCGGCGGATGATGGCGCTGGCCTGCGTGAGGGCGTCATGCGGAGTGATGCGTCCGTCCGTCCAGATTTCCATCTCCAGTTTATCGTAGTCGGTCTTCTGGCCGACACGGGTGTTGCTGACCCCGTATTTGACGCGGGTCACCGGGGAGAAAATGCTGTCGATGGGGATGACGCCGATGGGCATGTCCGGGCGCTTGTTTTCGTCGCCGCTGGAGAAACCGCGGCCGACGCGGACTTCCATTTCCACTTCGAACTTCACCTTCCGGTCGAGGGTGCAGATGACGAGGTCCTTATTGAGGACGCTGTACTGCTGGTCTTCGCGGATGTCGCCGGCGGTGACCACACCGTCACGGTCCACGCTGATGTTGAGCAGACGCGACTCCTTGGACTCACCGTGGGAGAAGCGAACCTTCTTGAGATTGAGAACGATATCAGTGACATCTTCAACGACACCGGGGAGGCTGCAAAACTCGTGTTGCGCGCCTTTGATCTTCACGCTGGTGATGGCGGCGCCTTCGAGGCTGCTGAGGAGGACGCGGCGCAGGCTGTTGCCTACGGTGTAGCCATAGCCGCCCTCGAAGGGCTCGGCGGAGAATTTGGCGTAAGTGTCGGTGGCGCTCGAATCGTCTTTCACGAGACGGTTCGGCATTTCAAACCGGGCTAGTCTAACAGGCATGGATGATGTGGGATGTGCCGGGTTACCTCTGGCGAGCGGCGGGGCACGGTAAGCGCTCCGCCATCAGAGACCGACGGCAATTAGGAGGTGCTCGCGAAGGGCGGCGAATCTGCGGGCATCGATTTCCTTTGCAAGTGATTTTTCGCCCTCTGAAAAACGTCCAAAACCATGGCCCGGATTCCTCCCGGGCGGAGCCCTTGCCCGATCACTGTCCCATGGCGATAATTTCGGAGGAGGAGAAAGGCAGGCGGAAGCAGGTGCCCTGAATGGTTAGCTGACGGCAAGCGAGGGAGCCTTTGAAGTCGTTGTTGGAAGTGACGGCGGCATAAGGAGCAAGGACGGCTCCATCCATGCGCTGGGCCGCCATGTTCATGATGATAGCGGCAGGGAAGTTCCAGAGGATCTTCTTTCGCCAGGTGTCATCGGCGAACTTGCCGGTGAAGTTGAACTGATTCCCGGTCAGGACGATATAGCCGGTTACGTTGATGAGGATGCCTTTGACCGAGGATTCGCTAACGCCGCTGGCGAAGCCGATGCTGACTTCAGCGAGATTGGAAGCGCCGAAGAGGCTGGAGGCGGCGATGTTGAAGATGGCGACGCCGCTGGAATTGACGCTGCAGGTGAGTACGCGTTTGTTGGACTGGCCGAAGGGCGTGACGACGGTGCTGTTGGCGGGGACGGTGCTCAGTTCGGCGGACATGGCCTGGAGCTGCGCCTGCATGGTGAGGGTCTTCGCAGGGATGGTGGAATCGTAAACGAGACGGCTGGATTCGTTGCCGCCGCCGTTCCAGTTGATGGAGCGGGTGCCGCGGGAGGATGAACCCTTGAGGGCGAGGCGGCTGTTGCCGTTCCCTTCGACCTGGAAGGCGTTGCCATTGCCAAGAGAGCCGCCTACCACGACGACGTTTTCGTTGCCGGAAGGTGAGTAGTTACGGCCGAGGCTGAAGGAATTACTGTTGGTGAGATCGTCGCCGACCCACGTTTTTCCTTCGATGGCGGTGGTTGTGTAAAGGTCGGTGAAGACAATGACGTTGTAGTTGCCCATATAGTTGTCGGAGGGAGTGGAGGCGGGAGGAACAACCACTGAGGCGACCGTGCTGGTGTTGAACCAGAGTTTGGAGCCGGACGGCGGATAGACACGGGCGTAAAGGGTGCCGCCCGGGGAAGGAGCGGCGACCGGCGAAGAGTAAAGAGTGCCGGTCACAGGCTCGCCCTGATTGTCGCCGGGATCAGAGCCGAAGTTGTAGTAAATACGATAGCTGGCGGGAATGGCGGAGGAGAAGTCCGGGGCGAGCGTCACCTGGGAGGAGGCAGTGGTGACCTTTGGCGCGGAGAGGGTGAGCCGATTGATGCCGACCGTTTTTGACACCAATGCAGAGGAGTTGAAAACGGAGGGCGAGATGGTGATGGCTCGATAAGACAGGGCCACCCCGGAGTTGGCGCCGTACGCGTTACGTGTAACCGAAAAAGATTCCCCAGGGTAACCATTGGAGAAGGCAGAACTGGCGCCGGGGATACCGGCAAAGGACCACTCCACCTGAAAATAGCTGCTGGCCTGAAAGCGGGCGGGAATATCCGCCGCGTTGGCAAGACGGATGGCGGAGGCGGCGAGTGGAGAAACCGCCGGGCTGCCCGACGCCGCGGCGCCGCCGGCTTCGAAATAACTCACCACGGAGGGGGCGGTGTCGGTCATCGAGAGGGTCACCGGGGTGGGCGCGTAAGCCTGCTGAGTAGTGGCGCTGTCGAGGAGACGGTCAGGATCGAGGCTAACGGCAATCGCACGGATGGTAGTGCCGGGCGGAGTGGAGACAGCACCGGTGTACGCCTGATAGGCGGCGCCATTGAGTGAGTAATAGAGCTGGGTAGTGTTTGCCGGGTTGGGATTGGTGATCGTGACGGAAAGCGGATAGCTGGCGAGGGCGGGGGCAGACAAAGAGGGATTCAGGACCGGCACCAAAGCGGTGGCCTGAGTGGTTTCGCCGGCGAACTCAGTGCCGGCGACATCCGCGGTAGAGCCCGTTTTCAACCGGCCGCGGCTGCGGCGACTTTCACGATAATCCCAAATCCAGCCACCGTCTTTTGAACCCGGAAGCATGACGTTGCGATCCTCTTTCGCGACCTCAGCGGGGGGCTCGCCGAAGGTAAAGGATTCCACAACATCAGCGCCGGTCTCCTCGGAGACCTCAAACTGCTGCTTTTTCGCATCGTAGCGGGCTCCCTCTTTCCCTTTCCGGGGCTCCTCGTTGGCACGCACGACCTGAACGCGGGGATCGATCATGGACCCTTTCAGGCCCACGGTTTCCTTATCCTTGTCGCCCTCATCGGTGACAACCGTCTTGAGCTTTTC
The DNA here is from genome assembly GCA_035550135.1 of Verrucomicrobiales bacterium. Taxonomy (GTDB): domain Bacteria; phylum Verrucomicrobiota; class Verrucomicrobiia; order Verrucomicrobiales; family V1-33; genus V1-33. Next base: position 54,070 of record DASZQB010000042.1, read on the forward strand.
CACCACGGCCTCGGGAGTGGTGACGCCGGAGAGATTCCCTCCATGAGCGCGATAGGTGGCGATGGCCCGATTTATCTGGCGGACATCTGCTCTAAGCTTGGTGTCAGCGGTGGGGGAGATCACTTGCCGGACGACAGTGAGAGAAACTGCTGTGAGGCAGGAGAGGGCGGCGACAACAAAAAGGGTTTCGAAGAGGCTGAAAGCGCGTTTCCGAAGAGAAGGCCGGCTGCAGAAGCGGAAATGCATGGGGAAGTGAGGACTGAGATGAAAACGCAAATACGTGAATGCGCCCTATATTTCTTATAAATATGGTTTTTTAAGAGTATCGTGTCTCAAATTCGCACTGATCTTGGATTTCGTAGTATTTCCACGAGAATAGTCCATTAAAAGAGGCTCGCAATGGGGTGCTATTCGTAAAAGTCCATGACCCGGGGCCTCGCCGTTCGAATGACTGAATCCCCACGGGTCCGGCAACAGTAAGACCGGTCGTCAGGCAAGACCGGTGGTTGCAAACAGTCGGGGCGGTGCTTGTTTGTTTGTTGAAAGCCGGTTAAAGCAGCAGCCCCCAAACGACGATCTGTGGAATCATTTGAAATACTCAACGAAGCGTTTGAAAAGGTAAGCCCCAAGGAAGTGGCGAGGACGCTGGGCGTTTCGCTCAGCCTGGTCTATAAGTGGGCGCAGCCGCCCGGGGTGGGGAAGACGGGAGGCATTCCAAATCCGCTCGACCGGGCATTTGCTCTGATGCAGGTAACGAAGCACGTGGCGCTAATCAAATGGCTGTGTCAGCGGTACGGCGGGTTTTTTGTGAAGAATCCGCGGACGACGGATGAAACGAAAGAACTGGTTCCGGCGACGAATGAGATCATTCAGCAGTTCGCTGACCTGCTGGCGGCAATCAGTGACGGGGCGGCGGATCACCGGATTACCAAAGCGGAGACACGGTTGATCCGGAAACACTGGGATGAATTGAAATCGGTGACCGAGGGTTTTGTCAGGGCGTGCGAGGACGGGGATTTTGAGAGATTGAGAGGCGAGGGGAATGAGAAACGACCGGCCGGGGCGGGACCGGCGAGAGTGTGACTTAATTCATACTCATACTCATACTCATACTCATACTCATACTCATACTCATACTCATACTCATACTCATACTCTCACTCTTACTCCCTCCACACCTCATCATGAAGGTATGAGTAAGAGCAGGACCTCCTACTTTCGCTGCCGTGTTTTCTTCAGCGCGGCACGGTAATCCACCTTTTTCGGCGGGGTTTTGGTGGAGGGGATGCCGCCGCTTTTGAGTTCGCGGATCTGGTCCCGAATGAGGGCGGCGCGTTCGAATTCGAGGGCCTGGCTGGCTTCGATCATCTCCTGCTGGAGCTGGCGGATGACTTCCTCCACGTCCTCGTCGGGGCCTTCGGCAACGCGGGAGGAAGATCCGGAATCGGGCAGGGCCATGCGGAGAGTTTCCTGGGCACCGCGCTGGACAGGCATGGGGATGATGCCGTGGCGTTCGTTGTATTCCATCTGCATGCGGCGGTGGTATTCGGTGATGCCGATGAGAGCCTGGATGCTTTTGGTGACTTCATCGCAGAAGAGGACGACTTCGCCGGAGGTGTGGCGGGCGGCACGGCCCGCGGTTTGGATGAGGCTGGTTTCGCTGCGGAGGTAGCCTTCCTTGTCGGCGTCGAGAATGCAGACCAGAGAGACTTCGGGGAGGTCGAGACCTTCGCGGAGGAGATTGATGCCGACGAGGATGTCGAACTCGCCGGCGCGGAGGCCCCGGAGAATTTCGACGCGTTCGATGGCGTTGATGTCGCTGTGAACGTAGCGCACGCGGAGATTGAGATTCCGGAGATAATCGGTGAGGTCCTCGGCGGTGCGTTTGGTTAGGGTTGTAACGAGGACCCGCTGGCCGCGCTCGATGCGCTGGCGGCAAAGCTCGATGGTTTCGTCGATCTGGCCCTTGAGCGGCTTGAGCGTTAGGATGGGATCAAGGAGGCCGGTGGGGCGGATTATTTGCTCGGCAATGAGCGGCTTGCCAGGCGTGTGGACGTCGAAAGCTTCCACGGGCTCGCTGGTGGAGGAGATGCGGACAGTCCGCTCGGGTTTCGTTTCAGGCTCGCCGATTTTGGCGCGGCGGTGCGGGATGTAGCCGGTGTTGCCGACGAAGCTGTTTTCAATTTCGAAACGCGCGGGGGTGGCACTAACATAAAGCAACTGCCGGGTGCGTTTCATGAATTCCTCAAAGCGCAACGGACGGTTGTCGAGAGCGCTTGGGAGACGAAAGCCGAATTCGACGAGGGTGGACTTGCGGCTGTGGTCGCCTTCATACATGCCGCCGATCTGCGGGATGCTGGCGTGGCTTTCATCGACGACGAGGAGGAAATCGTCAGGGAAGAAATCGAGGAGGGTGTAGGGAGTGGCGCCGGGCTCGCGGCCGGTGAGGTGGCGGCTGTAGTTTTCGATGCCCTGACAAAATCCCATTTCGCGCATCATTTCGAGATCGTAGTCGGTGCGCTGGCGGATGCGCTGGGCTTCGAGGAGCTTCCCGTGCTGCTCGAACCACGCGACGCGTTCATCCACCTCCTCGCGGATGGAGCGAAGGGCGCGCTGCATTTTCTCGGCGGCCGTGACGAACTGCTTGGCCGGGTAGAAGGTGAAGGCCTCGAGCGGATCGATGCTGTTGCCGGTGAGCGGATCGAATTTGGTGATGCGGTCGATTTCGTCGCCGAAAAATTCGACGCGGACGCCTTCATTTTCGAGCGAGGCGGGCCAGACTTCGACGACATCGCCGCGCGCGCGAAAACGACCGCGCTGGAAGGCGATGTCGTTGCGCTCATACATGACATCGACGAGGCGGTTGAGGAAGTGGTCGCGGTCCATGGTCATGCCGCGGCGCACGGGGAACATGGCCTGGGCGTAGTCCTCCGGTGAACCCAGGCCGTAGATGCAACTGACGCTGGCAACCACGATGACATCCTGGCGCGTGAGGAGCGCACTCATGGTGCTGAGGCGAAGGCGCTCGATCTCGTCGTTGATGCTGGAATCCTTTTCGATGTAGGTATCGCTGCGCGGAATGTAGGCCTCCGGCTGGTAGTAATCGAAATAGCTGACGAAATACTCCACCGCGTTGTTAGGGAAAAACTGTCGCAATTCCGAATAAAGCTGGGCGGCGAGCGTTTTGTTATGCGACATGAGGAGCGTCGGCTTTCCGTTCTCCGCGATGACATTCGCCATGGTGAAAGTTTTGCCGGAGCCAGTGACGCCCAAAAGCATCTGGTGCTTGTTGCCGGCGAGCAGGGACTTCGACAGCTTGCCAATGGCCTGCTGCTGGTCGCCGCCGGGCGGGTAGGGCGAATGGAGATCGAAAAGAGACATAGGGGGATTCCAGAGAGGTGCCGCAGCTATCAGGTGCTGTCAAACATGGCTGGACATCGGGGTACGCCGAGGCAAAATTCCCTCCCATGAGCCTCGCCGACGAAATCCATAAATTGCAATCTCTGCGCAACACGGGAGCCCTGACGGATGCCGAGTTCGAGGCGGCGAAGGCGAGGCTGATCAGCTCGGGCGGGACACCGCCGCCGCTGCCTCCAGCGCACGCTTATGAAGTTGCTCCTCCGGTGTCCCCCGCCGTCCCCAGCGAAGCGGATGTACGGCAATGGGCGATGTTCCTGCATCTGTCCGCACTCGCTGGATATTTGGTTTGGGGTGCGGGGCTGGTGGCACCCATCGTAATGTGGCAGATGAAAAAAAAAGAGATGCCGGCAATCGACGCGCACGGTTGTCATGCTGCGAACTGGGTGATCACTTTCATCATTGCCGCTGTGATTTGTATTCCACTTTGCTTTGTGCTGATCGGGTTTGCGCTGTTGGGGGTGCTTGGCCTGCTCGGGATTATTTTTCCCATCATCGCCGCAGTAAAGGCCAGTAATGGAGAGCTGTGGCGTTATCCGATGTCGATTACCTTTTTCAAACCGGAAGCGACCGCTCCGGCATCGGACCGGTCGTGGTAATATCGGATTATTCCAGTCGGAGAATTCTAACGATATCGCCTTTGAGGATGCTTTGATCAGGTTCCAGCCTCGCGAGAGCACTGGCATTGCTGAGGGTGGCGATGGCGTGAGACTGCTGGGAGGGGAAGGCTTCGAAGCTGCCGGCAGCGGGGTCATAGAGGCCGCGAAGGTAGTGGGTCCGGTCGCCTTTGTTTTGGATATCGGAGGAGGCGCGAGCGTTTGTCAGGACGGGATGGACATTGGAAGCTCCGGCCATGCGGCGCAAAGCGGGGAGAACAAAAAGAAGCGCCGTAACGAAAGCGGATACCGGATTTCCCGGGAGGCCGAAGATAAGTTTTCGTCCGGTGGCGGAGAAGAGGAAGGGCTTGCCGGGCCGGATGCTTACGCGCCAGAAGTCAGGGGCAATGCCGAGACTTTGCAGCGCTGGTTTGACGAGGTCGTAATCGCCCACGGAGACGCCGCCGGCGATGATGAGGACGTCGCTTTCGTCCAGGCGCCGGCGCAGGCAACTGGTTAGGACATCAAGTTCATCGCGCACCGTGTCCATGCTGGCGGGGATCGCGGCGCGGGAGGATTCCAGAAGGGCGGCGAGCATGGGCCCGTTGCTGTTATATAAAGAGCCCGCATGGGGCAGAGGCTCGCCGGGAGAAATCAACTCCTCGCCCGTGCAGAGGATGGCGGCGCGCGGTTGTTTGCCGCATTCGACGGACGCGAATCCCTGGGCGGCGATTACTCCTATACGCTGCGGAGTCAGCGGCGCGCCCGCCCTGACAATCAATTGCCCGGCACAAATGTCACTGCCGGCGCGCCGGATGAAATCACCCGGCGCTGCGGCTTCGCGAATCGCAACGGTTTCTCCCTCCTGCGCGGCATCCTCCTGCATGACGATGGCGGCCGTTCCGGCCGGCAAAGGTGCGCCGGTGAAAATGCGAACCGTTCCCCCGGGCCTAACGGTGAGACCGCGATCGGCACCGGCGGGCTGTTCACCGGTGATCTGCAGCGGTCTGTTGGTAATGCCGCAATCTTCAGAATGGATGGCCCAGCCATCCATAGCCGAGTTATCGAAGCCGGGAAGCGGCAGCGGGGCATGGATGTCACGCGCCGCAAAACGGCCTGCGGCGAAAGACAGTGGCAGTGTCTCCGGTTCCGGGCGCGGCACCGCGGCGAGAATGGCAGCGAGGGCTTCCTGCTCCGAAATCATTGCGGAAGCTCAGGCGGAGGAAGAAGGAGATTTCCCGGATCAGGTTGAGGACGCGAGGGGGACGGCGCCGGGGTGCGCGCGGCGGTGCCGGGCTCGTCAAGATTTGAGCGGGGCAGGTCCTCCGGACGGATGGAACCAGGATCGAGACTGACCGTGTTAGGCGGCGCGTTGCCGCCGGCCGGTGCGTTAGCGACGATGGGCACCAGTTTGGGCTCCTGCTTTGTCTTGCTCTTCACGGCAATCACTGGATCGCCCTTCTGCGGCGTCCCGGAAAGAATGTCTGCGGCATAAAACGCGTTTTTGCGCTCCGGCGTTACCTTGAGCCGCCCGCTGCCGGCGCCCCCCCTGCATTCAAGTTCCTCAGAGACGGGCAACGACACGCCGTTCCGGGCGCGGACAAGGGCATAGCCATTGTCGCCGTCCACATAAACGATTTCACCCACCGCCCGTTCTCCGATCCGGCCGGAAATTTCGTTAGTGGCGGCCTCGGCGAGTTTGTTGAGTTGCTTTTGCTGGCGCTTGGCGCGGGCCTTCGCAGCAAGGTTTTGCAGATTGCCGCACCCGGAGAGCAGCAGGCAGAGAATCAAAGCAAGGGGACGCATGGCGTGCCGATTATGACGCGGCTGTGCCGCAAAGGGAAGAAGTAATCGAAGCGCCGCGCTCTAACTAACTGGGAGAGGGAGCGATTTCTTCATCCTCTTTTGAGGCCTCGGCCTCAGCGGCGCTTGCTTCCGGGGGTGCGGCGCTGGAGGACTCCCCGCTGGATGGGACACTGGCGGCGGGTTCGACTGCAATGGGTGTTTCAGAAGAAGCCTTCGTCTCGACCGTTCCGGAGGCCTGAGTCTCTTCCTGAGTTTCGGTAGGCGGTGCTTCGCCCGCACCGCCTTCAGCAGCGGGAGCAGTTGGCCTTTGCGGGCGGTGTTTCTTCTCGGCGGGAGGCTGCGGAGGACGGCCAAGGACGAAGAGTTCGCCGTTTTGAAATTCTGTGACATATCCTTCCTGCACGAGCCAGTGGAGGTCCTGGAGAATGGCGATCTCTTCCGGGCTGAGATGAGCGGCGGGAGCAGGGGGTGCCGCGGCAGAAGCGGCGGGCGGTGCCTGCGCTTCATTCGCAGTGGCCGGGGCCGGCGCTTCCGGTGTTTCCACGGCGGGCGCTTCAGCTTCGACGGAAACCGTCTCTGGTTCCGCCGGGGCCTGCATTTCGGCCGCGGCGTCTTCTGTGATCACCGCGGATGCAGCCGTCTCGCCTTCCGCGGGAGCGACGGGAGATTCGCTTTCGGGGGATTGAGTGACTGAAACTTCCGCAACCGGCGGTGCTTCCTCCACTTTTTCCGTCTCAGCCGCAGGAGGTGTATCCGCCGCAACCTCTGTAACTGTTGCGGCGGGTTCCGGAGCGGGCGGCGGCACAAAAGCAACGATGTGCGGTGCCAGCGTGCTAACAAGACGGCTGTAAGTAATGCCAGGATTCGCGCGCACCATTTCCACCATGGCGCGAATCCGGTCAGAGAGAACCATATCGTCCGGCAGAAAATGCGGACGGTTGCGGCAGACAAAGGTGGTCTTTTTGTCGCGCTTGAAGAACCGGAGACCCTGGTTTTCGAGGTCGCGGCAGAGGTCTTGCACCAACTGCATGGGGAAACGCTGCTGACGCTCGACTTCCGTACGGAGCAGGCCAAAGAGCGGCGGAGCGAGGAATTTGCCCGGGATGTTGCCTGGAACCGTGGCTTTCGTGACCGGCACCGCCGCCTCTGCAGCGTGATGCTTGAGAAAGTGGGCTTCCATTTCCGCGACGCTTTTCAGGGGCACGGGCGGCTCCGCACCTTCCGGCAGCGGCTCTCCAGCGACCGAAACATATTGGGTGGCGGTGGACTGACTTTCCTGCCATTTTTGCAGCAGAGCCTCATCCTTCTCCACGCGGATGCGCGACTTGAACCGCTCCAGCGACATATCCGAAAAGCGTTCGCGGTGAAGGCGCGCAACATTCCGCTGATAGTCGTGGTGATTGGGCGGACCCAGAAGCGTTCCCGAAAAACCACACACTGCGACAGAACTCCAGTTCCCCTTTGGGGCTTCGTGGGTGACGGTTTCCGTGCGGTAGTATTTCGTCAGGGCCGGCGAGTTGAGCAAATGGCGAATCGCCTCATCCCTGCTGAGCCAGAGGGAGCCATCGGCAACACATTGGAAAAGTTCGGGCGGTCCCTGCGGCCCCGGAGCAGGGGCACCCTCAGGCCCCTTCTGCTGCGGCGGGGGCCGACGGGTGAAACGGACCTGATAACGGTCACGGCTCTCCATGAAAAGACGGCCCACGTCAAATACCGAAAAGGCGCGGCCCGATGCCTTAATCTGCCGGGCGATGGCATCCACCGAGCGTTGATCCGGGACCAGGCTCACATTCCAGCCCTGGAGAGGCGGCGGCATGTCGCGATAATCCTGAGGACCGCGAAAATCGCGGCGCTCTCCGCGGAAGGGCGGGCGTCCGCTTTGCGGGCCGCGGTCATCACGCCGACCGGGAAAATCGCGGCGCTCCGGACGGGGGCCGCGGTTGTCCGGACGCCGCTCGCCGCGCGGCGGGCCAGGGCCAGGGCCATCAGTGCGCGGAGGAGGCCGGCGATCACCCTGAGCGGGCGGGCCTCCGCGGAAGTCAGGCCTTGGGCCGCGGCGTTCCGGGCGCGGGCCGCGGTCGTTGCGATCAAATCCCCTGCCGCCTTCACGGCGCGGGCCGCCGGGCCGGGGGCGGTCTTCGCGCGAACGTCCCTCGGGCGCACGGCCCCAGATGACCTCACCGGCAGATGTATCTGATTTCGCCAGGTCCTCCACCCACGAAGGGCGGAACTGGAGATTCTGCAAATTGGAGAGATCGATGGGATCAGACTCGCTCATGGGGGATGCTTGATGACAAACGGGCGGCTTTGCGCAGGAAGGTCTTCGCGGGCAAAGGGGCGGCAGACTAAGGGAACGCTCCGGCAAATCAATCTCAATCTCGAAATGGAAAACGGGGGTTTCCGGGTGCCTGTATTAATGGTTCTTAAGGTGCCAGCCCTTTCGCCAGTGCGAGGCATTCCTTGCCGGACTTTGTTTCGGAAAAGGGAGCGGCGGTGGATTCGCAGGCGGCGCAGAATTCGCTCCAAAGGGCTTTCCGTGCGTCCATATCGCTCAGTTTTGCCGCACGGGCCGCGGTTTTGCGTTGAAGTTCACACATCGCGGAAAGGGTGGCGGCGGCTTTGATTTCGAGAACGACGGCGGGATCTTTCTTAACTTCCGCGAACTGCCGGGAAAAACCGGGCATCAACGGCGCGATGTCAGGATGCGAGGCGAGAGTGTATGTCTTCACAAGCTCCGCAATGTCCCGCAGCAGGGCATGCCGCGAAACAGGTGAGGTTTCTGCGGGAATGCGTGCTGCGACTCTTTTCACGAGACCCGGAACTTCGGCCCGGGCGGATTTGTCGGCGGTGGCGCTCAGCCACATACGACGGGCGAGCCAGTCCATGGCATCGGCGGCCAGGGCGGGAGGAGGCGGAACGTGGCCGCCCTCGAAGAAGCGCGGCAAATAAGGGATGGCGGGAGGCAGAGAATCACGAAGATGGCCCGCGTCCGGGGCGTTAGGATCTTTGTTCCCGATAGCGAGATACACCGCAACGCTGCCGTCGGCGGGAAGATCGTGCATCCAATAACGACCCGCGGTGGTTTGGCTGAAGCCTGCACCCTGGAGAAAGATACCACGGAAGCCGGGGCGGATTTGAGCGAAGAGTGAACTCATGCGCGCTCCACCGGACATGCCGGCAGCGGCTTTCATAGTGTCAATGATGCGCAACCGTTTGATAGCGTCATCATGGGCCGACAGGAAATTTCCAAGGCAGGGCTCAATGGTTCCATTCCGTGATTCGACGAGCATCACCGCGAGCCAGCCGTTTCGCTGGAGCCAGTCTTTGTAGAGCGGGAGAAAGCGTTTCGCTTCGCCCACGGGAGAGGATACGAAGAGGCACGGATAACGTCTCGTTTTGTCAGTGCTGTATCCATTAGGGAGAAAGAGATCGTAATGCCACAGCCCCTTCTCCGGCTTTTTGTCAGGATCAAAACCGGGCGGTATTTCGTCTTTGTCCCAGAGGCACTCGATGCGGATTACGTCGTCCTCTTTGAGCGGAAGATCAGGAGGGCTTTGCGCTCTCGTCGCAGTCGCCGCCATCAATCCGGGAAGAACCGCGAGACACAGCAGGCGAAGGGCAGGCATGGAAATGTCACGGAAGTTTCTTTACCTGGTAATAGCGCCGTGTGGAGCCTGCAAGCCCAGGGTCGGCAAAGGTCTTTGTGGTAGTGGCGCCGCCGGAGGCGATATTGCCGGCGACCTCAGTCCACGCAGTCATGTTAGAGCTCCCCAAAACGGCATAGGACGCGCCGGTCTCTGAAGTGAACGTAACAGAACCGGTGCCGGCGGCAGGATTGATAGTGGCACTTGTGATCAGGAAGAGGAAAGGAGCGGTATCCGGCGGGAACACGCTGAGTTCACCAACCTGCGGGCCGTAGTCAGCGCCGTTGGCATTGATAATGCGAACATACCGGCCCGTGACGCCGCCGGTCGTTATGGTGACCGCATTGGTGACCTGACCCGTAACAACCTTTTGGAAAACCGTGTTCGAAGAGCCATCAAGAATTTCAAGGCGCGAGTCCACCAGCCGTTCAGGACAGCAACCATCGAGGCGTCCATTGAGCTTTATTTTGCCAATGGGCGTATCGGTACCGATATCCACCTGAAAGTAATGATTTGCGCTGAGCTGAGGCTGAGGGTGGGAGAAAGTGCCGGGCACGCCATCGACCAAATTTGACGCCGGAAAACCGGGCCATGTGCCCACGGGAACTCCGGAGGCGTCATAGCAGCCCACCGGTTTACCGTTCGCAAGATTTGGCGGAGGTGAACTGAAAGAAAAGGCGCGGAGTTCGGCGATCTGCGGGTTGTAGGGCTGGTCGCTGAGATTCTCCACACGAATGAATTGCCCGGCAAATGTTCCTGCGGGATCAAGATTGGCTGTGAGCATATCGAGGCCGCCGAAACCCGAGTTGGTGCCGTCGGCGCGCACAGCAGCGGACCACACCGCAGGGCCGGGAGCACCGGTCCCGTCGTCATTGTGCAGAGTGACGCGGACGTTGGTTAGGCGTTCCGGGCAACAGTCGCCGCGATTGAGCAATTCCAGGCGGTCGAAGGTGTAGCGGTCGAACAGGTTTACGGTATAGGTGAAGCCCATCGTGCCGAAATCCGCCAGCGGGTGGGCAAAGGATGCAAGATTGCCGTCGATGATGGCGGTAACGGCCTGCCCGGTGTAAATGGGACCCGAGGCCGTGATGAGGCCATTGACCGCCACGTTCACCGCCTGCGGCGGCAGGAGCGCGATAGCACGAAATTCGGAAAACTGAAAATATTGAGTGTGTCCATCAATACGCACCGAAGAAGCGCCGGCCCAACCGTTCCCCCCATTGTCGAATATCCGTGTCCCCGTGGCCAAATCAGGCGTGGAGGGAGGCAGCCCGTCCACCAGCAGCGTGGCGCCGATCTGTACGCCGTTTCCGTCAAGAATGTGAATTTCCGAGCCATTGAGCCGGTTTGGATCACAGCAGCCCAGACGATCAACGATCTCGACCCGTTTCAAATTGAATGTTCCCTGGAGATCGACGGTCCAGTATGGATTGTTAGGCGGGAGACTGACATTGTCCGCGTGATTGAACGTGGCCACATTGCCGTCGTTGCCGTTGCTGGTGGGGAAGCCGAAGGCTACATCTCCGGAAGTCGGTTTCCCAAGGGCGACATTCGTGTCCACCAGTTGCGCACGCGCCGCGCTCGATAGGACAAAGACGGCAAGAAGGAAGAGCGTTTTCATAAGACGACGTGTTTCGTTGGGAGTCCTGGAAACAAGACTCCGGAATCACGCCGACACCCGGTTCTGCCAGCGAATGGGCCGGGTATGAGCTAAAACGGAAAAAGTGTCAAGATTTCCCTGTCAGGGCTGTCCGGGCGTTCCGCAGGTGATTTCTGCCGGTAATCCGTGGATATTTACGTGGAGGACAGTCCGGAATTTTTCGTATGATGTACCGCTTCAAAATTATGCAGCTCATCAGACTCATCCTCGCCGTGCTGGCCCTGCAGGGCAGCGTCCCGCTGTTCGGTGCCGACGCTCCGCCTCCGCCGGACGCTTCCAAAGTAAGGTCGCTGTTTGACGGAAAGTCCCTGGAGGGCTGGGAGGGGAATACCAAACTCTGGCGGGTGGAAGATGGCTGTGTTACAGGCGGATCGCTGACAGAGAATGTGAAGGAGAACGATTTCCTGGCGACGCAGAAGGACTACGGGAATTACATCCTGCGGCTGAAGATCAAGCTCACCGGCAACGGAGGGTTCATTAATTCCGGCATTCAGATGCGCTCCACGCGGGTGCCGAAGTCCTCCGAAATGTGCGGCTACCAGTGCGACTACGGCGACCCAACATGGTGGGGGTGTGTGTATGACGAAAGTCGTCGCAACCGGGTCATGGCGCAAAGCGACATGAAGGTGCTGGGACCGGCAATAAAACGCGACGATTGGAATGAGTATGTGATCCGCGCGGACGGGCCGCGCATCACCACCTGGATCAACGGCGTAATGGGCGTGGATTACATGGAGCAGGACCAGAAGATTCCCCAGACGGGAAAGATCGGGATTCAAATCCACGGAGGCGGCAAGGCACTGGTGCAGGTGAAGGAAATTACGATTGAAGAGCTGCCGCCGACACCGAAGCGCGAAGGCGCGCCGGAGCCAAAAAAGCCGGCGAAACCTTCGCCAGTGCCGGCGGAGGAGGAAAAGGCGTTGTTCACGCTGCCCCCGGGGTTTGAAATTGAACTGGTGGCCTCTGAAGATGAGACGAAAGGATATGGCAAGTTCATCGCCGTGTACTTTGACCAGAGGGGCCGGATGTGGACCATGACCGCCCTGGAATATCCGGTGGATGCAAACGAAAGTCCCGCCGCAGCAGATGCGCTCTACGCCAGCAAAGCAAAGGACAAAGTGCTCGTGTATGACATCGAAGACCGCGGCACCAACGGTGCGCCTCCGCGCTTTGCGAAAGAGCCGAAAGTGTTCACAGACGGCCTCGCCATTCCGCTGGGGATTTTGCCCTATAAAGATGGCTGCTACGTTCAGCACGGGCATGACCTGGCGCTGCTGCGCGATACCGATGGAGACGGAAAAGCGGACAAACGCGAATTGATTCTAACAGGATTCGGAGTGCAGGACTCGCACCTGTTTCCGCACCAGTTTACGCGGGCTCCGGGCGGGTGGATCTGGCTGGCTCAGGGGGCTTTCAATTATGGCAAGGTTCGCGGCCCGGAAGGCAAGGCCGTGCAGTTCGATCAGACCCGCATGGCGCGCTTTCGTCCGGATGGATCGGAGTTTGAAATCACCAGCAACGGGCCGTGCAATATCTGGGGGCTCGCCATGAACGGCGAGGGTGAAACCTTTATCCAGGAGGCGAATGACTTCGGTTATCCCGTAATGCCGTTTCATGAGTATGCGAACTATCCAGGCTGTTCCAACGGGCAATGGAAAAGCTACGCACCGGAATTCCCCGGCACCGCGGAATTCCGCGTGGGAGGCACCGGCCTCAGCGGCCTGGCCCTCACAGACGCGAGCGGAGCCTATCCGCCGGAATGGAGCGATGTGATGCTGGTGGCCAATCCGATCATCCGCAAAGTTCAGGCGATTAAAATGCACCGCAGTGGCAGCGGGTGGAGACTGGAGTGGCTGCCTGATTTTGTATGCAGCGGCGACGAGTGGTTCCGCCCGGTGGCAATGACGCTTGGGCCGGACGGCTGTGTGTATATCGTGGACTGGTATAACAAAATCATCAGCCACAATGAAGTGCCCCGGAATCACCCGGAGCGTGACAAAAAGCGCGGGCGCATTTGGCGCGTGAAGCACAGGGACCAAAAATGTTTTCCTGTGCCTGATTTCACAGCCATGCCCGAGAAGGACATCATCGCAAAGCTGGGCGGCGCGTCCGTGGCACAGAGTCATACCGCATGGCAGACCCTGGTGGATAAAGAGAAGCTCGAAGAAGCAACCGTGGCTGAACTGAAGAAAATGGTGGCAGCGGCTGTAAAAGACGGAGCAGCCGCAGCCGGCATTCAGGCGCACTGGGTGCTCCAGGAAATTCAAAACGCGGGAGATTTACCCGCAGAGACCATCAATGCAAAAAACCGGAATCTCCGGCGCGAGGCGGTGGCCACCAGCCTGATCGCCGCCGTGGCACAAAAAAATGATCCCGACCCGGTGGTGCGCATGGCGCGCATTCAAACCATGGGTCTCGCCATCGCTGAAAATCAGAAGGAACCGGTACCGGACGTGATGATCGCCATGCTGGAGGCGGCACCCGCCCCCCTGGATGCACCCATGATGGCTTCCACGTCCACCGGAAAGCCTATCAAAACAGGCGTGGCTTACGAACGGGAGTTCGAACGCTATCTGGTGCGGATGTTTCTTGAGCGGGCGCCTCAAGCTGTCTCTCAGTTTCTCGCTTCCCCCAATGCCGGCAAAATCCCTGCCGAAAAACTGATGCTGGCCTGTCTGGCGCTGCCTCCCAAAGAGTCAGCGCCGCGTGTAGCGCAACTCATTGCCAAACTCGACCGCGCACCGGCCGATGAAGAACTCCTGCGGCTGGCAGAAGCTCCCGATTCCCCGGAGGTAAAGACGGCGCTGGCGGCCCTCATCGCCAAACCGGCCAGTTTGCAATCCCTGCTCCGGCAAAAGACGCGCTTTGACGCCCGGGTGCTTGCACCTCTAGTCAAGGATGAGGCCGCGAAACTGCTGAACTCTCAGCCCGCGCTTGGCCTGGATATCGTTTCATCGTTCAAGTTGACGGAGCTCGAACCGCAGGTGGCGGGAGTTGTGGAGAAGGCTCCGCTGGCTGCGTTGCGAACGTTGCGGCTGCTCGGCTCAAGGCGGGCGGACACGTTCCTGCCGCTGGCAAAATCCGCAGACCCCGCAACCCGGGAAGAAGCGCTGGCCTGTTTGGCTGCAGTGCCTGAAAAACTCATTCCTCTGTGGCCGGAGCTGACTCCGCCGCAGCGGGGCCGGGCGCTGGAGGCGCTTACGACCTCCAAACCCGGCGCACAGGCAGTAGTGACGGCAGTCAACTCGAAGTCCATTCCCCAGGAGGAACTCGATGGTCCTATTCTTGAAAAACTCGGCGTCATCCTCGGCGAGAGTGATGGCGCGCTTAAGTCACTCATGGAAAAGATGGGCAGTGCATTCCGTCCGGTGCTGGTGCTGAATGGAAAAGATGATTCGATGGTAAAGAAGGAGGTCGATCTGAACGGTCCGTTTACGGTGGAATGCTGGGTGCGCCTGGCTCCGGGGATTGGCAATGAAGACAGCATCCTCGGCGCTCCGGACCAGGCGGACTTCAATTTCTTCGATGCCAAATTCCGCGTCTGGGTGCCTGGCGTACACGATGCCATCATCGCCACGAAGCCAGTGGCACCCGACATGTGGACGCATGTAGCGGTAACCAGAGACGACAAAGGGATGCTCAAAATCTATCTCAATGGCGAGCAGGATAAGGCACAAAGCAAACCAGTGACGCGCCCGCTAAAAAGTCTGCGCATTGGCGGAAGCATCGTTAACAAGGGAACCTCCGGTGCGCTTTCCGAGTTTCGCGTGTGGAACGTCTGCCGCACGCCGGAGGAAATCCGCGGAGCCTTCGACCGCACCTTCCCGGCGCGGCCGGCGGGACTGGTGGTGCAGCTTACCGGAGCCGATTGGGGGGAGTTGCTCGGCGGTGCCCGGATTGCAAAGACGACGGACTTCCCGGCGGTCCTCACCCCGGAGGAGGCGAAGGCGGTGGATGCGAAATATACAAAGTTCCACGCACTGGCGGAAAAACCCGGCGACCCGGCACAGGGACAAATTGCGGCGATCATTTGCATTGGTTGCCATACCATCAACGGAAAGGGCGCTCTTATTGGGCCCAACCTCAGCGGTGCGGGGGCCATGGGGGTGGACGGGCTGCTGCGAAACCTGCTCAGCCCCAATGCCGCCATGGAACCCGGCTACCGGGTTTATCGCGTGGAAATGACCGACGGCACCCTCAAAGAGGGCTTTCTCGTCAGCGAAGACAATAAGGCCGTCATCTTCCGTCAGGTGGGCATGGAGGACCAGCGCATCCCCCGCGACCAGATCCGGCGCGGGCAGTATTTGAAGCGCAGCCTTATGCCGGAAGGGCTCCTCGAGGCCTTCACCGAACAGCAGGTCAGTGATCTCTTCAGCTACCTTAAGACGCTCAAATAGCCGGTTTTCGGCCCTGCCGCGGTTCCTGTGATACGAGGCTTGATTCGCCCCGGGTTCTCTGGAAAGATCGCGGCCATGAATCATTCAGACCTCCCCTCTGACGAACAGGGCGGCTCCCGCCGCTTGCTGTGGATACTGTGCGCCAGTCTCGCGGTCACTCTGACGGTCTTCTACGCTTTTGTGCCCAAGTTCTCCGTGGGAAACGTGAATCCCACCGTGACATGGCTCATTGAGTCCTGGAACATGGAGAACAAAAACTACGAGCACGGCTGGATCGTGGTGCTGGTGATGGGATGGTTTATCTACAGAGCGTGGGCCCCCATGAAAAAGGAGCCTGTTGCCGGCAGCCTCACCGGACTTTGGTGGGTAGCCCTGGGGATTTTCCTGTGGGTGGGAGGATTTCGCGCCATTCAGGCGCGGGCGGCGGTGCTCAGTCTCCCGTGCTTCATCCTCGGCGGCGTTCATTTCGCGTGCGGCTGGAAAATGGCCCGCCATCTCGTTTTTCCGCTGAGTCTGGTCGCATTCATGATTCCCATGCCCGGTATCGAGCAGGCGACCAATGGACTTGCCATTTTCGCCACTAAAATGGCACACAAGTTCGGCCTGCTCATCGGCATAGAAACCATTCAATCCGGCACCAAACTGCTGGCTCCGCCTGGGCAGAGCTGGGGGGAATGGCAGGTGGACGACGGCTGCAGCGGGCTGCGCTCCCTCGTGGCTCTAATGCTTATCAGCTACGCTTACGGCATGGTAATTCACCGCAAGTGGTGGGAGCGAATTGTGGTTTTTGCCGCCGCGATCCCGATCGCCATCGTGGCCAACGGCTTTCGTATCACCAGCATTCTCGTGGTCGCTCAGATCAGCCAGAAATTCGCCGGGGCGACATGGCACAATTACTCGGGATTCTTCAGCTTCGGCGCTGCCCTCGCGCTGCTGATGCTCCTCAGTTTTGTCATGCGGCAGGGCGTTCGCGCGCTCAAACCGAAGTTAAAAGTAACCCGCGTCGGCGATGCCAAAGAATAACGTTTCTGCCGCTATGATCAGGCGCCTCATCGTTCTCCAGATCGTTTTACTGACAGGGCTCAGCCTTGTCTTCTTTTTGCCGCGCACGCCGGAGATGATGCCGGCGGCCATCAACACGGAACTGCCGAACTTCATCACCCTTACGGGATGGAGCGGCAAGGCGCACGGCAAGCCGAGCCCGGAGGAGAAAAAAATTCTGGCCGCGGATACGCAGTTCTTCCGGCGCGACTACCAGCGGGACGTGAGTATGGCGGATCAGGAGGCCCTGACACCGCCGGGGGAAAGGCCGAAGTTTTACCGCAACCTGGTGGACGTTCTTAATGCAGGGATCGTCCTTTCCGGAAACGACCCGAGCAACAGCATCCACGCGCTGGAACGGTGTCTCACCGCTCAGGGATTCAACATCCCCCGTGCCTCAACGATGCACATCAAGCTGCGCACCGGTCAAAACCTTGCGGTGCGCCGCCTTGTCTGTGAGAAGGCAATCCCAGGAACCAACAGCATCGCTCACAGCATCGCTTATTATTGGTTCGTTGGGCATGACTACGTCACGAGCAATCACGTCAGCCGCGGCATCAAGGACTTTACGGACCGCGTTTTCCGCGGTTATGATCAGCACTGGGCATACATTACCGTCACCGCCCAGCTCGACGGCGGCAAATTCACGCCTGAGGGCGGAAATGATGGTAAGGAGGAATCGGGAATCTCACTGTTCCGCCGCAGTTTGACAGAGGAACAGGCCGACAAACTGGTGGATGAGTTCATCGCCGATCTCGGCCCCGACATTATCAGGGTGAATGAAATCAAGGAATGGCCTGCGGAGTGACTGCAAGGAGCAGGACATCAGCAGCCTGTCCGGCCGACGGCGCAGCACCCGCATCCGGGCAGACAAAAAGCGCGCCCGGCGAACCGGACGCGCTTGGGAAAAAATGACTGCCGCCGCTCCGCGCTTCAGCTCTGGCTGTGCTCCTCCACGTAGGAAACAACGTCACCCACTGTTTGCAGCTTCTCGGCTTCTTCATCGGGCACTTCGATGGAGAATTCCTCTTCAAAAGCCATTACCAGTTCCACGGTGTCGAGCGAATCGGCCCCGAGGTCCTCAATGAATCGCGCGTCTTTGACAACCTGCTCGGCATTCACGCCGAGCTGATCGACGATGATATCCCGGACTTTATCTTCGATGGATTTTTCAGACATAAAAATTGGGGTGGCTGGGTCAAATTTGGCCGACTCAGTATCAGCCCGCTCCGGGAATGCAACGGAAATTCCCTTATCCGCAGTCCGGGATGCGGAACCAGGATTTCAGCCCCGTAAAGGCAGCGTGTCATTGGGGGCGCCAAGCTGAGTTTCCTCCGCCGGCGCGGGTCGCCATCCATTGCGGAACGGGAGCAAAAGCAGGGCGTAAAAAGTGCAGGCCACGACATTCAGCGTCACGAGATGCCATGGTGCCGGCCCCATGTAGTCCATCATGGTATGCACTTCCGGTTTAGCATTGAGAAAGCCATAGTTGCGGCCAATGAGCGCATTGATGGAAATGACCGCCGCCATGTAAACCAGCCCCCACAAAACAATGCGAACGAACGCTCCGCGCTGAGGCCTCAAACCGAGACCCCAAACCAGAGCCGCCGCGGCCACCGGCACCCCGCCATGCTGGAGAAAGAAAGCGTAATACTCAGGTTCGTTCCAGTTGAAGTACAGAGTGGGCGTGATGAGCCCCTGAACAGTTCCCCCCATCCCCCAAAGATAGCCGGTTTCTGCGAGGCGCTGGCGGCGGCTTAACAATGCCAGCGCCAGCACGATGGAAACCACATCGCAGAGATAGAGCGGGAGTGAATTGTCGATAATGAGCCTCCATGCCTTTTCCGCACCGTCACCGTGATAGCGAATCCAGGTTAGCACCGGGTCGGCGGTTACCGCAAGGATCAGCGTCCATGCCAGCACAAGGTCCGCGCAGCGTTTGAACTTGTCACTAAAACGGGGGGACCGATGGACTAAGATGAAGCCGGCCGCAGCAGCGGCCGTCAGCGTCATTGCCACCCAGTGAGGGAGGCCGAAAGGTATAAAGTCACGATCATCCATGGCGCGCACCAATGTGCGATGCGCCGCGGAAAAGGGAATCGATTTTCCGGCACCGCTTATCGCTTCGATCAATGGATAAAGGAATGCGCGCCGGCACGCGGGCTGGCGTTTCCGGAGCCGGAGACGGCATCACTTTCCTTTCGGCGCGATCCGGAGGCGGTATTCCGCGTGTTTCGCGTCGATCCATCCTTTGTCCACACTGATCAGCGGTACGTCGAGGAGCTTCACGAGCCTGTCGAACGGAATTGCTTTGGCGTCCGGCGGCCCCTCCTTGTCAACGATAGACCCAAACAGGATGCACAGGCCTTTGAGCGTATTTCCGATATCCGTCACGCTGGTCACCACCTGCCCGTCCCGCATTGCCGCGAGGTGAGGGGCGACATCCTGCCGCGCAAAGAAGCCGTCATCCGCTTTTTTTGCGAGGCGGGAAAGGAGTTGCTCCAATGCCGGCTGGTCATTGAGATTGAGGATCAGCCAGGCGTCAGTGATTACATAACCCGCTCGGATTTCCGCGGGCAAATTCTTCATCCGGTTGATGGTGAAGCCCTCGAATTCCTGTTTTTCAAACACGCCCTGTCCATGTGTCGCTTTGTCGATCATCTTTTTCAGCGCGGCTGCCGCGGTCTTCGAGTCCTTCAGGCGAACCCCGTAGAGAGCTCCTCCAAGAACGAGGCCGGTGAAAGAAGGAAACTGCCCGGAACCCTTCTCAGCATTTTCAGAGTCTTTCACAGCACTGGAAACAATCCACAAATCCGGCCCCAATTGTGAGATGATCTCCTTGCGAAGATCCACGCCTGTTTGCTCCTTCACAGCTTCAAGACCTTTTGTCAGGGCCGGTCCCGCCGCCGGATAGATTTCGCCGGCGAGTTTTTCGAAATTCTCAAAGGTCTTGTTGATGTCGATCTGCTGGTAACTGGCCTGAGCAAGTCCCTTTGGGAAGAAAGATGGCGCAGTGCCGGACCCGGGAATGGCCAGCATGGCTAAAAGCCCCGGCTTTTCGCTGTAGGTCAGGAAGCCCGCCAGATCCAGCGTTTCCGCTCCGGCGCTAAGCGCAAAGGCGGCGCTTTTGAGTTTATCCGCACCCAGGCCCGTCCACAGTTTTTCAGCATCCAGATCACCCGTATCAGCATGGGGAAGCGCATGCTTTTCCACGAGTTCGAGAATGATCTCAAGATTAAGGCTCCCCACGACCGCGGCCTTGCCCGTCTTCTCGTGATCCAACTTGTAATAGGCGGAGGCTGCGAGAGAGCCGGCGTCGCCGCCGGACTTCATGCGGTCGATCATCTCCTTTACCTGATCCAGTCCGGACGAAGCGAGAATCATTTTATCGTGAACCGCATAGGCCCACTCCCGCACGAATGCCGGGACACGCTTCGTCTCATCGGTTTCTTTAAGCTTGAAGACATGAATCTTTGCTCCCGCGTGCTCCACCGTGCTTCGCTCCAGCAACTCCGCGACCTTGGCAAGGTGCTTCTGAATCTGCTCGCCGCCGGAATTGCTTTTCCTTCCCAGCTCCTGTCCGATCAATTTCGCGAGGGCGCGGAAGTATTTATCCCCGAAGGTCTCATCTGCATCGAACTCCTGAGCGATGGAGATTTCACCGCCGACGTTGTCCGGCCCGGGATTCGCGGGGATCTTAAGATCGTGGAGGCTCATCGCAAACCTTCCCGTCTTCTTCAACAGTTCTTCGTACGGGATCCCAGTCCCCTCCGAGAGAAGCTTTTTCGTCTGCTCGTCATGATCCGGAGCGGCACCGATCAATTTGTAAATAATCTTCTTCAGTTCATCGAAGGGCACCGCTTTGACGACCGGATGACTCTCGAGCTTGTGTAACGCGGCAGAGTCGATCTCCAGATAGGCGACCGATTCGTCCGGCAGCACCGCAGCGGGATCGGCGGCGCGCAGCGGCAGAGCAGCCATTCCGAAAACGGCGGAAAAGATACCGGACCTGCGCAGGAGGCGGGTAAAGACGCGTGATTTCATGGGAGGGGAAGTGCAGGGAGTTTCCGTGGCCCGTGAGGCCGCAGCGGAAAGGAATAGTCCGGGAAAATCCGTTCCGCGGCAAATATTTCCGGATTCGAGTCAAACTTTCAGTCTTACCGCGTAACCGGCGCTGGCGTCACGGGGGACCTCCGTTACATTTCCACCAGTGTACCGACCCATCCTGTTGCTTTTTTTCGCTCTGCTCCCGTCTGTTTTGCGCAGCCAGGACTCCATATCGTTCGATTACCGTCCCGCGACGGTCGTCGTTTACAATGCAAGCGACCCTGCTTCCACTGAGCTTGCCAACTACTATGTAAAACAGCGGGGAATCCCCGCGGGAAATCTTGTCGGGTTGAAGTGCCAGAACATAGAAACAATTTCCCGGGAGGTTTTTGATAAGGAAATCGACCTGCCCCTGCGCACCGCATTTGACGAACGGGGGTGGTGGGAAACCACCCGCCAGCCCAAGGATGGATTGATGGCGACGAAGACCACGATGCGTGTGATTACGCTGATTCAGGGCATCCCGCTGCGAATCGCAACCCAGGCGCAGCCGCCGACAAAGGATCCCAGGACGGGCAAAGACTTGCCGCCCAATCCCATCGATGAAAACGCCTCCAGCGTGGACTCTGAATTGGCGGTTTTCGGCGTGCTGGAGAAACTTTCGCGCGGAATGGTGAGCAACCCCTATTTCAAGGCCACCACCCCGTTCTTCAAAACCGGCCTGACGCCTATGTTCATGGTAGGCCGCATCGATGGCCCGAACAAGGCCATTGCGAAGCGTCTCATCGATGATGCCATCGCCGTGGAAAAGGAAGGACTCTACGGGAAAGCTTACATCGATCTCGCGCAGAAGAACCAGCCGGGATATAAGATGGGAGAGGACTGGCTCATCAACTCCGCGCGCATGCTGGAGTTGCGGGGCATTCCCGTGATCATGGACACGTGGGCGCCGACGCTGCCTTCAGGTTTTCCCATGTCAGACTGCGCTCTGTATCTCGGTTGGTACACGCAAAATGCAGACGGTCCCTTCGTAAATCCAGCTTTTCGCCTGCGCCGGGGTGCTGTGGCCGTCCATATTCACTCATTCAGCGCCTCCACGCTTAAAAGCGATTCCCTCAATTGGTGCGGACCGCTGGTCGCTCACGGCGCCTGCGCCACACTCGGGAACGTCTTTGAACCCTACCTTTCCTTCTGCGCTCATCTCGACATCTTCACCGACCGGCTGCTTGCCGGCTATAATCTCTCCGAAGCCGCATGGATGAGCACACCCGCATTGTCATGGATGAGCGTGGTCATTGGCGATCCGCTATACCGGCCCTTTGGAGCGGTGCCTGGCAATGGCGACAAGAAAGCGGCGCCCGAATACAAAGCCATCCGCCTTGCACTGCAACGCTGGGGAAAACCGGAACAGAAATCGGAACTCGAAGACGGGCTTCAACGCATGGCGGAAGGACTCAAGAGTCCTGCAATTTATGAATTCCTGGCGCTTCATGCGCAGGCCGGGGAAAACAAAAACTGGCCCGCTGCGCAAAAGTGGTTCGACCTCGCGGCTAAGTCCACGACCACCACGGAGGGTCTAATACGCCTTCAGTTTTTGATGGCGGATGCCATGCGCCGGGATGGCGACAACCGAAAGGCGATAAAGCTGTTGAACGGCGTCGTGGAAAAATACCCTTCCGCGCCGGAAGCCGGTGCCGCCCGTACATTGGTCCAGCAGATCCGTGATTCAAAATGAGGCGCTATGCCCTCCCCTGACGAGTTTTCGCCGCCCGCCCGCCGCTACCGGACCTTCCTCGAGTCCGCAGCGCGACTCCGCATCGCCGAGCCGGAACTTTTTTCCGCTGATCCACCTGAACCGGATGAACTCGCGTGGCAGAGCCGATGGTTTTCCGGCGAGTTCGGAAGGGACTTCACGACTCTGTCCGGGGAACTGGTGCATATTGTGGACTTCGGGTGGTGGAATCACGGAGCCGGACCGGATTTTCGTGACTGCATTGTCGAGGTGTCAGGAGCGAGCCGCCGCGGCAGCATCGAACTCGATCCCGCCCTCCGCGACTGGGAAGCGCACGGGCACGCAGCGAATCCCGCCTACAATGACACGGTGCTTCACCTTTTCCTGACACCACAGAGAGAAGAGCGGTTTTTTACGCGCACCTCGCAAAACCAGGAAGTCCCGCAGGTGTACTTGGATGTCAATCAGTGCGATCCGGCCAGCGGCGAACGGAGTGCCCCGGCGCACCCCGGAAGGTGTGTGCAGAGCCTCGCGTCCCTGCCGGAGTCCCGCGTGCTTGAAATCATGGAGGATGCAGCCCGCTATCGGCTGGAACGGAAAGGCCGCCGGTGGCAGCGCGTGGCGGGCATTCACGGCTTGGACCAGGCCATTTATCAGGGCATCGCGGGGGCGCTCGGGTATAGCCGCAATCAACTGCCCATGAACATCCTCGCACAGCGGCTTCCGTTGCGTTTCCTGCAAAAACATCCGGGTGATACCGAGGCTCTGCTTTTTGGAGCAGCCGGTTTTCTTGATGGAAAGGAAGTGGAGCACGGTGAGGCCGCCACACGTGCATGGCTGCGCGGTCTTTGGGAAAGCTGGTGGAAATATCGCGCCGGTTTTACGCTAGGGCGGACTTCGCAGGCCGTTCGCTGGACGCTCTCCGGCACAAGGCCCGTCAACCACCCGCAGCGGCGCATCGCTGCGCTGTCTCAAATCGCGGCCCATTGGCGGGAGATTCGTCGTCTCGTCGATGCCTCCGCTTTCCACGAAAAAACCTTCGTAACGCTGCTGGAAAGTCTGACGCATCCCTATTGGAGCAGGCATTACACCCTTACTGCGAAGCCCTCTTCCACACCGCTGGCGCTGCTCGGCACTCAGCGCATTCGCGACATTCTTGCGAATCTTGTGTTTCCGCTCCTCGTTCCTCAGCGCGAGGAGCTTTGGAAATCGTACCTGCGACTTCCTGCACCGGTGGAAAGCACGAGGACAAACGTTGCAGGCCTGCGTCTCTTCGGCAGCAGGGAAAAGGCTGAAAAATACGCCTCGCGGCTTTGGCAGCATCAGGCGCTTCTTCAAATCTACGAGGATTTTTGCCTCGCCGATGTCAATGGCTGCCCGGGCTGTCCGTTTCCGGAGCAAGTGCTTGCTGAAGAGGCCCCGGTGGAATTCATCCGCAACGGGAGCCCGTAAATCCAGGCCGCTACTTTGCCGGTTTCTTCTGTGCGAGCATCCACTCGTAGAGTTTCGGGTCGGCGTAGGCGGCGGTCCAGGAATCGTGAGCGGCATCAGGAAACACGGTGTATTCCGGTTTGCCCCCCGCTTTCTTGAGAGCCTCGATCATTTCGTCGCTGTATTTTTGAGGAACGGTCGGGTCCTTCGCGCCATGATAACAGTGGATCGGAACATCTTTGAACGATGCCGCCGTTTCCGGTTTACCGCGACCACAGATGGGAACCGCAGCGACAGGGAGATCGGGATACTTCGCGAGAAAAGACCATGTGCCAAATCCTCCCATGCTGAGGCCGGTGATGATGATACGGTTCTTATCGACCGGCTGGGTCGCCGCGATATGATCGATAAGTCCCTTCATGGCCACCACATCCCACCCCCTCTGGCCAGCAGGGCACTGTGGGGAAACGACGATGAACTTATTCAGTTCCGGCGACTTCCCGACCAGCTTTGGCGGGCCATGCTTTTTCACAAGGTTCAAGTCGCTGCCCTTCTCCCCCGCCCCATGCATGAAGAGCATGAGCGGATAACCGCCGGCGGGTTTTGTCTCACTCGCCGGAGGCAGCGCCAAAAGGTAATGGACCGTTGTCTTCGCATCTTTGTCCGCAGTGACCTCCACGGATTGCGCAACCTGGGTGCCGGGCGCGGGTTTGTCCTCTGCGCGACTGGCCATGCAAAGAGCATACAGGGAGAGAACGGCGGTAAGCAGGAGCGGTTTCATACGGCGGAAGCGTAGAAATTCAGCCCCGGACGGCGAGGTCTTTTTCGAGCGCAACTGCGGCGGCCTCGTTGGAGTGAAAGACGCGCATACATATTCGCGTATCCAAGAGACCCGTATGGCGACAAAGACTCTCTTTTACCAATGCCAGCGCTGCACGAATTGCTGCCGGTGGCCAGGCGACGTGAAGGTATCAGAGGATGAGATCAGGCAGATCGCTGCATTCCTCAGCATGGAGGAGGTGCCTTTTGTGGAAAAATACACCCGGCTGAGAGCGGATCGGCGTGGACTCTCTCTCACGGAGCGGGCGGATGGTTCCTGCATCTTCCTGGAGGGTAACGACTGCGTCATTAACGCAGTGAAGCCTCAGCAGTGCCGGGACTTTCCAAACAAATGGAATTTTCCCGGGTGGCGACAGGTTTGTGAAGCCGTGCCGGTCGAGGTTGAGGCATCCACACACTCACTTTAGATCGTTTGGAAAATGCAGACCTTTTTGAATATTTCCCGGATTCAATCCGACAAATGGTTTGTCATCGCTTCACACGATGAACAGAAAGGGGGAAACCCATGAACAGAAACTTCATCAGCCGGTTCGTAGCCATCGCGGCCTTCGCGATTGGCGCTCCGCTCACCGCGGTGGGTTTAAGGAATCTCTCGGCGGGGTCGATTTCCGGCGGGAAGACCCCCCGGGTTGAAACGATCATTGCGGAGAACAGCTCCGGCCGGCGATATGAAGTTCGCGTGAAGAATGGCAGCGGCCTCGACATCCAGCGTGCAATTGCCGCCCTGCCCGCTCAGGGGGGGCGTGTGGTCCTCGGTGCAGGCACTTTTACGGTGTCCGAACCTCTCGTGATTGACAGGAACGACATTGAGCTCTGCGGTGAGCAGGAACTGACAATTCTGAAACTCGCAGACCGGGTGAATTGCCCGCTGCTGATCATCGGGCAAACCGTAACGCCCGTAGTGCACAAGGTGAGCGGCGTCACCGTCCGCAAGCTCACTCTCGATGGCAACCGGCTCGCTCAGGACCACGAATGCAACGGCGGCCCATGCGACAACGGCGGGCTTTCCCACATTCGCAACAACGCCCTCACCATCCGCGGCGCGGAAGACATTTCCATTCAGCACGTCACTACCCGCTGGGCGCGCAGCGGCGGTTTGGTTCTCGAAAAAGGCTGCCGCCGGGTTCACATCAGTGACTTCACTTCTCACGACAATCATTTCGACGGCTTTGCCGCTTATGAGACTGAGGACAGTGTCTTCACACGTCTTTATCTCCACAGCAATACGGCCGCCGGGATCAGCGCCGACATCCGCTTCAATCACAATATCGTCTCTCACGCCCGTCTGGAAAATAACGGGAGTCAGGGGATCTTCATGCGGGACAGCAACTTCAACACGTTCACCCGCCTTACCATCGACCGGAACGGTGCGCAGGGAATTTTCCTGGCCCAGGCTGACGATTCGAAAAACACTCCCTGCACCGGAAATGTGTTCTCCGACCTGAAGGTTTCGAACAGCAAGGGTGTGGGCATGCGGGTGAACGACGTGAGTTGCATCGCCAATTCAGTCACCAACAGCCGCTTCGAGAAGAACGGCGAGGGCGGCGTGAGCGAAGCGTCTGAGAAACTCGTCGCGCAGGTGCAGGTAGAGGTGTTGTAGCGGTTTCCGAGCCGGAGAAATTCACGCTCACGCCGCATCCGGCATCGTAGCCGCACCGCGTTTCACCTTTTTCAGATCGCCTGCGTGGAGGGCATCGGCGTCGTCCGGGTTTGAGATGTCCTCCACAAGCTGGTGGAGGAGACCGTCTTTTACGTCATAAATCATACCGTGGACCGAAAGTGGCTGCCCGGCATTCCAGGCACCCCGCACGATGGTGGTCCTGCTGACGTTCACCACCTGCTGCAGGACGTTCAGCTCGCACAGGCGGGCCCGCTGTTTTGATTCGGTGAGCACATCGATTTCCGCTTTGTGGTGGCGATACACGTCCTGCACGTGGCGCAGCCAGTTGTCGATGAGGCCGAGGGAAAGGTTCTGAAGCGCGGCATTCACTCCGCCGCAATTGTAGTGCCCGGTGACGATGACGTGCTTCACCTTCAGCACTTCGACTGCGTACTGGACCACCGCGAGGCAATTAAGGTCCGAGTGAACGACGACATTGGCCACATTGCGATGAACGAATAGCTCGCCCGGCAAAAGGCCCACTATCTCGTTCGCAGGCACACGGCTGTCACTGCAACCAATCCAGAGATACTCGGGCGCCTGCTGCTGATAAAGAGCCTGAAAAAAACCAGGCGACTCGGCTTCCATGGCCGCGGCCCACTGCCGGTTCTTTTCAAAAAGATGGTTCAACGAACTCATTCCCGTGCATCACCGTACTGGCCGCGATGCGCAAGGAGGAATGACCCTCTTCATGGGCTCAGCGCCTTTTTCCTGCAGGGCGGGGACGCTTGCCGGCACTCTGCCGGTTGGCCGCTGGACGTTCTGCATGTGTTTCTGCAATACAGGCGTCGCGCTCTGCAATCAGCTTCCGCAGTTTTGTCCGGTAATGCCGGCTTACGATGTAGCCCGCACACTTCTTCGTGCCGCACCTGCAGGGATGATCCTCCCAGCAATCCAGATCGAAACCGTAATCGAAGGACAGTTCATCGCCCGCTTTGATTTTTCGGACGGCGACGATCCAGATGCGTCCGCGAATGATCTGCGCTTCGCAATTCGGATCGCAGGAGTGGTTGATAAGACGGGCCAGATTCCACTCCATGCTTCCGTCGAGGTCGTGCTTCCTGTTGAGCACGAAGAGATAGACCGCTCCGTTCCCAGTACGGCGCGACTCGTCAAAATGGGCGAGGCCGCGACGGTCGGACTCTGCTTTGGTGATCTTCTCTCCGCGATACTCAATGATCCGTTCGCCTTTGACAATGTCCCGCGCTGCGAACACGCCGCGGTTGTGAATGCTCGAGGATTTGACGGTGTAAAGAGGATCGCGCGGGCCGGTGGACATTGCGATGGGTAATGAAGAAGGATGGAACGTGAAGAGCAAAGAGGATGCCGGACAGCTTGCTTTTGCCATGCCGCAATGGCAGGATGCACTTGCCGACCGTCTGTGATGCTTTGCGCCACAGGTAGGGCGAGCGCGATCAAAGCACATCGCGTCACTAATTCAACTACTCACCCGACTAACTGCACACGATGAGTGAAACAATCTCTCCTCACGCAGCCTCCGCCACAGCGGCGGATCTGTCTGCCACGGCCAACGAGCTTCGTGCTGCCGCAGAAGCCAAGATACTGCAGTTTACGGATGCCCTGAAGAAAGAGGATCTCAAGACCCTGACGAACCGCGCTGTAAATGAAGCGGCGGCACGATGGAAGGAGCTCAGCACCAACGCCGCCGTTTTTGTCAGGGAAAGTCCGGGACGGGCCGCTCTCGCCGCCCTCGGCATTGGTTTTGCCATCGGCCTTCTGTTCCGTCGCGATTGATCGTCGTTTCATCAACCGGCCACTTCACCCATGTCCGCTCTGCCTCAATCGAAGCCCTCCCTTCCGGCGAATGTAACCGCATTGCCCGTCCCGCCCGCTTCTGACGAAGATGCTCTCGCAAAGCTCCTGAAGAACCCACTGGTGGTTGCGGGCGGCGCGCTGTTGGCAGGTATGGCGCTGTCGCGTTTGTTTGCCGCTCCATCGGTGCGAAAGCTCGCTCAGGACCTGGCTCAAGAGGCCATGAAGCGCGCCGCATCCGGCACGGCGGAATCTCCTCCCGTGGCTTCTCTGCTGAAAGAGGGAATGGAGGCGCTCCGTCCACAGGTGACGGAAGCGGCAAAGAGTTTTCTGGCAAACATCCTCAAAAAGCCGTGATGGAATAGGCCTATCGAGCCTGATCTGCCGTCAATCGAGCGATGACGTCGCCTTCCGGCAATTTTTCGGGACAGGCTGCGAAGAGTGACGGCTGCCATGGATCGATGGTGAAAGTGATGCTGTCTTTGTGTCCGAGATACTGGCCCGTGCGCAGGTCGTAGAGGTGAGCGGCGGCAGGAAGACCAACCGTAATGTCCGCAGGCTTTTCGAGAACCTCATTGCCACCGGCCTGACTGAGGTCTTCGCTCATCTGCCACGAAATATTCCGCTCAAATGCAAGGAGCCGCGCCTTCGGCAGTTGATAACGGTGACAATACACCCTGGCGGCGGCATCAATGACCACGGGCGGCTTATTCTTGACGGCCGATGCAACAAACGCGGGAAAATTCTGCGGCGGTGCGGCCTTCAATCGTTCCGCTGCATAATCGGCAGCGCTTTCGGATGTCGTCTTCAGGTTTTCTCCCCCTATGCTGAACGACCCGGCGGAGGACGGAAGTTTCGCCGGTTCGACCAATGCCCCGCGGCTGCGCAGCTTGCCATGTTCATCCATCACACCCGCCGCGCCGGTGCCGCAAACACTTCCCGCAGGCAGGGCCGTCAATGCTGTTTGTTCAGCGTTCGAGAGAGCCCAGGATTCCGGCAAAACCACGGAAGCCCCGTGCGGGAGCGACGCCAACTGACTGCCGTGAACAAACTGCGGTGTGTAGCCGAGGTCCTGAAGCACTTTTACCCATCCTTCACGAACGCGTGCATGGCGATTGTGCGACGCCTCGTAGCTGGAGAAACGACGCACCCACGTGGAGCCATCCCCGGTGCTTTCCATAAGCCAGGCAACTTGTATGGAGGGCTGGCTGTAATGGATGAAAACCGGATCGACCTCCCGCTTTGCCCTCAGAAACAGTTGTGCCAGCGACGAGGTCATGGTCTTGAGAACCGGCGCGAGACCTTTGGCCCGGGAAGTCAGCGGCCAGTCGTCTTTGTTCCAGTCGATGCAGTCTTCACTCCACCAGATGATGCAGCCGCGATCGCCGAGGAGGTGCAAATGCCACAACCGCCGCTGTGCGGCGCGGGCATCCTTCTCACCCACCGTGGTTAAAATGGGTTTGCCGGGCATAAAGCTCCCGAAGATCTCCCGCGAGTTGCAGATGTCGTACGGCTCCACCCAGTCAAGCGCCTGGGAAAGGCGCCACAAGTCGTAACCACCGAACGCGTGTGGCATTTGTGTTCCTTCAATGCCAACCGGGGTATCGGGATCGACGCCGCGCGAGGCGTCGCGGAAGGCGGCAAGGGTGCGGGCCAGTGAAAGATCCATGTAGGTGCGAAAGTCGGCCCATGGAGAAAAGTTCCATGCGGTTGGTCTCGCCGCCGCGTCAGCCGTGGTGAACTTAATCTGCTGCACCGCATGCCAGTCAGGATTGCCTTCCGGCAGCGCCTTGCCGCTGGCCATGCGGTTTTTGATCTGATCTGTAGTGAAAGGCTTAACCTCATCCCACGCAGTAAACTTCGTCTCCCATTGGGCGTTGAGGGCATCCAGCGAGGAATACTCTGTTTGCAACCAGGTGCGAAACGCTTTCAGAGTGTGCTCCGAGAAATCATAGTCGAAGGGATTCGCGGAGTTTGTGGTGGAGAGTTCATCCCGGATATCGACGGCGAACGGATGATGCGGCTTATGCACCGCTGCAAAATCCTTCATGCGCTTCGCACCCCATTTGAGCCATTCTGGATCATCGAGGGAATAGGGCCGGACAAAGTCTGAAACGGAACGGCCATTCTTCGCCCATTTTGCGACGAAGGCATCCCAGTTCGTCACGGGGGAATTGAATTTCAAACAAAGGCCTTTGCTGATGACGTTCTCGACGTAGAACGCAAGCCCCGTATCAGTCCACGGCTTCGCCTCCGCATCGCCGTGCACCGTAACAGAATTGATGCCCATCTCACGCAACCGCTGCACAAAAAGCGGGAACCGGTCAGGTTTCTTCCGGAATGAATCGCCAACCCACATGATGGTGCGATATTCGTTCCACTGCCGCGGAGCCCGCGATTCCGCCGGGGCTTTCTGAACAATCAGGACTGCGAGGACGAATACGAAGCGGGGGAGTAAAGTCATAGGCGGTAAACGAAAGAGGCAGCGCCCGTTTTATCAGGCGCTGCCTCTGCGGCAAAACAAGGCTGAGGAGAAAATCAGTCCTGAGGAACGACGATGGTGTCTCCGTCCATCAGAATGGGGTTGTTGGAACCCGCTTCATCGATCTTCCTCATGTTGTAAATGGTAGCCCGGTTGTTTCGAATGAGTTTCACTTTCTTCACATCGGCAAACTCAGTGAAGCCACCCGCGCTCATGATCGCCGTGAAGAGGCGCATGTTTTCACGCAGCGGCACCTGGGCACCGCCGGTTTTCACTTCACCGCCCACGGTAACCACGTGGGGAGCTTGTTTGCTCGGGTCGTTGAGAACCACGTTGATCGTCGGATTCGTGTAGATCTCTGCGGCCTTGTAGGCCAGCTCAATGCGCCGGGCGAGTTCCGTGGTGGTCAGACCCGCAGCCTGCACTTCGCGGTCAAGGTAAGGCATCTTCACCGTGCCGGAGCCGGAGACGGTGTAGAGAGTGGAGACGTTGGCAGCGTCTTCGGCGGGAACCTTCAGCTCGATATTGACCGGGTCGCCGGCCTTCAGCCGGGACTGGGCATTGGCGGGAACGGCAAAAAGGAGCGCCGCGAGGACAAGTATCAGGGAAACACACGTTTTCATGGGGAATGCAGTGCTTGGTTTTTGTCGGGAAGTTTAGTAGTCGTCTTTTTCGGTGGCTTTGCCGGCCGGGGCAGGAGCGGGCCGCGTGGCCGGAGATCCACCCGGAGCGGACGGACGCGGCTTGGATTTGGTGTCCACGTTGGTCGGCGAGTAGTAGGTGTAGTAGCTTGTGTAGTACTGGTACTGACTGTCGCTGCGGACATCGACATTGTTGAGAACAACGCCAAGGAGATTCCCGCCCACGTTTTCGATCGCCTGCTTCACGCGCAGCAGCATGTTGCGCGGCAGCTTGCGGTGCTGGATCACGATGATCGTGAGGTCCACTTCCGAAGCGAGCACGGAGGCATCCGACACGCCAAGGATGGGCGGCGAGTCAATGAGCACAAGGTCGAAACGGTTCTTCACGTCGGCGATAAGCTCCGACATGCGACGGCTGTTGAGAATGCCGGCAGCGTCCGCAGGAAGAATTCCGGACGGCATGAAGTAAAGATTCTCAATCGGCGTTTGGAGGATAACGTCCTCCAGCATCAGAGCTGTGGTCAGGTAGTTGGTAAGACCGACGGAATTGTTGATATCGAAGAAGGTGTGCAGTTTCGGACGGCGCAAGTCACCGTCGATCATCAGCGTATTGTATCCGCCCTGCGCACAAATGTAGGCCAGGTTCACCAAAGTCGTGGACTTGCCCTCACCTGCACCACCGGAAACGATGGTAATGGCGTTGGCGTCGGCGCTGCGCCGGTTAAACTCAATGTTGGTTCGGAGAATCCGGTAAGCCTCCGCATCGGGACTGAGGCCGCTCTGCTTATGCAAAACACCCACATCCTTGGGAATCACCGCCAGAACCGGCACACCGAGGTAGCGCTCCACGTCATCAAGCGACTTCACGCTCGTGTCGAGATATTCAAGGAAGAACGCCAGCAGGAGGCCGAGGATTAAACCGAGACCGGCACCAATGCTCAGCAGCAGCATCACGTTCGGTTTTGTTGGATTCACGTCCGGCTTGGCCTCCTGGAGCACCTCAATAGGCTTTTTGGTGACGCCGATATCCACGTTGATCCGCATATTGTGCTCACGCATCACCTTGAGCAATTGCTGCTGGCTTTCGTAATTGTACTTGGCGTCGCCGTATTCGCTTTGCTTGCCGCGCTCGGTTACCGCGTCGGTGGTTTTGCCATCGGCCGTTGCCTTTGCCTGCTCCACCATCTTTTTCGCCTGCTCGATTTGAAGCTGCAGAGCCTTCTTAAAACTCTCCACCGCGTCCGTCAGTTGCTTGTATTTGGTTTCAATCGAAACCTTCAACGCAAGGATTTTGGGGTGCCTTGGACCAAATCCGCTTACCGTCGCCGAACTCAACTGAGCCTTTTCCGACTGATACTCCGGATAAACCTTCATGATCGTCGAATTTTGCACATTCAACTCCTGGAATCCGGCGATGAGTTGATCCCCTTTTAGATTGATGAGGGTTTCCAACTGAGTCGTCAACTTGCTGACCTCCTGCTCCATCATGTTCTGGTGCCGCCGCGCCTCATCCAGAATACCCATGCCCGGGGTTTGCACACCGGAGAACTGCATGCCGTTGCTCAGAGGCGCATAGTCCACAATGTTGTGTTTTTTCATCACATCCATCATGTGCAGCCGCGCCGTTTCGACGACACCCACCTGCCGGGCGATTTGCGCATCCGTATTTTGAGTCAGGCGATGCACCCGCTCTTCCTCAAGTGCCGTCCGCCTTTCCTCGTAGGCGATACGAACACCGTTTGCGAGCGCGGCCGCTTCCGCCGCTTTAGTGCTCCACGCGGTTACCGATACGATTTCTGTTCCTCTTTCCTGGTCGGTTTCCAGCATTCTTTCCAATTTGCCCGCTGCCTCGTCGAGTCCCATGTTCCATTCTGCCTCGAGGTTCAGGTTCTTGACGACCCGGTTGAGGGTGTCACGGGAGACGAGGCTTTTGAACTGCGTCTCCAGCCAGTTCCCTGACCGGTTGCGCATATTGTCATTCCCCATCGAGTCAAACAGATCCGGTGCCGAGCTCACATTGATCTGGAACCTGGTCTGACCTGCGAACTTTTTGTCCAGCAGCGCGATGATGACCAGGGATGCCAGGGTAATCAGGAAAAACGTGAGGAGAATAACCCCCCAGCGGTTGCGGATTACCTGCCAGTAATCCAATGCGTGCATTTTAGTCTCGGTGATCTGCTCTCTCATAGCGGTGGGGAGGTTGTTTGAGGGGTGGAGTCAGGAAGGGTTCACGATTACGGACGACAGCCTGGCCTGGATGCTTCGGCCGGGCAGATTTGAAGGGAAAAGCCCTCACGGTATCTGATGGGACACCGAGAGGGCTGATTCGTTGAATTTTTCCGGATTTTTTGACGGTTCTGTTAGAAACGGGCATTTATGCCCACCTGGACATTGTGACGGTCATATTCCGGCCGGAGTCCGGCGAAGCTGTCATTGCTGGAAGTGGTAAACGAGTAGCCGGCATTCACAGAAACATTTCTCCAGAGAGCGTAGTCGATGCCCGCACTGAACGCGACAACGTCTTCGTCGAACGAAGGCAGCAGCCCCTCCTCGTAGTCGTCGTGGTAGTAGTGGACGCCGATATTCCCGGTCAGGCGCGTATTGAGCCGATGAGCCGCTGTGACACCGAAACGGTATCCAAACCGGTCTCCATAGGTGCCCACGTCGTTATCCGCAAAACCGATGCGGGTATAGGCGCGAAGATCCGTTTTACGGTTGACCCTGTAAACAAAGGAGCCCTCGAAATAAGGATCAGTCTGAGAACCTCCGAAATCGCGGTCGCGGTATTCCGCGCCCACACGGAAGCTTCCGATCATCCGCGGCGAGAACATATGGTCGGCACCGACGAGGAAGTAGTGAGATTCGTAATCGCCAATGCCGTTATCGTAATCACCGATTCCAAAGCGATAAGTCAACGCTCCGGTGGTCCTGCGGGTGAACGCATAGCGGAACTCCTGCCCGAAGAGGTGCATGATGAAGTCCTGATCGTTAAGCGTTTCGTCCTGATAGTTGACGCCACTGATCGTATAACTCGTCACCGTCGAGAACCGGCGGGTCCAGGAATACGCCGCAGCAAGGCTGTTGTACCAGTACAGATACTCATCCGTTTGACGTGCAACGGTGGCTCCAATCCCGAAGTCGGGCTGCACTTCGTACGAAATGTACGCGGAATCGGTAATCGTCAGCCGTGGATTCACGCGATGCCGGATGTCAAAACCAAGGCGTGCGTTTGTTTGATAGTCATCGATTCCACTGGGGGCGTCGAAATAAAACAGCGGGCTGTAGGACGCGTGGAAGTCGATCGCGGTGCGTTTCCGGTCTCCTGTATTATAGTCCACAC
Source organism: Verrucomicrobiales bacterium (assembly GCA_035550135.1). Taxonomy (GTDB): domain Bacteria; phylum Verrucomicrobiota; class Verrucomicrobiia; order Verrucomicrobiales; family V1-33; genus V1-33. Next base: position 88,577 of record DASZQB010000042.1, read on the forward strand.
CGATGGTGAGGGTCGCATACGCGCTGTCTTCCTCTCCCCGTTCCACCAGCAAAGGATTCGAATCCCATCCAATCCCTGCACCAACGTACCAGGAAAACGGTATCTTGTTCGCGAACTCCAAATCATAGTTGCGTCCAATGGATTCCAGCCCCTGGGCACTGGCATGTGATGCCGCCGCGAGAAGCGCAGCCGGGATGAGTAGGCTCAATTTTTGTTTCATGAGGTCGTTTAAAAGGGAATTTTTGGGGAATGGGCGCTCGATTATGGAAGCAATTCGGACGGCTGGCAAGATTTTTGATAAGATTCCTGAAAACTTGGTTCTCCGGTTCAGGGGCGAAAACATGACTGGCTCAGTTCGCCGTTGCAACACGGGTCGTGAGGATCGCAGCCATAAATCGCACCGCGGGCCGGTGTGAAGAGGTAAATGCCTCCTACCCCTATCCCCGGCAAGTCAAAAAAATCCTCAATCCCGGTGTCCTCGTCAGGTTCCGTACCGTCTTTACCGCCGGCATCTTTTCCGGAAGTCCCGGATGCAGACTCAGAACGGGCATTCTCCGCGCCCCGGCTGGGCTCCCCGGCTGTGGCAACCACGGCGCTCTCCCCAAGGGCGCGCTTCATGGCTGCTTGAATCTGTACCGCGGAGTCGGGAGAGGCCGCGAGGGCGCATTCCACGATGGTTGCGGCCATTCCCGGAGCACTTTTCAGTGCCGTGCAGGTAATTTCGCCGGCCAGTTGGGCGTCTGCGCGGGTTGCTTCGATGGAAGCCTTGATAATCTCGCACGCGGCCCGTTCATCCATCGTCAGGGCATCCTCGACGGCGATCAGAACACGGGACGGTTTGGCCGCGATCTCCGCCCGCAGTATTGAAATCACCGTTTGTTTCTTCGTTTCCTCGGCCCCAGGGGCCTCCAGAGGATAAGACAATCCCATTATCAGCGCTGCGAGGCCGAAAACTTGGGAACGGTTCATGGAAAAAATGAGCGGCGGCGAAACTCCACGGATGGAGCGGGCAGCGGGAATCGAACCCGCATGGCCAGCTTGGAAGGCTGGAACTTTACCATTAAGCTATGCCCGCAGATTACTACGGTGTATTTAATAAAAACCGTAATTAATGCAACTCAATTCTTAACGTCCATGAACTATTTTCGCCCCGAAGGACGGCCACCGCACGGTATTTCCCGGCAGCGGGGGCGCACTAATGCACATCAAGCGCGTCGCGCAAGCTGTCACCGAGAAAATTCAGCGTCAGCAAAGTCGCGGTCATGGCAAGCGCTGGAAAAACCGGGAGCCACCACCGGGGTTCGATGAGATTGATCGCCCCGGCCCCCTCGCCCAGCAGCAAGCCCCAACTCGCCGCAGGCTCTTCGATTCCCAGACCGAGAAAGCTGAGGAAGCTCTCATCCAGCACCACGATGGGAATGGTAAGCGTGAGGTAAGTGAGGATCACGGTCCACAGGTTCGGCAGGAGGTGGCGGAACATGATCCGTCGGCGAGTTTGGCCAAGGCAGCGGGCGGCGGCGATAAATTGCTGCTCCTTCAGGACGAGCACCTGCCCCCGGACAATGCGCGCCATGGTGAGCCATTCCAGCATTCCCAGGCACAAAATGAGGACAAGCGTTCGCGAATAGGGAAGAATGGACTCCAATGATTCCTTCAGCGTCATATTCCCGGCTGTGTCCGCCGCCGTCAGCCATCCTCCCAGCAAAGAACGAATGGGTTCATCAAGCGCCGCGATGAGCACGAGCGCGAAGAGCACCCGCGGCATGGAATAGAGCACGTCCACCACCCGCATGATAAAGGCGTCCACTTTCCCGCCGAAAAAGCCCGCCACCATTCCCACAAGGGTGCCGATCATCAAACTCACCACCGCGGCACACAGGCCGACGATGAGCGACACACGCCCCCCGGAGAGCACCCGGAAAAAAAGATCGCGGCCATTCCCGTCGGTACCAAAGACACTCTTTCCGCCCGGACTCATAAAGACGGCTTCGGACGGCTTGTTTCTCCAGTCAGCAAGCAGCACCGGCCCCAAAAAGCACGCCACTACCATGAAGATCAGAAAGCCGAGAGCCACCATCGCCGTTCGATCTCGCTTAAGACGCTGCCAGCCTCCAGGCGCGCCGGCCGCGGCAGCCTGAGAAAGTCCCGGGATGGAGGCGGCACTGGTCATTGGATGCGGATGCGCCGGTCGAGTACTCCGTAAAGGATATCCACCACAAAGTTGAGTCCCACAAGAAGCGTGCAGTAAACGGCCACAGCCCCCTGCAGGAGGAATCCGTCCTTGTTCACAATGCTGTTCACGAAGTGCTGCCCGGCACCGGGGATGGCGAATACATTTTCCACCACCACACTGCCGGTGAGGAGATTTGCCGCCAGCGGCCCAAGATAGCTGACGACGGGAAGAATGGCGACCTTTAGCGCGTGCTTCCCGGTCACCTCCCGTTCCGGAAGCCCCTTGGCCCGTGCGGTGCGGATGAAATCCATCCCAAGGACTTCGATCATACTGTTCCTCATGAGCCGCGCGACGTACGCTCCATAAGGAATCGCGAGGCAAATGGCTGGAAGAACGATTTGAGACCACGAGCCCCAGCCACCCACTGGAAACCACCCCAGCAACAGGGCAAACACAAGGACCAGCAGCGGACCGGTGACAAACGCCGGCAGCGAAATCGCGAGCAGGGCTCCCGTCATCGCCAGGCGGTCCGGCAGTTTGTTCCGGCGCGCGGCGGACAGCGCGCCCGCCATTACACCGCCAACGGAAGCGAGCAGAAAAGCGATGCCTCCAAGAGTGAAACTCACCGGCAGACTCTGGGCGAGGATCTCTTTTACCGTGAAGTTCTTTGCCTTGATCGATTTTCGGAAATCCCCCTGTACGGCATCACCCCACCAGCGCGCAACCTGATACCAGACCGGCCCGTCCAGCTTGTATTCCCGCTCCCTCGCAGCCATTTGCTCTGTGGTGAGATCCCGTTCGCCGATAAAAGGATTGCCGGGTGATTTCCTCAGCACGACGAAGGTCAGGGTCAGCGCCACAAAAAGCACCGCCAGCAGGCTGAGAAATCGGATGAACAAACGCCGGGCCATTCGAAAAAAGGAATCGTCCCTAACGCTGCGGACCCTTTGCCGCCACCGGCTTTTGAGTTCCCCGCACCCATCCCGCCTGGAGCACTTCATCAAGACGGATCAGCGGAGGTTCGACCCCCGGGTCCATCAGAGTGACCCGGGCAATGATTTTTACGGCCTCCTCAAACGTGATGCCCGGCAGCATTTTCCACAGAGGCGAGTCACTGGGAAGCACTGCGCCTCCGGTATCGTTGCGGTCATTCGCGCAGAGAAGAATTGCATCATGCGTGTCGCGTGAAGCGCCCGCTTTCACGATAAAGGAATCCGGTGCGGGCTTTTTCACCGCAAGGAGCGGCAATTCGAGGGTTGTGCCGGGCTGCTCGCGCAGGAAGGCTCGCCAGCGTTCCACATGGCCCATCGTGTATATCTCCCAATTGAGTTTCCAGTTCCCCGATTCACGCGAAAGGACCATCCAAACACCCGGCCGTTCAACCGTGGACAATCCAACGCGCCGGACTTCACGGCCCTCGGAGTCGATGACGTCCACGCTTTCAATTTTGTTGAGAATCTCCGGTTTGAACGGATGCGAACGGTTGGAATACCAGGTTATCAATTCCTTCACTTGCGCCGCCCCGGCAACATCGGGCAGCAGTTCCTCCACCGACTTTGCGCTGAGAATGCGGCGAACGGTACTCTCGATGTCTCTCAGGTCCTCCTGCAGTGCCTTTTCAGCTTCAGTCAGGACAGCCACTTGTTGAACCCGTTTTTTCGCCTTTGCGCTGCCTCCCCGCCAGTACTGCCAGCCGGCGAGTGAGGCGATCAACACCGCGCCTGCGGCGCAAGCCCACACCAGACGTCTGGCCCACCACTCATTCCGCTGCTTTTGCCGGCGCTCTCTCACTTCCTCCTCCATGACCGGGTGATACTCCTGCTCCGGCATCACCTGGGCGACATCGGCCATCGCGCATTCCGCCACCGCCACCTGTCTGGAGCAGTGCGGACACTGCACCACCCGCCACGGCTGTTCCGCCAGCGGCAGGAAAACCTCCTGACAATGTTTGCAGTGCCGGGCCTGAACAGTCATGGCTCAGACTTTCTTCGCACGCTGCCCCTCTTCGATCAGCTTCCAGAAGCTTTTGCTCTTCGCAAGAATTTCGTCCTCATGGCCGGCCACCTTGCTGTTATTGCGAAAGAGAAAATCCTCGAGTGAATTCTTGTGCAGCACCCGGTGCACCCGCACGCCGTTGTCCACCACCTCAAAGTAAATGCGATAACCTTTGGCCCGATAGCGATACAGCGTCTTCCCGTCCCGCTCCAGTTTGCCAAAGCGCTCCCCGTCCACCTTTTGCAGATCATCAGCCGTGACTTTGAACTCCGTGAGCAGTTCCAACTGCAGCACGGTGTCCAGCCGGCTGATCTCCGCCGCACTCAATTCGTTGAAAATGATCTGAAACACAACGCCCGTCATAATCATTAACCCGGCCCTGCAAAGCGGGCGACGCATCTTTTTTCCGGACAGGATGATTTCCTGTTTCTTACCGGAACAGGATGTTCCAGGACGATGGCCTGTCTTTTGCCTCGCGAGGTCGATGCTCGATCCCTCTCCATCTGTCACATCCAATTCCCGCATTGCTGTAATCGGCTCCGGCGCTGTCGGATGTTATTACGGGGGCCGGCTGGCCCAGGCGGGGTGCGATGTGCGCTTTCACGTGAGGAGGGATTTGGAGCATGTCCGGCAGCATGGACTGACGATAAAAAGCCATCTGGGCGACTTTCAGTTGCCGCGGGTGCAGGCCTTCGGCAGCACGCAGGAAATGGGTGCCGCGGATTTGGTCATCATCACGCTCAAAGCAACCGCTAACAATGCCCTGGACGCGCTCATCCCTCCGCTCCTGCATGCAGGGACGAAACTGCTGACGCTGCAGAACGGACTTGGGAATGAGGAGTATCTTGCGGCGCGCTGGGGAGCGGCGCGGGTGCTGGGCGGCGTGTGCTTTACCTGCATCAACCGCACAGGGCCAGGGCTGATCGATCACATCGCGCAGGGACCGATCGCGCTGGGACCGTTGGTGGCGGGAAGCACGGATGCCGCGCGGGCGGTGTGTGAGCTTCTCAACCGGTGCAGTGTGGAGTGTGAATTCTCTGACAGCATTCCCGCGCTGCGATGGAAGAAGCTGGTTTGGAATATTGCGTTCAACGGACTCTCGATTCTGGGCGGAGGCCTCGACACCGCCCGGATTCTGGCAGATCCGGCACTCCACCGACTGGCGCGTTCATTGATGCGCGAGGTGATCGGCATCTCGTGCCATCTCGGCTTCCCGCTGGACGAATCCTTCATCGATAATCAGATTGAAGCCACGGAGACGATGAGCGCCTATCGGTCCAGCAGCATGATCGATTTCGTGGAAGGCAGGGAAGTGGAAGTGGAGGCGATTTGGGGTGAACCATGGCGCCAGGCGGTAGCCGCAGGTGCGGAGGCGGGCAGGCTCGAGATGGTCTATCATCTGATTCGCAGCGCGGTGGGAAACGCGGCGGGCGACTTCTCTTCTCACGGCTGATCCAGTTCAACCGAGCGGTCTTCCGCTCCGGATCGTTTCGATGAAGTTCATGGCATTTCTTCGACCGCACCCCCGGCGTTAGGGAGGAAAAAGCATGCCGTGAACCCGTGGTCAAGGCGCCCTCCACCCTGTCGCCTCGTCCTGCCAGCGGCTGCGAACGATGTCCCGAATGATCACATTGAAGTTGCCTTCGTCGGAATTTTCGAACTGCAAATAAAGCTGCGCGTTCTGCCACTGCTCCGCTTTCACCACCTCCGCGAGGGCCTGGCCCGTCCGTCCGGCGCGCTCCGCATAACCGGTCAACTTTGGAGCTCCGGAGCGATGCTCGATTTCGTACGATTGATACTTCTCTTTGGGGTAAAGCTCTTCATACCGTTCCACCTGCCGAAGCCGCACACGCATGCTTTTGGAGGTGGTGGGTTTTGAGCGGCAATACTCCGGCCACAGCATGTCGCCGAAGGCCACAAAATTTTCCCAGTCAATCCGGCAGCTCTTGTCCGTTTCTTCAATGACCACTCTCACCTCACGACCGGCACTGTCCTGGAAAATGAACGGCAGCCAGATCCCCTGCTTGTCCGTCACCGGCGGCTCCACTCTCCATGCCGTCACGTTCGGTTCCTGGCCTTTGTTCTCTTCGAACTGTTTCATGCGCAGCGCGGCGCGGTCCGGATCGATCACCAGCGGCAGGCGCGCTTCAATCGTCTGCGCGGCGAGAAATTCCTGCACGGTCTTCTTTCCCCGCTCCACCCGCTCCTCGGGCGTTAGGGCCACCGCTTTGGATCCAGTGGTATCCTCTTTCTCCACCAGAGAATCGTAGAACCGCCATGCAATAAACCCGCCAACGATTAACAGAATCGCCGAGACAGCCACAAAGCGGACGCCGCCGCGCTCAATAAAATCCAGCCATCGCATCGGCGAGTGCGTGTAGATGCTGTCCAGCACGCGGAAGAGCCGGTTGGGCCGATAGTCCGGCGTGGCACTCGGATGGATCTTTCCAAATTGCATGGCCGTGTGGTCCACGCTTTCCAAAGGGGCCGGGGATTCAGCGCGCGCCCGCTCCACCGCCGCATGGGCCGCCATCGCCGTTTCCGGGCGGATATGGCGCTTGAATTGATAGGGCTGTGCCGGCTCCCGATGCTCGAGATTCGCCTTCTTTGGGACCGCCCGCTCGTCCGGCTCTTTCGTGGGAACAGGCGCAGTGACCTCCCGTGCCGCCGGACGCGGTGGCTCCGGCTGCGGCTCGCGGGGCTTCTCCTTTGGGGCATTGCGCGCGGGCAGGGAGATTACGGGCATTTCGAAAACCTCCGCACTCACTGCGATGTCCTCTTCGTCTTCCGCAGAGGCAGGCCGCGCGGCATTCGGCGCGTCGGATGGGCGCACCGGCCCGGCGTTCCCGCCTGCATTGGTTTTTTTGGACGAACGCCCGGTGATAGGGCTCGCGGCTTTTTTGTTATTCGGGATGTCCATCCAGGGGGAGCGTATAAAATGAGGCAGTCGTGAAACTACGGTACCTTTCCCCGGCAATCAACTGCCTTCGCGGTCGCGCTTTGGGCGTTTCGCCTGCCGCGTCGCTTCCCGCAGCGGGCGCGCCACTCCCTCCTTCAGTTTGTCCAGCACTCCATTGATGAAACGGCCACTCTCCAAACCGCCAAATCGCTTGGCTACCTCGATGGCTTCACTGATCGCCACCACCGGGGGCACGGATTCACAATAATACATCTCATACACCGCCACCCGCAGGATGTTCCGGTCCACGCCGCTTAGCCGCTGGAGACTGAAGTTCTCCAGCACCGGCACGATCATCGCATCGATCTCCTTCAGCTTCCCGGACACCCCCTGGTACAACTCCTCCGCATGGGCGCGCACACCCCGTGCTGCGGAATGCAGTTCAAAGAAAGCATCGATATCATGTTCCCCTCCGCGCGGAACAAACTCACGGCTGAAGAGCAACTGCACCGCGGTCTCTCGACCCTCGCGTCGTTTACTCATCCTCCGTCTTCGCCTTCGGCAGCGGATAGGCCGTGTGCAGTTTGGTGAACAGCTCCGCCATGTTCAGCGCCGCCCTCGCCGCTTCCACGCCGCGATTCATCCGGTCGCCAAAACAGCGGTCCCGCGCTTCCTGTTCCGTGTTCACAAGTAACACCATATTGATCACCGGCGTCAGATGCCGCGTGGACATCATCTGCAGTTCCTGCGCCACCGAACTGGTGATGAGGTCGGCATGGCCGGTCTCCCCCCGAATCACCACGCCCAGTGCGATGATCACGTCGGCGTGTGTGTATTGCAGCACATATTCCGCACACACCGGGATTTCCCACGCTCCCGGGACGCGATAAAGCGGCACGCTTGCGGTGGGCATGATGCTGAGAAGTTCGCTCTTCGTGGACTCCAGCAACCCGTTCATGCAGGTCTCGTTATACATGCTGGCCACGATCGCGAAAGTTTTGCGCGGTCCGATGAGCCGGGGTCTGCGGGGAAGGGTCTGGGATGCCATAAGGGAAAATCGGGGCCGATCATGGGGGCACACCCGTTCCCGCGCAACTGCTTTAACCTCGGGTTTTTGGCCCTCCGGAGCTTTGGTTTTTGTTCCTGCTCTTACTCTTACTTCTACTCATACTCTTACTCCCATGAAAGAGAAGGAGTAAAAGCAAGAGTAAGAACCCTTCCATTCCCCCCTTGCCCCGCCCCTCCTCCAACCGGAACCATCCATGCCTATGACCGCCGCCTCCCCCGTGCCTGTCGAACACACCGACGAAATCAACGCCCGCGTCCTCGCCGTTTCCGAGGATATGGTGCAGGGTTTCGTGCGCCAGCCTTTTGCAGTGATTGCGGAATGCTCGGGCGTCCCCTTGCCCCTCGTGCTTGAACGAATCCGCGCCATGCTGGAGGCAGGCGTCATTCGCCGTGTTCGGCAAACGCTCCTGGCTACCAAACTCGCTCACGGTGCCCTCTGCGCATGGAAAGTGGACCCTGACAAGATCGACGCCACTTTCGACTGGATGTTCCGCGAAGACCCCTTCAGCGGCCACGTCGTCACCCGCAGCACCGATCGCGAAATCTCCGGCTCCGACTATCGCCTCTGGACCACGCTCAAGGTCCCTCAGGGCCATTCTCTCGAAGAACACGCCGAAGTCCTCAAGCGCCTCACCGGCGCACACGAGTACCTCCTCATGCCCGCCAACGGCATCTTTGCCCTCGGCGTTGGCCACGTCCGCCGCAAGACCATGGAACCCGGCGACCGCTCTCCCGAACCTGCGCACATGGAAACCACCGCCACCGTGGAACTTACGCCGGAGGAATGGAACGTCCTTCTTGCTCTCAAAGAGGAACTTACCCCTGACGAAATTTGCGAAGAGCCGTGGACAGGCCGCGCCGCAATTGCCGGCGTAAGTTTCGAGCGATTCTGCGCCGTTGCAGAGGAGCTCAATCGCAAGCGCGTCATCGGACGCTTCTCCACCTTTCTCGAACACGTCAAACCCTCACAAACCGGTGTCCGTGTCACGCGTTTCAACGGGCTCTTCCACTGGGCCGTCCCCAAAGGCATGGAACAGCGCGCCGGCAGCGAAATCGGACGCCACTATATCCTCACCCATTGCTACTGGCGCGAAGGCGGCCCCCGCTTCGGCAACGTCAACATCATGGCCGTCATCCACGGCAGCGAAAAAGACCGCGTGCTCGAACACAAAGCCGCCATCGATGCTCATCTCGCGGAACAGGACATTCCCGTAAATTACACCGCTGTCTTTTGGGGCGGCCGCAGCGAAATCAAGCCGAGCGAAATTTCCCCCAAAATATATCGCGAAGTCCACGCAAAGTGGGCGGGCATGGGAAAAGTGCTCTGAGCCGGGGATTTGCCTAACAAAACCGGTTCATTACTGAGTCTTCTCGGCGTTCCAGTGCACAGTGCCGTTCGCATCGGTGGTGCTCCGTTCCACACGGAACTCCACGGGCGATTTTTTCTTAAAGGCGGCTTCGTAAACCGCGTTGCTTAGCGAAGTTCCTGCGTCTCCGGGGTAAAGCTCCAGGCTCCGCAGCTTTTCCACTGATTTCTCTCCGACACGAAAGTAGCCAAAAGAGCCCGCGCCTGCTCCTCCGCGCAGATATACCCAAATTCGGGCATGAAACTTCTCTTCTTGATTCTTCCTGGACCTCGCACGGTCCGGTTCGATGGTGATTGCTCCCGGCTTTGCAGTGATAGTTCCGATTTCGCTGTACTCTCCCTTCCGGTTCAAATAGACCGTCCAGGACCCGCCCATTTTGCCAAACTCAAGACGAGCTTCCGATAACAGGAGGTCGTCGGCACCGTCCCCGTCCAGATCCGCCAGGGTGCGATATCGCTCTGCATACTTTGTCTTGCCGGAGGGATCCGTCAGGGGCTTCGTGGACGGATCAGCCGCGGCGACAGTGAGTGCGCTGAAGAGAAGAATTACAGGGATTCGCTTCATAATGGAAGAATACGTCCCCTGCCTTGTGACTTGTCGGGATGGCATCCTCTCCTTCCGCTTTCAGTGGTACGTTTCGAGCAAAAGGGGCTCCTCATGAAGTCAATCCTCCTCACCCTTTTCGCCGGCGGATTGGGAGCCTCCGTCCCTTTTCTTGGTCTCCCGGAAACGCCGTCTCTCACGATTATCGCGGGCGAACCGCACGGCAAAACGGCTGCTCTCTATTCGGTGATCGACAGTGACACTCTCACCGTCTCGATGGATGGCCGCAAACTCACCGTTCGCCTCGACGGAATCGATGCCCCTGAGCCCGGCCAGCAAGGCGGCCCCGATGCCACCTCCGCCCTCACGGCGCTCGTCAAAAACCGCCCCTTGAAAATTGTCTTCACAGGCCGCGACCCTGACGGTGTAGCCCTCGCCCGCATCCACGCCCGGGGCATCGATATTGCCGAACGACTTCTCCGCGACGGCTGGGCCTGGTACCGCGAAGACCGCGACAAGGCCATCGACAGCGCCCTCCTCGCCGACGCCGAAGCCGAAGCCCAACTCCACCGCCGTGGCCTCTGGGCGGAACGAATTCCTGTTAGGCCATGGGAATGGCGGCAACGCAGGGAAGGGCCAAAGGTAGTGACGCGTTCCGTCACCAGGTCGGGGTCATTTCAGTGAGAGTGGAGGACCCGGAACATGAAAACGCCTGATTCTCCGTGGAATGAGTCACCGGGATCCACGACCATGCGCCGTTTTCGCTATCAACGCTCGAAGCTCGATATCGAGTTTGTTAAGGGGGATATTTATCAATACCGGGCCGTGCCCCGTTCCATTTACACGGGACTATGCGAGGCTGAGTCGAAGGGAAAGTATTTCAACGAGCATATTCTCGACAAGTTCGCATTTGTCCGGCGTTAGTTCGTCTTGGCGACGGAGACCTGCGCCCATCAATCCGGCACAATTCTCGGCGGTGCCGGTGGCGTCCCTAACGGAGGCAGCGGCGGCGGGGGAGGCAACTTTCCCTCCGGTTCCGGCGGCGGAAGCGGCGAGGATGGCGGCGCTGGCGCAGGTGCCGCCGGATCGGGCAATGCAGGCTTTTCAGGAAACGGGTCCGGCAGTACCGGCTGCGGTGGAGGAGCGGGAGGCGGCGGACGAAACTCCGCTGGCAGAGCGCTGTCATCCGGAATGACGCGGCCTTTCGGGCCGGGCCGTTGCCAGACAGTCCGCAGCGTTTTGCCCGATTTTGCCGAAAGCGTTACGGTGCCTTTCAACTCACCCGTCGTCGTCCGCAGCGTGAGAATCCACACCGGTTCGTCGCTGAACTCGCGGCAGCGCAGCCGGTAATCAATCACATCAAATCCCACCTGGGCTGCGCCGGCCTCCCGGTCCGCAATCCGAAACGCGCCGGCACAATCCACCTCCACTTTGCTCATATCGAATACGCCGGCAGGCTCCCGGTCGGGATAGTAGTCGCGGTTTGGCCCGCGGTCCTCAACGCGCGATCCCCGGACAGTGAATTCCTCCAGTTTTGTGGGGCTGCGTGAATCGAGGACCACGACGTTCCAGATCAATGGTGTCGGGACTCCGTTCGCGCCGCGCATTTCCACGAGGCCGGTGAGTTTATCGCGGCCCGTCTTTGCCTTGAAGGTTCCGAGCGCATCCAGCGCAGTCGGAGGCAGCGGCGCGGCAGGAGTCTTTTCCTGTGCCGCCAGCGGACTGAGGCAGGGGAGCAACGCGAGCAATAGGTATATTTTCATGAATCGTAGGGGTTGACGTATCTTCGCATACACCCGCACGGGCGCGCCAGGGGAGAAGTTGCCTCCTTGCGGCAGCACCTTTTCCGCTATCACCTTCGCACTTTTCACCGGGCTGCTTTCCATCATCATCCGGCACCACATGTCCTCTTTTATCCGCTGGCTCGGCAATCCCCTGCTGCAACTGACCAATTACCTGGGCGAACTTGCCGTGCTCACCGGAGAAGTGTGGCATTCTCTCGTGAGGACGCGCATTCGCTGGGGTCTTGTCGCAAAGCAGTTGGTTACCATCGGATTTGGTTCGCAGCTCCAGGTCATCGTCACCGGAGCCTTCACTGGCGCCGTCTTTGCCGCGCAGGTGTACTATAAGTTCAATCAACTCGGATTTGAGAGCGTCGTGGGCGGCATCGTGGCTCTCGCGATGGGGCGCGAACTCGGTCCGGTGCTCACCGCCCTCATGCTTACGAGCCGCGTCGGCGCTGCCATGGCCGCGGAGATCGGCACCATGAAAGTCACTGAGCAGATCGACGCCCTGCGCTCCCTCGGCGTGCATCCGGTGGATTTCCTCGTCTCACCGCGGTTCATCGCCATGATCCTCTCCGTGCCGCTCCTCATTACCGAAAGCGTCACCTTCGGCATGGGTGCCGCGCGCCTGCTTACCGTGGGCCTCTACGAAGTGCCCGCCGCCTTCTACTCGGACCAGGTGCATAAGAATTTTAATACCGACGACATTTTCTTTGGCATGGCGAAGGGGCTCGTCTTTGGATACCTCATCGTCATTGTCTGCTGCCATCAGGGCCTGAATGTGAAACAGGGCGCCGTCGGCGTGGGCCGCGGCACTACCTCCGCCGTGGTCATCGCATCCCTCGCCATCCTCATCGTGAACTTCTTCCTCACACTTATTCTCAACTTCGTCTGGCCTGTCGCCAAAACCTGACCTCATGGCGAAAGAACCCACACCGCAACCGTTCATCGAACTGCGCGGCCTGCACAAACGCATCGGCGAACAGCAGATCCTCCGCGGCATGGATCTCACCATCGGCGCGGGCGAAAGCCTGGCCATCATTGGCGGTTCCGGCACTGGCAAGAGTGTGACTCTGAAACTCATCATGGGCCTCATGAACGCCACCTCGGGGTCCATCCGCGTGGATGGCCAGGAAATCACCACGCTCAACGAACGGAAACTCGGCCCCCACCGCCGGAAAATCGGCATGCTCTTCCAGGACGGAGCTCTCTTCGACAGTCTCACGGTCGAGGAAAACGTGGCTTTCCCCCTCGTCGAAGCGGGCGAGAAGAACGCAGAGAAAATCTCCAAAGCCGTCCACACCGTCCTCGATGAAGTGGGCCTCGCCGAGCACAAAACCAAGCTCCCCTCCGCTCTCAGTGGCGGCATGAGAAAACGCGCCGCCCTCGCCCGCGCCGTCATCACGCAGCCCCGCTGCATCCTTTACGACGAGCCCACCGCCGGCCTCGATCCTATCATTTCCGACAGCATCGACCACCTCATCCGCCGCACCCAGCGCCGCTACAAATGCACCTCCGTCGTCGTCACCCACGACATGAAAAGCGTCCGCACCGTCGCCGACCGCGTCATTTATCTGCGCGACGGAGTTGTCTATTTCGAAGGAACACCGGACGAACTTTTTTCTTCCAAAGACGAAGCCGTCCAAAAATTCGTCCAGGGAATCTCAGACGAGAAAGACTGAGCCGCCGGTCCTGTTGATCCTGTACGCCCTATTGGTCCTACAGGTCCGGCTCGCACGGCATAGTGTAAAATTCACACCTTGACATAGTGTCTATTATACACTATTATCCCGGCATGAACCCGAACACCCCGGAGACCACCATCCTCTACCGCCCCGTCGGGCCGGAGGAACTGGCATTGATCCGGCAATCCAGATTCACCGCCTTCCCTCCGCGACTTCCGGAACAGCCAATCTTCTACCCTGTTCTCAATGAAGCTTACGCTGTACAAATCGCCCGCGATTGGAATGTCCCGGCCAGTGGCAGCGGCTACGTCACCCGCTTTGCCGTGAAGACCGATTTTCTTTCGCGTTACGAAACCCGCACCGTGGGTTCTTCTCTTCATCAGGAACTCTGGATTCCCGCAGAGGATCTTGCCGACATGAACGCCAGCATCATCGGTCCCATCGAGGTCATCCAGGAATTTCATCGCTGACCATGCCGTACACTTACCAGTATCCACGCGCCGCCCTTACGGTGGACTGCGTCGTCTTCGGCTTCGACGAGGGCGAATTGAAAGTGCTTCTCATCGAACGCGGCCTAACCCCCTTCAAAGGCCAATGGGCGCTCCCCGGCGGCTTCGTCCGGGTCGATGAAACCCTCGACGAAGCTGCCCGCCGCGAACTGGAGGAGGAAACCGGCCTCCGCGGCGTTTTCCTCGAACAGCTCTACACCTTCGGCGAACTGAAGCGCGATCCGCGGGAACGCATCGTCAGCGTCGCCTACTTCGCCCTCGTCAAACTCGCCCTCTCCCAAACCCGCGCCGCCACCGATGCCGCCGACGCCCGCTGGTTTCCCGTCTCAAAGATTCCCAAACTCGCCTTCGACCACCTGACCATTTTCACGACCGCCCTCGAGCGCCTCCGCGGCAAACTCCGCTACCAGCCCGTCGGCTTCGAACTGCTCGCGCCGAAATTCACCCTCTCTCAACTCCAGCACCTCTACGAAACCGTCCTCGGCACCTCTCTCGATAAGCGCAATTTCCGCAAAAAAGTCCAAAGCCTCTCCCTCCTCATTCCCCTCAACGAAACCAGCGAAGGCCCCGGCCGCCCGGCACAGCTCTTCCGCTTCGACCCTGACAAATACGAACGCCTGACAAAGAAGGGATTTAACTTTGATCTCTAACACCTGCCCCGCTCCCGCATGACCCCCAAAGAAACCATCTGCGCCAGCAAGTTCCTCAGCCTGGTGCTGCGCCACCAACCGGAGGCCGCCGGTATCACGCTCGATTCCGCGGGCTGGGCGGACGTGAACGAACTTCTTGCCGGATGCGAACGCGCCCGCCGTTCCCTTACACGGCGACAACTTGATCACATCGTCGCCACCAATGAAAAGAAACGCTTCGAATTCAGCAGCGACAGCAAACGCATCCGCGCCAGTCAGGGACATTCGGTGGAAATCGAACTGGAATACGAGCCTCTGATACCGCCGGACATTCTCTATCACGGTACCGCCACCCGATTCCTCGACGCCATTCGCACGGAGGGTTTGAAAAAAATGGCGCGTCACCACGTCCATCTCTCCGCGGAAACCGTCACCACCATGCAGGTCGGCGGCAGACACGGCAAACCCGCCCTCCTAACGATCCGCGCCGGGGACATGCATCGTGAAGGCTGGGCCTTCTTCCGTTCCACCAATGGAGTATGGCTCGTTGATTCCGTGCCGGTTACCTTCATCGACTTTCCATGAATTGTTCAATCACCGGCATCGTAGCCACCATACCTCCCATGCCAAATCCCCACAGACTTCACGGGTTGCGCTTCTCCGCCGTGGATGCCGCCGCCATCGGCATTTTCGGAGGACTGTCCATCGGCCTGCGGGCGATTGAATTTCCGTTGTGGTGGATCGTTCCTGTCGTCGTCCTGCACTTCTTTCTCTTCTGCAACGTCTTCAGAGTTCGGC
This sequence comes from Verrucomicrobiales bacterium, assembly GCA_035550135.1. GTDB lineage: Bacteria > Verrucomicrobiota > Verrucomicrobiia > Verrucomicrobiales > V1-33 > V1-33. Next base: position 104,027 of record DASZQB010000042.1, read on the forward strand.
GCACTCTAGAAATCACATGGGCGCTGCTGTTCATGCTGAATGTGAGTGCATGGTTTCTCACCGGACGCGATGAATGGATCTATCCTCTCCTTACTCAACTCCCGGTGAGCGCGGCCATCATTCTGTGGGAGGTCCGCTCGCCTCAATATCACGGCATCTTCGCCCAGCGGCTCAATCCCCGCCTCGATCAATATCTTGCCGCCCGCAAAGCCCGTCTCATCGCCTGAGTTTATGAATCACCCTCCACTGCCCTATCCCGCTCTTATTGGGTTCAGCCTCGCCGACTGCTTGCCGGTTTTATCCCCGGAAGCTCTGATCCCGACGAGGAGCGGATCAAACTCACCGCGCTTCGTGATGCCGGGGTTACCCACATTATCAATCTCACGGAGGAGAACGAAGTGGACCGCTTCGGTCAGCCCTTCCGCGATTACCGCCCCGCCCTGGAGGCTCTCCGGAAATCGCGCGGCACCGGTCCTGAGTGGACCCGTCACCCTATCAAAGACATGAACATTCCCACCGTGGCTGAAATGGTGACCATCCTTGATCGCATCGACACCATCATGCGCGACGGCTGTGCTTATGTTCACTGCTGGGGAGGAAAAGGCCGCACCGGCACTGTCATCGGCTGCTGGCCGGCCCGGTACGGCGGCAATGGTCTGGCGCTCCTCAAAGAACTGACCGCGGATCGCTTTGAGTTGTTCGGAGAGATCCCGCAAACCGACGAGCAGCGCGCTTTTGTCCGCAATTGGAGGGCAGGCCAATGAATGAAAACCTGACAAGAAACCAGCGCTTGCTCGGCGGCCTCTGGGGTTCGCTCGCTGGTGATGCGCTGGGCGTGCCGGTCGAGTTCAAGAGTCGCGCCGAAGTGCAGAGCGATCCTGTCACCGGCATGCGCTCTGGCGGCTCTCACGGTCAGCCTGCGGGAACGTGGAGCGATGATTCATCGCTCCTGCTCTGTTCAGCGGAAAGCCTCGTCGAACACGAATTCTCGGTCAGCGATATGGCTCAACGTTTCGCTCGCTGGCGGCGGGAAGGCCTGTGGACTCCGCACGGCGTAGTCTTCGATATTGGCATCGCCACCAGTCGCTCGCTGAGCCGTGTGGACGCCGGCATTCCCCCGCTGGAGTGCGGCGGCCGCGATCAGCACGACAACGGAAATGGCTCGCTCATGCGCATTCTCCCGGTCTGTCTGCGGTTCGCCGGCAGTGAGTCCCCGGTGATGGTAAAGAACGTCGAAAACGCTTCCTCTATCACTCATGCACATCCCCGTTCGCGCATGGCGTGCGTCTTTTTCGGATTCTTTGTGCGCGAAGTCCTCGCTGGCGCATCGCCCCCATCCGCGCTTTCCGCTGCCCAGTCGGCGTTTCGTGCGGAATACGGGGATCAGAACGAACTCTTTGCGTTCACCAACGCCCTGGACCCGCGGCTGCCTCAATTTCCGGAAAGCGAAATTCGCAGCGGAGGCTACGTGATGGAAACGCTAACCGCTTCCCTCTGGTGTCTCCTGACAACCAACAGCTTCTCCGAGTGTGTCCTTAAAGCAGTGAATCTTGGTGGTGACACCGACACCACCGGCTGCGTCGCCGGCGGACTGGCCGGAGTCTATTACGGACTCGATTCCATCCCGCGCGAGTGGATGGATACCCTCGCCCGCAAAGAGGATGTTGCCCGCCTTTTTAATCAGTTCGTGTCATGAACGAGACCGTCTATCACATCACTGTGCTCTCCAACTTCGCGCGCGGTTACGACAAGTACCGTCGTGTCTATACGAAGACCGGCATTCCGGAGAGTGCCTATCCGGATCGTTTCTATGTCCTCCGCGAGGACGAGCTAGCGATCGGCGTTCGCAAAGCCGGCGCTCTCCTGACAAAACTGAATTTGCCCGGAAACCGGCTCATCGCCCTCCGCACGTCTCTGCCCCCTGCCGGTCTGCAGCCTAACGAGCGCAACGGCCTTGGCCGCGTGTGGCCGCACCGCGATCTGCCGCTGGAGGCCGTGTGCGACGTCCAGGAATGCGCGGAGGAATTTTGCGCAGTACCCATCCCGCTGGAGGATGCCGCCGCGGATTCGCTGCGCCTGCTGCGCGGGGATTTGATGACCTACGAATCCCTGCAACCCCGCACCGTCTCAGTGCTCCCCATTGCGCGCGGTTGCCAGGCCGCGTGTCCCTTTTGTTTTTCGGACGCTTCCGTCTCCGCTGCGCAGGAGCAGGGCAAAGTCGATTTCGAGCGGGTGGAAAAAATCCTGCATGCCGGAAAACTGCAGGGCGCAAGCCGGGCCGTCATCACCGGCGGCGGAGAGCCCACGCTCCTGCGCGAGGAGCCCATGCGGGAATTAATAGGCTCCTGCGCGCGCGAATTCAAAAAAGTTGTCCTCATCACCAACGGCTACCGTCATGCCCACATGGAGGAAGCTCGCTGCATCGAAGCTCTGGCGGGTCTCGCACGGGCGGGTCTCAGCGTCCTCAACGTTTCCCGCCACCACCACGACGAAACGCGCAACACCGCCGTAATGAAACTGGCCACTGCCTCCGGGCGACTCGCCTCAGTGTGGCAACGGCATCGAGAACAGTTCCCCGCCCTCGGCTTCCGTCTCACCTGCGTCCTCCAGCGCGGCGGCATCGAAGACGCCCAGCGCGTGCGTGATTACGTCGCATGGGCCGCCTCACTGGGGGTGCCGGAGATTTGTTTCAAGGAACTCTACGTCTCCACCAGCCGCGAGTCCGTCTATCATTCCGCCAGCGCTAACGAGTGGGCCGCACAGCATCAGGTTCCGCTTGCGCTGGTGACAGACTTTGCCGCAGAGCACGGCTTTCGTGAAGTGACCCGCCTTCCCTGGGGCGCGCCCGTCTTCCGCGGCGAATGCAATGGCCGGGAAATTGCCATCGCCGCCTACACCGAGCCCAGCCTTTTCTGGGAGCGCACCCACGGAATCGCCCGGAGCTGGAATCTCATGGCCGATGGCCGCTGCCTCGTCTCGCTCGAAGACCGCGCCAGTGAAATTCAAGTGCCCTTGGCCGCGTGAACTTCGCCGCATTCCAGCAATACCGTGAAGTGCCCCTGCGCGAACGTCGGGATATTATCGACTGCGCGGAGACGAATCTGTATCGCGCCCTCTCCCGCCTCATCCCGCCCCCCATTCTCCCTCCGCAGAGCACAGTGCACCGTTGCCACTTGGCTTCCGAGTGGGTCGAGCGTTTCGGCTTCCACCCTGACACTTCCCGCCGCGCCCTCATCTCCTGCGGGGTGCGCGACAGTCTCTCCCGTCTGTTCCATTACTTCGCCGGCGAAAGAGCCACCGTTTGGATTCCCGCCGACAACTATCCCGTGTATGGCGAACTCGCCCGCACCGCAGGCCTAACGCCGCAGGAGTTTCCCACGCTGCCGGAACCCGCATGGCCTGACGCCGCTCCTGCGAACGGCCCGGAACTGCTGCTCATCACCAATCCTCTGAAACCCGCAGGACGCTTCCTCACTGCGGAAGACGTAAAATTGTTAGTCCAGTGGCTCTCCGCTGGTGATTCCCGCCGGCTGCTGCTGGATGCCGTTTACACTTTCGACACACGTTTCCATCCTGGCACGCTGCAACTTCTGGAATCCGGTCGGACCCTTCTGCTTCATTCCCTAACCAAAGGCTGGCTGCATCCGCAGCTGTTTGGCATTACCCTCGTGCCGGAGGCCGACGCCGGAGCGCTCACACCTGTTTTCCGGGTTGGTCCACCGCCTCAGAAAAATCTCGCCCGCGCACGGGAACTCATGAACCTGCATGCCGGCATGCCCGCCGCCGTTTCCCAGGCTCTCGCGTCCGGCATGGCGCGCCTGCACGAGTCCCTGCCGTTCCCCGTGTCCGCGCCACATGCCCCCGCAGCGCCTGGCTATTTCCTGACGGTTCCTCACCCATGGCGTGAACTGCTGGAAACGCACCGCATCCTCGGCCTCCCCGCCTCCACCTTCGGCTCCCGCCATGAGGACCTTACCATCCTCAGCAGCCTGACCTTTTGCTCATGATCCCCTGCGATTGCCTCGAAATCTACGAAGACGCCGCGTTCTACGATCTCGAATTCGCCACCCGCGATTTTGAAATCCCCTTCTTCCTCCGCCACGCCCGCGCTGCAAACGGACCCGTGCTGGAAGTCGCCTGCGGCACCGGAAGGCTCACCCTTCCCATTGCCCGCGAGGGCATCGACATCACTGGCATCGATATCTCCGCCCCCATGCTGGATCAGGCCCGCCGCAAATCCGCCGCCGAAAACCTAACCATTGATTGGCTGGAGCAGGACTGCCGCAACATGAATCCCGGCCGCCAATTCTCGCTCATCTTCTCCGCCACCAACGCCATGCAGCACCTGCTGGATGTGGACTCCGCCTGCGCCTTCCTCCAATCCGCCCGCCGCGCTCTGCTGCCGGACGGCCATCTCATCATCGACGTCTTCCACCCCGATCCTGCCAAACTTCTGCGCACCGCTTCCGAACGGTATTTGCACAAAACCATCACCACGCCCGCAGGCGACACCATCCGCGTAGAAGCCGCCAGTTTCTACCGCTCGGACACGCAGATTCTCCACTTCGATCTGTATTACTTCAACGGATCAGAACTGCTTCGCTCCAAAAGCGTAAACATGCGCTGCTTCTTCCCCGAAGAACTCCTCGCCCTCTGCCGCTTCAATGGCCTGGAGGTTGTCCAGCGCTTTGGGAACTACGACGAAAGCCTATTCCTTGCAGGGTCTCCAAAACAAATCCTCATTTGTCGTCAGGCACCCGCTATTCCAACGGTTCCGTAATGACTAATCTCACGCCTCTCCTCACCGACCTCTATCAACTCACCATGTCGGCGGCCTACTGGAAGTCCGGCAAGTCGGAGCAGGAGGCCGTGTTCCATCTTTTCTTCCGGCGTCTGCCGTTCACTGGCGGCTATGCTATCGCCGCGGGTTTGGCGGATGCAGTCGAATACCTGCGGCGTTTTCGTTTTAACGCGGAGGAGGTCGCTTATCTCGCCAAGCTCAAGGGAAACGATGGCACCCCGCTCTTCGAATCGGGTTTTCTCGATTACCTCCGCGATCTGCGCATGACGTGCGATGTCGATGCCATTCCGGAAGGCTCGCTCGTCTTTGCGCACGAGCCGATGATGCGCATTCGCGGCCCCGTCGTGCAGGCGCAGTTGTTCGAAACGGCGCTGCTTAATATCCTCAACTTCCAAACCCTCGTCGCCACCAAGGCCGCGCGCGTATGCCATTCCGCCAAGGGTGATCCCGTCATCGAATTCGGCCTCCGCCGCGCGCAGGGACCGGACGGAGCCGTGATGGCCAGCCGTGCGGCCTACCTCGGCGGATGCGCGGCCACTTCCAATGTGCTCGCCGGTCAGCGCCTGGGCATTCCGGTGAAAGGAACGCACGCCCACTCGTGGGTCATGAGTTTCGACAGCGAACTGGAATCCTTCCTCGCTTACGCCAAAGCGATGCCGCACAACTGCACGCTGCTCGTCGATACCTACAACACACTCGACGGCGTGCGCCACGCCATCGAGGCCGGAAAGACGCTGCGCACCAAGGGCCACGATCTCGCCGGCATCCGCCTCGATTCCGGTGATCTCGCCACACTCAGCCTCGAAGCCCGCGCGCTTCTCGATGCTGCCGGATTTCAGAATGCGTCCATCGTGGCCAGCAACGATCTCGACGAGCAGTTGATCGAGAGCCTCAAGCAGCAGGGTGCCACCATAAACATCTGGGGCGTCGGCACCAAACTCGTCACCTGTTATGACCAGCCCGCCCTCGGCGGCGTCTATAAACTCGGCGCCGTCCGCGGCAGCGACGGCGAATGGGATTACAAAGTGAAGCTCAGTGAACAGGTCGCGAAAATCTCCAATCCCGGCATCCAGCAGATCCGCCGTTTCAAAGTGGACGGAAAGATTGTTGGCGACTGCATCTACGACACAGAGCTTCCGCGCGAAGGACCGTGGACCGCTGTCGCCCTCGACGATCCCCTCAAACAAATCCGCTACCCTGATAACTCCGGCGAAGACGTCCTTGTGCCGATCTTCCGCGCAGGAAAGGAGGTCGCCGAACTCCCTCCGCTTCCCGCCATTCGCGAGCACACGCTGTCGCAACTCGCCTCGCTGCCGGACGGCACTAAACGCTATCTGAATCCTCACATCTACCCTGTCGGCCTGGAGGAAGGTCTGCATCAGAAGAAGCTCGACCTCATCAAAGCCGCCCGCGCCGCTGCTACTGCCTGACAACATGAAAGCACTTATCATTGTCGATGTCCAAAACGACTTCCTTCCCGGCGGCGCGCTCGCCGTCCCCGGTGGCGATGCCATCGTTCCGGTGGTCAACCGCCTGCTTCCTGACTTTCCGCTCATTGTGGCCACCCAGGACTGGCACCCCGCCGATCACGGCAGCTTCGCGGCCAATCATCCTGGCCGCCAGCCATTCGAGCAGATCGATCTTCACGGGCTGCCCCAGACACTTTGGCCGGTTCACTGTGTTCAAAACACGGGCGGTGCTTGCTTCGCCCCTGGCCTGGAAACGCGCCCCATCCATCGCATCTTCTTCAAGGGAACCGATGCACGTGTGGACAGCTACAGCGGACTCTTTGACAATGGCCGGCGCAACTCCACCGGGCTCGCCGAGTACCTGCACACAAAGGGCGTCACCGATGTCAGCGTCTGTGGACTCGCCACCGACTATTGCGTGAAGTTCACGGCCCTTGATGCATTGCGCGAAGGCTTTCGCGTAACGCTCATCGAAGACGCCTGCCGCGGTGTGAACCTCCGTCCGGGCGACGTCGAAAAAGCAGTCGAGGAAATGCGCGCCGTCGGGGCAACGATAGGAACTTCGGCGTAGGCCCGCACCCGGCACCCTTTGTCAGGATGCCGGGCGCTCTTGCGAACTTTATTTCTTGAACACGTCCTTCGCCTCCACGCCCTTGCTGTTGCCGCGGCGCTTCATGTCCCAGTTCTGAAGCTGCTGCTCCTGCACGGCCTTATTGGATTCGTTGATGTTCTTCAGATACTCGCCCTTCTCGAGGATGTTGCCTTTGGGCTTCGTCACAGCAGCGGGCGCGGTAACACCGTTGGCGGGCGTCTGTTCGGGTGCCGCTCCCAGTTCGACTGTGCCGCGATGGAATGCATAACGGTTGTCGCCCTGCTTCACCACCACGGCGGACGTGCCGGAGATGCGGCTCACTTCATACACCCCGCGCGGATCGGTGCTGCCCGTCTGCACTTCCGGGCTCCGGCTGCCAAGGGCCTTCACTTCCGCATCGGCCACGGCTTTGCCATCCGCGGCATCGGTGACATTCACCCGTACCCTGCCTTCCTTGCTTTCCTTCACCTCCAGCTTCAGCGGCGATACAAGCACCAGTCCGCTCGTGAATAGATTGTCCCCGCGAACGATCGCCAGATACGCCCCCTCTTCCTTCACAGGAAGTGTTAGGCTCTTCTGCTTCACCGCGTAGTCCTTGCCTTCTCCCAGCGTCATCGTCTCCCCGGCCAGTGGCTGAATACCCGCCAGATTCACCTGCGTGATATTGCTCAGACTCTTCTTACGCAGATAGAGTTTCATCAGGTCCACCTTGTAGAGTTGCAGCGCCGCCTCCTTCACGTTGCGATAGTCGAGTGTCACCTTCACCTCCACACCAGGCTTGAAGATGGTGACCTCCGGCAGGCTCACTCGCTTTTCCTCAAACCAACCAATCGCCTCCGCCGCATCCGGATAGAGTGTCCTGACCTTCTGATACCATGCAATGGCATCCGCAATCTTCCCCTGCGCGTGGTACACCTGCGCAGTAACGTACCGCGCGTAGTCTCGGTCTTTGTTTTCACCGTTCGCCACCGGAGCGGCCGCCGCCAGCGCCTTGTCGAATGCCCCCTGCCAGAAGTGCCCCAGCGCCGCCATGTAACGGAAGCTGTCGGCGAACGTGCTGCTCGCATACCGCTCCGAGCCCGCCGTCGCCGTCTTCACCACTCCGGCGTAATCCTTCAGTGAGAAGAACACATTGACCATGCTGAACGCCGCGTCGTCCGCCATGTCGTCGGCAGGATACACGGTGACAAAGCGCTGCAGCAAATCGCGACTTCGCGTCAGCAGCGCGTTCTTCTCCAGCTTCTTTTGCCCGCGGCGCACCGCCAGTTTCTCCGCATCCGGCGCCTTGGCCGCGAGTCCCTGGGCAAGGCCCACCAGCGCATCCGTCACGTCGCGGCTGTCCGGATATTCTCTCCAGAGTTTTTCCTGCAGATCGGTCGCGCCTGCATAGTCACCCTGGTCCTCAAGCGTGGCACCAAGGCTGGAATCCGCAAGGAAAGCGCCGTCCAAAGCAGCGCGATAGACTGTCGCCGCGCGCTCGAACTCATTCAGCTTGCGGTAGGCCGTGCCCACCTTGAGCAGCTTATCAAAAGGAATCACCAGTTGCGGATAGCGCTCCGTCAGCAATTCGAATGCGCCAATCATCGCCTTCGCATCACCGTCTTCCCGGTCCGCCAAAATCCACAGCCTCATTCTGGCCGTCTCGCGTTCCATTTCCCCCGCAAGGTCTCTGCCGGAGGCCAGCGCATCAAGGTGTTTCAAAGCCTCATCGTACTTTCCTTCCGCAAAAGTCCGCTTCGCCAGCACATAGTGCTCCGCGGCATTCATTTGATAGGGTTCCGCTGACTTTTCCCCCGGCGGCAGAATCGTCAGCGCGCCTGCGGGTCCGGGCCGGTATTTCGATGAATCATACGCATCCCGCAAAATGGAGGGTGGCACCGTAAACTCACCCGCCACCAGCGCGATCATTTCGTAGGAGAGATTCTGCACCACGCCCGGCGCATAAGTCAGACGCAGCGATCCCGGCAACTCTTCGAGCTTATTGAAATTCCCCTTCGCCGAACCCGGCACGTAACGGCAACCGCCAGGCAGCGCCTCATCCCATACAAGATACTGCGGATGCCCGGCCACGTTCGCCTCGACACTTTTCATTTTCACCTCCACCCGGATGCGCTGGCCCCATTCCGCCTTGGTCACCGGGCTCGTGCCGGCCACTTCGTCCACCGGCTTGTCATCCACCACCAGCGTATCATGCAGATACTGACGGCTGGAAATCTGCGGATGCGCCCACGGCTTCGGATCGTTCTCAGGAGCAGCATACGCGCCGCTCCGCGCGATGAGAATGGGACGCAGTCCCTTGATCTCTCCGAATGCTCCCTTTTGCTCCGCTCCTGCATTGGGACGCTGCCGCAGCGGATTGCTGAATTCGCTGCCTCCCGCCCGCACCGACAGTTGATTCGTGTCGGGCATTTTGAAGGAGGCTTGCGCTCCCTCCGCGGCCGCACCATCGGCGCTGTGCCATTCCGCAAATGCCACCGCGGCAGGGCCGCGGCTCATCGATCCTCCGTCCGGCCACATCACACGGGACTCAAGCAGCCAGTTCGCAACCGCCGCCGTAAGCGGATTGTCCCGGCGCAATTTCGCCAGCGACCACAATGCCAGCGAGGCCACCTGTTCACGCTCGCCGAGCCGGACTGTGCGCATGCTGCCCGGCCACGACGCGATCGGCTGCTTCCCGCTGCCCTCCTTGCGCTCGGCCTTCGCCTCCAGTAGATCGAGCAATTGCCCCGCCTCGTCCGTCCGCTCCATGCGAATGAGCGCTGCGGCCAGCCACGACGCGGCCGCAGGTGTTAGCGAATCCTTAGCGCGCAACAGCGGCGCGGCGTTCGCGTAGTCCGCTTTCCCTGCCGCCGCCATCGTGTGCAGCACGCACGCCTTCTTTTCGTAATCATCCGCCGCAATGCCCGTCCACGCCCCCCCCATGTATTTTTCCACACGCTCTTTGAGCTTGTCGCTAACAACGAATCCCGCCGCCTTCGCTTCCGTCAATGCATGCCATGTCAAAGCAGTGGTAATGATATCCGGAGTAACATTCAGTCCGCTCCAGGCCCATCCTCCTTCCTTTTCCGCAAGCGCCAGGGTACTGATCAAGGCCACGCCCCCCCGTCGCAGAGGAGCCTCCTCGCCCGCCTTCATTCGCAGCGCCGCTGTTATCGCCAGCAGTTGCCCCGCCGGATCAGCGGACGTTCCCGCCGCAGCAATACTGCTCACAATCCCCCGGCCATCGGCAAACAACCCCCACTCGATCTCACGCCCCGCCCCCGCTTCCGCAGGAATAATAAGCGGCGCATTTTCACCCTCCTTTGCCATCACCGAATAATAGCGAAACTGCGGAATCACCGGCGTTCTCCACAAAACCTCTCCCGCTTGTTCATCCGAAAAAGCCTGAGCCCTCGCAGTTACCGTAACAGGTTGAGTTCGAGCATTGGCACCTGCTGGAATTTCCGTTTTGAACGGCAACAGAGCCCTCAGGGGCGCCGGGCCGTCAAGGCGTAGTGCCGTTCGCGCCCCGGCATCAAACCATGCGGTGTCCAGCGAAACCGTCACTTCACCTCCAATCCGCTCCCGACTGTTCAGTTCGACAGGAACTCTCACCTTATCCGTTCGCTGCAGCGCCTGCGGCAGCCACGCCCGCACCGCCAATGGCTTCTTCACCAGAAACTGCGCTGAAGATTCCATCACGCCCGTCCCCGGCGCCACCACCCTTACCACTGCGCGCCATACGCCCTCCTCCGCGGGGCCCTTCACAGGCTGTGCCGCATCATACACCGGCACCCATACGTCACAGTCGCCCACAGCACTTTGACTCTCCTCCGGAGCCTGTTGCACCTCTCGCGCCTGATACTGAGTCGAATTGTTAAGCAGATTGTTATCGCTGATCACCGCGGCACTAGCCGTTTCCAGGTAAGGATCTGCGGGCGGTGCGTCCGAATCCGCATCCGGTATCTCCAGCGCAAGACCCGGCGTGCCCGTCAGCGGATCACGTGGCGTCTTCACCCCGCTCGAAAAAACAAACGGCCCGCCCGTTTTCGCGAGCAGCTTTCCTGTCAGGAAATAGTTGTCTCCCTCGAACATGGAATTCCGCAGCGCCATCGTGCCGTTGAACCGGTTGTTGCCCAGTTCAATCCCCTGAATGCGGCACATCATCTCCTGATCATTGAGCACGAACTCCACCTGCCCGCGCGTGCTGCCGCCGCTCAGGGTCACCCGCGCGCTCACGCCAGGAAATGTCAGGGCCGCTGTGCTGTGCAGGCTCATTCGCAGCGCCCGCGGCGCGAGCGTGCGGAACAAAGCGCGCACCTGCGGCTCGCCGCGCTCCAACAGATCAGCATCCGGCGGATCGTGCAGCCGTTCCATGCCGATCACCGTCTGCGCGTCCGTCACCGGTTTGCCTGACAGATCCGTAATGTTCAGTTTCAACGGCACCGGCGCGCCCGGCGTAATACTCCCCTCCGCAATGGAAAACGTCACCAGCAGACCCTGGCGCACATTCAGCGGAATGCTCGCCGTCCGCAGCAGTTGCCCGTCCATCGTCGCCGCAGTCACACGGAAATTCGGCGCATGCGCGGCCGTGACCGGAAGCTTGATCTCCGTGAACCCCTCCGTGAGCGGCATCACCTGCTGTGACAGAAAACTGTCGGCATGAGCGGTGATCAGCACATGAGAATGCTTCTTCAACGAATGCAGCCTCAGCACCGCCTCTGCCCCTTCATTCACCACCGTGGTGCCACTGTAAAACCGCAGCCCCGCCACATCCTCCGCCGCACTGACATAAAACCGCTGCTCCTCCTTCACTGCGGACTCCTTCTCACCACCGGTCACCCGCAGGACGTAGTGGCCCCCCGCAGCGATCGTCAGCTTGCGCTCTGCAATCCCGTTGTCCTGCCGGCTCGTTTCATCAAACTCCTCTACCACACTTTCCGCAGGCGCCGGCTGCGCGAAGCTCAGCCACGGCACGCCCTCCAGCACACGGCTCGGCGGCAGCGACGTCAGCTTGATCAGCGAAAAGTGCAGCTTCTGCGCGACCGGCTTGTCGTCATACGAACGCACCTTCATCCGCACTGTGGCGGGATCATTCGCCGCCACCACATTGTGTGTTGTTAGGAACGAAGCCGTCCACGGCCTGCGGGCTACCACATACGAAGCCTCTGCACTCACCTTCAGCCGCGGCAGCGACACCCCGCTCTCATAACCGCAATCGTGCTCCAGTTCCGCAGGCATCTGCGCCGTGAATTCAAACGACGCGCGCCCCTCCGCATCCGTCCGCAGCCTGGTCACCGGCACGAATGGCAGGTTTACCTCCACCGGTTCATTGGCCACCGGCACCCCCCACGGCCACTCAGCGGATACTTCGACCTTTATCTTCGCTCCCGGCAGCGCGGTTCCGGGCGTTAGTTTTACCGTCAGCACCGGCGCGTTCTTCACCGGCCTTTCCTCCACAAGAAAGGTAGCACGCTGAAAAATCTTCTCGTCCTTGCCCAGTAATTGCACGCTGTAGTTGCCCGCAGGCGCATTGTCAGGAATGGTAAACGTTCCCGCCAGCGTACCACCGACCTCCCATTTCGAAGGCCCCGCCGTAATGAGCCGACTCGCGGGATCAAGCACTCTCAGCGTAAACTCCTGCGCCGCCGCCGGCGTCATCACGCCCTCCTTCAAGGTCTTCCGCAGCAAATGATAGTGCACCGTCTGCCCGGGGATATAGACCTCGCGATCGAACGTCGCATACGCCACCGTCTCCCGCTGTTTGGTCACATTCAAACTGCTCATATCCAAATGCGACGCCGCCATGCCCGATGGCGAAATCAGGAACAGCCGCGCATTCGCTGGCGTCCCGGTTAGCGCCGTCTTGAACGTCCCGTCCATGCCCGTCTGACCGGTTGTTAGGATCGCATTCCCGTCGCTCACCAGCACGTTCACTCCCGCCGCCGGTTTGTTCTCGCGCGCATTCAGCACAAAAGCCAGCACCTCTCGCCGCGTGCTTTCGCTGATCAATTCCAAATCACTTCGCAGCACCAGCGTGATCGCCTGCCAGTTCTCACTCTCCACCCGCACGATGCACGCGCCGGTTTTGCCATCGGCAAAGGGAACCTCAATATCCTGCTGATTCGCGCGATAACGCGCAAAATCCTTCACCTCCACCTCCCACGTTTTTTCCGGCGCGATCAAATCCACGTCCAGTTTCTCGATTCCCTCCAAAGAATAGTGACGGCGGAACCACGCCTCGAGATCCAGCGGATAACGGCTCACGCGCAGCTTCGGCAGATTCCGGACGCTCACCGCCACGTTCGGCGTCTCGTTGCTGCGGAACACCCGCGGCGCCGCCACCGCCAGCGACTTGCTCTCCAGCAGCGTCGCCCGCTCTTTCGCCGGTCCCGCCCACTGGCCCCATTTCAGCCGTTTGAAGACCGCCAGCCCGTCATCCAGCCGCCCCAGCTCTTCCGTTAGAATAAGCCCCGTGTTGTAGAGCGCCAGCGATGACTCCTCGGTCTCGGGATACTTCCCCGTCAGCCGTGTCCATTCATCGATCGCCTTCTGAAACTCCGCCTTCGTCTCCCCCGCCCCCGCTTTCTTTTCCTTCATCTGCTGCGCCGCCGCATAACGCATCTGTCCATAGATGAACAGAATCTGCCGCGCCCGCGCATCCAGCGGATAGCGCGTCAGAAACCCGTCGAATACCTCCCGCGCCTTTTTCTCATCGCCCGCAGCCACCGCCGTGATCCCGGCCTGAAACTCCGCATCCACAATGCCGCTCTGCGCCTGCTGCCACTCCGCCCCGTTAGGATAAGCCGTGATGTATTTCTGCCACTGCGCGATCGCCTCCGCATACCGCCGCTTCTCCGCATGAATCTGCCCGATGCGAAACGCCGCCGTCTGCTGCCGGCGCAGGAGCGCCTCCGCAGGCGTCATTCCCGTTACCGGATCAGTCTTCCTGTTCGCCTCAGCTGCAGGGTCGAACTTAAAATCCTTCGCCGCAATAAAGTCCGCCCACGCCGCCACGGCTTCCGAATCTTTGCCCTCATTGTCGAGAGCCTGAGCGACAGCCGCCGCGGCCTCCGGTGCAGACTTGTGCGCCGGATACTCCTTCAAAAACACGCGAAGCTCGCTAAGGTAATCCTTTGGTGACGACAACCGGTCCCTGCGCTGCGCCGGAAACGGCACCAGATTCGCAAACTGCTCAAAAGGACCGCCCTTGGGCCCGACATCTCCCTGCGCCGCCTGCGGCAGAAGAGTCTGCTCCATTTGCTGTGCGTCCCGGTTGTTGTTAAAGTTCGCACGCTGCTGCTGCTGGATGCCTTGTTGCTGCTGTGGCTGCGGAGCGAATGTCCGCACACGCAGCCAGGCTGCATCCCCCGCCATCGACTTGTCAGGCGCATCCGCCGGCAGCGACTTCAGCATTACCGAAAGATCATCCGCCACCGCCAGCGCATCCGTTGCACGTCCCAGCGCCAGCAGATTTTCCGCAAGGTGCAGCCGCGCCTCCGCCCGCGGCTTTCCTGTGAGTTTCGCCTGCTCATTTTTCTTCCCCCGCTCCAGCGGCAGCGTCCACGCCGGATCGAACAGCAGCAGCCAGGCATTGAACGTTCCCTCCGCCGCTTTGTAATCCTTCGCTTTGTGATGCAGCATCGCCTTCCGGAACAGCACCTCCCCCCGCAGTTCCGCCGTGATTGGCATATCGAGCACCTTCTCGCAGAGCGCCGCCGCTTTCTTCCAGTCCGGTTGCGGCGGCGTCACTTCGCCTGCCGCCGGATTCGCCGCCTCCTCCGCAAACTCGAGCAGCGTCTTCACCAGCGCATCCCGCCGCGGCTGGGAAAACGCCCGCGCCGCCTCTGCCGCATAAATCGCCTCCGCCTCGCGGTGCTTTTTCTCTTTTGTCAGGATGACGCACTTCAGGAACTTCGCCTTCGTTCCCCACGGCGAATCCGCGGACACGCCTTCCGCAGCCTTCATCGCCTCTTCAGACTTGCCCGCCAGATGCAAACTCAGCGCATGGAGATAGGGCGCATAACCCCTCTCTCCCGCGTCCGCCGGCAGCGCAGCAAACGCCGCGGCGGCCTCGGGGTATTTTTTGGATTGCAGCAGCGCCGCCGCATCATCGATCGGGGCCGCACACAAAGGACTGACGAACGCCAGCAGGGACAGAAAAACAGTGCGTTTCATGATGGTCAAAACATGGGGGAAAGGAGGCTTCTAGCCAACCCCGCTTTGACCAACTTTTCTGTAAAGACGTTGTAAACCGAACCCCGGATTACGCCGTCAGTTTCCAATCCCCGCGCAGCTTACGCGTGTGCATCGCTGACGCCTCCTTGTCGTCCGGAAACGCCTCCGCCACCGGATCGTACTTCACCGGTCTGCCCAGTGCCGCGGAGATCGTGCCCAGGTGGCACATCGTCGCCGCCCGGTGCGCAATGTCCGCCGATGCCGCCGTGCGACCGCGCGAAATCACCGCATCGATGAAATTCCGGAAATGGTTGTTAGAAACAAACAGCCGTTTGTCCGAGTCCTTGAACTTCACGGACCGCAGTTTGTCCGAACTTTGTTCCAGCCGCTCGGCTTCCGTGAAGACCCATCCTTCCGAGCCCGCGAATTTTACGCCGTATTCCTTCGCGTTCGTGGTGCTGTACATCACCACGCGCGGTCCCTTCGTATAGTGATACTCGACGCGGAAACTTTCCGGCGCATCATAATACCCTTTCTCCCGGCGCTTCACTTCAGTCGCGCTGATTTCCGTGGGCGACGTCTCATCCCGGTCCGATCCCCACTGCGCCACGTCGAGAAAGTGCGCGCCCCAGTCCGTGATGTAACCCGGTGCATAATCGTTCACCCAGCGGAAGTTGAAATGCACGCGTCCCGCCGTGTAGGGCGCCGCCGGCGCAGGTCCCTGCCACAGTTCATAATCCAGCGAAGACGGCACCGGCTGCTCCGGTTCCATTCCCGTGTATCCGCCGCTGATCGCAAACTTCCCGGGCACTCCCACCAGTATCTCCTTCACCTCGCCGATATATCCGTTCAGCGCCCACTCACAGGCCAGCCGGGTTTTCATTCCGGAGCGCCGCCAGGTGCCGCATTGCAGCACCCGTTTGTATTTTTTCACCGCCTCACAAATCGCGCGTCCCTCTCCAATGCTCGCAGCCAGCGGCTTCTCTGAATACAAGTCCTTGCCTGCCGCTGCAGCCGCGGTGGCGATTACCGCATGCCAGTGATCCGGCGTGGCGCAAAGCACCGCATCCACATCCTTCCGCGCCAGCACCTCGCGGTAGTCCTTATACGTGTCGCCCTCCTTCAACTTCGCCGCCTGCATCGCCCTGGTTCTGTGCCCCGCGTCCACGTCACACACCGCCACCATTTGCACCCGCTCATCGCCGATCAGCGCCCCCATATCCCCATACCCCTGGCCGCCCACTCCAATCGCCGCCATCCGCACCTTATTGCTGGGCGATGTCGCCCCGTCCAGTCCAAGCACACGTCCTGGCAATATCAGCGGCGCGGCGGCAGCAGTGGCGGCTCCAAGAAATCGACGGCGGGAAACGGAGGAATTCATAGACTTCACTCTGGCCCTTTCTCCGCCCTCGCGGCAACCCCATTTCCGCGGCCTGTCCGGAATCCCAGGGCCGACGCACTTAATTGCCAGGTTCTCCAGGTTTCGCATTTTAGTGGTTGTACTTTCTATAATGTGAGTTCCTTAGGCGGATGCCTGACTCATCCCGCCCAACCAAAAAGTCCGCCCCCGCGCCGGAGGTGGACGC